>NZ_CP192544.1:0-600161 GCF_050632365.1 Rahnella sp. PAMC25559 | reverse complement strand
TGTTTCAGCATTATCTGAACTGGTTAAAAATCCGGTGCGACACCCTGAACAAGTCTGGTTTGAATTATCGAAACTGGCGGGGAGTCTCCTGACGTTTTCCCTGGAACATGATATCGAAGCGATACCGGCTTACGACCATGCGTCCCCAGAGACCGTTTTCCCGCCTTTACTTGACCTGATCGGGGAGCTACTGGAAGCCAGCCTTCCTTCACGCGTTATCTCGCTGGAAATGCACAAGATCAATGGCCAGCAGTGGAAAGCGCCTCTTAATGACAGTCGCCTGCGTGAAGACGCGGACTTCTACCTGTCAGTACGCTCAACACTGCCCGCTTATCAGCTGATTTCCCAGTTCCCTGCCTTGTGTAAAGTCGGGGCACCGGACGATGTCAATAATATCGTCAATATCGCACTTAATGGCGTGCCGCTGATCGCTTTAAGCCATGTCCCCGCGGCAATCCCTCTTCGGCTGGAAAATCAATATTTCGCCCTGGATCTCAAACATCCCTCTGCGCAGGCCATGCTGGATTCGGGTACGTGCATGTTCTATGTACCGGAACTTCTCGGCGAACTGCAACTGGAACTCTATGCGGTGCTTCGGTCATGAGAAATGAAATAGATATTGATGAGTTGCTGGCCGATACCTGGCTATCCGTTGTGCAGCTACGTAATGGAGTGGTTGCAGAAGAAGGCGAGGCTTTATACGAGCGCTGCCGCGCTCAGGTAGAGCGAGTTCAGGACCAATTACAGCTGGCCGGTTACGATAGCGAAAGCGTTGAACATATCACTTATGCCCAATGTGCATTGCTGGATGAAACCGCACTCGGTCGACAGGGTGGGGACAAGGCGCCTGATAACGGACATATTGCCTGGCAGCGGGCACCGTTACAGGCGCGTTTCTTTGGCTCTCTTCAGGCAGGTGAAGCGTTATATGAACGGATCCGCTCCGTGCTGCATCAACCGGCTCCCGATATCACCGTGCTGACCTGTTTTCATCGGGTCTTATTGCTGGGTTTTCAGGGGCAATATAGCGCTCAAACCATCAACCCTCATCAACGTGAGCAAACCCTCGCCGCACTTGCCGGGCGGGTCACTCCCTTCAACGTGGTGCTCCCGGGTGCATTGCTGAGTAAATCAGGACGGGTACGTGGCGGGGCAATATTACGCTCACTCTGGTTCTGGGTTCTGGTTGCTATTCTGGTCGTGTCCGGCGTCTGGTGGGGCGGGCATGTCTGGCTGCAACATCTGATTAATCAGCAATTACCGGGGCAGTTCTGATATGCGCATCGGTTCTCGTTTATCAGTTTACTGCCTGACCGGGATGACGGGGTGTCTGGCACTTCTGTTGTGCTGGGGATTCAGCCCATTTGGCGCCTCCACAAAATCAGTCATTACCCTCATCACAGTGATCTTAATGGCTGGACTGATGCTGTGGGGAAGGCACCATGATGTGTTCATCGATGAGACGACACGACTGGAAAACCTGCCGGAGATATCGTTTTCGCAGCCGGTCGTTCTTGTTTGCGGGGACAAGCTGGATGCGCTGTTTGGTGAAACTACGGTACGGATTACCCCACTTGCCTGTTATGTCAAAACAGACATCGCAAAACCGTTATCCATTTTCGTTGACGCGGTGCTATCACAACGTCCCGGCTGGATCTGCCAGATGGCTGTACTGTACAGCGTTTCGCCGGAAGTTCATGCCGATGAAGCTGTCTGCCGTGCCGCGATTAAAAGCTGGCGTCAGCAGTTTTATCGTCTGCAAAAGCGCATCGGATGCCGCATTCCTGTGCTGGTCAGTTGCTGGCTGAACGGAACTGCGTCGCCCTGGTTTGTGGGCGATGCCGAGGGAAAAATGATCGTCAGGGACGACGATGAAGGCGCAACACTGCTGAGTGACTGGTTGAGTTCGTCAGACATCAACATGCAGCCCGCTCGCCAGTCTCAGGCTATCTGTCTTGAGGCAGCCTGTTCATGGCTTCGGGACGTTGTGTTTGATGAAATGCAGCATCCTGAAACCCTGAGCACGCCGGTGCGTCCCGTGGCCGTGGGTGTCAGGTTTGACGCCGTGTCGGGTGTGCCCGATAACCTTTGGTCTGAAGCATTGACGCGGCGTACCACACTGAATGCGCAGATGCCACTGCAATCAGAGAGCGTGGTAACTCTGCCTTTTCCCGATCCCTTGTTACCGCTGCTTTCCGGCACTACCCGCCATATCAGGGCCGGACTGGCACCGGTATTCGCCGTCATTCTCATGATGTGTTTTGCGGTAACGGCCATTGGTTTTGTTGTTAACAACAACCACCGGCTCATTACGCGTATCGGTATGGATCTGAAGCGCTATCTGATCATTCCTATGAGCAATTACGTTCCGAAAGCACAAGCCGTTGCCGTATTGAAACTGGATGCTCAGTTGCTTGAGCGTTATCACCGCCAGGGCGAGCCTTTACGTCTGGGCTTGGGACTTTATCAGGGTGAACGACTCTGGCTGGCTCTGCAGCAGGAAATTGATCGTTACATCCCTCCACCGCCGCCACCGGCCGAAAAAATATCGCCTAAAACGGTGCGTCTTGATTCCTTGTCACTATTTGACACGGGCCATTACGTGCTTAAACCGGGCTCACTCAAAATGCTGGTGAGTGCGCTGGTGGATATCAAGGCCAAACCAGGCTGGCTGATTGTGGTCGCCGGGCACTCGGATATTACCGGTGATGCGAAAGCTAACCAGACACTGTCTTTAAAACGTGCTGAATCCCTGCGCGACTGGATGCTTTCTACCAGCGACGTTTCCCCGACCTGCTTTGCAGTTCAGGGCTTCGGAGCCACGCGCCCTATTGCAACAAACGACACCCCGGAAGGCCGCGCGGCCAACCGTCGTGTCGAAATCAGTCTGGTGCCGCAGGCAGATGCCTGTCAGGCAGCAGCAACCCCACATTCATCAAATGATTGATGGATGCTTAACTTAGAAATGGAGAACTACCCATGGCAATTCCTGTTTATCTGTGGCTGAAAGACGACGGCGGTGCGGACATTAAAGGTTCCGTAGACGTAAAAGATCGCGAAGGCAGCATCGAAGTCGTTGCGCAGGAACACAACCTGTACATCCCGACCGATAACAACACTGGCAAATTGACGGGTACCCGTATTCACACCCCGTTCCTGTTTACCAAGGAAATCGACTCCTCCAGCCCGTACCTGTACAAAGCGGTGACCACCGGTCAGACCCTGAAATCCGCTGAGTTCAAATGGTATCGCATCAATGACGCGGGCCAGGAAGTGGAGTATTTCAATACCAAACTGGAAAACGTCAAGCTGGTGAAAGTCGCGCCTAAAATGCACGACATCAAAGATCCGGCCAAAGAAAAACATAACCATCTCGAAGCGATCGAGCTGCGTTACGAAAAAATCACCTGGACCTACAAAGACGGCAACATCATTCATTCCGATTCCTGGAACGAACGTACCACCGCGTAAGACCTCACAGCAGACGGTTCGCCGTCTGCTGTTTTTGTTTTCTGAGCCGCCGGTCTGGCGGTTGAGCAAACAAAAACAGAACCGGACATCGACCTTATGGGCCTGGGTTTCCTGCAAAGGAAAAGGCTATGGGCGGTAGCGTACCTCAAAAAAGGAATTCAGCATGGAACAGCAGTCAGCCGTCTTACTTCGTCGCTTAAACCCGTACTGCGCGAAAGCGCTCGAAGCCGCCGCGACCCTGTGTCAGACGCGGGCACATGCGGAAATCACGGTCGAACACTGGCTGCTTAAGCTGCTTGAACTGGGCGAAGGTGACATCACCGTGCTGGCCCGTCGCTACGAGTGGGACATGGACGCGCTGTGGCAAAATCTGCTCGCGCATCTCGACGCCCTGCCGCGTTCCGTGCATGCCCGTCCGCAACTTTCAGATGATTTACAGGCGCTGATAAAAGCGGGATGGCTGGCCGCATCCCTGCAGGACGACAATGAAAATATTCGCAGCGTACATCTGCTGGAAGCCCTGCTTGCTAAGCCGCGCCTGCTGCGTTGCGAGGGCTTGTGGCCGCTGTTCAGCCTGAGCGAAGAGCATATCCGCCGCCTGAAACCGGTACTGGACGCGCTGTCTGAAGAGCGCCCCGAACTGCAACAGCAGGAAAGCCTGAACCGGACGCCGTCCGACCTTGCCGGTGACGCCACCAGCCCGAAACATGACATCGCCGCTGGCGGTCAGTCACTGAGCGAAGCCCTGCAGGCTGCGCTGGATAAGTTCACGCTGGATGTCACCGCTAAGGCCAAAGCCGGACACATCGACCCGGTGTTCGGTCGCGATAACGAAATTCGTCAGATGGTGGACATCCTGTCACGTCGTCGTAAAAACAACCCGATTTTAGTCGGCGAGCCGGGTGTGGGGAAAACCGCACTGGTCGAAGGTCTGGCGTTACGCATTGCAGAAGGCAACGTGCCGGACAGCCTGAAAACCGTCAGCCTGCGCACCCTGGATTTAGGCCTGCTGCAGGCCGGTGCCGGGGTCAAAGGTGAGTTTGAACAGCGCCTGAAAAACGTCATCGACGCCGTGCAAAAATCACCGACGCCGGTGCTGCTGTTTATAGACGAAGCGCACACCATTATTGGCGCAGGCAATCAGGCCGGTGGCGCGGACGCGGCCAACCTCCTCAAACCCGCGCTCGCCCGCGGTGAGCTGCGAACCATCGCCGCCACCACCTGGTCCGAGTACAAACAATATTTTGAACGCGACGCCGCACTCGAGCGCCGCTTCCAGATTGTTAAAGTCGATGAGCCGGACGACGAGATGGCCTGTCTGATGCTACGCGGCCTGAAGTCCCGCTACGCGCAGCATCACGGCGTGCACATCACCGACGAAGCGGTCAAAGCCGCCGTCAGTCTCTCCCGCCGCTACATTACCGGCCGCCAGTTGCCGGACAAAGCCGTCGACCTGCTCGATACCGCCTCCGCCCGCGTGCGCATGAGCCTTGATACGCTGCCGGAAGATCTGACCCGCCTGAAGGCGCAGATCACCGCGCTTGAGATGGAAGAACAGGCGTTGCTGGAAGACATTTCGCTGGGTAGCCAGACCCACGGCGAGCGCCTGACTCAGATTGAACATCAGACCAATGCGCTGACTGATCAGCTCACCGCGCTGGACACTCAGTATCACGCTGAGAAAGCGCTCACTCAGCAACTGCTCGATGTGCGTCAGGACATCAGCCGGCAGGAAGAGATCGCCAGCCTGCAACAGCAACTCAGTGATTTACAGGGGCACGCCCCGCTGCTTTCACTGGACGTTGATATACGTACCGTCGCCACCGTGATTGCAGACTGGACCGGCGTGCCGCTGACCAGCCTGCTGAAAGACGAACAGACTGACCTGTTACAACTGGAAAACCAGCTGAATAAACGCGTCGTCGGCCAGGACCCTGCTTTGACCGCCATGGCACAGCGCCTGCGCGCCGCCAAAACCGGTCTGACTTCTGAGAATGGTCCGCTGGGCGTGTTCCTGCTGGTCGGTCCGAGCGGCGTGGGTAAAACCGAGACGGCACTTTCCCTCGCCGACTGCCTCTTCGGCGGCGAAAAATCGCTGATCACCATCAATCTCAGCGAGTATCAGGAAGCGCATACCGTTTCCCAGCTGAAAGGTTCACCTCCGGGCTACGTTGGTTACGGCCAGGGCGGCATTCTGACCGAGGCGGTACGTAAACGCCCTTACAGCGTTGTCCTGCTTGATGAAGTTGAAAAAGCGCACCGCGACGTGATCAACCTGTTCTATCAGGTGTTTGACCGCGGCTTTATGCGCGACGGCGAAGGCCGCGAGATCGACTTCCGAAACACAGTGATCCTGATGACCGCCAATCTTGGCAGCGACCACATCATGCAGCTGCTGGATGAACAACCGGAAGCCACCGACGGCGACCTACAGGAAATGCTGCGCCCGATCCTGCGCGATCATTTCCAGCCGGCCCTGCTCGCCCGTTTCCAGACGCTGATTTATCGTCCGCTGAATGCCGTTGCCCTGCGCACTATCGTTGAGATGAAACTGGCACAAGTTGCAAAACGTCTGAATAAGCACTACGGCCTGACATGCTCTATAGAAGAAAGTCTGTACGACACGCTGGTCGCCGCCTGCCTGCTGCCGGACACCGGTGCGCGCAACATCGACAGCCTGCTCAATCAGCAGATCCTGCCGGTACTGAGCCAACAACTGCTGCAACGCATGGCCGGACAACAGCGCACCACCGCACTGGCGCTGGGCTGGGATGAAGAAGAAGGGATCACGCTGGAGTTTGACGGAGAACAGAAATGAGCACCTCCGATGTTATCAACAGATTGCTAAACCAGTCCCGCTATCGTCTGGACGTTTTGCAAAGTCCGGCCTTTCTCGACGTGTTGCGCTTCGAAGGGGAAGAGCAACTTAGCAAACCCTTTGAATATATTATTCATGTCACCAGCACGGCCACCGATTTAACCGCTGAACAACTGGTTCTCAAACCTGCTACGTTTACCATGCAGGCTCCCGTGTTTGATATTGCTGGCGTTGCGGAGCCGGTCCGGGCTGTACACGGTGTGATTCAACATTTTTCACGTATCTCTACCTCTGCGGATCAGACGATTTACCGGCTGGTTTTGGTTCCGCGCGTAGCCTTACTGGACCACTCTGCAAAGTGCGCACTTTATCTAAATCAGTCAGTGCAGGAAGTGGTTGAAAAGGTTCTTCGGGCACACGGTCTGGAAGGCCCGGACTTCGAATTCCAGCTGTCCAGATCATACCCGGCACGTGAGCTTATCACCCAGTGGCGGGAAACAGATTTAGCTTTCATCCAGCGTTTACTGGCTGAAGTCGGGATCTACTGGCATCTCGAGATGGACACCCGCCTTGAGCATGACGTCATCATATTTGCCGACAGCCAGCAACAATATAAATTTGGAGTCCGTTTACCCTTACGCAACCAGGCGGGCATGAGCGACAGCGGTACCGAAAGCGTCTGGGGGCTGAGCACGCAGCATCAGGTCGTCACGCAACAGGTTTCCACCCGCGATTACAACTACCGGGAAGCGTTAAGTCCGATGGACACTACTGCCAGTGCGGCAGGAAGTGATGAAACCACCACTGGCGAAGTCTATCAGTATGCAGAGCCTTTTCTGGAATCCGGATCAGAAGACGGGGTAGAAACCGGTGCATTTTATGCCCGCCTGCGTCATGAGCGCATCTTGAATGCTCAGAAGACCGTCACCGGCCACAGCAGTTGCCCTCATCTGGCACCGGGTCAGGTGCTGGAAGTCGATGGCACACTTCCTTCTGTGTTAAATGAAGGCATCTTGCTGACGGGGATAAAAACCTACGGTTCGCGCAAGAGTCGTTTCACCGCGCAATTGACCGGTCAGCCTTACAGCGAAACCCTCTGCTTTCGCCCTGTTCTGCCAGAACGCCCGGTAATCGCCGGTACCCTTCCAGCCCGGGTGGAAAGCACCACCAAAGGCGATATCTATTCCTGGCTGGATAATCAGGGCCGATACCGCGTGAAGCTCGATTTTGACCGCGACGAACAGGAACAGGGCTACGCCTATCTCTGGCTGCGTATGGCAAAACCTTACGCCGGTGATACCTACGGCTGGCACGCGCCTTTACTCGATGGTACTGAAGTCGCCATCGCTTTCGATTCAGGCGACTGTGACCGACCTTATATCGCGTATGCCCTGCATGATTCAGCACACAGTGACCATGTCACCGACGACAACCATACGCGTAACGTCCTGCGTACTCCGTCTTTCAACAAGCTGCGGATGGAAGACAAACGCTCAGAAGAACACATCAAACTCGCCACCGAGTTTGGCAAAACGCAGTTGAACATGGGGCATCTGGTGGATGCGGAACGCGCACAGCGCGGTGCCGGCTTTGAAATCAGGACAGATGAACACGGCGTGATACGCGCGGGCAAAGGGATATTTGTCAGTGCAGAAGAACAACTCAAGGCACAGGGAAAAGTGCTGGATATGGATCCGGCCCTCGGTCAAATCCATCAGGCCAACAATGAGATGCAGGCTCTGAGTGACGCCGCCACGCAGGCTACCGCGCTGGCATCAGATATTCAAAAGCAGCTCAGCTTTGTCGATAACCGCCTGACGCAGTTGCAGTCCGCCGCCATTTTAGCCAGCGCTCCGATGGGCGTGGCGCTTACCAGCGGTGAGCATTTACAGCTGGCAGCCCGACAAAATCTGATGGTGAACGCCGGTAACAATGCCGACGTTGGCGTCATGAAAAACCTGTTCATCGGCGCAGGTGAAGCGTTAAGCATGTTTGTACATAAGCAGGATGCCACGCTGATTGCCAATCAGGGACAGGTCACTATCCAGGCGCAAAACAACGCCATGTCCCTGACCGCAAGACAAACCCTGACCATCACCAGCTCGGACGATGAAATCATCATTACCACTCCGAAAAAACTCACCCTCAACGGCGGCGGCTCTTATCTGACGCTGGAGGCAAGCAAAATCGAGCACGGGTCTTCCGGGGATATGACAATTAAGTGCACGAACTACCTGGTGCCGATGGTGGGGGCGGTGCTGGGTTATCACGTACCCAGCTTTAGTAAAGTGAACTTGTCTCTGAACTCCCCGAACAATCAGAGCAACCTGGATGAGCAGAATAAGCAGGACAGCCAGAATACCGGCAATCCTGCCTCTGAATAACAAGGACCTGTTAACCATGGCTGAAACAACACCGCCCGTCATCCCCAAAATTAGCTTTCCGGTTCCTGCCAGTGCCACCGGTGCTGAGTTCTCCACCGCCGACGACCTGCTGCAGAGCCTGGACAGAGAGGCTTCCGGCCTGTATCTGGTCGGGGGGAAAGGCATGTGGCACGGCGGTATTCATATCACCGATACCACCGCGCCCTGGTGCGCACTGACAGGCAATGCTCCACCAGAGCAGGCTTATGCACCTGCCCCCCATAAAGGGGAGCAACACCTGCGCTGTATGGCCGACGGTGATATCGTCGCGTTCCGCGTGTGCAAGGAGTACCCGACCATCCTCTGGGAAGAAGGGACGCTTTATCTCTCCGGCTCTTTTGTTCTGGTGCGCCATTATGTTCAGCCGGGCACCACAGCAGCCAGCGGTCTGACGTTTTATACACTGTATATGCATCTTGCCCCCTACTCCGCCTATGCGTCGCAGACTGACCCGCGGCAGCGCACTACCAAAGGCGGCGTTAAGTTCTATCTCACAAAAGAAGATGTTGCCTCAAACACGGTGGCCGGAAAATTTTCCGCCGGGAACGTCGTGACGCTGTGTGATGAAACGATGGTCAGGAGCAGTGATAACCATCAGTTCAGCCAGGTCAAAATGCAGGATGGCAGGCTGGTATGGACCGTTTCCGACTGCGGTTTTCTGAAAATGGCCGAAAGTAACGGAGCAAGTCCCCCACCCTGGTGGAGCCAGTGTTCACCGGCTTATAACGTGACGCCTCCCACGGCGGCGGTATACAAAAACATAACAGCCCTGAATTACTACCGCTGCAGTGAAGATGTGACGTTCGAAACCGTCGTCAGCGGACAGAACAAAAAATGGGGAAAACCGGCCGGGAAGCTGCTGCCTGTCAACACGCAGATGACCATGGAAACCGATAATGCCGCGCAGACAGTGACCCGACCGGATAACCGGGTATTCAAACTGATGACCATGGCCGCTGACGTCGCAGGTACGCCGCTCAAACGCGGTGAGCGCGTCTGGGTCGTTGCCGACGGCGGGAACCTTGAGGCCGTTGCCGCGCAGACGGGCTCATCACCAAAATTTGACGAGGTGATAACTGACCAGACAATCCCGGTACAGGCCGGCGCGGCGCTCGGTCACCTGGGGTTCTTTCAGATACCCACCGAGACCGGCTTCCGCTCGCGCTATATGGTGCACATTGAATGCCTGACGAGCGACAGCAAAGTGGCCAGCTTTCTTACCAATCCGGAGGCCGCGGGTCGCGAGAGTCCTGCATTCCTGAAGTATCCGGCAGACGCGACACTTTTCAGTAAGGATGCACAAGGTGCCATGGCAGAAAGTTCGCGCAAAACAAAAGCACCGGGAATACTGACATTGTCTAACGTACCGGCCGTGTCTGCAGACGGCACACCCACACACTATCAGATACGCCCGGAAGGCGGCTTCCTGGCCGCATCCTCCGTCGAAAAGTTGTCACAATTTGACCTCGGTAAACTGGGTTTTTCTATCATTAAAGACGACCCCGAAAGTTTTCAGTTGCTGGATGCCGAGAACCAGCCGCAGAACGTGGTGAAAGGAGTTTTTGAAAAACTCAAAGCCGCGGCAGAGGATGACCCGGTGTTCAGCAACGCGCTGGCCAGCCACAAATACAAACAGCTGCTCGATGTCATCGACCAGAACCACGACGGGTATTACTCCGTCGACGAATACCGCAATGCCGTGCATAACCCGACCTATCGCGACCAGCTTTATCAGCTGATAGTGCAGCACCCCAGCGAATGGTATTACGAGAAAACGGATGCGAAGTGGACTAAATATCTGGAAAAATTAGAACCCGATGCCTCGAAATGGAAGAAATACACCGAGGCCTTTCTGGATAAGATGATCTGGATGAAGAAAGTCGCCGGCATGGGCCCTGCACCCTGGCATATGCATCCGGTGATGTTTATGGAGGCAATGGGTGTTAATGACGATGGTGTTACCTATGAGCAATTAAAAATGATTTTCCCGCTGGCTTCAGATACCGATATAAATACTGTCGTTGAAGAGCTTCGCGGTAGATTACCAACCTTTATGTTAGATACCCCAACGAGACTACGGCATTTCTTTTCTCAAATTAAAGGAGAGGTAGGTCCGCGAATGAAAGGTAAAACAGAGGGGTTCCAATTTTCGCCTATGACATTAAAAACGTTTAGTAAATATTACCGTGAGCATCCTGCTGAGTCTGAAGCTGATGGTTATGAGAAAAATGCAGCAGGGAAAATTGTTCGTCGAGCAAATGAGCAGAATATAGGGCGTAAGCATTACTTAAGATTGAACGGTAACAGGCAAAGCAACCCTGATGATGGTTATAACTTTAGAGGGAGAGGGTTAATTCAAGTTACTGGTTATGAGAAATACTATGGGTTTATGGGAGAGTATAATAAATATTGGAAAGGTGATGTTCCTGATACTGTTTCGGAACCAGAAAAAATAAATGAAATGCCTTACGCAATTCGTAGCGCATTATGGTTTTGGTTGCACTATCAAGTATATTCATATGATCATGGCGAAGGTTACAGTGATGTAGTAAGCGTTACTAAAAGAGTTAATGGTGGGGATATGGGGCTAGATGAACGCCAAACGGCTTATACATTATGCGAAAAGGTATTTTTATGAAGGCAATTAGTGTATTTCTACTTGGAACACTATTTTCACTTATGTCCTTAAATTCCATAGCGTCTGGGAGTAACTCAACTGAGATTATCTCTTGCAAGTTACCTGGGGAATTATCTAGAAAGGTATCACTATCTATAGACAACGAAACCAAAGAAATAAACTACTCCTTTGAAAAGGAGGGCAAAGTAGAACTAGCTGTTTTGTTTAATGAAGAAAATAAACTGAAACGCCTTACAGATAGTGAAATGGGGGTTACATATTATGGTTTTAAAAGGGGGGCGTACAGTTATATTATTGATATAATTAATGGCGTTGAGAAGGAAGAATACACAATATCTTTCGATATTAGAAAAAACAATAAAGTCGTACAGTCTAATGATTGCCTTCATAGCTCATTCAGAAGTGCTGACATCACAAGCCAATATATAACCGATATTCCATATGTCGATGATGATAATTTCGTATTCCCGTAACTTCGTCTGAACTGGGTTCATATAGTCAGAAGGTCTAAGATGCATTGGTTGATTTAACGTTCCGAGGAGATAACTCTCCGAGGACAAGGCGCTATTTCATGAAAGATCTTAAAGCTGGAGAAGATCAATTTAAAAACAACATTTCAAACTCTCACTAGAAGTCTTCTTTTGGCGTACCAGAGCAGAGATTCAATGAACGGAAAGGATATTTATAATGAATAAGTATTTTGCATTGATGCTAGCTGTTTCTTCACTTTCAACAGTTGTGTATGCTGATTCTTCAAGTGAACAGGATAATTATCTAAAAATTAAAAGTGAATATGCTAAAGCAGATAGTGAGCTAAATAATATTTATAGACAGCAAATCCAAGAGTATAAGAATGAAGGTGCTGAATTTTACGGCCAAATGGAGTCAAAGGATATTTACCTTAAAAAATCGCAACTTGCGTGGATTAAAATAAGAGATGCCGACTGTAATTATGAAACCTATGAGTCGAGGACTGGAACTGCGTTTTCAAGTATATATGAACAATGCTTGTTAGATAAAACCAACGAGCGCATTAAATATTTAAATGAAAACAACTAGCAATAAAAACTTAAGATCGTCAAACAATAAAACCTTTACTGATGCACTCTCTCCACCTCTATGTATATATATGAGTATGAGTGTTGTCCCACCACATTTGCCGGAAAATTTTCCGCCGGGAACGTCGTGACACTGTGTGATGAAACGATGGTCAGGAACAGTGATAACCATCAGTTCAGCCAGGTCAAAATGCAGGATGGCAGGCTGGTATGGACCGTTTCCGACGGCGGTTTTCTGAAAATGGCCGAAAGTAACGGAGCAAGTCCTCCACCCTGGTGGAGCCAGTGCTCGCCGGCTTATAACGTGACGCCACCCACGGCGGCGGTATACAAAAACAAAACAGCCCTGAATTACTACCGCTGCAGTGAAGATGTGACGTTCGAAACCTTCGTCAGCGGGCAGAACAAAAAATGGGGAAAACCGGCCGGGAAGCTGTTGCCTGTCAACACGCAGATGACCATAGAAACCGATAATGCCGCGCAGACAATAACCCGCTCGGATAACCGGGTATTTAAACTGATGACCATGACCGCTGATGTCGCAGGTACGCCGCTCAAACGCGGTGAGCGCGTCTGGGTCGTTGCCGACGGCGGGAACCTCGAGGCCGTTGACGCGCAGACGGGCTCATCATCAAAATTTGACGAGGTGATAACTGACCAGACAATCCCGGTTCAAGCCGGCGCGGCGCTCGGTCACCTGGGGTTCTTTCAGATACCCACCGAGACCGGCTTCCGCTCGCGCTATATGGTGCACATTGAATGCCTGACGAGCGACAGTAAAGTGGCCAGCTTTCTTACCAATCCGGAGGCCGCGGGTCGCGAGAGTCCCGCCTTCCTGAAGTATCCGGCAGACGCGACACTTTTCAGTAAGGATGCACAAGGTGCCATGGCAGAAAGTTCGCGCAAAACAAAAGCACCGGGAATACTGACATTGTCTAAAGTACCGGCCGTGTCTGCAGACGGCACACCCTCACACTATCAGATACGCCCGGAAGGTGGCTTCCTGGCCGCGGACTCTGTCGAAAAGTTGTCACAATTTGACCTCGGCAAACTGGGTTTTTCTATCATTAAAGACGACCCCGAAAGTTTTCAGTTGCTGGATGCCGAGAACCAGCCGCAGAACGTGGTGAAAGGAATTTTTGAAAAGCTCAAAGTCGCGGCAGAGGATGACCCGGCGTTCAGCAATGCGCTGGCCAGCCACAAATACAAACAGCTGCTCGATGTCATCGACCAGAACAATGACGGATACTACTCCGTCGACGAATACCGCAATGCCGTGCATAACCCGGCCTATCGCGACCAGCTTTATCAGCTGATAGTGCAGCACCCCAGCGAATGGTATTACGAGAAAACGGATGCGAAGTGGACTAAATATCTGGAAAAACTAGAACCGGATGCTTCGAAGTGGAAGAAATATACCGAGGCCTTTCTGGATAAGATGATCTGGATGAAGAAAGTCGCCGGCATGGGGCCGGCCCCCTGGCATATGCATCCGGTGATGTTTATGGGATATATCAGGCAGCAAACAAATCATGAGATTATTTTTCCACTGATGGTTAAGCCAGAAAATGATCCAGGAAAAAAATGGTCTTACCGAAACTGGCGAGATATTAACCGGGGAAATGCTGCAGCATTTGGTAGACCTCGCAGCGAAGGAAGACAACATGGCGGGCGAGATCTTTATACTAACGAATATGAACCGGTTGTTGCCATTTGTGACGGGAAAATATTAGGGACATTCCCCTTCTATGATGGTACCAATGAAGTAAGTATTGTTCACAACACAAAAGATGGCAGGAAGTTTATTGTAAGATACGGTGAATTAGATCCGCAAAGTATAATGGTTAGAACAGGTGAAGAAATAAAGCAAGGGCAGCAATTGGGTAACACAGGGCGGCTGATCAATAACCATGGCCAACCTACTGTCATACTAGATCATAAAACTGTTTACATGTTGCACTTCGAATTATACACAGGTAGCATTGCATATAACTTAAGCCCCTCTCTGACAAATCGGAGTAATCCACCATTTTCAAGGCGTGGTGATTTAGTAGATCCAATTAATATATTGGCCGAAGGGTACGAAAATACGTTCAAAGAGAACAATGAAGAAAATAATAGATTCGATATAAATTATTTACATACTTCAGTGAAAGGTAAAGAGTTTATAAAGGGTTGGGAGTCATTGAGGCTGATCTCATATAATGACTCTCAAGGGAACTGCACTATTGGATTTGGGCACTTAATCGAAAGCAACCGATGCGAAAATATCATACTCCCAGAGGAATTCAAAAATAGTATTGATGAGGTTAAAGCTCTTAGTTTATTTGATGATGACCTTGCTGCTATTGAACGAGGAGTAAAAAGATCTATTTCAGTTAATTTATATCAACATGAGTTTGATGCTCTTGTTAGTCTACTGTTTAATTGTGGAGAGTTTTTCCTATCATCAGGCGGCGCACCTAATCTACTTGCATTACTTGACGCCGAACAATACGAACAAGCGGCTAATGAATTTTTAGATATAACCAATGGTGGGGATTCCGGACTAATGGCGCGACGTCGTGCAGAAAATAATATTTTTCTAAATAACGAATACAATTCGGCCCATTAATAACATGGAGTATAGAATGAATAAGGTACTTGCTTTCTTATCTGCTTGTTTCTTCTCCGCTATGGTAAATGCGGGTGTAGAAAATGACACAGCGTCATCTACCGAAAATGAAACTTTAACATGGAGGAATTATGTGATTTCTGAACCAATTACTCCTGAAGGAGAATATGTTACCAAAGAAAGTATAAGTGAGTTATTCAAAGGGAAAGTAATTTCCATTGACAAAACAACAGTCAACGTATCGGAAGAATGTAGATATAAATACAATATAAAAAATACAACACCTATATTATACTGGCACAGCGAAAAGACAGCCAAGTTATATTCAGATTTATTATATGGATATAACATACGATTAAATAATTTGGTGAGTTTAATTATCCCTAAAGCCACGCCCAGTGGATGCGATTATCCATTCTCTTATTTTATTAGAGTCGATAATTCCCTGATCTTCTACTTAAAGAATAGGATAATTATTTACCGTTCAGACAGTGAAATAAAATACACACGTAAGAATAGCTTTGACGACAATTTTAGAGTGCTCAAAAAGAAGCCTTCGATACAGGCTGATGAATACGAGCAAGTTAAAGAGGTGTTTTATCAAGAGATGGATCTTTTGAATTCTTATAAAAAATATCGAGATAGCCTGCAAATAGATTACAAGAAATATTTATTAGACACTATATTCACAAATGAGAATCTGACAAAAAAATGTGACGATGGATGCATAGAAGTTGATTATAAATGGAGCGGGCCTCACGTGTTAATAATAAAACAAGATTTTAATGGTGGTGAGACAGAAATCCATTTTATAGATGAAACTCACGGAACTAGGATTATAACAAAATCATACCCAGATTGATATTTTGAAAACGTCTATAGCTATGGCTGAAACAACACCGCCGACGACCTGCTGCAGAGCCTGGACAGAGAGGCTTCCGGCCTGTATCTGGTCGAGGGGAAAGGCATGTGGCACGGCGTTATTCATATCACCGATCCACCGTGCGCACTGACGGGCAATGCTCCACCAGAGCAGGCTTATGCACCCACCCCTCATAAAGGGGAGCAACACCTGCGCTGTATGCCCGACGGTGAAATCGTCGCGTTCCGACAGCAAAGTGGCCAGTTTTCTCAACAATCCGGAAGCCGCCGGTCGCGAGAGCCCTGACTTGAAGGTAAAGGAGAGTTATCAACTCAGTTTGCTAAGTTTAGAGATAGCTATCCTGAATTATATGAGCGTTATGCTATATATTGTGGTTGGTCTGTAGAGGGAAGTGGAACTTCATCTGTTATATATTATAGTGATAGTGCATTGACCCTTGGAAAAAAATAACATCGAGTGAATTAAAAAATCTTGTTAGACTAGGTTGTAGTCAATCAAGTTACAGACAGGCCGTACATAATAAGCCGCTTGCAGCATTACTTAAAATAATATCTCTTCCACAATATTTAGACTTCCAAATATTAGATTTTGTACAAAGACTTCACGATGCATAAAGTCAAGTAGTAACAATTGATAATAAGAAAATAAAAAATTTATAAAAAGCAACTTTGGCTGAGCAGTAATTTTGGATCACTCAGTAAACAGGCCCGGATACGTTAAACCAGATTTTAAGAAAGCACTAGAGAACTTTAATACGCATAACCCAACAGTAAGCTTAGATCCTCAAAGTTGGGGGTGAGAATCATAATGACTATCAAGGCAAACTGTTAGATGAATTCAAATTAACCAGAAGAATGACGGATTCCTCAGCAAGGTTTAATTCATTAAAGGCAAAGCTATGAACAAAATTAAATGCATCATCTCGCTCTTGGTAACTCTACTCTTTCCTACAGTTGTTTATGGGAATGTAACATTCAAATCCCCCATTGGTGGCGAGATAAATTTTTCTGAAGAAAAAAAAGGAGATAATTATGAACCTAATTCATGGGGTAGAATTACGTTTACGATTAACGATCACTTATCAGACCTAAGCCGTAATGACCGATATTATATAGAAGATGGCACCTCGAAATTATCACCTTCTGGGGCTTATTTAATCTTAAACAGTGTTTCTGGCGATTACGTAGAGCAAGAAAATGGGACTAAGAAATTTTCAGAAAGAGCTTATTGTAGCGTTATTGATCTCAGGAGTGGATGTATAGTAAGTGACTGGGACGGTGAGGCATGTAGCTATAATTGGAAAAAAAACGAAGACATACTCTCTAATTCTGAAGCACCTGATGCAGATGTTTTTGATTTTCTATCAATGAAACCCAATGTCCGGAGCATGAAAAATGCTCTCTCGTCAAAAAATGAAAATGAAGTTAAAAATATATTACGTTGTAACCCTCTCACCAGAGATAACTTAAATTCCTACCAAGAATTCTTGAAAAGTGGGGATCCCAAGAGTTTAATATAAAAAGGAATAATTATATTTCTAAATTCCATCCCAAACGAGATCATGATTAATACACGAGCGGCATTATTTTCACGACCTGAAGAAAATTATAAAACTAAAGCGTATCTTATTGCTGGTGACAAGGTCAAGGTCATCAGTGAATCGGAAGATCATAAATGGCTTCACATTGGTTACATCAGTAATAAAAGGCGGCCACTAATTGCTTGGATTAAATCCGATATCCTCGTTGACTGACCGGTTTACAAATAGGATTGCAGCATAAATATAAGAGGTGACATATTCCATGTTGCTAGTATTTATCTCACAAAAGAAGATGCTAAATTAAAAATGATGACCGGGAATTTACCGCTGAGAACGTAGTCACCCCACACTTTGTGGTGAGATGTTGGTCAGGTACAGTGATAATCATTAGTTTAGTCAGGTCAAAATGCAGAATGGTAAATAAAGTTTCTGACGACGGAATGCCGCGCAGACAATAACCCGACCGGATACCGGGTATTCAAACTGATGACCATGACCGCTGACGTCGCAGGTACGCCGCTCAAACGCGGTGAGCGCGTCTGGGTCGTTGCCGACGGCGGGAACCTCGAGGCCGTTGACGCGCAGACGGGCTCATCACCAAAATTTGTCGAGGTGATAACTGACCAGACAATCCCGGTACAGGCCGGCGCGGCGCTCGGTCACCTGGGGTTCTTTCAGATACCCACCGAGACCGGCTTCCGCTCGCGCTATATGGTGCACATTGAATGCCTGACGAGCGACAGCAAAGTGGCCAGCTTTCTTACCAATCCGGAGGCCGCGGGTCGCGAGAGTCCTGCATTCCTGAAGTATCCGGCAGACGCGACACTTTTCAGTAAGGATGCGCAAGGTGCCATGGCAGAAAGCTCGCGCAAAACAAAAGCACCGGGAATACTGACATTGTCTAACGTACCGGCCGTGTCTGCAGACGGCACACCCACACACTATCAGATACGCCCGGAAGGTGGCTTCCTGGCCGCGGACTCTGTCGAAAAGCTGTCACAATTTGACCTCGGCAAACTGGGTTTTTCTATCATTAAAGACGACCCCGAAAGTTTTCAGTTGCTGGATGCCGAGAACCAGCCGCAGAACGTGGTGAAAGGAATTTTTGAAAAGCTCAAAGCCGCGGCAGAGGATGACCCGGCGTTCAGCAACGCGCTGGCCAGCCACAAATACAAACAGCTGCTCGATGTCATCGACCAGAACCACGACGGGTATTACTCCGTCGACGAATACCGCAATGCCGTGCATAACCCGACCTATCGCGACCAGCTTTATCAGCTGATAGTGCAGCACCCCAGCGAATGGTATTACGAGAAAACGGATGCGAAGTGGACTAAATATCTGGAAAAATTAGAACCCGATGCCTCGAAATGGAAGAAATACACCGAGGCCTTTCTGGATAAGATGATCTGGATGAAGAAAGTCGCCGGCATGGGCCCTGCACCCTGGCATATGCATCCGGTGATGTTTATGGGGGCATTAGCTAGTGATGACGGTATGGACTTGAAATGGCTGCTTGTCCCTAAAGGTCAATTAACTTTCGATGCTGAAGGTAATGATATTGAGAGTAGCCCTTGGTTTAGTAGAAAAATTCATTGGCCTGGAGGGGTGTCAGGTATCACCATCGGCAGAGGTTATGATTTGGGGCAGAATAATTCATCTAATAATGAATTAACTGAAGTCGGTGTAGATGAAAACCTAAAATCATGGTTGGTTGGTTCTCAAAGCATGTCAGGTGCAACAGCAAGTACGCGGCTTAATGGAGCACCGACATCAATAAGACAGTTACAAATAACTAGAAAGCAGCAATATGATTTATTCATTATTACTTATCAAAAACTCGAGGATGATGTAAAGCGTATATGTCAAAAAACTGCGACAATCCAAGCATATCATCCGAACACAAGCGTTACGTCAGATCAAGCATGGGATGATATCCCACAGAAAATTAAGGAAATTTTAGTCGATCTTAGGTATCGAGGTGATTACACTCCAACAATACGCTCACATCTGCAGCATGCAGCATATGCTGGGGACTTGTCGACATTTGGCTCTGTGCTTTCAAATAGTAGCTTATGGAAAAATGTTCCAAATGATAGATTTCAACGAAGGGTGAATTATTATGAACATAACTAAATTTATTATATGTATTTCCATATCACTCATGCCAATAATGAGTTACGGGACCTTTAATAAAGCTGAGAGCAATGAACTACAAGAGATAAATAATAAAAGCAATGCATCTCTTAATATAGCGCTAACGAAGAAAAACAACACCCTTTCAATTGCAATAAAAAACAACCCTGACAAGAAGAAAGAACTTATTGAGTTAGATAGCGCCTGGGAAGTAATGATTAATAAAAAGTGTATCTTCGAAAACGTGGAGTCGAGTGGTTCGGATGCATTTATAACCTTAATGAATAAATGCGCTGAACAACAATACAATAGCGAGTCAGAATACTTTAACAGTATTCTCCCTTAGCACGAAGATAAGTAATGGGAGATTGAATGAAATTATTCTTGAAAAAAAGTCACTTATATCGACATATTCATAAGCAGGATGCCACGCTGATTGCCAATCAGGGACAGGTCACTATCCAGGCACAAAACAACGCCATCTCCCTGACCGCAAGACAAACCCTGACCATCACCAGCTCGGACGATGAAATCATCATTACCACTCCGAAAAAACTGACCCTCAACGGCGGCGGCTCTTATCTGACGCTGGAAGCCAGTAAAATCGAGCACGGGTCTTCCGGGGATATGACGATTAAATGCACGAACTACCTGGTGCCGATGGTGGGGCTTCAAAACCCAGCGATACACCTAAATTTCCTATTGTCACGATGGAAAACTTGACTGAAGAGAATGGGAAGGATTTTTCTGGATAAGGCTAAACTGCTCGAGAGATGTCACTATTTGGCTTGTGGTGTAAAAATAATCGGTAAAAGCATGTTGACTAGAAATAACATGAAAATAAGTTGAACATACTTCGTGAGATATAAATGAAAAACAAAACACTTTGGAAGTTATTTTTATATTTACCAATGCTAATTCTCTTGCTGTTCGGCGGTAACGCATCTGCCAATATAAAATAAGATCCTGTGAAAATAACACAATATTTTTATACGCAACATATGCAGTTGTATTTCAAAATTGTCCCACCTGATGCCCCTGCATTTAAAAATTAATGCAGAATAATATAACACCAAGCTTTTGAAAAAAAAACATAAAGTGCAAAAATTTGCAGGAAGGAAAATAACCCGTTTGCACAATCGAAGAGTTTACGAAATTGAATATTGAAATCTGTCTTCTTATATTAGCGCAAGAATTCACGCAATCGAGCCAAGGCAATGAATAAATATATAATTATTTTAATCATCTTATTTTCCTTTAGCGCTTCATCAGCGCCTGAAAAACAAACAGGCTGTTTTAGTTCAGATAGTAAACTTATAAATGTAAAATTTATAGATATTTATGATGATGGTGCTCATCTTGGCTACGTGAAATATAAAAACTCTAAGGAGCCTATCCCTCTTGTATTTTCAGATGAGAAATCAGAAAGCGTCGACGAAGATCGACCTATCGAAAACACTACCAATTGGTTAGAGTTTATTCATGGGAAATATAATGGCC
Organism: Rahnella sp. PAMC25559; assembly: GCF_050632365.1. GTDB lineage: Bacteria > Pseudomonadota > Gammaproteobacteria > Enterobacterales > Enterobacteriaceae > Rahnella > Rahnella rivi. Next base: position 579,080 of record NZ_CP192544.1, on the reverse strand, counting down.
AATATATTGTTATGTCACAGGGCGCCAGATACTACCAATTTATCTATAAAAGCATTAGTGGAAGAACTATCAGTTTGAATGAAAATTTAGAGGCATATAATAACGATAGATCAGATTGTATTTGGTAGCATAAGCCCCCACCAAAGGCGGCGTTAAGTTCTATCTCACAAAAGAAGATGTTGCCTCGAACACGGTGGCCGGAAAATTTTCCGCCGGGAATGTCGTGACACTGTGTGATGAAACAATGGTCAGAAACAGTGATAACCATCAGTTCAGCCAGGTCAAAATGCAGGATGGCAGGCTGGTATGGACCGTTTCCGACGGCGGTTTTCTGAAAATGGCCGAAAGTAACGGAGCAAGTCCTCCACCCTGGTGGAGCCAGTGTTCACCAGCTTATTAGGAGCGAGAATGCATAAAATTATTTTTTATTTACTCATGGCGATATCATTTAGTTCTATGGCAAGCTCTGATGTTACTGGGAGGTGGAGTCCCTCATGTGATGATGATGAAGGAATTACATTGACGAATGATAATAGTCCAGTATTTTTTATTGTAAATCACAACCAAATAGTAATTTCCATGCAAACAAAAACCACTAAGGAGTCTATCGACTTTTTTCTGGTTAAGCCCGTCGATCTGGGTTCGGGTGGAATGAAGCTAAATTGGAGTGATTTTTCAAAAAAATTAAAAATAGCCACATTGAAATTGCATGAGCAAAGTGCGAATTTTGAATGGTATGGTTTTTATGATGAAATAAAAAAAGTACATTCTTGGGTTAATGACCCAGATATTATAATAAATAATGAGATTATTGGTGGAGGTGTTGTTTTTTATAGATGCATAAAATAATGGCAAGGCATCGGCTAAAGATGGGGATGAAAATAACTCCCAACATTAAATTCGCATTTAAATTCTGCTCAGTTTTGGAGTTTGTTTGCCCAACCATCCCTGGGGAAAAGGGACGTTTTATCTCTCTGGCTCTTTTGTCCTAGTGCGCCATTATGTTCAGCCGGGCACCACAGCAGCCAGCGGTCTGACGTTTTATACACTGTATATGCATCTTGCCCCCTACTCTGCCTATGCGTCGCAGACCGACCCGCGGCAGCGCACCACCAAAGGCGGCGTTAAGTTCTATCCTACAAAAGAAGATGTTGCCTCAAACACAGTGGCCGGAAAATTTTCCGCCGGGAACATCGTGACACGGTGTGATGAAACAATGGTCAGGAACAGTGACAATCATCAGTTCAGCCTGGTCAAAATGCAGGATGTCAGGCTGGTATGGACCGTTTCCGACGGCGGTTTTCTGAAAATGGCCGAAAGTAACGGAGCAAGTCCCCCACCCTGGTGGAGCCAGTGTTCACCGGCTTATAACGTGACGCCTCCCGCAGCGGCGGTATACAAAAACATAACAGCCTTAAATTACTACCGCTGCAGTGAAGATGTGACGTTCGAAACCGTCGTCAGCGGACAGAACAAAAAATGGGGAAAACCGGCCGGGAAGCTGCTGCCTGTCAACACACAGATGACTATGGAAACCGATAATGCCGCGCTGACAGTAACCCGACCGGATAACCGGGTATTCAAACTGATGACCATGACCGCTGACGTCGCAGGTACGCCGCTCAAACGCGGTGAGCGCGTCTGGGTCGTTGCCGACGGCGGGAACCTCGAGGCCGTTGCCGCGCAGACGGGCTCATCACCAAAATTTGACGAGGTGATAACTGACCAGACAATCCAAGTACAGGCCGGCGCGGCGCTTGGTCACCTGGGGTTCTTTCAGATACCCACCGAGACCGGCTTCCGCTCGGATGTCTTGCTCTTGGGGTAAGTTCCAAGTCATGGGTGAGTATTACAGCCATCTTTATACCTCTACGCAAGAATTAGTTGACGCGCAAATTACTGTGCATTAAAACACCTTCAATATTTTAAAGTATTTTTAGTTAAGGAAAAAAGGATGCTCCAACCTATGAAAGATAAGGATTGGCTGACAATTGCAAAAAAAAATACAATGGTGAATGGCAAGAAGGACATGATAATAAAATTAAAAATGCATATGATCTACTAAAAGGACAATGGTAATGAAGTCAGGAAATATTTACACATGCATTACATTGTTCATGTGTTTCTTAAGCGCCCCTGCTGTTTACGCTACAGACATCCCCGCCCAAGAAATAAAAACACACAGCAGAACGAATTGGAGTATTTATCAAAACAATGAAGGATATAACATAAAATATATCAACGAAAAAAATGAAATATTCGAAAATAGAAAAATTATTACAAAAGACATGTCAGCAGAGGATTTTGAATTAGAATCAAAAGGAAACGACAAGATATCCTTGGTTCTAAATTACCCAAGAGATGTGTATGTTTTTGACTTTTTATCAGAAAACATCCCTTATCTAAAAAAAGCATGCAAGGAAATATCACTACAGCCAGCGAGCGAAAATCAGGTTGTAACGACTCTAACTTTATGCGTTAAGGATAAATATGTTTATAAGATGTCATTACCAGACGTAGATGCAGATAGCTTATTATCCCCAGAAAAATTACACCTTGATCATGCATTACCTGCAGTCATTAGTAGCAACAAAGCATTTCTCTATAATAAAAATAAAAAGCAACATATTAAAAAATCATACCTAATTAAAGGCGACATTATAGAGGTGTTAGATTATGACAATTCTTTGATAAAAATAAAATATTCATCACAGAAAAGAAATATCATCACATGGATAAAACTGACCGATATCTTGTAACTTTTAGATAATCACAAAAATCACAGAAAAGGTCATCCAAGTCAAATTAGGCGGGGAATTACGCGAAGGTCACGAAAACCTATTACTACTTTTTTCTGAATAGTATCTTTTAGAGACCCATTGAGACTGGCTTCCGGACGCGAGAGTCTCGCCTTCCTGAAATATCCGGCAGACGCGAAGCTTTTCAGTAAGGATGCAAAAGGTGCCATGGGGGATAACTCACGTAAAACATCTTCTCCGTCTGTCATACCGCCGACGGATGTGACGGCAGAACCCCCCAAGGGAACACCAACACATTACCTGTTGCCTGCACCAGAAAATGGCTATGTCGCCGCATCCTCCATCGAAGTGCTGTCACAATTTGACTTCGGCAAACTGGGGTTTTCTATCATCAAAGATGAACCTGACAGTTTTCAGTTGCTGGATGCGGAGAACCAGCCGCAGAACGTGGTGAAAGGAATTTTTGAAAAGCACCATGCTGCAGCAGAAAATGACCCGGTGTTCAGCAACACAAAATGACAACCTCAGCCTTATTAAAACATTTCACAACAACAATTCGCAGTAGTTATTCAACGTCAGACTCTCTGTAATCAATATAAAACTTTTTTTCTAAAAGGACTTAATCATGCTTCCTATTATTCGTATCGGCGATAAAACAACGCACGGCGGCGCAGTAGTGACCGGTTCCGGTACCATGAGTTTTGGTAATATTCCCGTTGCCCGTAAAGGGGATAAAGTCTCTTGCCCTGTTCCCTTTCACGGTCCGACATTCATTACCGAAGGTAATCCCAATTATCTGGACAATGGTATTCCTGTCGCCTTTCACGGACATAAATGTGCCTGCGGCTGCACGCTGATTAGTTCTCTTGCAACGGCACAAGTAGGATAATTATGCCGGTGAATCTTGATGTTATTCCCGACAAAGCGCCCGGCATTGTTCGCCCCCATACCCGCCGCTGGCTTCTTTTTTTGCCCTTTATGCTGCTGGCGGGGGCGACGTCCACGCTTTGGTTTTGGAAAAATGAACATACAGGGATTGCATTCTGGTTTACCGCCATTGGTTTACCCGCAGCAACCTGGGGCATCCTTTTCAGCCTGCGACGTATCGGCTACAAATGCGATCAGATCTGGGCAACTTCATGGAACAGAGAACGTGAGCAGTTAATAGAAGAGGAAACTCAACGTGGGCAGCGCTATCTCTGTTGGCACGGTGGCGTTTCCTTTACCACGGTTGGCAAAAGTACAGAAAAACTCCTCAGCGCTGTTTTGAAAAACACTCCGCTAATGTCATCTGTTATTCCCAGAACCGGTGGCTTCGCCGTCCGACATACACGGCTTGGCAGTACAACAAATACGATACCCAGTGTGCTGCAGGAGTGGCATGGCCACCTTAAACAGCGAATATCAGCTTTACTCGATACCCTCCCCGCCAGCATGCCCTGTTACGTTCTGCTGGATGTTCACATTGATCAGGATCCGCAAGTTAACGCAAAGCATGCACAGGAAGTCATGGCGATGTTTTCCCGTCCGCTGCGGCAAATGAATGGTACGGGGTTTGCTGCGTTAGACCAATGGATTGATATGACCTGGGGTATCCCTTCTGCCTTGCTGGTGATCGGTACTCAAATAAATAATCGGCCTGAGGTCAACAGCGGTGAAGCTGCAACAGCCATGCTGTTAACCAATTGTCCGATGCCTGATGAGCGTAAAACAGTACGCATCCATCGCCCTGAGTGCGGAAAAAACGCCGCGCTCACCAAAACACTTTCACGCGCGCTGCTATGGATTAACCTCCAGCCAGCGTCCGTTGGACAAGCGTGGCTCACCGGCGGTGCACTGCTCACTGACAGCGAATGGAGCACGGCCTGTGAGAAAAACGCACTCGGGCTGGATATTCAAAAGCAGTGCAGTGTCATCGATAACATCACGGGTTTTACAGGATGCACAGCACCGTGGCTGGCATTACTCATAGCGGCCACACAATGCCGTGAAGATGGCATCACACAGGCTGTTGCGGTCCAAACCGCCACGGACAAGATTTGGGTAGGTTGCGTCTCTGCATCTGCCTCAGACATTAAGGACAATCAGGACACTTCACTGTGACAATCAGATCCCTAATAGGCAGCGCCTTTCTGTTTTTGATTTTTATCGTCATCGTTGTGGGAGGCACCCTCACCTTCTATCCACAATGGGTCGCTTCCACCTTTGGCATCGGCCCGTTATCACCTTCCGGTATCTGGACTCTTTGTCTGAGTATTGCCGCCGGGCTGGGCGCGATTTTCTGGCTGATCGAGCGTATGTTCGATCGCCTCGGGAAGGCAGGCGTTCGTATCCAATGGCGTAAACGAAAAAATCAGCAGACTGAGGCACCCGCGACCTCAGATACCGTGAGTCCATCACCTTCGTTTTTCACCGGTCTGGATGAGCAGATGCGTTTTCGCTATGGCCGGTTTTGGCGCAGGAAAGTGCAGATCCTTTGGCTGACCGGAGAAACTGAACTGGTTGAAAAGATTGTGCCGGGGCTGACAGAGCAAAACTGGCAGGAAGGTGACGATACCTTGCTTTTGTGGGGAGGCTTACCGGATGTGCCCGTTGATTCTGAACGTGCGATGGCCGCAAGACTATTGCGTCCGCGCCGTCCGTTAGACGGAATTGTTCAGGTACTGGAAGGTAATCAGTTACCAGGCACCCTCTCACTGGATGAAACCCTGCGTCAGCGCCAAAAAACCGATGCACTGCTTGGCTGGCAGGCGCCGGTGTATTTTTGGGTGCTCGACACGTGTAAATGGTCGCAGGAAGGCCGGGAAACACAACCAGTCGGGTGCTTGTTATCAGGAAAAACTTCAACAGAATCTGTAATTACCGCACTGGATGCGCTCATTCCTGCGCTACGTGAGCAAGGGATGTCCCAGCTTGCCCAGGACACCCGTTACGACTTTTTATTGCGTCTGACTGAAAGACTGCGCGAAGAATGGCGTGCTGGCCTGAGTAATGTGCTGACCACGGTTTCCCGGGGTTCCTCTCCGATGATGTTGCGCGGGCTGATGTTCAGTCTGCCATCCGGCGCAGAGAAGGGGTCTTCACATAGCTGGGAGGCTCTGCCTGAGTGGCAGGGCATTCTTCAGGATTGCCGGAATGCGCAAGGGAAACGAAAAGGATGGCCTTGGGAAAAAATATTGCAATGCACCCTTCTGACCCTGGCTGTAGTTTGGGGAGCGGGTGTTTTGCTTTCGCTTTTTATCAATCAGCATCAGATTGCTGACTCTCATGAACAGGCCACTATCGCAGCCGATACGACTCAGCCCTTGGCCTCACGCCTGAATAATCAGCTGGCACTTCAACAGGAAATTGCAAAATTACAGTACCGGGAAACAGCTGGTTCTCCCTGGTATACGCGCTTTGGACTGAATCAAAATGCCTCGCAACTGGCGGCACTTTGGCCGTTGTATCAGGCCAACAATAACCTGTTAATCCGGGATGCTTCTGCCACGAAAATTAAGGCAAAATTAACAGACTTTATCCGGTTGCCACCGGGCAGCCCGCAGCGTGATGCCCTGACACAACAAACCTATGCTGAGCTTAAAGCCTACCTGATGATGTCACGTCCGGATAAAGCCGATGCAACGTTTTTAAGCCAGACACTGATGACCCTCTGGCCAAAACGCACCGGGGTTCCGGACGGGCAATGGCAACATGTCGGGCCCAAACTGATCGCCTTCTGGGGGCAGAACCTGTCCGCGCATCCGGAATGGAAAATAGCGCAGGATAAAAACCTCGTCACCGCAGTCCGGCAGATCCTGCTAAAGCAAATTGGCCAGCGCAATGCGGAAGCATCGCTGTATCAGGCCATGCTAAAGAAAGTAGCAAATAACTATCCGGATATGACCCTGACAGACATGGTGGGTGATACCGACGCTTCTTATCTGTTCAACACAGACGAGGTCGTGCCGGGAATGTTCACCCGTCAGGCGTGGGAAGAGCAGGTTCAGGATGCTATCGATCAGGTCGTTACTACGAGACGCAATGAAATTGACTGGGTTCTGACCAGTAAATCCCAACCCGCTTCTGAAGAAATTTCCCCGGAGGCGCTAAAAGCACGACTCACCGAACGTTATTTCACTGATTTTAGCAATGCCTGGCTGAATATGGTTAACAGCCTGCGCTGGCAGGAGCCCGGATCTCTTTCGGGGGCTATTTCCCAGCTCACGCTGATGGCAGATGTACGCCAGTCTCCAATGGTGGCATTGATGAATACGCTGGCCTGGCAGGGGAAAACGGGGCAGAAAAACGAAGCTCTGGCCGATACGCTGGTGAATTCAGCGAAAGTTCTGGTGGGTAAAAAACAGCAACCTGTTATTAAGCAAACAGGCGGACCACAAGGCCCGCTCGACGCTGCCTTCGGCCCCTTGTTGACCATCATGGATGGCAAAAGTAATGGTGTAAATAATGGCAATCTCAGCCTCCAGGCCTATTTAACCCGTGTGACACAGGTTCGCCTGAAGCTTCAGCAGGTCACTACCGCACCGGATCCGCAGGCGATGACTCAGATGCTGGCTCAGACTGTCTTTCAGGGTAAAGCCGTCGATTTAACCGACACCCGTGATTACGGCAGTCTAGTTGCAGCCAGTCTGGGTCAGGAATGGAGCGGCTTCGGGAAAGCGATGTTTGTGGAACCTATGGAGCTTGCCTGGCGTCAGGTATTGCAACCCGCCGCCGGCAGTCTGAATGCGCAATGGCAAAGTACCGTGGTCAACCAGTGGGATACTTCATTTGCCGGACGGTATCCGTTCGCCAGCACCGGCAGCGATGCATCCTTACCTGTCGTCGCGCAATATCTCCGTTCCGACTCCGGACGTATCTCACAATTCCTGAAAACTCAACTCGGTGGCATTTTACACCAGGAAGGTAACCGCTGGGTGCCGGATGCCATTACCAGTCAGGGACTGACCTTTAATCCGGCATTCCTTGATGCCATCAACCAGCTGGGCCAGTTATCTGACATCGTATTTGCTGAGGGTGATGCAGGATTACGTTTTGAATTAATGGCCCGCCCGTCAAAAAATGTCGTCCGCACGCAACTCGCTGTCGACGGGCAAAATCTGGATTATTTCAACCAGATGGAAAGCTGGCAGAGCTTTAAATGGCCGGAAAATTCCTATTATCCCGGCGTACAGCTCAGCTGGCGCAGTGTCAGTTCCGGTATGCAACTGTTTGGCGACTTTTCAGGAAACTGGGGATTAATACGCCTGCTGGAAAAAGCCCAGGTTACCCAACTCGACAGCAGCCGTTACCAGCTGGTCTGGAAAACCCCTGACGGCCTGCCATTGAAATACATACTGAGAACAGAAATGAGCAATGGCCCGCTGGCCTTGCTGGCTTTACGTAACTTCTCTCTGCCCAAAAAAGTATTTTTAGATGATGCGCCTGTCTCTTCTGTTGTTGCCGCCGAACCGGGACCCGTACTGACAGACGATAAGGATATCCCCGCAGGAACGGGCTCTGCCGGAGATGAGTAATACCCTCCCCTTGTGGTGTCAGTGTGTGAACACAGGCATCACGCTTTTGTTATTTTTTTATTTTCAACACCACTGAAATTTTCAGTCAGGACTCTGTTTATGGATGATTTGACCCTGCGCTATTACGAAGCTGAGATGCGTTACCTGCGCGAGGCCGGGCGCGAATTTGCCCATGCCCATCCCGACCGGGCCGCGATGCTCAACCTGGATAAGTCCGGGGCGCGCGATCCGTACGTTGAACGTTTATTTGAAGGTTTCGCCTTCCTGATGGGGCGCCTGCGGGAGAAACTTGACGATGACCTGCCGGAACTCACAGAGGGACTGGTCAGCCTCTTGTGGCCACACTATATGCGGACAATCCCTTCACTGGCCATTGTTGAGTTGAAACCTGATTACCGGCAACTCAAGCAGGTGGAGATCGTGCCCCGGGGCTTCTCTGTCCTGTCACAGCCTGTCGGGCAAAAACACACCTGTTGCCAGTATCAGGTGACGCGGGATATGCCGCTTATGCCGATCAATGTTTCACAGGCGAAATTGCATACTGAAACAGACGGGCGTTCAACCGTACGCCTGCGTTTTGACTGCGGTCCGCTGGCAGACTGGCAAAAGATAGATTTAAGCCGCGTGGCAATCTATCTCGATGCCGACAGTCCGGTCAGCAGCGCTCTGCATCTGGCCCTGACCCGCAAAGTTCAGGCCATGTATATCCGCCAGCCGGAGTTGGGTCAGGATCGCCGTGCGATAGACGGCTGGTTTAAGCCCATGGGATTTGAAGAAAATGAACGCCTGTGGCCTAAAGGGAGCTCGGCGTTTAGTGGCTATCAGTTGTTACTGGAATATTTTACCTTCCGCCCAAAATTTATGTTCGTTGAGCTGAACGGACTGCAAAATGTTCACCTGGTACCGGGAACGACATGGTTCGAACTCGATATTGTGCTGAGTGAGCTGTGGCCTTACGACCTGCCGTTTGATACCGATACCTTCCGGTTACACTGCGTTCCGGTCATTAACCTGTTTTCACTGGAAGCCGACCCGCTGCAAATTGATCCGCTGGCGAATGAATATCTTTTGCGGCCACTGCGAATGCAGGATGGCCACGTAGAAATCTACAGTGTTGATCAGGTACACGGTTCCGTTAAAAACGGCAAACACGACTACGTGCCCTTCACCAGTTTCCGTCACCGCGGGGGCATGATGCGTCATGATGCTCCCGAACGCTATTTCCACACCCGTGTTAAGCGCGGACCTTCCGGCCTGCATGACACATGGTTAATTCTCGGTGGCAAATCCTTTGAAGCAGAACAGCTTGCTGAACAGCGTGAAGCACTTTCACTGCGTATTACCGGGACCAACGGCCAGCTTCCACGTAAGGCGCTTGAAAGTACCCTGCTCAACCGGGTTGTCAAAGCCGGCAAAGTCCCGGTACAAGTTCGCAACCTCACCACGCCTACCATGCCGGTATATCCGCCTGCCAATGATCGCTTCCACTGGCGGGTGATGAGTCACCTGGGTTCAAGCTTCCTCAGCATGATGGATAACCCAGAGGTGCTGCGAGGCACCCTGGCGCTGTATGACTGGACCGATGATGAAATGAACTGCCGCAGGCTCGAGGCGATTGTTGCCGTCGAACACCACCTGATCCAGCGATTTGAAAAAGGGTTCATGCTGCGCGGTGTCGATGTAGAAATCACCCTGAATACAGACAACTTCGCGGGCGAAGGGGACGTTAATCTCTTTGGTGAAATGCTGCACCGCTTCTTTGCCTTGTACGCCGATATTCACCTTTTCAATCAGCTTACGCTGGTGTTGCAACCGACAGGAAAACGCCTGAGATGGAACGAGAATCACAGCCAACACGTACCGGGCTGATCGATGCCCTGAGTCCGCAGGCGCCCTATCTGAATTTTTACCGGTTTTGTCAGCTTCTGGAACAGGCTGGCGGGGAAACTCCGCTGCTTGGTACAACCAGTAATCCCGCAACAGATCCAATACGTTTTCGCCCGCATCCTGGTATGGGTTTTCCGGTCAGCGAAATACGCGCCATAGAAGCCGACCGGGAACATGTACACGCCACACCCACTGTTCGCACTACCTTTATGGGGCTCTATGGGGTAGATGCCCCCTTACCCACAGGCTATCTCGACGATATTAGCCAACGGCGGGAAGGATACGAAAGCGTTGAGCATTTTCTGGATATTTTCAACCATCGGCTGATGACGCAGTTCTATCGCATCTGGCGTAAATACGCCTACCCCGCTAGTTTCCAGGCTGGCGGAGCGGATGAGACATCACAGTGTCTGCTCGGTCTGATTGGTCTGGGGATACCCGGCACGGCCAAAAATATCGCGACGCCGATTTCCCGATTTTTGGCGCTTTTAAGCACTATGCGTTTGCCGACACGAACGGCAGAAGGGATCCGTGCACTGGTGAATCTGCTGGCACCCCTGACGCAGGCTTATATTCAGGGGCATGACCCGGTGTCAGTGGAAATGCGTAGTCGCAGCGGGTTTTGCGCTGAAAACCGTATTGCGCTGGCACAGCGCAGCGTACTGGGTCGCAAAGGAAAAGACGGTAATAGCCGGGTACTGGTGAGTCTGATGACCTCCGATCCTGAAGAAGCTGAAGGATGGTTACCCGGCGGCCATTTGCATACCGATTTACTCGTGCTGATGCGGGTATATCTCGGCTACCGGTGCAATGCCCGTCTGCAACTCACCGTCCCTACCCGCTTGCTGCCGGAACCCCGGCTCGGTGGGTCCCGACGGATACAGCTCGGGCGTACCGGTGTGCTGGGTTTACAGGAAAGCAAACGTGACAGCCTGCCGCAAAGTATGACCGTCAGTCTCGGCACCTATCAGGGTGTACATGAAGAACCCTTGCTACCCGCTGAGTCGGGAGAATACCGGTTCCGTTAATCCTGCAATCAAGACATTGCAGGGACACAGTATTTTTTGCGAATGAAGAAAAAGGATTCCCTGATGGCAAAAATAATTTCCTCACCTACAAGATGGCAGTATTTCAGCCTGTTTCTGCTCGCGGTTCTGCTTAGCGGCTGTGGCCTGACTCAGAAAGTGGTCGATGGCACCAAAGGCGTGACCAAAGCGATTTTCTACAAGCAAATTAAAACACTGCATCTCGATTTTTCCCCGCGCACTTCTATGAACACAGATGAAGGCGATCAGTCATCGCTCGCAACCATGGTGCGTGTTTATCAGCTTAAAGATCGCAAAGCCTTTGACGCCGCGGATTATGAAAAGCTGCTGCTTCAGGCCGACAACCTGTTAAAAGCCGATGCCCTGGCCTCTAAGGAAGTGCTGGTGATGCCGGGCGGTGATGTATCACTGGATATGCCCATGGAACCCGATGCTCAGTTTGTCGCGGTGGTGGCGTTGTTTCGCAACCCGGACAGACAACATGATACATGGCGTGTGGTCCTGAAACGGGAAGAGCTTGATCCCGACAAGCCCCGCACGCTGGAACTCAGTAACGGGCTGCTTACGTTGTTACCACTCAAAGATTAAATGGAGGTTTCTGTGGTTAATATCCTGAAAAATCTTCTCCCTGATACGACAGGTTTGTCCCGCTACTCACTTGATATCTGGAACAGCCCTTACAGTCTGGACGTGCTGAACTTTCGCGGCGAGGAACAGCTCAGCGAGACTTTTTCCTACACCGTTGACGTCACCTGCCCCGAACCGGATATCGATGCCGCACAGATGCTGCGCCAGTTCGCCAGCTTCACGATGGGCACGCCTTTCCAGCCCGAACGCGCCGTGTACGGCGTTATCCGTGACTTTCAGCGCCTGTCGACCTCCGCCGACGAAACTCTTTACCGCCTTGAGCTGGTGCCACGCCTGCGGCTGCTGGAAAACAGCACCAACAGCTTTATTTTTCAGAACCAGTCGGTGCCCGAAGTGGCGGAATTTATCCTGCGCAAGCACGGGCTCGAAGGGCAGGATTTTGAGTTTCGCCTCAGCCACACCTACCCCGACCGTGAGCTCATCACACAATGGGGCGAGACCGACCTGCAGTTTATAAAACGCATTCTGGCCGAGGTCGGTATCTGGTTTCGCTTTGAGGCGGACACCCGCCTGACGTGTGAAAAGGTGCTGTTCGGCGACGGGCCGGAGCAGTACCAGTTTGGCGTCACCCTGCCGTACTGCGAGCCGTCGGGGATGAGCGATGCCCACGCCGAAAGCGTCTGGGGGCTGAAAATCCACTGGAACGCCGTGACCGGCAAAATCTTTAAACGCGATTACAACTACCGCGAGGCCACCACGCCGCTGGACGCCAGCGCACAGGTGCGCAGCGCCGCGCCGGTGACCGGCGAAAGCTACCTGTACGCCCGGCCCTACCGCGAGGCCGGTGAGGACGTGGACGCCGCCGCCGAAACCGGCGCGTTTTATGCCCGCATCCGCCACGAACGTCAGCTGAATCATCAGTGCCGGATATTCGCCCGCACCACCGGCAGCGGGCTGGCGCCGGGTCAGGTGCTGGAGCCGCAGGCCTACCCGTTCAGCGACCTGCCGCACGGTATCCTCATTACCCGCATCGTCGCCAAAGGCTCGCGCACCGACCACTTCCGCCTCAATATCTGGGGCATGGCCTACCGCGAAACGATTGGCTTCCGCCCCGAACCGCCGGCGCGTCCGGTGCTCAGCGGCACGATACCGGCGCGGGTGGAAAGCCCGACCCGGGGCGACACTTACGCGTGGCTGGATAATCAGGGGCGTTACCGCGTACGGATTGACGGCGACCGCGCCCCGGCGGATGCCGGTTATGCGTACCTGTGGGTGCGCCTCGCCAAACCCTACGGCGGCGACGGCTACGGCTGGCATATGCCGCTGACCGACGGCACCGAAGTGGCCATCGCCTTTGACGGCGGTGACCCCGACCGGCCGTATATCGCCGCCGCGCTGCACGACTCTGAACATCCTGACCACGTGACGGAACGGAACCACACCCGCAACGTCCTGCGCACTCCGTCAAATAACAAGCTGCGGATGGAGGACCGGCGCGGTGAGGAGCACATCAAGCTCGCCACGGAATACGGCAAAACCCAGCTGAATAGCGGGCATATCCTCGATGCGCAAAACGCGCCGCGCGGTGAAGGTTTTGAGCTGCGCACCGATGAACACGGCGTCCTGCGCGGTGGTAAGGGCGTCTTTCTCAGCGCGGACGGCCAGCCGCAGGCGCAGGGTCAGGTGCTGGATAACAGCGCAGCGATGGCTGAAATCGACTATCTGCAGCGTCAGGTAAAGGCCCTCAGCCAGGCCGCCGCCGAAGCCAGCGCGCTGGAGGCCGATATCGCGGCGCAAATCGCGATGTTCAGCGAACGGCTGAAGCCGATAAATCAGGTGGTGTTGGCAAGCGCCCCGGAAGGCATGGCGCTGACCAGCGGCGAACATATGCAGCTGGCGGCGACCCAAAACATGATTCTGAACGCCGGTAAAAACGCGGATATCGGGGTGATTAAGAACCTGACCGTCAACACCGGTGAGGAAATGGGCATCTTTGCGCTGAAGGGCGAGATGAGCCTGAATGCCAGCGAGGGTAAGGTCGACGTTCAGGCGCAGAACAACCGGCTAGCGCTTGCGGCGGGCAAAAAAGTGAGCCTCACGGCGGTGGACGGCGACATCCTGTTCAGCGCGAAAAAGCGCATCACGCTGATTGGCGGCGGCAGTTATCTCATCCTCCAGGACGGCAAAATTGAGTACGGCACGGCCGGTGAATATTTCAGGAAAACGCCGCACACGGTGCTGACGGTGGCGAACCCTGTACGGCTGAATATGCCCTATCTGCCCGGGGGCGGGAAATACGACCTGGCGCTGGATTTCAGGGATGAAGACTCAAATGCCATAGCCAACGCGGATTACCGCATCACATTCGAAAGCGGTTCGGTACTGGCTGGCAAGCTTGATGAACAGGGATATGCATTGCACAAAAATGTGCCGTTTGAATCAGCCAGCGTGGAATACGTTTTGCCCGTACCCTTACCGGATCCGGACTGGGAACGCTACACCTCACTTGATGCGGCAACGGACAGCCTTTTAACGAAATAACAGGGACAATCACCAATGGATGACGATTTCGCCAGGGCGCTGGCATTTTTCACCCCGCCGCCTGACAGCTGGGTCTACAGCGGGCAAAGAAAAATTGAGGCTGCAGGGCAATGGATTTGGGAAACCCTGCAGGGAGATTTCAATACCGGACAAACTACCGGACAGGTCGTCACAGGGACGGTGATTTCCATGATCCCTTTTGTGGATCAGCTCTGCGATATCCGCGATCTGGTGGCTAACTGCAAAAAAATTAATGAAGACGACAGCGACAACTGGGCATGGGTTGCGTTATGCCTGACATTGATCGGCTGCTTCCCGGTGTTAGGGTCGCTGTGCAAGGGCGGATTTAAAGTCCTGTTTTTGTATTTGCGCAAAAGTCATCTGGATCAGCTAAACAACCCCGGCCAGCTTTACCGTGCTCTTGAAGGCGCCATCGGCTTATTGAACGATTTTCTGAATATGCCCGCCACGCGCAGCGCGCTGAAGTATCTGAAAATTTATAACCCTTACCGTTTCCTCGAGGAGAAATTACGCGGCGTGATCGACAGCCTGGACGTCTTCGACCTGTTAAGTGTTTTTGATGAACTCCTCTCCGTCACCAAAAAACTTCTCGATAAAGTCACGGCCTGGGGCCCTGCATCGTTAAAGCAACCCGTAGCCGCGTTGTGGAACATGCTGATGGCAGTACGTCGCAACGCGGACCGGATGCTGGGTAAAGCCCTCGCCCCCGTCACGGATTTACTGGAAAAACTGGCAAACCGCCTGCGTGTTGAAGGTGACAATGCCTACCGCGCGCATGTGGGCAGCAACGCACACCTTTACGGCGGTGAACGGGCAGCAAAAGAAGTGGAAATGTTTAAGCAGGAAAAGCCAGATTGGGTGGATGTTGGCAGAAAACAAAGAACATATCCCGCATTAGATAAGTTATCCCCGGACTTAGAGAAGTTTATTAATAAGGGGTGGCCTGATATCAGATCACTGGCATCTCGCAAAACACCATTAGATGGGAAGTTTGGCACCTTTGATAATTCTATGGCAGCAGTTGAAATACCATCAGGTGAAATGCTCTATCGAGTTATTGATCCAAACTCTTCAGACAATAGTATTTGCTGGATGCGAAAGGCAGAGTTTGAAAAGCTGACGTCGAAAAGTGACTGGCGTAAAAACTTTGCCGTATGGAAAAGCTGGAATGAAAACGGAGAATATGTCGTTTACACCGTTCCACCGGGGCAACCTCTTAAGGTCTGGGAAGGCCGGGCTGCAACACAAATCAATGAGAATGCCAAAGAATATTCGCTGGAAGGTGGAGCGGTACAAATCGTACTGGACCCGTCGCAGCTTAAAAAAGAGTTTACCGGTGAGCGGCGTAAAACCGGCTGGGGCTATGGTGATGTGGCCGGTGACCCGGTCAGCCCTTATCTGGGGTTACCGAAGCTAGAGAATAAAAACAACTGGTATGAACCAAAAGGAAAAGAATAATGGGTATTTTACATCCGCAGGAATGTTACTTTTTAGAAAAATTCATCTCAGCAGAACATTATGCCGAAACCCGTGATGCCATCATTGCCTATATCGATGCCCATGAAGAAGCCCTGGCAAGATATAAACGTGAACTGCCGCTTAACATCAGAAAGCTTCCACAGTGGCAGCAAGCCGATGTGGTATGGGAATCGAGGGTGATGCCTAATATCAGACCCATGAAAGAACGTTATATGAAAGCTTATATTCTGCGAACTCATAGCGACATCAAAGCATTCGATATCGGTCATGCTATGAGCAATATCAATAAGGGAATCGTAGAGTTTTGGGATGGGTGGATGACTGATCAAGAAAAAGATAAAATTAGACATCATGAGTATCAAGCTTCAGAACTAGATAAAAACTTATCAATAACAATATGGGGAGAGTGGGAGGAGGGGCGTTTGACATATAGTGATAATTGTGTTTGCCCATATATAAAAATTCCAAAAAAAATCCCTCTTTATATACTTGACTCATCCGTGAGAATAGAAAAAGGAGATGTACCAATCCAAACTGGAATATATTTACCTGATGTTGATTTTTCGGCAGCTCGATTTTTACCAGCTGATTATGGTGAATCACCTGATGCTCGGCAGGGCATTCAGCGTAACGAATGGTTTGACGCAGAAACTTGTAAACATAGATTCAGTTGGAAAGAGTCTAAGTGGGCAAAAACCGGCTGGACCCTTATCCGCCGGGTTGAAGGCGAATTTATCGATGTGCCGCCGGAAGGTTTTTTCCCGAAAGGATTACCGGAAGAATTGTATAACTGGCCGGAGAAAGAGAAGTTATTACGCCAGGCGGAACCCACCCGAATCACCGCATACAGCGGCGAAACCAGCCCGCACTCCGGCCGCTGGGGCACCTTTATCGACGGCAGTTTGCGTTATGCTCATGTCAAACAAGGCCAAGCCCTGCCGGAATATGAAGACAAAGAAGGCAAGCCTCACCGTACGCTTTGGTCACTGCTGGAGCGGGATGATAAGGGCAGCGTTTTTATAAACAGCTGAATGACTTTTGGGCGAGTAACCGGTTTTGATTTAAACCGGTTACTGTTTTTCATTAGGAAGTGACGGATTAATTCAAAGGGAAAGAATAATGGGTATTTTACATCCGCAGGAATGTTACTTTTTAGAAAAATTTATCTCAGCAGATCATTATGCCGAAACCCGTGATGCCATTATTGCCTATATTGATGCCCATGAAGAAGCCCTGGCAAGATATAAACGTGAAATGCCGCTTAATACCCGCAAGATCCCCCAATGGCAGCAGGCTGATATAGTATGGGAATCGCGCGTAATGCCTAATATCAGACCGATGAAAGAACTTTACATGAAAGCTTATATTCTACGAACACATAACGACATCAAAGCATTCGATATCGGTCATGCTATGAGAAATATTAATAGAGGTATTTCTGAGTTTTGGGATGGTTGGATGAGTAGTGATGAAGGTGAGAAAATTTCTGAACTAGGATATTTAGCTTCGGAGCTTGATGACCGATTATCATCAACCCTTGATGCAATATGGAGTGAAGGCCATTTGACTTATATTGATCGAGGTATTTACACATTAGATGAAATACCACCTAGAATACCAAGGTATAAACTGGACCCATCTGTTCGTATTGAAATAAATGAAAATCCTGTAGAAACTGGAATATATTTACCTGATATTAATTTTGCCAGCGCGCGGTTTATTCCCGCAGATTTTGGTGAGCCTCCTGAAGCGTGGCAGGGAATAACACGGACAGATAAGACTGCGTTTGATACAGGAAAGCCATTGTTTCATTGGAAAGAATCTCAGTGGGCAAAAACCGGCTGGACCCTTATCCGTCGGGTTGAAGGCGAATTTGTCGATGTGCCGCCGGAAGGTTTTTTCCCAAAAGGATTACCGGAAGAATTGTATAACTGGCCGGAGAAAGAGAAGTTATTACGCCAGGCGGAACCCGTCCGTATCACCGCATACAGCGGTGAAACCAGCCCGCACTCGGGCCGCTGGGGCACCTTTATCGACGGCAGTTTGCGTTATGCTCATGTCAAACAAGGCCAAGCCCTGCCGGAATATGAAGATAAAGAAAGCAAGCTTCATCGTACGCTTTGGTCACTGCTGGAGCGGGATGATAAGGGAAGCGTTTTTATAAACAGCTGAATGACTTTTGGGCGAGTAACCGGTTTTGATTTAAACCGGTTACTGTGATTAACAAGGAAGTGACGGATAAATCCAAAAGGAAAAGAATAATGGGTATTTTACATCCACAGGAATGTTAATTTTTAGAAAAATTCATCTCAGCAGAACATTATGCCGAAACCCGTGATGCCATTATTGCCTATATCGACGCCCATGAAGAAGCCCTGGAAAGATATAAACGTGAACTGCCGCTTAATTCCCGAAAACCCCCTCAATGGCAGCAGGCCGATATGGTATGGGAAAATCGCGTGATGCCTAATATCAGACCGATGAAAGAACGTTACATGAAAGCTTATATTCTACGAACTCATAAGGACATCAAAGCATTCGATGTTGGCCATGCTATGAGTAGCATCAGTAGAGGGATCGTAGAGTTTTGGAATGGTTGGATGACCGAATATGAAATAGAACAAATATCTGCTCTCGAATCCAAAGCCAGTAAACTTGATAAGCGTCTGTCAATAACATTAAGGGGTGCCTGGATAGAGGGTAAGTAAAACAGGTAAAAAACTCTCTTTCTGGACGGATGAACAACTCAGAGCCGCCTGGGCGGGCATTCAAAAAGCCACTGACCTGACGCTGGTAACCCTGAAACAAATTGACTGGGTACAGGTGCTGACCAGCGTTGCTAAAACGGTGGGGGTGATTTTGGTTGCCATTGGCATCGGTGCGGTGGTGGTAATGTTAGGCATACCGGAAGCCCTGGTAGCGGCTTTTTTACTGATTATCAGGCTGGCCATTATGGCATGGGAATCGCTGGCTACCGTACTGGCCGTGGGTGCCGGCACCGCAGCGGTCGCAGCACAATAATAAGGAAATTAAAATGGACTTAAATTACATCGAGCGCTGGCTGGCAGATGCCACCGTCAATTATCAGGACGGACGCCCTGCAGTTGGGCTGGGGCTGATCATTACCGTATTTTTTCGCAATGGGCATACACCTGAAGTGCGTCAAAAAATGGTTGGCTGTGTTGACCGTTTTTATAAAGAATTTGGCGATTTATTGAAAAAGCAAATGAATGGTCGTTGGGTCGGAATAACCGAAAAAAATTATGCCACAAAAAAGCGGGAAATCATTGATTTTACACCGGAAGAAATTTTTTCATGGCATCTGACCAGTGCTGCCGAGGACTATCTTGCACCAGATTACGCGATATCCATTATGGGAAAGCGCATTTTCCATAATGAAAATGATCGCTCTGTTATCAAACTGACCTTTCCATTGAGTCTTTTGAAAGAAGAGGATGGTTCACTGCGCTATCAAGACTGGCTGCTCTGGCTTTGTAATGAATTCGAGGTTGAAAGCGGTTATGCAGGAATATCTTTCTCCCTTCCTCAGGAGTTTCATCGCATGTTCCCTTATGAGTATTCATTGGCACAACGATTCCCCGGTGTGATGGTAGATTCGATCGGTATGCTTGAAGGCGGAGATGCAGTTGAAGGTATTAAAGGAGCTTGCTGGTATACCATCCTGGGGAATAGGTGGGTTGAAAAGCTGGGAGGGGTATCTTTTGTTAACAGAATGGTAGCAGACACTCCTGAAATCGCTATCTTGTCCTACAATCAGGGGCTGATTTTACAAGCCGGTCAACAGCCTCCGGGACTCGGTGAAATTAATGACGAAGGCTTACCGTCACTTTTAGTCAAGGTGAATCAAATTATCCGCCTGATACGTCAGGATGGTCATAACAGTCTGCACTTCTATTCAATGGAGGATAACCATCAGTTTAATAAAGAATCCTCCATGAAATGGTATGCGCGCTTTGACGAAGCGAGCGATAAATTACCCATCCCGAAATTATTGCCGGACGAACACGCTGAACCAGCGCGTATCACCGCATACAGCGGTGAAACCAGCCCGCACTCGGGCCGCTGGGGCACCTTTATCGACGGCAGTTTGCATTATGTTCATGTCAGACAAGGCCAAGCCCTGCCGGAATATGAAGACAAAGAAGGCAAGCTTCATCGTGCGCTTTGGTCACTGCTGGAGCGGGATGATAAGGGCAGCGTTTTTATAAACAGCTGAATGACTTTTGGGCGAGTAACCGGTTTTGATTTAAACCGGTTACTGTTTTTCATTAGGAAGTGACGGATTAATTCAAAGGGAAAGAATAATGGGTATTTTACATCCGCAGGAATGTTACTTTTTAGAAAAATTTATCTCAGCAGATCATTATGCCGAAACCCGTGATGCCATCATTGCCTATATAGATGCCCATGAAGAAGCCCTGGCAAGATATAAAAGTGAAATGCCGCTTAATACCCGCAAGCTCCCCCAATGGCAGCAGGCTGATATAGTATGGGAATCGCGCGTAATGCCTAATATCAGACCGATGAAAGAACGTTACATGAAAGCTTATATTCTACGAACACATAACGACATCAAAGCATTCGATATCGGCCATGCTATGAGCAATATTAGCAAAGGTATTGTTGAGTTTTGGAATGGATGGATGACTGAAGAAGAAATCCTAGTTATTTCCCAGTTAGAAACTATTGCATCAAAATTAGAAAGTAGACTTTCTGATTCGCTGAGAGGTGCATGGGATGAGGGGGATTTGACGTATATAAATACAATGTACGATAAATCTGAGTTGCCTAAAAAAACTCCTCGTTATGAATTAGATCAATCTGTACGTATTGAGTCCGGTGACGTTCCAACCCAAACAGGATTCTATTTGCCGGATATTAATTTTGCACCCGCAAGATTTATTCCTGAAGACTATGGTCAAACGGCCTCTGCAAGGCAAGGTACCAAACGCAGTAACTGGGTGGATTCAGAAACAGGTGAAAAGGAGTATTGCTGGCTCGAGTCTCAGTGGGCAAAAACCGGCTGGACCCTTATCCGCCGGGTTGAAGGCGAATTTATCGATGTGCCGCCGGAAGGTTTTTTCCCGAAAGGATTACCGGAAGAATTGTATAGCTGGCCGGAGAAAGAGACTTTAATCAACTAAAAGCTTTCATCGATTTACTTTCTACGTTGAAAAGAAACCACAGGTATGGACTATTGCTCATCCTAAAAAACAATAGCCATTGTTGAAATAGGAGTTTTCAACTCCGAAATAGAGTTTGAAAAGGTTTCAATTTTTAATCCAGAAATTTGTATTTCCCAGCCCCGCCACATTAAAAATGCCATAACGAAAAGGAATGTCCCATGGCCACATTACACACCCTGTTAGCGCTATGCCCACAGGAAAACCCGGATATATTGATGCAAAAGGCCAAAGTGCAAACGGCGCTGTGGGAAAAATGGCTAAACCCGGTTAGCAGCGATAACGCAACTGGTGAAGATCCCGGTTATGACGATGACTTTCAACGTATGCGTGAAGAAGTTAATAAGCTTTCAGGCGCAGATACAGAACTGGTGTGCCAACTGGCGGAGAAATTACTGACCACCGTATGCAAAGACGTAAGGGTAGCCACTTATTACCTCTGGGCACGATTGCATCGCGACGGCGAATCGGGTCTGGCCGAAGGGCTGGAACTGTTGAGCGGACTGGTCTCTCGCTATGGTGACCAGTTGTTGCCATCACGAAAAAATAGCCGGCGGGCTGCCTTGGAGTGGCTGGGAGGCAGTAAAGTCCTCGATAGCCTTTCGCTTTATCCCGAAGTCGATAAGCCAAAGTTTGAACGCATTTTGGCTGCACTCACCCTGTTTGAAGAAGTTATTACATCATGGGAAGACGCAAACCGACCACAGTTGGGCGGTCTTTATGATGCCCTTGAATCCCGACTGGCCCAGTCCGGTGGCTTCGATGCCGTTGTTCCGCAAAACAGCGGCGGTCAGGCAACGTCTGATTCGCGCTCCATATCGCCGGACATGCCGTCCTTAAAGGTAATACAGTCTGGTCGTGAGTTACTTGATCAGGCTAAGGCGTTAGCTCAGTACCTGCGAGACCAGCCACAAGGCTGGCTATCAGGACACCGGTTGATGACTACAATACGCTGGGACACCGTCGACCAACTCCCTCCGTTGGACGCTAAAGGTTGTACTCGCCTGGTACCACCCCGTACTGATTACCGTGCCCAACTCAAACGCCTGTATCTGCAACAAAGCTGGAGCGAATTACTGGAAAATGCAGATAGGATGTTTACTGAAGGCGTGAACCATTTCTGGCTGGATATCCAATGGTACTTGCACCAGGCACTCAGCAAGTCGGGGGCGCCTTATGATAGCTGGGCAGAATTTATCGAGCAGGATCTGCGGTTATTGTTGCTTCGTTTACCGGGAATCGAAACGCTCGCCTACAGTGACGGTACACCCTTTGCCGACGAAGTGACCGCAGGCTGGATCGCTCGTGATATTCAGGACAATGACGGGCGATGGCAATCTGAACCCAATGCAGTCTCTGCAAGTGGCGATGAAGATGTTCTTCAGCTTGAAACCGAAGCACTGGCGCAGGCAGACAGTGAAGGTATTGAAGCTGCACTCAATTGGTTGCAGATTCGCCCGGGGATCACTACACCCCGCCAGCGTTGGCTAATACGGCTACTCATGGCTCGTGTTGCTGAACAATATGGAAAAAATGAAATGGCACTCCACTTACTTGGAGAACTGGACAGCACAGGAAATAGCCTCACGCTGAAACAATGGGAGCCCGCCCTGCTATTTGAAGTAAAAGCACGACGACTCAAACTGCTGAGAATGCAATTCCAGCGTGGCGATACTGATAAAGCAAAACTTATCCTCGAAATGGATACGCTACTCGCCGGATTGGTTTCAATTGATCCTGCGCGCGCGGCAGTGCTTTGTGCTTAAGAAAGGACTTTAACTGCGAATGAACTCAAAATCCCCCTCTCTTTATGAAATCCTCACTGGCAACTTTGCCGGCGGCCTCGACCTGCATAATGTCAGTGAAGAGGATCAGGTGATCCTCTCCGTGCTCGATAACATGCAGCGCATTCTTAACTGTCGCGCCGGCACCCTCAGCCATCTGCCGGATTACGGCCTGCCGGACATGAGTAAGATCCTGCAAGGTATGCCGGGTACGGCGCATTCCTTGCTGAACGTCCTGTCGGAGACGCTGCTTAAGTACGAGCCACGCATCAAAAAACTGCACGTTATTTTACTGCCGCAATCCACACCAGGACATCTGGAATACGCCATCGACGCCGAGCTGAAAGAGCTCGGCTTAGTGCGTTTCGGCACAGAATTTATGCCGGAAGGCCGGGTGCTGATGCGCCACATGAAACAGCAGAATTACGTCAGTTAAGGAAAACAACCATGTCTATTGAACGCCAGCTGCGCACCGGGGGCGACCCGCGTGCGCTGCCTGATTACGCCGTTTTACGCGAAGAGCTCAGCAAATTAACCCATCCGGCGCGCCCTGATGTGAACTGGAAGAGAGTCGAACAGCTGTGTCTGAACCTGTTCCAGCAAAACGGTATCGAGCTGCAAACCGCATCCTGGTATACGCAGGCCAGAACGCAGCTTGTCGGGCTGTCCGGGCTGAATGAAGGACTGGCGATCCTCGAGGCGCTGATCTCCCGTCAGTGGCCCGGACTCTGGCCGCAGCCGGTTCACGCGCGTATGGAAATCCTCACGGGTCTGAGCCAGCGGCTGCAGCAGATTTTGCGCAGCATGACGCTGGAATATGGCGATCTGCCGCAAATCTATCAGGCAGAAAAACTGATCACTTCATTATGTGATGCCCTGCAACGCCTTGAACTGAAACACGCCAGCCAGCTTGCTTCGCTGATTACGATCATGCACGGCGCGGCGGTGCGGCTGGAGAACATGCATGCCACTACCGATGCACCGGTGGTTCTTCCGGCAACGGCGAGCCTGACACCTGATGACCGGTCCCACAAGGCATCCGAGCCCTGGGTGTATGTCGCGCAGGCTGAACCCGTTACGCCGCAGGTGGTGATCTCCCCGCCACCGGCACCTCAGCGCCCAATCCAATGGAAAGGATTTATCGCCGGTGTGGTGATCACCGTGCTGGCGGGCAGCGGCGTGAAGGCGGGCATCAACGCCTTTTATTCGCCTTCCACCAGCGAGCAACTGATGGCGACCTTAAAGGGGATGCCGAAACCGTTGAATGCGCCGTCACTCAATGCGCTTAAACATCGCGAGGCTGAGATGCTGCGCCGAGAAGCCCCGCAGATTATTGCCGCAACGCAGCAGCAAACCCGCCAACTGGCTGCACTGTCGCCGGTCTGGGCGCAGGATACCGGTGCGCAGCTGGTACATCAGACACAGGTGCTGTTGCCGGACAATCCGGCGGCAAAACGCCTGGCGCAGGAATGGACGGATAACCTTAACGCCCGTGCCTTCCCGCTGGAAAATCTGACAGGCTGGAACGCGGCCAACACCCAGTTGCAGCAACTGGCAGACAAACTCAACGGCCTCGATGAACAACGCGGCAAATACATGACCGTCTCACAGCTTAAATCCTCCGTGTTTGCTATCCAGCAGGCGCTGAACAGCTCACCGCCGGTCGAAGAATCGCTGCGCAAACTTGCCGAGGCAAAACAGCAAAACAAGGACGCGTCTGCGCAGCTGGTCATGCAGCTGGATAACCAGTTCACGCAGTTGCTGAACCGCTATGCGTTGCTGACGCAAACCCCGCCAGCAGCCGATAAAAAGGATAACGGGGCTCACTGAAGCACGGGCGCTGTCGCAGTAGCAAAACATGTGATGATGAGCCATTTTGAATTACAGAGGATGTATGTCAGCAAAAGAGCGGTTTTTAAAGAAGTTGCAAGACAGTCAGCCGCGCAGCGGCTCATTTGCCAATAAAGGTCAGGCGGATATTGCCGAGTTCCGGGAACGAATGAACCTGCTTCAGGAAAACATGGAAGAGTGGCTGACGGGCACCGGCATCCGCGTTGAACGCACCGATGTCTCACTGGTAGAACTTCTGATGGGAGGCAAATCCTTCAGCGTTCCGGGGATCCGGCTGCAATACGAAGATAAACTGGTGAAATTCACGCCTGTCTTTTTGTATGGGCATGGCGTGACAGGCTGTGTGGAAGCCAGCCTCAGCGATCAGGGCCACATCAGTGTCTTATGCAGGTTGTTTATGCGGGCGGGCGAAGTCAGCCACTGGACCTGGCGCCCGGCAAACGCCCCCACCGGGCCGGGTGGTGCATTCGATGAAGATGCCTTTTTCGAAATGATTGCGGGTTTACTACCATGACGCCTTCGGGCGTCATTTTTTTTAGCAGCACTCACTGAACCAGCCGCGCAAATGTAAAAAAATGCTACAACCGTTACCCCTTTTGATGCCGATATCACCTAAATCGATGACATAAATTTACATTGCATTAAAATCAGAATGCGCTGAGGCCCCTGCTGATTTAACTTTCTTGTTACCAATTTTGCACACAACAAGTCATTACAGGATGCAGGGAAATTACATTTGAAAAACATCAAAACTTTTTGATCCAGATCAATGCAACAACATGACCTCTGACTTTTTGTGGATAATTCCCCTCCTGCCCGTTTCCCTCTCATTTAGTTTTTCTGCCCCGGCGTTTTAACCGCCGCTAAAGTGTTTCAGCGACTACTTTCCCTGCGAAACCGTCCCTGTTAATGCCTTTGTTCATTGTGTTTAAATCGCCCTCTCGCAAAACCCCGTTGTACTTTCCTTTCATTCAAGACTTCACCTGCGAATGTCAGACATCGCCGGTTCCCGTGCCGGTGCCTGTGTTTGAAAGGAATACCTGACGCACAAAAAGAGGTTGTTATGTTTGGTCTTGATGCGCTTGAACTGGCCCGGATCCAGTTTGCCTTCACCGTCTCTTTTCACATCATTTTTCCCGCAATCACCATCGGGCTGGCCAGCTTTTTGGCGGTTCTCGAAGGGATGTGGCTAAAAACCAAAAAAGAGGCTTATCGCGATCTGTACCATTTCTGGTCGAAGATTTTTGCCGTTAACTTCGGTATGGGCGTGGTGTCCGGCCTGGTGATGGCCTACCAGTTTGGTACCAACTGGAGCATGTTCTCCTCGTTTGCCGGCAGCATTACCGGCCCGCTGCTGACCTACGAAGTGTTAACCGCCTTCTTCCTGGAAGCAGGTTTTCTCGGCGTGATGCTGTTCGGCTGGAACCGCGTCGGCCCCGGCCTGCACTTCTTCTCCACCTGCATGGTGGCGCTCGGCACGCTGATGTCGACGTTCTGGATCCTCGCTTCCAACAGCTGGATGCAGACCCCGCAGGGCTATGAGATTGTTAACAATCTGGTCGTTCCGGTCAGCTGGATGAAGATCATCTTCAACCCGTCGTTCCCGTTCCGCTTAATGCACATGACCACAGCGGCGTTCCTCGCTTCCGCCTTCTTCGTCGGTTCTGCGGCGGCCTGGCATTTACTGCGCGGTCGCGATACACCGGCAATCCGCACCATGTTGTCGATGGCGATGTGGATGGCGCTGATCGTCTCGCCGATTCAGGCATTTTTGGGTGACGCGCATGGCCTGAATACGCTGAAATATCAGCCGGCTAAAATCGCCGCCATTGAAGGCCACTGGGAAAATAAAGACAACAAACCGACGCCGCTGGTGCTGATTGGTTATCCGGACATGAACCGTGAAGAAACCCGCTACGCGGTTGAAATCCCGTATCTGGGCAGCCTGATCCTGACGCACAGCCTGACGCATCAGATCCCGGCGCTGAAATCGTTCCCGAAAGAAGACCGCCCGAACTCATCCGTCATCTTCTACACCTTCCGCATCATGGCTGGCCTCGGCATGCTGATGATTTTGCTGGGTGTGCTGAGCCTTATCCTGCGTCGCGGCGGCAAAATGTATACCTCTAAAGCCTTCCTGCGCTTTGCTTTTCTGATGGGGCCTTCCGGTCTGCTGGCGTTACTGGCGGGGTGGATCACCACGGAAATGGGGCGTCAGCCGTGGGTGGTGTATGGCCTGCTGCGCACCAAAGACGCGGTATCCAACCATAACGTGCTGCAAATGAGCGTCAGCCTGATCCTGTTCATCGTCATTTACTGCTCGGTGTTTGGTGTCGGTTACGGCTACATGATGCGTCTGATCCGCAAAGGGCCGCAGGCGCATGAGGGCGAAAGCGTTGACCACGGCGGTCCGGGCCAGCACCGCACGCCTGCGCGTCCGCTGTCTGCCATCAAAGAATCACTGACCGACGACACTAAGGGAGCTTGATAATGGGTATCGACTTGCCGCTGATCTGGTTTTTGATCATCATCTTCGGCGTGATGATGTATGTGGTGATGGACGGCTTCGACCTGGGTATCGGTCTGCTGTTCCCGCTGGTGAAAAAAGAGCACGACCGTGACGTGATGATGAACACCGTTGCACCGGTCTGGGACGGCAACGAAACCTGGCTGGTGCTCGGCGGCGCGGCGCTGTACGGCGCATTCCCGCTGGCCTACTCGGTCATTCTGGATGCGCTGACCATCCCGCTGACCCTGATGCTGTTCGGCCTGATCTTCCGTGGCGTGGCCTTTGAATTTCGTTTCAAAGCCAGCCCGGCCAAACGCCACGTGTGGGATAAATCCTTTATCGGCGGTTCCGTGCTGGCGACGTTCTGTCAGGGCGTGGTGCTGGGCGCGGTGATCAACGGTATCCCGGTGGTAAACCGCACTTATGCCGGTGGCGCGCTGGACTGGCTGACGCCGTTCACGCTGTTCTGTGGTTTCGCGCTGGTGGTGGCTTACGCCCTGCTTGGCTGCACCTGGCTGATTATGAAAACCGAAGGCGAATTGCAGGAAGCGATGCATAAGATCGCCAAACCGCTGCTGGTGGTATTCCTGCTGGTGACGGCGGCGGTCAGCCTGTGGACACCGCTCTCTCACAGCGACATCGCCACCCGCTGGTTCTCGCGTCCTAACCTTTACTGGTTCCTGCCGGTCCCGGTGCTGGTGGTGCTGGTTTCTGCGTGGATGTTCCGCGCCATCAGCAAAAATGCGCACCACGCGCCGTTCCTGCTGACGCTGGCACTGGTGTTCCTGGGCTATACCGGTCTGGGTATCAGCATCTGGCCGAACATTATTCCACCGTCCATTTCCATCTGGGAAGCGGCTTCACCTCCGCAAAGTCAGGGCTTTATTCTGGTCGGCGCCCTGTTCATCATCCCTATTATTCTGGTGTACACCTTCTGGAGCTACTACGTGTTCCGCGGGAAAGTCACACCGGATCAGGGTTATCACTGAGGAGTAACCTGATGAATCTGATTCAAAAGATGGATGACAACGTCATCACCAAAGCCCCGTTCTGGAAACGCGTCGGCTGGATGGCCGTCATCTGGGGCGGCAGCGTGCTGGCGCTATTTGTTGTGGCAACGGCGTTTCACCTGCTGATGTTTGCGGCGGGAATGAGAAGTCATTGAGTGAACAGAGTCCGGCACTGTGCCGGACTCTTTTTTAGCATGGCGTTCTGCCGCCCGTTAAGACGCTGAACAATACCTAATCACCGGTTCACACAGTACCGGGAAGTTCAGCGAATTCGCGATAAAACACAGTTCATGTGCGCGGTGATGCAGATCCTTCGCGAGCTGAATATCATCCCCGGCACGGATCGCAATGTCAGGTTTGAGTGTGATACTCGTGAAACACCCTTTCTCACCTTCTGTCATGACCCCTTCAGCCTTATCGATATAAGAATCAACACTGATACCCGCCTCGGCGCATAAATGCAGATACCAGAGCTGATGGCAGGCTGAAGCCGAAGCTACCAGCAGGTCTTCAGGGTTCCAGCGCGTGGCATCACCCAGAAATGCCGGGTCTGATGAACCGGCAATGCTTTGTTTCTTCCCTTCTGAAATTTCATAATCGCGGCTGTAAGCCTTATAGGATTCTGTTCCGCGCCCCTTGTTGCCTGTCCATTCAATGTTGACCTGATAATGATGCTCGCGATGTGCCATAGCCGGTGCTCCTGTCGTTGCTAAGTGGGGATACTGAGGGGTGGAGACGGATAGTTCTCCCTTTAATGCCAAAAATGGTATACCATTATTCCATAATGTACAGGAGAAAATGATGATGCTGAAACCCCAGTCCACCGCCGAAATGCTTGCCGGATCACTCAGGAAGATGATTAACAATGGCTCGCTGCCTGATGGCTCGCGGCTGGTAGAAAGGGATCTGGCCAGCCAGTTTGCTGTCAGCCGTGTTCCGATGCGGGAAGCTATCCGTCTGCTGGAGCAGGAAGGCATGGTGGATATTTTCAGAAACCGCGGGGCGGTGGTCAGAACACTGTCTGTTGAGGATATCGCTGAGATTTATGAACTGCGGGCTTTACTGGAGGGGGAAGCGATATTTAGCAGCGTGCAGAATATGGATGCCGAAACGCTGGCCAGAACGGAACTCACGCACACACTGCTCGGGAATGCCGAAGACGCCGACAGGCAAGGAGAGCACAACCGTGAGTTTCACGGTCTGCTGTACCGCGGATGTCAAAATAAGCGCCTGCTGGCGATGATCGACGAGTTACGTAATCAGATAGAAAGGTACGAACATTTTCAGCGCAGACTGCTTTCAGACACTCAGGCATTTCAGCACGAACATGAATTGATTCTTAATGCGTGCCGGGAAGGCAATGCAGAGGCGGCACGGCAGGAAACCTTCCGGCATATTGAATCTGCCGGAAGAGTGCTAAAAGAGTTCATCAGGAAGGGGATGTCGGCTCAGAAATGAGTGGCTGCCCGAAGCCGATGTTCCGGGCCACTGCGCCAGAAGAAACCGCCTGGGAAAGGGGTTATTTCTCCAGCACCAGCGCCACAAAATCCAGAATATCGTCCATCGCTTCCTGACGGGCTTCGGCAGAAGGCATGACGATCAGCTGATCGGAATAGCCATTCATGATCGCGGAAAGCTGGCGGGTGACCCGGTCTGCGTTGGCCGACCGGAAAACCCCTGCCTCGATCCCCGCGCGGAT
Organism: Rahnella sp. PAMC25559; assembly: GCF_050632365.1. Lineage (GTDB taxonomy): Bacteria > Pseudomonadota > Gammaproteobacteria > Enterobacterales > Enterobacteriaceae > Rahnella > Rahnella rivi. The sequence continues at coordinate 549,186 of NZ_CP192544.1, read as the reverse complement.
AATTTCCGCCAGCAGTTCCAGCCACTTATGCACCATCAGCCGCGCCAGTTCGGCATAAGCCTCGTTATGCGCCGCCAGTTGCCACAGCGAGCCATAAAGCTGCCAGATATCACCCTGCGTATCCGGCAGATAATTACGCACCAGCGTATGCAATTTTTCCTGCGGATGCAGCGTCGCAATTTCTGCGGTGAACTCTTTCAGTTCCGCCAGCATCACCACCGATAACGCTTCAATGCACAGCGTCTGCCAGTCACGAAAATAGTGATAAATATGGCTGCGCGAAATGCCCACGTGCTCGGTCAGTTCGCGCGTCGTCACTTTCTCAATCCCCTTTTCGATAAAGAGACTGATGGCACCGTCAAGAATTTTAGCCCTTAACGCCTCCTGATTTTCTTTCATCATCCATCCTGTGCTGGCCCTGAGCAACCGCTCTTGCCCGCATTTTATCAGGAAGGCAGACGTGCGCCCAACGACTTACGTAATACGATTTTCACCACAATCACGGTGGCGATCACCAGCAGGGCAGCCGACACCAGCACGGCCATAAAGGCCTGGTCGAACGCAGCACGGGCGAGGCTGCTGATCAAGGACGCGTGTTCAGGGCTGAGATGGCTGGCCAGCGCCAGCGCTTCGTCGAGGCTGTCATACGCGGCATCACCGGTTACCAGCCCTGCCGGCAGTTCCAGGCTGCGGCTGTAAACCGCGGTCATCAGGCCGCCCAGCAAGGTCACGCCCAGCACGCCGCCCATTTCCCACGACACATCTTCGATAGCGGCGACCATGCCGGCTTTGTCTTCCGGTGCGTTAAGCATGATGGACGTCGAGGCTGCCGTTACCGCACCGCCCAGACCAAAACCGAGAATGAACAGGCTGATGAGTTGCAGTAAGGTTCCGGCATCAAACACCAGCGCATGCATCACAATCCCCAGCGCCGACAGCGCAAAACCGCCAACCATTATCCTGCGCACACCCACTCGCGGGATCAGCATACCCGCCAGCGGTGAGGCCAGCGCAGAGGCGACCGGGATCGGCAGAATAAACATGGCGGCCATAAACGGCGACAGCCCGAGTACCAGCTGCAACCGCTGGCTGAGCACCAGTTCGATGCCGATCAGCGCAATCATTGACGTGATGGCAACCCCCACACCACAGGCAAACGCCCGGTTACGGAACAGCGAGAAGTCGATCATCGGCTGCAAGGCCCGCTGCTGTCTTCTGGCAAAGAAGCCGAGGAATATCACCCCTGCGGCCGCCGCGCAGACGATCACCAGCCATGAAGAGTTGATATGGCTCAGCTCTTTGAGCGCGTAAATCACCCCGACCAGCCCCGCCATCACCAGTGCGGAGCCGATAAAATCGCAAGGCCGTTGTTTATTGCCTTTGCCACGCGGGATCAGCGCCAGCGCGAACGGGAAAACGGCCAGCACAACCGGCACGTTAATCAGGAATACCGAACCCCACCAGTAATACTCTAACAATACGCCGCCGATCACCGGGCCGAGCGCAGCGGCACCGGAGGCAACGGCGGACCAGATGCCGATCGCCAGCGCCCTTTCGCGCTCATCGGTAAACACATGGCGCACGATTGCCAGCGTTGCAGGCATCATCATTGCCGCCCCCACCGCCAGGAAAACGCGCGAAGCGATCAGCATGTCAGCGGACGTGGAAAACGCCGCGCACAGCGACGCCACCGCAAACACCGGCAGCCCGCACATAAACAGATTTTTGTGGCCCAGCCGGTCGCTGAGCATTCCCGCGCCGGGTAACAGCCCCGCGACGACCAGCGGATAGGCATTCACTATCCATAATTTTTCCGAGGACGATGCACCCAAAGCCAGCGTGAGGCGCGGCAGTGCGGTGTATAAGACCGTCATATCAATGATGATCAGGAAAAGTGTACTGGTGACAATGGCAAGGATCAGCCAGCGGTTGTGGGAAAACATAAAAGCCTCTGAAGTTTTTGAGCACTTGCTCAAGCGCGAAAGGTACTTGAGCACCCGCTCAAAAGCAAGGGGTGTCAGCCGGTCCGTTGATGAATGATTTACCCTGCACAGGGTGCGCAAAGGCAGATACCTGACACGAAAAAGCCCACTCGAAAGTGGGCTAAGGGGGGTACAGACTGACTTTTTTAAGTACTACTTATTTTCCCTGGTGTGGCAAAAATTACTCTTTCACCGTTTCCTCTAACGTGAAACGGCCTAACGGATTCTGATGGAAGTCTTTGATATTTTTACGGGTCACGTTGCGGTACGGGCTGTAATAGAGATCAATCCAGTTCACATCGGCTTTCGCCATTTTCTGCAAATCGATATACATCTGTTCACGCTTCTTCGGATCCATTTCAACGCGCGCAGCCGCAACCAGCGCTTTCACTTTTTCGTTGTGGTAGTGCGTCATGTAGTTGTTGTTGGAATCATGCCCCAGCGTAAAGGTGGTTTTCTGGTCCGGATCGAGAATGTCGTTGGTCCAGTACATCACAGAAATGTCGTAATCCCCCGCCACCAGCATGTCCCAGCTCTGGCTCGGATCCACCTTTTGCAGACTGGCGGTGATGCCCGCCTTTGCCAGCTGTTGTTGCAGCAGAACCGCGATCTGCTCGTCCACTTCATCCCCGGCGTTGACCAGGTATTTCAGGGTCAGATTTTTGACACCGGCCGCCGCCAGCAGCTGTCTGGCTTTTTCCGGGTCGTACGGGCGTTGCAGGTTAGCGGCGTAGTGATAGAGCGCGCCGTCAGGAATGTAGGAGTTAGCGATTTTGCCGTAGCCGAAGGTCACGGTGTCGATAATGGATTTCTTATCAATCGCGAAATCCAGCGCCTGACGCACTTCCACTTTTGCCAGATCGCCGTGGGCATGGTTGATCAGCAGATGATCTTCGCGGGTTGAGGTGTCCAGCTCCACGCTCAGTTTCGGGTCTTTTTGCAGCGAGGCGATGCGCGAGAACGGAATCGACAGCGCCGCATCCAGCTCTCCCGCCTGCACCTTCAGCATACGGGTATTATCATCCGGCAACGTCAGCCACTCGACGCCGTCCAGTTTTACCTTGGCGGCGTCCCAGTAATACGGGTTCTTCACCAGCTCGACTTTTTCGCCGCGTGTCCACTCTTTCACACTGAAAGCGCCGGAACCCACCGGATGCTCGGCAAAATCATCCGCGCCCTGTTTGGTGAAGGCCTGCTGAGAAATTACCGAGGCATTAGGCAGTGCCAGTTGCGATAAAAAGGCCGCCGACGGGGTTTTCAGGGTGATCACCAGCGTACGGGCGTCGGGCGCTTTAAGGCTTTCAATAATGCTGTAAGAATCTTTCCACATGGAACCGGCATCATCGCGGATACGCGTCAGGCTGAATACCGCATCGGAAGCGGTGACCGGCGTGCCGTCAGAGAACTTCGCGTCGCGCAATTTCAGCGTATAGGTTTTGCCGTCCGGCGAAATCGTCCAGCTCTCCGCCAGCCCCGGCAGCAGTTTGGTGCCGGTGTTATCGACCCGCACCAGCGGATCGAACACGTTGGAGAACACCCAGTTATCCGCGTTTTGCGCGGACTTGATCGGGTCAAATGTGGTGCTGTCTTCACGACGACCGATGGTTAAAACTCCCGCCGCCTGCGCCATTTCGCTGACCAGGCTCAACGCCAGCAGCACCCCGGCGGCCACAACGTTAAAATGCTTTTGCTTCATGTCACATTCCTTCAGTCATCGGATAGACGCCTTCGCGTTTGTGGCCGTCAAGCACACAGGCGAAAGCATGATCGGCAATATGCCGGGTTTCTGGTGCCGCGCCTTGCCTGCACGCGGCAAGCGCAAAGGCACAGCGAGGATGAAAAGCGCAGCCCGCAGGCAGAGAAACCGGGCCAGGCGGCTCTCCCTGTAACGGATGCTCCGGCAGCGGCCGGTCGGGGTCGATTTCAGGGATCGCCGCCACCAGCGCAGCGGTATAAGGATGGCGCGGCGCAGTAAACACCGTGTGCGTCGGCCCGCTTTCGACAATGCGCCCGAGGTACATCACCGCCACGCGGTCACACAGGCGGCGCACAATCGCCAGATCGTGCGCGATAAACAGGATCGCCAGCCCCATGCTTTCGCGCAGATCCATCAGTAAGTTGATGATTTGCGCCTGAATCGACACATCCAGCGCAGCCACGCATTCATCCGCCACGATCAGACGCGGTTCGATCGCCAGTGCGCGGGCGATACCGGCACGCTGACACTGTCCGCCACTCAGCGCCTGTGGCCGTTTCGCGGCGTGTTCCGGGCTGAGGCCCACGCGCATCAGCAGTTCACTCACCCGCCCCGCGATGTGCGCTTTCGCGACTTTCTGGTGCACCCGCAACACTTCGCTGATGCTTTCACCCAGCGTCTGGCGCGGGTTTAGCGAGGCGTAAGGATCCTGAAAAATCATCGCGGTTTGCTGGCGCAGACGGGCGATATCGGGCCTGACGCCGTCGGTGATCAGCTGCCCGCGAAAACGCACCCGTCCGGCACTGGCCGTTTCCAGATGCAACATCGCCCGGCCCAGCGTGCTTTTGCCGCTGCCTGATTCGCCCACCAGCCCTAGCGTTTCACCCGCATGAATGTGCAAAGACACACCGTTCACCGCCTGAACGTGGCGCTTTTTCAGGCCAAATCCGGAAACCGGAAACGTCACGGAAAGATCCTCAACTTCCAGCAGCGGATACGGCTGCGAACTCAGTTCAGATGGAAGATTCATTTTCTCTCCCGTGGGTCAGCGGATGGTGGCAGGCCGTCGCGTGACTGCCCGCAACCATGGCGGGCTGGGCGGCACGGCACTGTGCGGATGCCCTTGCGCAGCGCGGATGAAACCGGCAGCCCGCGGGGAAACGAGCCGCCACCGGCGGCTGGCCGGGCAGCGTGATCATTCGTCCGCTGCCGCCGTCGCTGGCGGGCTGGCAATCAATCAGCCCGCGCGTGTACGGATGCTGCGCCTGTGCCAGCACCTGACGTTTTTCGCCGGTTTCACACAGGCGGCCGCCATACATCACCGCAATGCGGTCACAGGTTTGCGCCACCACGCCGAGATCGTGGGTGATTAGAATAATGGCGATGCCCAGCCTGTCGCGCAGATCGCGCAGCAGCCGCAAAATCTGCATCTGCACGGTGACGTCCAGCGCCGTAGTCGGTTCGTCGGCAATCAGCATTTTGGGTTCGCAGGCCAGCGCCACGGCGATCATCGCGCGCTGGCGCATACCGCCGGAAAACTCATGCGGATAGTTATCTGCGCGGCGCTGCGGATCAGGAATACCGACCTGACGCAGCAGTTCCACCGCCTGCAAATGCGCGTCGCGCCGGCTGGCCCCGAAATGCAGCCTGCGGCTTTCGGCAATTTGCTGACCGATGCTCATCACCGGATTCAGATGGCTGGCCGGGTTCTGGAAAATCATGCCGATTTCACGCCCGCGAACGGCGGTCATGCGTTTGTCACTCAGCGTCAGCAGATCTGTGCCATTCAGGCGAATTTCTCCCGCGCGGATGTTCAACCCTTCGCCAGGCAGCAACCGCATCATGGCGCGGCAGCTCAGCGTTTTTCCGGAGCCACTTTCGCCCACCAGCCCGAGAATGTCCCCCGCGTTCAGCGTCAGCGAGAGCCTGTCCACCAGCGCCACGCCCTGCCGGTCTTCAATGGTTAAACCGGACACCTGCAATAACGTCATGGCCGCTCTCCCAGTTTGTCGCCCAGCCCGTCGGCCAGCAGGCTGAAACTCATCGCCAGCACCACAATGGCCAGGCCGGGAAATGTGGTTATCCACCACGCCGTGGTAATAAAACTCTGGCCTTCGGCAACCATTACGCCCCATTCGGCAACGGGCGGCTGAACACCAAGGCCGAGATAACTCACCGACGCGCCGCTGAGTAACACCAGCACGCAGTCGGACATTGAGAACACCAGCGAACTGGTCAGTGCGTTGGGCAGCAGGTGTAAAAGTAAAATGCGCGGGTGGCTGTAACCGAGGCTGCGCGCCGCCAGAATGAAATCCCGGTGTTTCAGCGTCAGCACCTGCGACCGCACCAGACGGGCATACGACACCCAGCCGACCATTGCCATCGCGATATAAAAACTGCCCAGCCCCGGCCCGAGAATGGCGATGATCGACAGCATCAGCACCAGAAACGGAAACGCCAGCACCACGTCGATCACCCGCATAAAGACGGTGTCCACCGCGCCGCCGAGATAACCGGCAAATGCCCCCGCCAGCGTGCCGAAGGTGAACGGGAAAATGACGCCAATCAGACAAATTTGCAGATCCACCCGTGCGCCCCACATCACGCGGGAAAGGATGTCGCGGCCAAAGTTATCCGTGCCAAACGGATGGGCGAATGAAGGCGGTGACAACGTCACGGATGCATCCTGCGCAACCGGGTCAAATGGCGCGATCCACGGGCTGAGCAGCGCCACTAATATCCACACCAGCAACATCAGAATGCCCAGCCGCAGCGCCTGCTGGCGCGGCAACCAGCGCAGAGGAAAGTACACCCGCCGCTGCGTGATTAACTTTTCTGTCATGCTCATAACGTCACCCTCGGATCCAGCGCCACGGTCACCAGATCGGCGATCAGATTCACGGCGACCGTCGCCAGCGCAAACACCAGCACCACGCCCTGCACCACCATGTAGTCACGGCTGATAATCGCTTTCACCAGTAACTGCCCCATGCCGGGAATGGCAAATACGCTTTCGATCACCACCGTACTGCCGATCAGCCAGCCGATGTTCACCGCCAGCAGGTTGACCGTGGGCACCAGCGAATTGGGCATCACGTGCCGCCAGAAAATGCGGTTTTCGTTCTGACCACGCGCCCTGGCGGCCGTCACGTAATCATTCTGTAATTCCATCAGCAGGCTGGCGCGCAGGTTGCGGGTCAGCACCGCCGACAGCGCCAGCGCGACGGTCAGGCAGGGCAAAAACAGATGACGGAGACGTTCACCCGCGTCACTGCCGTACCCCGATACCGGAAACCAGCCCAGCGACAGGCTGAACAGCAAAATCATCATGATCGCCAGCCAGAACGCGGGCAGGCCGAGGCCGACGGTAGAAAGCAAACGGATCACCTGATCGGCCAGTTTTCCGCGCTTTCTCGCCGCCGCGGCGGCCAGTGGCACCGCGATCAGCAGCGCCAGCAACACGCTGCCGAGCACCAGATACAGCGTCGGTTCGATACGGGTCGTGACCAGCTTGAGCGTATCAACACGGTAAATCAGCGATTTACCCATTTCACCGTTAAGCAGATTGCGCAGGAAATAGAGGTATTGCTGCCATATCGGCAAATCCAGCCCGAACTGGGCGCGGATACGGGCGATGGCTTCCGGCGAACTGTGCACCCCAAGCAGGATCCTCGCCGGATCGCCGGGGATGGCGCGGACCATAATAAAGGTCAGAATGCTGATCCCCAGCAGCACCGGCAGCAGTTGCAGCGGTCGCCAGAGCAGAAAACGATAACGGTGCATGGCAGTCCCCTTCATGGCGTGTAACGGTGCAAAAACGGACGTGGCGGGCGAAATTCGCACCAGCACGGTGCAGTGTGGCTGCGCGGACCCCGGCGTTTCTCCCCTTTTTTCGGCACGCCTGCGATGGCCTTTTGCCCTGTCGCACTACGTTAGCCGCAGTGGTGCCGCACCGGTAGTTAGCAAAAAAACTAGTTTTGCTATCACCGTGATCTGGCACCGCGATTGCATGTTTTTCAGGCACAGGTTGGGCAACGCAGGAACCGTGCCGGAGGGGCAAATGCCGTTTTTACGTTGAAGCATGGCGGAGATGAATTCATGAAACTCGCAGTGACAGAGAGTGCGCAGGGGATGCGGGAAAGTACCGTGGAAGGCGCGTTTGCCCAGCTTTTCGCCCAGACATCGCGCCTGGGATTTGATGCCCTGATTTACGATTTCACGCCGGTTCCCCGTTCGCTGGAAGGGGATTTGATCACGCCTTCCTTGTTGCAGATGTGCAATGTACCGGGAGATATGCAGCGGCTGTGGCTGGAGAGCGGATATTATCAGGTGGACCCGGTGCAGCATTATGCGCTGGAGAGCTGTGCGCCGTTCGTCTGGTCTTATCAGCGGCCAGACAACACCTCGCTGCAAAACCGTCTGAGTGACCTCAATAAACCGGTCACCCATTACATGTGCGATAACAATATGCCGAGTGGCGCCACCGTGCCGCTGCATCTGCCCAACGGCGGATTTGTTACCGTGACCGGGATCCACACCGGCGCCGGGCACGAGCTGGATATTCATGACGTGCTGGGCGATTTCAGCCTGCTGGCGCTGACCTTTCAGGAGTGCGTGTTTCCGCTGTTCGACAGCAGCGTGCTGACCTGTCAGCACGTCAGGTTAAGCAAACGCGAACGTGAATGTCTGGCGTGGGCGGCGGAGGGATTAACCGCCAAAGAGATTGCCCGTAAGCTGAACCGGTCAATCGCCACCGTCACGCTGCATCTCAACACCGCCGGCCGCAAACTGGGGGCCAGCAACCGCGTGCAGGCGGTGGTTCGCGCCATGCATTACCGCCTGCTCGACAGCTGAGCTTTCACGTTTTCTATCTTTTTTACTAGCTGTTCAGCGCCGCCGCGATGTTTACCCTGTGAGGATTATTCACCGACAGGGGAAACAACATGGTCAAGCTCACTGAAGGCTTTGCACCGTTTCAGGAATACCAGACCTGGTACCGCGTTTGCGGCGATTTGAACAACGGCGTCACGCCGCTGGTGATCGCGCACGGCGGGCCGGGCTGCACCCACGATTACGTGGATGCCTTCCGCGATATTGCCCAAACCGGCCGGGCGGTGATCCATTACGATCAGATCGGTAATGGCCGCTCCACCCACCTTCCTGATAAACCGGCAGATTTCTGGCAACCGTCGCTGTTTCTGGCGGAACTGGACAATTTGCTGCGCCATCTGTGCATCGAAAAAGATTACGCGCTGCTCGGCCAGTCGTGGGGCGGTATGCTCGGTGCCGAACATGCGGTCACCCAACCTGCCGGTCTGAAAGCGCTGATCATCGCCAATTCACCAGCGTCGATGGCGCTCTGGTTGCAGGCCGCCGCAAGGTTGCGCAGCGAACTGCCGCCGGACGTTCAGCAGACCTTACTCACCCATGAACAGGCCGGAACGATCGACAGTGCCGAATATAAAGCCGCGTCGCAGGTGTTTTATGCCCGCCACGTCTGCCGCCTCGATCCGTGGCCGGAAGAGGTGAAACGCACGTTCGCGGCCATGGATGCCGATCCGACGGTGTACCTCGCCATGAACGGACCGACCGAGTTTCACGTGATTGGCAGCATGAAAGCGTGGACAGTGATCGACCGTCTCGCGGCCATTAATGTGCCGGTTCTGCTGATATCAGGCCGTTACGACGAAGCCGCACCGGAAGTTGTGCAGCCCTTCGCCGACCACATCAAAGGGGCAGAATGGGTGATTTTCGAACACTCCAGCCATATGCCGCACGTGGAAGAACGTGAGGCGTGCATGGCGTGCGTGGGGAAATTTTTAGCGTCGGTTACGTGACGACGTCACGTCAACAGCACAGCAAACCACGCCACACGTTGGCCTCCGGTGGCCAACGGTGCGTATTTAGGTGCCGAGCTGGATTTCTGATTGAAGGGCGTAATACGTAAAACGTCCACGCCATGATCAGACGAGCAGTCATTTTTTACTTCAAAGAATGACTGCTCTTGCTGTGAATACCTTTAACCCCGCCTTCCTCCTTTCTGAATCATGTCAGCCGCCATTCCGGTAGCGTCAATTTTTACTTTCAGGGTTCACCAGCACGGGCTGTTCGCGGTAATTCGCCGGGAACACCTGTTGCAGGTCTTTAATTTTCGGCAGATCGTTCACCACAATGTACGGATAGTCCGGGTTATCGTTTAAGAAATTCTGGTGATAGGCTTCCGCCGGATAAAAGTGGGCGTTGCTTTCAATTTTTGTCACCATTGGTTCGCTGAAACTTTTGCTGGCATTGAGTTGTGCGATATACGCTTTTGCTACTGCGGCCTGCGCGGCATTTAACGGAAACACCGCCGAGCGGTACTGACTGCCGGTGTCCGGCCCCTGACGGTTCAGCTGAGTCGGGTTATGTCCGACCGAAAAGAAGATATGCAGCAACTCGCCGTAGGTCACCTGTGTCGGGTCAAAGGTCACTTTCACCGATTCGGCATGGCCGGTTTCACCGGTGCTGACTTCCTCATAATTTGCCGTTCCTGCCGCCCCGCCGGCATATCCGGATACCGCGCTGGTGACGCCTTTCACATGCTGGAACACGCCCTGGATCCCCCAGAAACACCCGCCGGCAAACAGCGCGGTTTCGCTGTGCGACGTGGCTGCCGGTTCATCTTTTGCCGGGGCGGCGATCACCACGGCGGGCTCGGCTCCGCCCCATGACCAGGCGTTATTCTGAAACACAAACGCTGAGGCCAGCACCAGACCGGCGATCAGGCTGTAATTGCGTAACGACTTCACTCTTTTTTCGGTAATTTTCTTCATGGTGAACTTCCTGCCTGATTAAACGTTGGGGGTGAACGTCATTGCCAGCCCGTTCATGCAATAACGCAGGCCGGTCGGCTGCGGGCCGTCGTCGAAAACATGACCGAGATGCCCGCCGCAGCGGCGGCAATGGACTTCATCACGCACCATGCCGAAGGAGGTATCCCGGCTGGTGAGCGCCGAATCGGGCAAGGGTTTCCAGAAACTCGGCCAGCCGGTGTGGCTGTCAAATTTGGTCGCTGAGGAGAAAAGAGGAAGATTGCAGCCCGCACAGGCAAATTCCCCCGCCCGGTGCTCGTTGTTCAGCGGACTGGAATAAGGCCGCTCGGTACCGGCTTCGCGCAAAATGCGGTACTGATCGTCGTTCAGGCGCTGATGCCACTGAGCATCCGTCAGCATGATGTCGAATTTAGCGGATTTCGCCTGCGCGTCGGCATTGCGGGAAAACAGTGACGGGATCAGCCCCATCACCGCAGCAGCCGATACCGCGCCACTGCCCAGCAAGAAATTACGTCTGTTGATCATTGTTGCCACCGTTGCGGTTGCTGTCGATGGCACCAGAGTACAGGGCGAGGGATTACGGAATCCTCGCGGAGAGTTAACAGTTTTGTGATAAGTCGGGGGCAGGAGACCGCGGCATGGCGCGGCTTTCAGTTACAAAGGGTTGAAGGTTTCGGTTTCTTATCTGCGGTGATCCTCTGGCGCTACACGCTGAGCGACCACCGCATTTGAGAAACCTAAACGGTTAAAGTCCTGTTGATAAGATAGCCAGTGCAGTCGGGTCAGCCCTTTGCCGCACAAATACCGGGATCTCACTCATCGGTGCGGCGACACTCACCGCCCTTCCTCCTTCATAGCGTTCGCCATTAAGCGCCACCCAGGTTTCTCCCGCCGGTAACCACACCTCGCGTTCGCGCTGGCCTGCATGCAAAATCGGCGCGACCAGTATGTCTGCACCGAGCAGATACTGATCTTCCACCTGCCAGCTTTCCGGCTGAGCGGGATACTGATAGAACATCGTGCGCATTGCCGGATCGCCGTTTTCGTGGGCTTGTTGCATGACGTGGCTGATGTACGGACGCAGCTTTTCACGCAGGAATAACCCGCTTTTCATCAGGGCATAATTCTCTTCGCCATAGCTCCAGACTTCATTCGGCGCGCCGCTGTTGCACTGCGCGATGCCTTCACGCCAGGGTTCTGACGGCTGAATTTGCGGTTCGCGGTAGCCGTGCAGGCGCATCACCGGACAGAACACGCCCCACTGGAACCAGCGGATCAGCAACTCCTGAAACGCCGGATCGTTGACGTTGCCGCCCTGAAAACCGCCGATGTCGGTCGTCCACCACGGAATACCCGCCAGCCCCATGTTCAGGCCAGCAGCAATCTGATTACGCAGCGCGTGGAAGGAAGAGTGGATGTCGCCGGACCACGCCAGCACGCCGTAACGCTGGCTGCCCGCCCAGGCGCAGCGCACCAGATTGACGATCTCGTTTTCGCCTTCCTGCTGCAATCCGTCGTAAAAACCTTGGGCGAATTTCTGCGGATAGATATTCCCCACCTCCAGCACCGGGCCGAGGTGATAGCGATAGTTATCAAAATCATACGCACGGTATTCCGGTTCGGCTTCATCCAGCCAGAAAGTGCGGATGCCCAGATCGAAATAGTTTTGTTTCACTTTGTCCCAGACAAACTGACGTGCGCCGGGGTGCGTGGCATCAAAGAACGTGCAGTTGCCGAGGAAATCCAGATTCACTGACACACCGCGATCGGTATTCACCAGATAACCTTTGGATTTCATCTCTTTATAGTTATCGGTGCGGCTGTCCACCGTCGGCCACACCGACACCATGGTTTCGATGCCGAGGGATTTAAGCTCGGCCACCATCGCTTTAGGATCCGGCCAGTCCACCGGATCAAAACACCAGGTGCCCTGATTCGGCCAGTGGAAGAAATCGATGACAATCACCGAAATCGGCAGATTGCGCCGCTTGTATTCACGCGCCACCTCCAGCACTTCCTGCTGGGTGCGGTACCGCAGTTTGCACTGCCAGAAACCGGTGGCGTATTCCGGCATGTGCGGTGCGGTACCGGTCGCGCGGCCATACTGGTGCAGGATGTCAGCGGGCGTATCACCGGCAGTTATCCAGTAATCCATCTGCTCGGTGACCTGTGCTTCCCAGCGGGTAATGTTCTTGCCGAACGTCACCTCGCCAATCGCCGGGTTATTCCACAGCAAACCATAACCGAGGCTCGAGAGCATAAACGGCACGCTGGCCTGCGAGTTGCGCTGCGCCAGTTCCAGCGTGCAGCCTTTCAGATCCAGACAACTCTGCTGATACTGCCCCATGCCGTAGATTTTCTCGTCCGGACGGGATTCAAAACGTACGGTGAGCTGATGTTTGCCACCGGGAATGGCTTTGAATTCGCGGGCATCCATCTTCAGCGCGCTGATGTATTTATCCTGACTCCTCTCCGTCGCGCCGATCCCCACGGTTGAACGCTGACGCCAGAACTCTTCGAGGATCAGCTCGCCGCGCTGGTTATAAAACGCCAGTTGCCCTTTGATGTTCACCGTTGCCGTGATGTTGCCGTTGCGCAGCGTGAGGGTTTCGGTGCCGTGGCGGATGTCAGCCTGCGGCTGTGTGGATAGCGGCAACAGCGCCCACAGGTGATCATTCAGCGCCGGGCGGCAGGTGGCGCGCACGCGCAGACTGTTTTCGCCCCAGGGTTCAATCACCAGCGTTTGCTGATCGAAATGCCAGAGGATGCGGTTTTTTTCGGCGATTAATTCGCTCATGCGGACTCCTGTGTATGCAAGATGGCCTGACGTTCAGGCTCGCGTTCCTGAGAAATTTTGGACTGGTTGATCTGTTTCATGGTGGCGTCATTGAGCTTGTACCAGCGCATCGACAGCGCGCTGAACATCGACAACACGCCCGGCACCAGCGAGAACAGCGCAATAATCGACAGCATCGCGGCGGTATTTTGCTGGGCGGCATGCGGCACATAACCGCTCATGCCCAGCATCCAGCCGACCACCGCCCCGCTCACCGCCATCCCCATTTTGAGGATCGCCAGCAAGGTCGAGAACACGGTGCCGTCCATGCGTTTGCCCTGTTTGTATTCACCGTAATCCACCACGTCAGACATCATCACCCACATCAGCGTGGTCGTGACCTGATAGAAGGTGGACACCAGCAGCGTCATGCCCACCAGCAGGGAGATCCACGCCGGAACGAAGAAGATCGCCGCGCTCAGGATGCCGGTCAAAATGGCGCAAAGCGTGAATGCCGTTAGCTTGCTGCGATTGCGGGTTAGCGGTTTGACCAGCAGGCTGCCGAGGCTTTTACCAATAATGTGCGCGGCCAGCAGCCACATAAAGTAGCTGGCGTTGCCGAGATAATAGGTGACGTAATACATCATCGCGCCGAGACGCACGACGCCGAAGGAGATGTTAAAGAAGATCAGCGCCGCGACCACGCGCCACTGGTCGTTACGCACTAAATCGCGCAGATCGGAGAGGAAATTTTCATGCGTCGGCGGTGCGCTGATACGTTCTTTGGTGTTGAGAAAACACAGCAGGAACATCACCACGGCCACCGAGGCCATGATGGCCATCGCGCCGAAATAACCGTCAAGCTTATTGCCGCCGCCCAGCATTTCCGCCAGCGGCATCATCAGGAAGGTGGACATCGCGCCGCCCAGGGTGGCGAGGAAAAAGCGATAGGATTGCAGGGAGATTCGCTGGGTATTATCCGGCGTAATGATCGCGCCCATCGAGCAATAAGGAATATTGATGGCGGTGTACATCAGCATCATCACGCAGTAGGTCACGCTGGCGTAGACCATTTTGCCGCCCAGCGTCAGGGATTCCGGCACGGCATACACCAGCAGGCAGCTGGCACCAAAAGGCAGCGCCAGCCACAGAATATACGGGCGGAACTTACCAAATCGGGTCTGCGTGCGGTCGGCAATCAGCCCCATCGCGGGGTCAACAATCGCATCCGCGACGCGCGCCACCAGGAACATGGTGCCGACAAACACCGCCGGTAAACCCACCACGTCGGTGTAGTAAAAGGTTAAAAATATAATGACGTTATCCAGGCCAATATGGCTCGCCATATCCCCCAGACCGTAGCTCACTTTCTCTTTGACGGATAATTTTCCACTCATAACTCGTTCTGCCTTTTGTCCGGTTAAACAAAAAAGTCAGTCCGTCCGCTGGGCTGAAGAACTGTTATAGAGAGGTTAAATGCCGGTCACAATTGCGAGATGTTGTAAATTTCTTACGATATTTAGCTTCTGTGATACCGGTAACATCGTGGGGTGAGGGATATATGGATGGGCAGGTTTCGGTTTCTCAGGTGCGGTGATCGCTTAACATTTTGCGCCGAAACCGACCAAAAGAGGCCAGGACGGGCCTCTCTTGGATCTCTCGCGTCTTTAAACTGCGCGCTGTCGCTCGCGGGCTATGTTTCAGGGGCTTTCGCTATTGCCGCAAAATCCCGCCGCTGCGCGGTGCCCTCCGGTCGGGTTACAACCCGCGCACACTGACGCGCGGTTTTCCACCGCTCCTCCGGCGTGATTCTTGAGCGCGGCCAGTGGCAGTATTTCGTTCTCATTCGTGTGGCAGCGCAGTGAGTTAAGTGCTCGCCGCCTATAACAAACCAACACTCACTCAGTCTCATGGTGAAAAACACTACTCACCTGATCATTACAAAATGAACTAACTCAATCTGTGAATGTATCGATCGTTAATCACACAGGACTATTTGTGCTGTTTTTGATTGCTAGCAACCGGTTATTAAGATATTTCTCACCCAAAACTGTACAAATCTGCAATCTTTGTATAACTTCTTTACACCCCTGCTTTATCATTAGTCCGTCATTTACGGGCATATTCAGCCTGGTTTTTGGAGGAGAATGTGGATTTCCCCTCCTCCAAAAACTTTTTTTTAATGCTGGCCTTTTTCTTTTGCAAAAAAGGCATGGGATGAAACAGGGAAACGAATTGTGAAGCATTGCTAAACAATACTATGTTTTCTCACTCGCAACAGACACTTCTCATGTCATGATTTACCATGCGAAGTATTAAGGAGGTCTATATGCAACTCGAAGAAGAACAAACAGTTACTGAAATCAGCGAATACTTCAAACCGCAGGAATCCCAGACCTTAAGTGAAGTGGAAATTTTGGGCAGAGTGGTGTCCAGCCTGTTGTGCAGCCGCTTCCCGGTAAGCAATAAAGCCATCATTGAAGGTCTGATCCGCCAGATCGAAATCGATTCCAATATCAGTAATCAGCAGGCCTGCCGCAATCTGCTTGAGCTGGTCTTGTTGTCCACGCAGGATGATGTGATTTAAATAAAAATACGGCCTGTTAAGCGATGCTAACAGGCCGTAAACTTTATGATAACAAACCGCGGTCGCGCCTCAGAGAGACTTCAGCGTCGCAGCAATCACCTCTTTCGCAGGCGTTGTCGGGCGACCAATCAGTTTGCTCAATGTATGTGAATCATCAAACAGCCCGCCCTGCGCTGCGCCTGCATCAGAATCTGCCAGCATCTCCGCCAGCCAGTCCGGCAAACCTGCACCGGTCAGTGCTTTTGCAAAATCCGCCTGGGTCATGTTGATGTAATCCACTTTTTTACCTGACAGTTGCGCGATGTGCGCGGTAAATTCTGCCAGCGTGTAGGCCTCATCTCCCGCCAGTTCGTATACTTTGCCCGCCTGATTATCCAGGCTCAGCACCGTTGCTGCCGCTTCGGCGTAATCTTCACGCGCTGCCGAGGAGATACGGCCTTCACCCACCGCACCAATAAAGGCATTGTGCGCCAGCGCCGGGGCGATACTCGCCGCGTAGTTTTCCGTGTACCAGCCATTACGCAACAGCACGAAAGGAACGCCTGATTCACTTAAGGCTTTTTCGGTCGCGCGGTGTTCAACGCCAAGCCCCAGCGGGCTTTTGTCTGCGTGCAGCAGGCTGGTGTAGGCCAGCAGTTTTACGCCTGCGCGTTTTGCCGCATCAATCACTGCGCCGTGCTGCGCTTCGCGCTGACCGACTTCACTCGAAGAAATCAGCAGCACTTTTTCAACACCTTTGAACGCGCTGTCGAGCGTCGCTGGCTGGCTGTAATCGGCCTGACGTAACTCCACGCCCAGCTCCGCCAGATCTTTGGCTTTTTCCGGGCTGCGCACGGCGGCAATAATCTGATTCGCCGGGACTTTCTTCAACAATGCAGCGATAACGAGGCGGCCTAACTGGCCGGTGGCACCGGTAATTGCGATCATGTTGTTTCTCCAAAAGTGTAAGACACGAGATTTATGTTCTGAAGGGCGCGAAATGCGTCGCCGTTGAAACATCCTATGCGATATACTTTCTTTTGGTAAGTACGCACTAAAAGGTAAGTATGAAAATAATATCGTCCGATAAGTCGGCTGACGCATTACCGCTCACGGAGCAAATCCGGCGTGGCGAAGTGCTCGATCCTAATTGCCCGTCTCGGGAGATTTTGCGCCATATCACCAGCCGCTGGGGATTGCTGGTGCTGATCGCCCTGAGCGAGGAGACGCTGCGCTTTAGCGAGCTGCGCCGCAAAGTGGGTGGCGTCAGTGAAAAGATGCTGGCCCAGACCTTACAGGCATTTGAAGAAGATGGCTTTATTGACCGCCGCTCTTATCCGGTGGTGCCGCCGCATGTGGAGTACCGGCTGACGCCGCTGGGTATCGAAGTCAAAGACCAGATTGCCGGGCTGGCTAACTGGCTGGAATCAAATCTGCATCGCGTGATGAAACAGCGCAATCTGCGCGTGGTGGGCGAGGAATGATTCACAAAAAAATTTGATAAGAACCCCAAAATTCTCGCCTATCATTGCTCCGTTCCGGCAACTAACATCATTTCATTGATTCGTTAAATTCTTTAATTCAATGAGGTGATGTATGCCGCAGTCCCATCAGCAACATGTAACACTCGTCATTACTCACAGGATCGCACCCGCCAGCGAAGCACGCTATGAAGCCTGGCTGAATAAAATTATGCCGCAGGCCGGCAGCTTTAACGGGCATCTGGGCGTGAATGTGATCCGCCCGAGCCGCAGCGGCGATCCTTACACCATTCTGGTGCGCTTCGATACGCTGGAAAATCTCAACGCCTGGCATAATTCCGAGCTGCGTAAAGAGCTGGTAAAAGAAGTCAGCCCGCTGTTACTGCAAAACGACAATACCGAGGTGCGCCCCGGTGCCGAATTCTGGTTCACACCGCCCGCCGCCAACGTCCGCCCCCCTGCCCGCTGGAAACAATATCTGCTGACCCTGCTGGTCATTTACCCGTCGACCCACATTGTGCCCTGGTTCTGGGGACAGATTTTACCGCACCTCAAAGGCACCGAAGGCGGCCATATCCTGAATGACGCTTCCGTTGTCGGGCTGGTGGTTTTCCTGTGGATGCCCGTTATCACCCGAGTTTTTCATTCATGGCTGACGCGCACTTCCGCGCAATGACAGGAGCTTTCCCAATGAACAGTTTCGCATCCCTGATCCTGATAAATGGACAATTCCACACCGTCGATCGTGAAAAACCACGGGCGAACGCGGTGGCGATAAAAGACGGTAAATTTCTGGCCGTCGGTACTGAAAATGAAGTGATGCAGTTTGCCGATGCGCAGACGGAGGTTGTGGACTTAAAGGGGCACACGGCGGTTCCCGGCCTTAATGACTCGCACCTGCATCTGATCCGTGGAGGGCTGAATTACAATCTGGAGCTGCGCTGGGAAGGTGTTCCGTCGCTGGCGGATGCGCTGCGAATGCTGAAAGATCAGGCAATGCGCACACCCAGCCCGCAGTGGGTTCGCGTGGTCGGTGGCTGGACGGAATTTCAGTTCGCCGAACGACGGATGCCGACGCTGGATGAAATCAATCAGGCCGCGCCCGACACGCCGGTCTTTATTCTGCATTTATATGACCGTGCCCTGCTCAACCGCGCGGCGCTGAAGGTGGTGGGTTACACCAAAGACACGCCCAATCCGCCGGGCGGTGAAATTCAGCGCGACAGCAATGGCAATCCGACCGGGATGCTCATCGCCAAACCGAACGCCATGATTTTGTATTCCACGCTGGCAAAAGGGCCAAAACTGCCGCTGGAGCAACAGGTGAATTCCACACGTCAGTTTATGCGCGAGCTAAACCGCCTCGGGCTGACCAGTGCCATTGATGCGGGCGGCGGCTTCCAGAATTATCCCGAGGATTATCAGATCATTGATGAGCTTCATCAGAAAAAACAACTGACGATCCGCATCGCCTACAACCTGTTCACCCAGCGCCCGCAGCATGAGCTGGAAGATTTCGAACTGTGGACCGACATGCTGAAGCCCGGCCAGGGCACCGACTTTTATCGCCATAACGGCGCGGGGGAAATGCTGGTGTTTTC
This sequence comes from Rahnella sp. PAMC25559, assembly GCF_050632365.1. Classification (GTDB taxonomy): domain Bacteria; phylum Pseudomonadota; class Gammaproteobacteria; order Enterobacterales; family Enterobacteriaceae; genus Rahnella; species Rahnella rivi. The sequence continues at coordinate 530,272 of NZ_CP192544.1, read as the reverse complement.
CGCCGCAGACTTTGAAGATTTCCTGCAACCGCGCCCGGATCTACCGCCGGGGACTGAAATTGAACTTGAGCGCGTGGTGCGCCATCTGGTGGAACACCGCTGGCCCTTCCGGCTGCACGCCACCTATGACGAGTCGATCAGCCGGATGCTGGACGTATTTGAAAAAGTGAACCACGACATTCCGTTCAACGGTTTGCACTGGTTCTTCGACCATGCGGAAACCATTACTGAACGCAATATCGAACGCGTTAAAGCGCTGGGCGGCGGCATTGCGGTGCAGCATCGCATGGCGTTTCAGGGTGAATATTTTGCAGAGCGCTACGGCGCTGAAGCCACAAAACACACGCCACCGGTGGCGAAAATGCTCTCTGCCGGATTACCCGTCGGGCTGGGCACGGACGCCACCCGCGTTGCCAGTTACAATCCGTGGACCGCGCTGTACTGGCTGGTGTCCGGCCGCACCGTCGGCGGCATGACAATGTATGACGACGATGCGCGAATCGACCGCGAAACGGCGCTGATGTTGTGGACGCAGGGCAGCGCCTGGTTCTCCAGCGAACAGGGCAAAAAGGGGCAGATTAAAGCCGGGCAGCTGGCCGATCTGGCCGTTTTATCGGAAGATTTCTTCAGTGTTGCGGAAGAGCGCATCAAAGGCATTGAATCGGTACTGACCATGGTCGATGGTAAAGTGGTTTACGCGGCAGGAAGTTTCTTGCCGCTCTCGCCACCGGCGATTCCGGTATTGCCGGACTGGTCGCCGGTTACCCGTGTGCCGGGGCATTACCGTTCTGCTCCGCCAGAAGGGGCGGCACGGGTCGGGCAGATCCGGCAGATGCATCAGTGCGTCGGGCCATGCGGTGTGCATAAGCACAGCCATGACCTTGCCCGCGGGGCCGATGTTCCGGTATCCGATGACAATGCCTTCTGGGGCGCACTCGGCTGCTCCTGTTTCTCGTTCTGATCGTTTGTCCGTGATGTAAAAAAGCCCGCAGTTCACTTGAATTGCGGGCTTTGCGGTTCCCCTTTTCCCGGCCTGTCGCTTCTCACGTCGCAACAAAAAAGCATACCGGTGCGGGCGCAGGATGTTTTCATACTCATCCTTGTGATCCGTTCTGACGGCAAAAGCCTCCCCGGCTTTGTGCCGTAAAAATCCGTTCATGTTTTGGTGACAGGTGAAAATCCGGTCTAAACTTAATCAGCGTGAAGCAAACTCTTACCTCTAAAAAGGATGATGTAAATGAAAAAAATCATTTTAGCTGCCTCTCTGCTTATCACTGCCTTTTCATTCAGTGCATTAGCAGCTGACCAAGTCTCTAAAGAAGAGGTCACTCACTTCAAACTGGTAAAAATTGGCAACGTCACCGTGTCACAAAGTGGCGGGCAGGTAGGTTCTCCAAGTGAATTGCACGAAGAGCTTTCCAGGTTAGCGGATGAGAAAGGGGGTAAGTATTACCATATCATTGCAGCAGGGCAGAAAGGCCCAAACTTTGAAGCCATCGCCACTGTCTATAAAGACGCGGATAAATAATCACGCGTGATTAACCCGCAAAAAGGCCGCCGTGAGCAATATGCCCGCGGCGGCCTTTGTGTTTTTACAGGGCTTGTAAATCCTTAAATGATCCCAGCCGGTACCCGCGCTGAGTAATCGCGGATTTCAGCGACGCCGACGTCAATACATCCAGCTCTGCCAGCCTCGGGTAACAATATTTACTGGCCAGAAGCGTGTTATCGATAAAAGAAGGGTGTGTCATGATTTCTACGGAACGGTCGCCGCGCCGGGTGGCGTTGTCCAGCGTTTGCAGAAACAGCGCTTCTGAAATCGCCTCTCCGTAAAACGTGCTGTCGAAACCGTCTGTGCTCTTCGCGCCGCACAGAGGAATGTCCGCTTTGCGGATTTCGTCGCGGTCAATGCGCAGCGGCACGCCCTTCTGTTTCGCAAATGCCTCCACTATCGGGAAAATCTGCGGGAACATGTGCACGTGATGATGGCTGTCGATATGCACCGGCGCTTTGCCAAACACCTCGATAAAGCGCGCGAACTGACATTCCAGTTCATGCGCGATTTCATCAAGCGGCAGCGTGCCAGCCTCCGCCATTTCCCAAATCCATTTGCCCAGCTCACCGTTTCGGACCAGACCTGGCATCGGTGAAAGCGGTTTTCCAAGCGTCAGGACAAAATGCATCCCGACGGCAAGATGCGGGTGGGATGCGCTTAATACGGCGGCATGTTCCGCCGCCGCCATCGTGACCATCGCCGTGGTCGATCGCACAACGCCGTTATTGCATGCCTCGATAATGCCGTAGTTTTGCGCCTTGCAAAGTCCGAAATCATCGGCATTCACAATCAGTAACTTATCCATGATTTTCCCTTTTGCATCGCCTTCCCGCACCGGGAAGGCGGCGGGTTATTTCAGTGCGGCAATCGTTTCTGCAAAGTTTGGCAGCAGCGCCTCATGCGCCAGCAACATTTCCCGCGCCAGCACTTCGGCATCTTTATCTGAATGGATCAGCGGGCTGAGGTTCAGCGCCAGCAGCACATCATTAAATTTGCCGCTCAGTGCCGCTTCGCTGGCCGCGATTTCAAAGCCTTTAATGGTGTGGATCAGTCCGAGGACTTTATCGTCGAAATGTGTCAGACGCGGATGCGGTGTCGCACCGTCGCGCCCGATGGTGCAGGTCATCTCGATTGCCCACTCTGCCGGAATATTATCAATGTGCCCGTTGTGCGGGAAATTGACGTACTGCTCGGTTTGCTTATCGTTATAAATCGCGCTGATCACTTCGCAGGCCGCATCGGAATAGTACGCCCCGCCCCGCAGTTCCAGCTCTTTAGGTTTGACGCTCAGCTCAGGATCTTTATAGAGATCGAACAGCTGCTTCTCAACTTTTTGCACCACGGATGCGCGCGCCCCGCCTTTGTAGAATTCACCCATTTCAATCGCCAGCATCTCTTTCTGCTTGAAGTAATACAGCAGGTAAGAGCACGGCAGCAGGTTGAGCGAGCGGATCAGGCCTTCGCTGAAAGGTAAATCAAAGATGTTTTTCACCGAGCCGGCAGTAAGCGTGCCGGAAGCTACGCCGTCGAGCAGTTCGGCAAAGCGTGATTCACCGTTAACAATCACATCTTTGATAAACACCATATGGTTCAGGCCGAAAAGATCGATGGATAACGCGTCCTGCGGAGTCAGTTTCAGCACATCCTGAATGAACATTTTCATGCCGACAGGAATATTGCACACGCCAATGAATTTCTTGAACCGGGTGTGACGGAAGACGGCTTCCGTGACCATTCCCGCCGGGTTGGTGAAGTTAATGACCCAGGCGTTCGGGCAAATCTCTTCGACGTCTTTGATGATGTCGAAAATGACCGGGATGGTGCGCAGGCCTTTGAATAAACCGCCTGCGCCGTTAGTTTCCTGCCCCAGATACCCATGGCTCAGCGGGATACGCTCATCAAGCTCGCGCGCCTTTAACTGACCGACACGCAATTGCGTGGTAACGAAATCCGCATTTTCCAGCGCTTCACGGCGGTTGAGGGTTTTGTGGATCGCAATCGGCACACCGGCGCGTTTCACCATGCGCACACAGAGATCAAAAATAATATCCTGCTTCTCTTTTCCGGCCTCGACATCCACCAGCCATAATTCAGAAACCGGTAATTCGTCGTAACGTTTAATAAAGCCTTCAAGTAATTCCGGGGTATAGCTGCTCCCGCCACCAATAGTGACGACTTTCAGTTTTTTGCTCATAGGGACTCCCGTGCAAGTGATTGCACTGCAAATTTAAACAGAAATATAAAATAAACCTGAGCGTTAATTAATACTGCACAATTTCTTTCGGTAATGATTCGGTGTAAATGATGTCAGCTTTTTAAAGTTCTTGATAAACATACTCGGGCTGCTATATCCGGATTCAAAGGCAATATCCGTGACCGAGTAATTGGTAATTTCAAGTTGCTTTTTTGCGAAATCAATTCGGATTTCATTGATAATCTGCATCGGCGTCATTCCATAATGACGCTGCGTGGCGCGGGTCAGATATTCCTGCGACTTACCGGATAATGCCACCATGTTCGATAAGGCTTTATCACCGAACTGCGTTTTATCATGCATTCTCTCAACCGCCACCTTTAACCAGGCTGGCGCATCCGTTGTGGCTTCTGATTCTCTGTGGTGACGTAACCGGTTCACGATATAAAACGTCACCATCTCCAGAAATTCATTAAATTCCCCGTTGCGGAAATTCAGCGAAGCCACCACCGATTCAATATAAGTCAGAAATTCAGTTTTAATTTTGTACACTTGTGAGGCAATAAAATGTGCCGGTAATAATGAGGCGTAGTGTTGTTCGAAAAAAGCTTTGCTGATCCCGACATTCAATATTCGGGTTGCGCCAAATTCATAAAAGCTCTGATGATTCGAACCCAGCGGAATGAAGACAAAATCGCCGCGCTCTAACAGCACCCGTTTGCCATTCACACTCTGATAATACCTGCCCGTCAATACCACCGTAAATTCGTAGTAATCATGTTCATGCAACCCGGAAATGCTTTCTACTTTGTTGTAGATAAACATATGGAAATTCTGACCGTCGAAGAGTTGATTTTCGCGTGCTGTCTTGATTTCCATGCTCAATACCGGTGGCTGCATTATCACTCCCTACGTTATTTTATTTTCTCGTGAAGCTCAATGAGTTCCGTGATTAACTCGCGGGCCAGCATCGAGGTCATCAGGTGGTCCTGCGCGTGAACCAGGATCAGGCTGACTTTCATTTTGCCTTCGCCCATATCGTCTTCAATCAGCTTCGTCTGCACCAGATGCGCTTCATTGAGCGATAAACGTGACTGATCCATTAACGCTTTGGCTTGCTCAAAATCGCCTTCTTTGGCTTTTTTCAGCGCACCGTAAGCCAGGCTGCGCGCTTGTCCGGAGTTAATAATTAACCCCATGACCACTTCTTCGAGTTCCTGCATCTCGTCTTGCGTATCCGCGATGCTGTCTAAATCAATCATCTTAATCTCTCCTTGATAGCCAGTGGGCAGAGGGAAGGACGCGCCCGCCCTCTGCGGGTCAGATTAGAATTTCAGTGCGGCAGCGATATCTTCTTCGCTTTCTTCTTCTTCAATAATCTCCTGCGCTTTGTTCGACAGGATAACGAAAGGCATGTAAACCAGCGTGGCGACCGCCAGGTTAAACAAGGCCACTAACAATGCCGCGATGCTGCCATTACTGTTAAAGAAAGCGCCAAGGCCGGTCGGCATGGTCCAGGGCGCCAGGTTGGTCACCGGCGGAATAATGCCCATGGAGTAAGCCGCGAGCGTGATGGCTGCCAGAATGGGTTGCACCAGCACGAACGGAATAAACATGACCGGGTTCATGATGATCGGTAAACCAAACAGGATAGGCTCGTTAATCTGGAAGATGCCTGACGGCAGCGCCAGTTTTGCCACCTGGCGGTGATCCGCACGGCGTGAGGCAATGAAAATGGCGATAATCAGACCTAACGTCGCACCGGAACCGCCCAGCAGGATGTAGGAATCGAGCATCGGTTTCGCCCAGAAGTGGAACGTTTTACCCGCGTCAATGGCAGCACTCACTGAACCGTATTCGGTGTACAGCGCGATATTTTCCAGCGCCCACGGGGTCATGATGCCGTTGTCCAGCGCGGTCAGCGCAAGAGAACCGTGGACACCAAAGAACCACAGCAGGGAGTTGAAGATCACGTATGCCCAGCCCACCACGCTGCCCATAGAGGCCAGCGGTTTGGAGATGGAATCCATAATAATCTGGTGGAAGTTGTGGCCGTATAATCCCAGCAGCCAGGAAATCACACCGAAAATAAACAGAATGATAAAGCCGGGAATTAATGCAGAGAATGAGCGGGCGACAGAGGTCGGCACGCTTGCGGGTAAAGTAATCACCCAATTTCTGCGGATAATAAACGTAAACATTTCGGCGACCACTAATCCGATCACCATACCGGAAATAATGTTCGCACCGCCTAACCAGTTCGCGCCTACCGCATAAGCTTCACCTACGCTGTAAGGTGTGACGGTCATAAAGGCGGCAACGGCTAATAACCCCGCTGACAGGGAATCCACTTTGCGTTCTTCGGCTAAAGCCATGCCGATAAAGAACGGCGCCATCAGCGACATAATACCCAGCGTACCGTTGTAGACATTAATACCGATGGTTTTTAAACCACTGAGGGTTTCAATCGTGGAAGGGTCTAAACGCACGCCTAAAGAATAGAAGAAAGAACCGGCACCAAAATTCAGGAAAACGTTATTAATTAAAACGAACATGGCACCGGCAAGGGTCAGCGGCATTAATTTAATAAAACCATTTTTGATGGCATTAATATGCGGCTGCTTACCAATTTTAACGGCAAAAGGAAGAAGTATCTTCTCCAGGGAATCAATAACTTTACTCATTCGCGTGTTCCTTTAATGCCGCCCTTCGGCGGCCAGGGTATGAAATTCGCTCTTTGACTGGATTTCTCTTTGACTAAAGTAATTCAATGTAAAAAAGGACAAGGTATCGCTAAAAATTTACGCTTACTGAGTAGCGGCGGCTTTTTTGATGGCAGCAACGGCAGCTTTCAAAACACCTAAACCATCGATTTTGCCGTAAAGCACAGAATCGATCACTTCAACCGGTTTACCCGGTAATACTTTTTGAATCTCCGGCAACATATAAGCAATCTGTGGCCCCAGAAGTACCACATCCGCCGCATGCCCTTTTTCAGCGGCCAGTGTTTCCGGGAATGCTTCAATAATGACCGGCACTTCGTATTTTTCGGCCTGCACTTTCATTTTAGTCACCAGCAATGAAGTGGACATGCCTGCCGAGCAAAACAAATAGATGACTTTCTTTTCCATAATGAAACCCTCATATCCAGTTATGATTGCAGGCCAGACAAGCGTTCCTGCATTGCTGCCAAATGGGCATTTAAACGAAAAAAGATGTAATACGAATTGTCTCTGCTTGAGTCGAGTATACGGCATCACTTTAGCGGGTGATAATTCTGAGAAGTTAAAAATTGTCTCTCCTTGACCATTGCTTATGACTCCCTTCACATTTTGGGCAAATAACTGACGATGGAAAATAACACCGCAGCCCTGAACGCTCCTCACGCGCCAAAGTGTGCGGCAGATCCCTCCGCAAGCAGGCGGGGTGATTTTTTCCGTGCCGGATGACGACCCGCCCCGGTGCGGCTAAGCTTGAAGTCATCTCACAGGAGGAAAAACGTCACTATGATCATTGAGACATCGCGGTTATTGCTGCGTCCGGTTGCAGACGCTGACCTGTATTCCCTCTTTGCCATTTACGGCGATCCGCAGACCAATCTGTTCAACCCGCGCGGCCCGTTGCCGGACAGGGCGGCGGCACAGGAAAAACTGAGCGGCTGGTTACGTGAATGGCCGGAGCACGGATTCGGCCACTGGGCGATTACGCTGAACCATAAACCCGATGAGGTCATCGGGTTTGGCGGGCTGGGAGTCCGTGAAGGCTACGAGAATCACCGGGTGTTTCTCTGCTACCGCTTCGCCACCACGGCGTGGGGAAAAGGGCTGGCGACCGAGTTTGCCAGCGTGGCGCTCAATACGGGTTTTGAGAAACTGGGAATACCGCGGATCTCCGCCACCGTGCGCGAAAACCATCTGGCTTCCCAGCGCGTTCTGGAAAAAATCGGGATGCAAAAAGTCGGTTTTGAGGGCGACCCTGTGCACGGCACGGGCAGTTATCTTTACCGGCAAACCGACCGGCGCACGTTGCGCTGACCATTAAGAGTCATGGCGCGGGGGAGATTTTGGAGGATAATCGCTGGCAATCGATCTCACTTTAAGGAATACAGGGCATGACCCAGCAACCTGCGCCAGAAGATTACTACGCCGAAAAATACGGCCTTACCCGCACCCATTCAGAAATCATTCATGCAGCAGGTTATGTTCAGCCGGGCAAAGCGTTGGATCTGGGCTGTGGCAGCGGGCGCAACTCGCTGTATCTCAACCTGAAAGGCTTTGATGTGACGGGCTGGGACAACAACGTCATGAGCGTGGCGAAAGTGAATGACATTATTGCGGCGGAATCTCTGCGCAATATCGCCATCAGCGAACAGGATCTGAACACGCACCGTTTCAGCGGCGAATACGATTTCATCTTTTCCACCGTGGTCATGATGTTTCTGCAACGCGACAGTATCCCGCACATTCTCGAAGACATGCACGCGGCCACCAAAAGCGGCGGGTACAACCTGATTGTCGCCGCGATGGACAGTCCGGATTATCCTTGCCCGCTGCCCTTCCCGTTTACCTTTAAGCCCGATGAATTGCGCCACGCTTATCGTGGCTGGGAAATCGTGAAATACAACGAGGATATTGGCGAATTGCATAAACGTGACGAAAACGGTGACCGCTACAAGCTTCGCTTTGCCACCTTGCTGGCGAAGAAAATGTAAGACGGACAACGCTGGCGCACGCGTCGCCAGCCCTTATTTTCCCGGTGTTCCCCGCCAGAATTCTCGCCTGAACATTCTTGCCAGAGTGTTGACGTCCGTGTGATAATACCGCGCGTCAATTCTTTAAATACTATTTAAAATCATAAAGTTAACGTTTAATGACTCTGTTTTTCTCGCGGCCAACGCGGTTCAGAACAGGGTTTCTTTTTATTATTCGTCGCCAAGCGCGGCAACATTCAGAGATACGTATGAACTGGGACGTCATGAAGTGGTTGATCGGTATTTATCTGGGCTGTTTTTTAGGTCTTCTTAAGATGGCTTACTCCGACCCTAAGTTTTACCTTGAATATATCGACAAGAAATTCACTTATGTCTGTTACACCGGCTTTATTGTCTGCGGCGCATTATGGTTTGGCCTCTATTCAGCCAGAGGATATGCCATTGACAATATTGATTTAATTTCAGAGCAACTTACATTGATAGACAAAGAATATAATTACGTCACCTCATATCTTCTTTCAATGATAATCGGTTCGGGGATCTCTTTTGCTTCCAGCATTTTGTTTATCGATATTGCCCGCAAAAAGATCGCCTCTGCCACGGCAGAATAACTCTCTCTGATGATGCTTCAGCAGGGAGCGGCCCACTCCCTGCTTCATCAACACCTTGTTTCCCTACCTGCCGTTATCCCCTTGCACCACACCACGGGCGCGTTCGATCGCAACGACTTCCCGTTTACCGAAAACTGAAATATCCCCTTTCAACTCACCATCCTGCTGCGGTGAATACACATAAAGCATGATGTCTACGCCTTCTTTCGGTGAGTAGTCGCCAAAATGGCTGTACACGCCGCCGACATAACACTGCTCATCTATCCACACCGGAATATCACCGATAGCCTGTACTTCATAGCCCGGCACAGGCGAACGGCCATAAAACCCGGCTTCATTTTGACTCAGAGACGGCGGCACCGGACAGACCGAAACGGCTGGCGAAGCAGAACTGCCTGCATTGGGCTGATGCGCCTGCAAAGCGGCTAAACTTTTCCCGACGCTGACTTTTTGTTTATCCGATAACGTCAGCCAGGGCGTTTCTTTATCCCGCGGATCCGGGGAGGTGACCGACAGCGCATAGCGGTACGTGACCGTTATTTTTGCCACGCTGGCGTTGTGGCTGAAGGGGCGAAGCAGATAAATATTGTCCACGCCGAAATAGCTGACCCGGTAGGCGAGATAAATCTGCTTATTAAGTCTGATCCAGTAGCCCGCCTGATTTGCGCCGCGTGCGTTGGTTGAATACAAATAACCGGGCACCGAAGCATCCGGGTCTGCCTTCACGGTGGAATAAAAGGTGCCCTTTCCTCGTTTCAATATCCCGGTATAGGTGAATATGCCGGTGCCCCCGATATAGGCATCAATAATCAGATCCCGTTTGCCATCCCCGTCAAGATCCACCAGCGTATAACTGGCCGTTTGGTTTTCTGTAAAGACGACCACGTTAGATTTCTGAAATGCCTGCCATTCGTCATCTGTGATATCCGCTGAGGGCTTTTTCTTTGGCAGTTTATTCTTTTCCTCCCCCTCGAAGGTGATATCAAACCGGGTCACCTGCGTTTCGGGACTGGCGTAACGACTCATCAGTGTTTCGACAGGCATCTGATTATTTTGATTTTTTTCCTTTTGCAGCGCGGCGAATAATTCGTCCTGCGCAGCACTGTCGTCATCCGGTTTTGATGTGGCGTCGGCTCTTTGCACAAAGGCGGCTGGCGTATCCAGCAGCCCCTGGAAGTCATCCATTTTAAGCAAGACGGCGTTAACCCCTTCACCTGAGAGGTCATCAGCCTGATCCGGCTGCGCGATCTGAATCTGCTTATCATGAAGAAGCGCCTGTAACGCACCACTGACCTGTGACGCGGTAAAGGCAAACTGCCCGTTCTCTTCGCGGGTTAACATGCCGGCAGCCTGACCGCCGAGAGTCAATTGCGGGGAATGCGGGGTGTCTGAGGCGTGAGTATCGGAAAAAATCAGGCTGACGCTCGCCTGCCCGGCAGCGTCTGTTTTTCGCGTGAGTAAAACGGACGCCGTGTTGCCCCCTTTCATCCTTCCCGTGGCATGACAGAGTTGCACATTCTCACACACCAGCGACCAGTCTTTACGGGTAAAACGCAGACCCTCGTTATCCTGGGCAAAAAGAGAAACTGAAAAGGCGCTTAAAAATACGATGAGTGCCGTGCGTAACATGGTCGTCCCTGAGGAAAGTTTTTTGTGCGAGTCATACTAGTTGAAAAGTAACGACTTTAAAATCAGCGCCTCCGGCGGGTGATACATTCACTGTCCGGGCGGCGGCGCATAAAAAAAGGCTGACGAGGTTATCGCCAGCCGTTGTAACGCTTCCGACGCCGGGAGTTAGTGTTTTATCATCACATGCCGAATCGCCGTGTAATCTTCCAGCCCGTACATCGACATATCCTTTCCGTAGCCGGATTGTTTTTGTCCCCCGTGCGGCATTTCACTGACCAGCATGAAGTGGGTATTCACCCAGGTGCAACCGTATTGCAGACGCGCGCTCAGGCGGTGGGCGCGACCGATGTTTTGCGTCCAGACGGAAGATGCCAGCCCGTAGTTGGATTCATTTGCCCACGCCAGAACCTGCTCTTCCGTATCAAACTCGGTCACGCTGACCACCGGGCCGAACACTTCGCGTTGCACAATTTCATCTTCCTGACGCGCACCCGCCAGCACCGTAGGCTGGAAATAATACCCCTCGCCGCGCACCCGTTCGCCACCGGTGATGACCTGAATATGCGCGACGTCTTTCGCCCGCTGCACAAAACCTTCCACCCGCTCTAAATGCGCCGCTGACACCAGCGGGCCCATTTCGCTGCTTTCATCGGTGCCCAGTTTGAGGGTGGAAACGGCCTCGCCCAGCGCTTTCACCAGCTGCGCATACACCCCTTTTTGCGCGTAGATGCGGCAGGCGGCGGTGCAATCCTGTCCGGCGTTGTAGAACCCGAACGTGCGCACGCCTTCCACCACCTGGTCGATATCGGCGTCATCGAAAACGATCACCGGCGCTTTGCCGCCGAGTTCCATATGCGTGCGTTTGATGCCGGTGGTCGCCTGAGCGACAATTTTCTCGCCGGTAGAAACGGAACCGGTCAGCGAAATCATCCGCACTTTATCGTGATGGGTCAGCGCGCTGCCGACCGATTTACCGTCGCCAAACAGCACGTTCAGCACGCCAGCCGGAAGGATATCCCGCGCCAGTTCGCCGAGTTTCAGCGCGGTCAGCGGGGTGATTTCGGAAGGTTTGATCACCACGCAGTTGCCTGCCGCCAGCGCCGGAGCGATTTTCCACGCGGCCATCATCAGCGGGTAATTCCAGGGGGCGATGGAGGCGACCACGCCCAGCGGATCGCGGCGGATCATTGACGTGTGCCCGGCAAGATATTCGCCGCCGGCTAATCCGCTCAGGCAACGGCTGGCACCGGCAAAGAAGCGGAACACGTCAACCACCGCCGGAATTTCATCATTCAGCGCCAGATGAAACGGCTTACCGCAGTTCAGCGACTCCAGCTTGGCCAGCGCTTCGGCGTTTTCTTCGATGCGGTCTGCCAGCGCCAGCAGCAGTTCCGCACGGGTTTTCGGCGTGGTCTGGCCCCAGTCGGTAAAAGCGCTGTGCGCCAGATCCACCGTCTGACGGGTTTGTTGTTCACTGGCCTGCGCCAGACGGACAATCTCCTGCCCGGTATGCGGGTTGAAAACCGGCAGTGACGTTCCTTCTCCGGCCACCAGTTCACCGTTAATCAGCATGTTCGTTTGCATCAGTTATTCCTTATTATTTGCCGTCACCGGCCACATCTGACCCGTTTCTTGTGAGATACCACGCGCCCAGAATCGGGATCATGGTGAGCACCATCAGGCACAGCGCCACCACGTTGGTCACCGGCACTTCGCGCGGCCTGCCCAGCTGGTTAAGCAGCCAGATGGGCAACGTGCGTTCATGACCGGCGGTAAACGTGGTGACAATGATTTCGTCGAAAGAGAGCGCGAACGCCAGCATGCCGCCCGCCAGCAGCGCGGTGCTGAGGTTTGGCAAAATGATATAGCGGAAGGTCTGCCAGCCGTCTGCGCCTAAGTCCATCGAGGCTTCGATCAGGCTGTGCGTGATACGGCGAAAACGGGCGATCACGTTGTTATAAACAATCACCATGCAAAACGTCGCGTGGCCGATGACAATCGTCAGCATGCCCGGCTCGATGTGTGCCGCGTGAAAAGCGTTGAGCAGCGCCAGACCGGTGATGATCCCCGGCAGGGCAATCGGCAACATAAACAACAGGGTTATGCTGTTTTTGCCATAAAATTCACGCCGGTACAGCGCCGCGGCGGCCAGCGTGCCGAGCACCATGGCAATCAGCGTGGCGCAACAGGCGATTTGCACCGAAAGCCAGATGGCGTCAAGAATGTCGTGACGCCCTGCCGCGACGGCAAACCAGTGCAGCGTGAAGCCTTTCGGCGGAAAGCTGAACGCCGCATCTTCGGTGTTGAAGGCATACACCGCGATGATCAGCAGCGGGAAGTGCAGAAAGACCAATCCGCCCCACGCGGAGAGTTTGAGTAACCAGGGTGCGCGTTTAGAGTGCATCGAAAGCTCCCAGTCGTTTGACCATCGATAAATACAACGCAATCAGCACGATAGGCACCAGCGTGAACGCGGCGGCCATGGGCATATTGCCGATCGAACCCTGCTGCGAGTAGACCATATTGCCGATGTAATACCCCGGCGGGCCCACCAGTTGCGGGATGATGTAATCGCCCAGCGTCAGCGAGAACGTGAAGATCGAACCGGCGGCGATACCCGGTACGGCCAGCGGGAAGATCACGTAGCGCAGCGTCTGCCAGGGTTTTGCACCTAAATCTTCTGAAGCATGAATCAGCGACGGCGGCAGGCGTTCGAGTGCGGCCTGAATCGGCAAGATCATAAACGGCAGCCAGATATAGACGAACACCCAGAAGCGCCCGATGCCTGAGGTTGACAGCGTATTGCCGCCAATGCCCGGCAGGCTCAGCATGGCCGTCAGCAGCGGTTGCAGCCCGAGGTGTTCGAGGAACCATTGCAGCACGCCGCCTTTGGAGAGCAGCAGGGTCCACGCGTAGGCTTTGACGATATAACTGGCCCACATCGGCATCATGATGGCGATGTAAAAGAAGGCTTTCTTTTTGCCGGTGATATAACGCGCCATGTAATAGGCAATCGGAAACGCCAGTACCGCGCTGAAGAAAGACACCAGCAGCGCCATCGTCACCGTGCGGACAATAATGTCGGCATTCACCGGGTCAAACAGGGCGCGGATATTGGCCGTCGTCAGCGTCGAGGAGACGGTCATGGTGAAATCGTCAAAGGTATAGAAACCCTGCCACAACAGCGCGAACAGCGAACCTAAATAGATCGCGCCAAACCACAGCAGCGGCGGCACCAGCAGCAGCGCCAGATAAAATCCCGGCCTGTGATGCAGGTAAGTCACCAGTGCGCGGCCACGCCCCACACGCTTTTCATAAGGAGTCATACTGATATCCATCTTTTAGCCCTCAAGCAGCGTGACCATGGCATCTCTGTCCCAACACGCCACCACCGGCTGACCTTGCCGGAAGTGGTGTTGCGCACTGGCCGCCAGGTTGTTGGGCTCACTGACAAACAGACGCTCGCCGCCTTCCAGTGCCAGTTCGTAGCGTGTCGCCGCGCCCTGAAAATGGATGTCTTTGAGGATGGCGTTAACCTGCACCGCCTGGCTGTCTGCCAGCGGCTGCGGCGCAAGGCGGATGTGTTCCGGACGAATAGAACGGCTGCCGGAGACACCGGTGATTTTGAAGGAGAGATCGGCGGTCAGGACGTTCGCCGTACCGACAAACTGCGCAACGAACGCGGTACGCGGATTGAGGTACAGCTCACGCGGCGTATCAACCTGTTCGATACGGCCATTGTTGAACACCGCCACGCGGTCAGACATCGACAGCGCTTCGCTCTGGTCGTGGGTGACAAAAATAAAGGTGATGCCCAGTTCGCGTTGCAGCTTTTTCAACTCACCCTGCATCTGCTCTCGTAATTTTAAATCCAGCGCGCCGAGGGGTTCATCCAGCAGCAGCACGCTCGGCTGATTCACCAGCGCCCTGGCCAGCGCCACGCGCTGACGCTGGCCGCCGGACAAAAATGCCGGTTTGCGCGCCGCGGTAAAGCCAAGCGCCACCCGCTCCAGCGATTCCATCGCGCGGATTTGACGTTCCTTTTTCCCCACGCCTTTCACCATCAGGCCATACGCGACATTTTCCAGCACGGTCATGTGCGGGAACAGCGCGTAATCCTGAAACACGGTGTTGACGTCCCGCTCATAGGGGGCGAGCTGCGAGGCTTCTTTGCCGTGAATGCGCACTGAGCCGGAGGTCAGGGTTTCAAAGCCGGCAATCAGACGCAGGCAGGTGGTTTTGCCCGAGCCGGAAGGCCCGAGCATGGAAAAGAATTCACCGTCCTGAATGTCAATCGAGACATTATCGACGGCTTTGGTTTCCCCATATAATCGGGAAGCATTAATAAATTGTACGGCGGCCATAACGGACTCCCGGATTCGGTTTTTAATAAAAGGGCTAAACGCAACCTCTGACAGCGGATTACCGGCCGCCCATGATGGCGATATAGTCCTGAGTCCACTTGCTGTACGGCACGTATTTACCGCCTTCGGACTGAGGTGTTTTCCAGAATGAAATCGCGGTGAATTTATTAAAGCCGTTGGTTTCGCAACCTTCCGCCCCTAACAGCGGGCTGGCTTTACACCCGGCCGGTACGCTCGGCACGGAACCAAACCATGCCGCGACGTCGCCCTGCACTTTCGGCTCCAGCGACCAGTTCATCCACTGATAGGCACAGTTCGGGTGTTCGGCGTCGGCAGCCAGCATGGTGGTATCCGCCCAGCCGGTGACCCCCTCTTTCGGGAAGACGGTGGCGATCGGTTGTTTTTCGCCTTTCAGCGCGTTGGCCTGATACGGCCACGAGCTGCTGGCAACCACGCCTTCGTTTTTGAAATCACTCATCTGTACCGATGCATCGTGCCAGTAGCGGTGGATCAGCGGATGCTGACCGCGCAGCAATTTCAGCACGGCCTGGTACTGGGTTTCGTTGAGCTGATACGGATCGTCGATTTTCAGATCAGGCTGGGTGCTTTTCAGGTAAAGCGCGGCATCCGCAATGGCGATCGGGCCGTCATACGCCTGAACGCGTCCCTGATTGGGTTTGCCGTCAGGCAAATTTTGCGGCACGAAAATCACTGACCAGCTGTCAGGCGCAGTGGGGAAGGTTTTGGTGTTGTACATCAGCAGGTTCGGCCCCCACTGATAAGGTGTGCCATAGACTTTTCCGGCGACGTTAAACCATTCGCCTTTCAGCAGGCGCGGGTCGAGATTCTTCCAGTTGGCAATCAGCGCCGGGTTGATCGGCTGAACGCGTTTACCGTAAATCAGCCGCAGTGAGGCATCTCCCGAGGCAGTGACCAGATCATAACCCCCCTTCGCCATCAGGCTGACCATTTCATCTGACGTCGCCGCGGTTTTGACATTGACCTTACAGCTGGTTTGTTTTTCAAACTGCGTCACCCAGTCGTAATTCTTGTCACTTTCGCCGCGTTCAATATATCCCGGCCAGGCGACGATATTTAATTGTCCTTCGCCTTTTCCTACCGCTGTCGGTAAGTCTGCGGCCACCGCCGTATTAAGAAAACTCAGCAGACCTAAACAAACCGCAGATAACTTTTTACTGCCAGATGGTTCTTTATTGAAAATAAGTGTTTTCATTGGATACCCCTGTCCTGTCGTCGTATTTGTCTGTTATTAGAATTGTGGTTTGAACTTCGCCATGATGTGCCTGACTACGCTGTAATCCTGTAACGAATAACTCGAGAGATCGTTGCCATACCCGGAGCGTTTTAAACCGCCGTGGGGCATTTCGCTGACTAAAGAAAAGTGCGTGTTAATCCAGGTGGTGCCGTATTGCAGATGGGAGGAAATTTGCATCGCCAGATCGATATTTTGCGTCCAGACCGAGGACGCCAGCCCGTATTCTGATTCATTCGCCCAGTCCACGACCTGCTGAACGGTGTCGAAACGGGTGACGCTGACCACCGGGCCGAACACTTCGCGCTGGACGATTTCATCAGTTTGCAGACATCCCGCCAGCAGCGTGGGCTGGTAATAGAAGCCGGGGCCGGAATGGGACGCCGCGCCGGTGATACGCTCGATATGCGGCTGACTCAGCGCCCGTTCGACAAAGCTCGACACGCGATCCCGCTGGCGTGCGCTGATAAGCGGCCCCATAAAGTTTTCACTGTCATTCTTTCTGGCGAAAGAGAGTTGCGATACCGCCTCGCCCAGCTTTTCCACCAGCCGTTCGTAGATCCCGGCCTGTGCATACACGCGGCAGGCGGAAGTACAATCCTGCCCCGCGTTGTAATATCCCCAGCAGCTGACCGCCTGCACCACGTCATCAATGTCGGCATCGTTGCATACGATCACCGGCGCTTTGCCACCCAGCTCAAGATGGGTGCGTTTCACCGTTTTCACCGCCGCCTGCAAAATGCGCTGACCGGTGACGATGTCGCCGGTCAGGGAAATCAGACGGACATGCGGATGACTGACCAGCGCATTACCGACCCCTTCACCACTGCCGGTAATGACGTTCAGCACACCCGGCGGCAGGATCTCCTGCAACGCGGGCAGCAAGGCCAAAATGGTCAGCGGAGTATGTTCAGAGGGTTTAAACACCACGGTGTTGCCCGCCGCCAGCGCGGGAGCAATTTTCCACGCCGACATCATCAGCGGGTAATTCCAGGGGGCAATCGAGGCCACCACGCCCAGCGGGTCGCGGCGCACCATCGAGGTGTGGCCGGGCAGATATTCGCCGGAAAGTTGCCCCTGCTGGCAACGCACTGCCCCGGCAAAGAAGCGAAAGACATCCACCGCGGCAGGCAAATCGTCTTTCAGAGCCTGATGCAGCGGTTTACCGCTGTTGATGGCTTCGAGCTGTGCCAGCGAATGCGCCTGTTTTTCGATGGCGTCGGCGATACGTAAAAGCACGGAGGCCCGTTCGGCTGGCGTGGTGCGTGACCAGCGGCTGAAAGCGGCATTGGCGGCATTCACCGCCAGAGCGACTTGTGCCAGAGAGGTTTCGGCGACCTCGGCAATCACTTCACCGGTCGCAGGATTGAAAATGTTTTGCGTTGCGCCTTCGCCGTGCAGAAGGTCGCCATTGATCACATGCTTTTCAGAAAAACTGGCAACAAATTCTGCATCCGACATTGCACTGCCCTCAGTTCAGAGAATCATCCTTAATTAACAAAAATGTTATTAGTTAGTAACAAACCTGCTAATTCACAGTAGGTAATTTCTCTGAGGGCAACAAATAGCAATTATTGAAGTCTGCGTTCGGTTAAACCGAATGCTCCTTGTCAGGGTCTGCGCTTGGCGCTGTTTTCACGTGCAATGGTCAGGAACGGCGTAACCAGCTCCGGCCTCGCGCTGCCGCGCCGCCACGCCAGCCCGATATCCAGCGGTTCGATGGAATCCTCCAGTTTGCTGGCTTCGATCATATTGCCTTCCAGCGACCAGGCGCGGTAGGCCATGTCCGGCTGAACCGAAACCCCCAGACCGGCCGCAACCAGGCTGCGTACCGCCTCGGTGGAGGCGGTTTTCATCGCGATATTGGGTTTCAGCCCCGCCCGCGCCCACAGTCGTTGCGCATGTTTCTCCATTTCATCGACGTTGAGCTGGATCAGCGGTTCATTCGCGATATCCGCCAGCGAAATACTTTCGCGCTCCAGCAACGGATGCAGCGGCGGCAGCCACAGGCGGTAGGAGGAATGGGTCAGCACTTCGGTTTGCAGCGCATCGCGGTCTTCAAGATTGGAGAGGATCAGCACGCCGATATCGATTTCACCGCTCACCAGCAGATGTTCGATGTACTGACGCTCATCCTCCACCACTTTGACCTCAACGTTCGGGTAATACGCATTGAATTGCTTGAGCAAATCCACCAGAAAATAACCGGCCACCAGGCTGGTCACGCCAAGCGTGATCTGACCGGTGACGCTTTCTGTCCCCATTTGCAGGCTGCGTTTGGCGTTATCGACAGTGGCGAGGATCAGATAAGACTGGCGTAAAAACTGATGCCCCTGATGGGTCAGCGTCATGCCTTTCGCATGGCGGTCGAACAGCCGCGCTTCGGTTTCAACCTCAAGCTGCTGAATGGCCTGCGTCAGCGATGACTGAGACACAAAGGAGGCCTGCGCCGCAGCGGAAATCGAACCGGTTTCAGCAACGGCAATAAAATGGCGGATCTGGCGTAACGTCAGCATGGGGCGCCTCAACATCTCATTAAAAAACCGAACAGCATCAGGCACCATTCGGTTTAAGGGAATGATTGAGTTAAGGCAGGCAGGGATTTTTTGTCAAATGGCAGGACAGAAGGATGACAAATTTGGGATCAGAAACACAAAAGCCATGCAAAATTCGCATGGCTCATTGTTCTGAGAAAAAGAATCAGAATTTGACGATCAATTTTCCAGCTTGTACGTCAGAGTGATTTCCGCGTTAAGCACTTTGGAAACCGGGCAACCGGCTTTCGCCGCTTTGATAATTTCGTCGAATTTGTCTTTATC
Source organism: Rahnella sp. PAMC25559 (assembly GCF_050632365.1). Taxonomy (GTDB): domain Bacteria; phylum Pseudomonadota; class Gammaproteobacteria; order Enterobacterales; family Enterobacteriaceae; genus Rahnella; species Rahnella rivi. The sequence goes on along the minus strand of NZ_CP192544.1, from coordinate 511,116 downwards.
AATGCCGGGCAGTTTGACCGTGCTGTCGAGCGCGATCTTAGTGATGGCGAAACCGCCATCGACTTTATCAAGAGAAACATCTGCCACGGTATCAATGCTTTCAGGGACATGCCCTGCTTCGCCGAGCATCAATGACAGCGCCATTGAGAAACAGGCGGAATGTGCCGCGCCGAGCAATTCTTCCGGGTTAGTCCCCGGTTTACCCTCGAAGCGGGTGTTGAATCCGTAAGGCTGGTCTTTCAGAGCACCGCTTTCAGAAGAGATATAACCTTTTCCGTGTTTGATGTCGCCTTCCCAATGCGCCTGTCCTTTCTTATGAATGGTCATGTATTCCTCCGGTTTTTTTAACATTCACCTTAAGTATAGACGCTGATGCTCATCCCGCAACGATGCCGCCCTTCTCAGGCACTGATGGTTTATTACTCAGTAACAAAAAATCTTATTTAAATACAATTCTGGGATCATATGATCACAGGATTCATGATCCGAAATAGACCCAGATTGGGAACAAAGGGTTTATTTAAAGAATATTCTTATTCGACTTTATGTTTGTGGTGGCAGGTCTGTGTATGAAAACAGATGAAGAATTCGCCTTCGGGACAGGGGAGAACAAATAGAAAAAAGGGCCGGTGGATCTGTCCAGGCCCTTTTAACATTCGTGCAAGATTACAACATTCGCCAGATTAATGTATGTCCAGTTCCACAGCCCACTCGGAAACCATGTCACGGGAAATATAATTTACCTCGCAATTACAACCTGTTGAAGAAAAAGTTAAATACCCAATACACGGGAAAGACTCTGGGTGCAATTCGGTCAGTACCTCTTTAATCTCACCATCACTCATTAACGGGGATACCGTTGCCTTTGACAGCTGAAAGTAGTTGTCGAACATCCATGTAATATAGTCCGTCTCGTTTTTCAGCACTTTCATTTAACATCCTCCTGTCCTTTCACTCCGATTATAAAAAAGTAGCAGGCGACTGCAATTGTGGCGAATAATAAATCATTAAAATTGCCAATTGTCTATTTTATATCAAATTTCCCCGCCGCAGAGGGCGTGGGGAATAAGGGGAAAGTGCTTATGTGGAGAGATTTCCTGATGACTGACGCGATTATCTCTTCCCACCCTGCACGTTTACCGGCTGCGGACGTGACAGATAAATGGTGATCGCCGCCAGCAAGGTCAGCACTCCACCGAGCAGGAATGCGCTGCTGACACCGGCGTTATCCGCCAGTACGCCGCCAAACAGTGCCCCCAGCGCCAGCGATGTCTGGAACACACAAACCAGCAGTGCTGACCCGGTTTCAAACAGCGCGGGCGATGCCTGATACGTCCAGATATTCAGACATACCGGCAATGCCCCGAACGCCAGGCCCCAGAGGATCACCAGCGCACTGGCCAGCACCAGCGGAAGATGAAATGTTGACAGCACCAGCACCGACAGGCTGAGTAACAACATGTTGAGCATAAACGCCCGTTTCACACCGAATTCCCGCACGGTGAATTCCGACGCCAGCGTACCGATAAGCCCCGCAATACCGTATCCCATCAGCAAGAGAGAAATACTGCTGGCGGAGAGGTGCAAATCAAAACGCAGCCAGGGTTCAAGATAGGTATAGGCCGCGAAATGCCCGCCCGCCATAAAGACGCCGATAATCAGCGCGTAGCGGATACCCGGCACTTTGGTCACGCCCAGCATGGCGCGCAGACCAATCGACTGCTGCGCCGGAAGGGACGGCAGCGCTATCCATTGCAGGATAAAAATCACCAGCGCCATGACCGCATTAAGCGTGAACGCCATTCTCCAGCCGAACAGATCGCCGATAAAGGCGCCGGCGGGCACGCCGGCCACCGTACCGACCGCCACGCCTGCGGTGATCAGCGAAATCGCCCGCGCACCCTGCTCTTCCGGCACCAGACGCCGCCCGGAGGGGATGGCAAAAGACCAGAATCCCCCGACACCGACGCCGAGAATAATGCGTCCGATCAGCAAAACGTTAAACGATTCCGCCATCACCGCAATGCCGTTGGCGAGGATCACCGTGGCAGAGAGCAGAAGCAGGAGCCTGCGGCGATCCATACGTTTGGCAAACAACATAATCAGCGGAGCAGAAATCGCCGCAACCAGCTCCGGCAACATCACCGCCAGCCCGGCATGACCTTCGGTCACGCCCAGCGAACGGGCGATCGGCGAAAGCAGGCCGATCGGCAGAAATTCGGTATTAACCAGCACGAATGTGCCGCAGGCGAGAGAAAATACCGCCAGCCATCGGCGGAAAGCAGAAGTCTGTGGCCGGGTGTCCAGCGATGCGCACTCAGTCATTATTATTATCCTTAGCAGGTGAATTAACGGGTGTTCGGCTGCCATAAAACGTGATCACCATCACGCGGTCAAGATTTTTGCTCAGGATCGAAAAGTTATAACCCATAGCGAAATACACTAAGCCAGTCCCCGCCTGCGATGCGGCTTACAGAGGGATCGGAGCTGACACATTTGCAGGGCACATACAGATCCCCCGATCAGGAAATCCCTCCACATATAAGTATGTTGTAACTAAGTGGGTGAATTAAAGCGTTGAGCGAAAAGACGGGCGAGAAAATCAGGAAATTTGGACGAAATGGCCGTTGCTGACTTCGCGATAATGGCGGGCAGGCGGCTGATAGGTGGCCGGGCGCAACGGGCTGGCGAGTTCATCCGGGATCACAGTGCGTTTGCGGTGAACAGTGGGATCAGGAACCGGCACGGCAGCCAGCAATTTGCGGGTGTAAGGATGTTGCGGATTGTCGAAAATATCGGCGCGGGAGCCGATTTCCACAATTTCGCCCAGATACATCACGGCGACACGGTGGCTGATGCGTTCTACGACCGCCATATCGTGGGAAATGAACAGATACGCCAGCCCGAGCTGCTGCTGGAGATCAAGCATCAGATTGATCACCTGCGCTTTGACGGAAACGTCCAGCGCAGAAACGGCTTCGTCGGCAATAATGAGTTTAGGTTCCAGCGCCAGCGCGCGGGCGATGCAGATCCGCTGACGCTGACCGCCGGAAAACTGATGCGGGAATCGCGTCGCCATGCTGCTCTGCAGGCCGACCTGCTCCAGCAACTGCGCCACGCGGATTTTCGCACCGGCATTATCGTGCAGCCCGAGGCTGACCATCGGTTCGGCAATGGCCTGGCCGATACGCATTCGAGGATTCAGGCTTTCGTAAGGATCCTGAAAAATCATCTGTGCCTGAGTGCGGATATCCGCAAGCTGGCCGCGGTCAGCGCGGCGGATATCCTGCCCGGAGATCAGCACCTCCCCGGACGTCGCTTCGGTCAGTCGTAAAATCGTACGCCCGGTAGTGGATTTGCCGCAGCCGGATTCCCCCACCAGCGACAGCGTTTCACCCGATTGCAGGCTGAAAGAGAGATCTTCAACCGCATGAACGCGCGAGGAAACCCGGCGCAAAAAACCGGATTTCACATCAAAGCGCGTCACGAGGTTTTTGACCTCGAGCACCGGCTGGCCGGCACGCAGCGTATTGACGGAATCTGCCACCGGCTGCGGTTCGCCGGTGTGCAGATCGCGCAGCGGAAAACGCTGCGGCAGGGCAATGCCGGTCATCGCGCCGAGACGCGGCACCGCTGCCAGCAGCGCCTGGGTATAGGCATGGCGCGGACGGTGAAAAATCTCCCGCGTGGTCGCCTGCTCAACGGATTCGCCCCGGTGCATCACCAGCGTACGGTCGGCCACTTCGGCCACCACGCCCATATCGTGGGTGATGAACAGCACCGACATCCCCTCTTCTTCCTGCAAAGATTTGATGAGCGCGAGGATCTGCGCCTGAATAGTGACATCCAGCGCGGTGGTCGGTTCGTCGGCAATCAGTAAACGTGGATTACACGCCAGCGCAATGGCGATCACCACACGCTGGCGCATACCGCCGGAAAAACTGAGCGGATATTCATTCAGCCGCGACGCGGCGGCGGGAATGCGGACTTTTTCCAGCAGGCGAACCGCCTCGGCGCGGGCGGTGGCGTCGTCCATCCCACGGTGGCGTTTCAGCACTTCGGTAATTTGCACACCAATTTTGAGCACCGGATTCAGGCTGGTCATCGGCTCCTGAAAGATCATGCCGATACGGTTGCCGCGAATGCTCTGCATCTGCCGCGGGTTCAGGGTCAGTAAATCCTGGCCGTCGAACAGGACGCTGCCCGAATAGCGGGTATGCCTCGGGTCCAGCAGTTGCATGATCGACATGGCGGTGACGCTTTTACCGGAGCCGGATTCGCCCACCAGCGCCAGCGTTTCTTTTGCGCCAAGCGTGAACGACAGGTCACGCACCACATTCAGCCATTCGCCCTCCACAGAAAACGCGGTATTGAGCTTTTCGACCTGTAACACCGGATCGCGCATCATCAATCCTTATTCCTGGGGTTGAGGATGTCACGCAGCGCGTCACCGACTAAGTTGATTGCGACAATCAGCACCAGCAATGTGACGCCCGGAAAGACGCTTATCCAGTAGTCGCCGGACATCAGGTAATCGAAACCGTTGGCGATCAGTAACCCCAGCGACGGTTCGGTCACCGGCAACCCGATGCCGAGAAACGACAGCGTGGCCTCAAGCATGATGGCGTAGGCGATACGCATGGTGGCGACCACTATCAGCGGCGGCAAACAGTTGGGGAAAATGTGGCGCAGAAGAATGCGCGGAGTTGACAACGCCATGCTGCGCGCGGCGTCCACGTAGCTGCGGCGGCGTTCGAGCAGCGCCGAACCGCGCACCGTGCGGGCGTAGTACGCCCATTGCGTGACCACCAGCGCCAGGATGATTTTGTCCACGCCCTGCCCGAGCACGGCCAGCAGGATAAGCGCGATCAGGATCGGCGGAAAACTCAGCTGGATATCCACAATACGCATGATCAGCGCGTCTGTTTTGCCGCCAGCCCAGGCGCTGGTCATGCCGAGGATTGCGCCAATGGTCAGCGCAATCACCGCGCTGCATACGCCCACCAGCAGGCTGGTGCGCATGCCGTAAAGAATGGCGCTGAATAAATCACGGCCCTGATCGTCGGTGCCCAGCCAGTAAACCAGGCCACTCAGGCTGGCCGAACCCGGCTTAAGGCGGCCATCCATGATGTCGAGCTGCGATAAATCGTACGGATTTTGCGGGGAAATCCAGGGGGCCAGCACAGAGAGCAGCACCGCGATGCCCAGAATAATCAGGCCGCACAGCGAGAATTTGTTACGCAGCAGCGCGGTGAGCGTGTTGTAAAACGCCGTGTGCGGTGTCTGCGTGGCGGCAGTGCGGGAGTGAACGGAATCCGGTGGCATCACGCCTCTCCTCCCAGCCGCACGCGCGGATCGACCAGCACATACAGCACGTCGACCAGCAGATTGATCAGGCTGAACATCACCACGGTAATCATCAGATACGCCAGGATCACCGGGCGATCCAGCACGGCGATGGAATCAATGATCAGCTTGCCCATGCCCGGCCAGGCGTAAATGGTTTCGGTGACGACCGCAAAGGCGATAAGCGAACCGAGCTCAAGGCCGATCACGGTAATCAGCGGGATCAGGGTATTTTTCAGAACGTGAACCAGCACGATGCGGCTTTCAGATAACCCTTTGGCGCGGGCAAACCGGATGAAATCTTGTTGCAGGCATTCGAGCACACCGGCGCGGGTCAGCCGGATAATCAGCGAGATTTTAAACAGCGCCAGATTGAAGGCCGGAAGGATCAGATGCGCCAGTCCGTCAGCGGTGAAAAGACTGACGGGGACGCCGAAAACGTCCACCGTTTCGCCACGCCCGGAGGCAGGCAGCACGCCGAGTTTGACACTGAACAGCATGATCATCATCAGCCCGATCCAAAACGTCGGCAGGCTGAAGCCAAAAATGGAGACGGTCATGATGGTTTTCGACAGCCAGCCCTCGGGGCGTAAACCGGCATAGACGCCAAGCGGAATGCCGATCACCAGCGCCAGCACGAAGGCCACCAGCGCCAGTTCAAGCGTGGCGGGCATGCGCTGGAAAATCAGGTGTAACGCGGGCTGGTTGTAAATAAAGGAGTTGCCCATATCGCCGTGCAGGGCGTTCATCACGAACAGGCCGTATTGTTCCCACACCGGTTTATCGAGGCCGAAAGACTGGATCACGTCAAGGCGTTCGGCCGGCGTCGCACTGGTGCTGAGCAACAGATCCACCGGATTGCCCACCAGATACACGCCACCAAATACCAGCAGCGACATCACGAACAGCGTCAGCAGCGTTTGTCCGAAACGTCCCAGCAGGTACCGGCTCATGCGCGCGCGTCGTCTTGCTGTGCGCCGTAGCGGGAAAAAACGCGCCGCATCAGGCTGAAGAAGCCGTATTCATCGACGTTCTGCATCACCATTGCGTTCGGCGGCGTCGCCAGTTTGTGCCAGAAATCGGCGTAGGTGTAACCGGCGGTTTTGCCGGACACCGCCACGCCGACGCGGGCATTCTGGCCGGAGAATAGCCCCGGTTGCAGCAGCCAGGCGATGGTGGTCGCATCATGCACCGGGCCGCCTTCGCGACCAAAACGGCTGAGATCGCTGCGGTCAAAGGCGCCCAGCAGTGCCGCGACAGAGGCTCCCGGCAGGCCGCCGTCCTGACGAATTGCCTCGATGTCATCCGCACCGATCAGCGCCTGAAAAGTCATATCCAGCGGCATGATCACGAGCGGAACGCCGCTGTTAAACACTTTTTCCGCCGCGTGGGGATCGGCGTACACATTGAATTCGGCCCAGGGCACGCGGTGCCCCAATGCCGTAAAGGCACAACTCATGGTGACGATGTGCCTGATGCCACGCGCCACGTCCGGATGCATTCCCAGCGCCAGCGCCAGGTTGGTCATCGGCCCGATGGCGCATACCGTGACAGGGTCGTTGTCCTGCGCCGCCTGTCTGAGGGTGCGCACCAGAAAATCCACCGCGTGTTCTTTCTGCGGTTGCAGTTCGCTGTCCGGCACCAGCTCGTCGCTGAAGGCACCGATATGCGCGTATTTTCCGTAAACCTGCTCGCGCACCAGCGGACCGGGCGCACCGGCAAAGACCGGCGTGTCGGTTTTGCCCGACAGCGCGACGATTTTACAGGCGTTGCGCACGGTATCTTTCAGCGCCACGTTGCCCGCCACCACGGTGATGCCCAACACATCAAGCTCCGGTGACGCCAGTGCCAGCCACAGTGCAATGGCGTCATCCACCCCGGGATCGGTATCAATAATGATGCGCTGTCTCATAAGATCAGTTCCCGGCATAGCGTGATAACAGTTCATAAAACAGGGTGAAGACTTTTGCAGTGTCCACACGCGTGACGATATCGACATTGGCAGTCTGTCCGGATTTGCCGTACCAGTCGGCCACGGTTTGCCCCAGACAAAGTTCGCTGTCGTACTCAACAAACACCCGCGCTTTCTCGGTGCCAAACAACTCCGGCGCCAGCACGTAAGCGATCACCAGCGGATCGTGCAATGGCCCGCCACGCGAGCCGTAACGGCGCACGTCATTGCGATCCCAGAACGCCATCAGCTCACTCAGCGGCGCGGAAATCCGCCCTGAGATTTTGATAAATTTCGCCACATGTTCCGGCGTAAGGATCACCTGATGGGTGGCATCGAGCGGCAGCACCGTGATGCGAAGATCGCTGGAAAACACGATGTGCGCGGCATGGGGATCGGCCAGCATGTTGAATTCAGACGTCATGGTGCGGTTACCGGCTTCCCGGTACGCGCCGCCCATCAGCACCACCCGGCCAATACCGGCAGCAATGTCGGGTTTCATGCGCAGCGCCGTTGCCAGATTGGTCAGCGGCCCCAGCACGCACAGCGTCAGCGGCTGATTATCGTCGATCGCCTGCTGGCAACGGTTTATCAGGAAGTTAACGGCGTTAAGTTTTTCGGGCGTTTTTTGCGGCGCGGGAAACGCGGTGTTGCCCAGACCGTTTTCGCCATGGAACTGGCCGTGGATCGGCTCACGGAACATCGGCTCATGGCAACCGGCAAACACCGGGATATCGGTACGCTGACCGAGTTCAGTGATTTGCAGCGCATTACGCAATGTATTGGCTAAAGGCTGATTACCGCACACGGCGCAGATGCCGAGAATATTGAGCTGTGGCGCAACAAACGCGCTGAGCAGCGCAATGGCGTCGTCGATACCAGGATCGCAATCAATAATGACAGGCAGCGTTTTCACAGGGCACCTACGGAACGTAAGACTTCAGCGATTTCCTGACGCGCAGCGGCATCGAGGGGAACCTGTGGCGGCAGCGGATCGCCCACGGCAAATCCCTGCAACTGCAACGCCGCTTTGATGCATCCGGCGATGGAGTATTTGGCGAAGATTTCATTGATGCGCCACAAAGGGCGCTGTAACGCCATGGCCTGAGCCCAGTCGCCCTGCTTTGCCGCTTCGTACAGCGCCAGGCTTTGCTTTGGTACGATGCAGGCCGGACCGGCCATCCAGCCGACGCCACCAATCATCATCACGCACACCGGGATGTGTGCCGACGCAGCAAACACCTGCATCCGCCCCTGCGTGCGTTCGATGATCGACAGCAACCGGCCGGTATTGGTCGAGGCATCTTTAATATAGTTGATATTCTCCACGTGACTCAGGCGCTCAATGACCGGCAGGCTGAGGTCGGCGCGCTGAAACTGTGGATTGGTGTACAGCACGACCGGCAGTTGACCTGCGGCAGCCGCGATGGCACGGAAATAGTCCTCGACGCCCTGATCGGGCACCGGGAAATAGGCTTCAAGAATAGCCAGAATACCGTCGACACCCAGAGCGACATAACGAGCGGTTTGCGCTATGGCGTCCTGAATGGTGGTGGCTGCGACACCGGCAATCACCGGAACGCGGCCTCGAGCGGCGTGGACAACCGTTTCGACCATCGCGGTGCGCTGTTCTGCACTGAGATAGGCGAATTCACCTGTACTGCCCAGCGGCGTCAGACCCTGCACGCCACTGGCAATCAGGTGTTCAACCAGTGCGGTTAACACCGGTTTGTCTATCTGGCCACCGTCAGTAACGGGGGAAACCAGATAGGGAAATACACCGCTAAAAGAAGTCATAGCTTCTCTCTCTTTTCTTAGAACAACCCTGGTGATGGCGCTCTATTCCCGCGTGGGTTCGGTATGTGCTTTGCGCTTACTTACTGTTTCTCATGCACAAAGTACGGCAACGTGTAGCCGTCGGAACGGCCAACGTAGGTATAAGGTGTTTTCATCGCCCAGGTGTAGGAGAGGAACAGCAGCGGGATGGTGCCCTGATCCTTCATCGCTATCTCTGTGGCGTGTTGTAACAGTGTTTCGCGTTTGGCGTCGTCGAGGGTCGAACGCGCCTGCGCCAGCGTTTTATCAAATTCAGGGTTCGAGTAACGCCCGCGGTTGCCCTGCCCGCCATTCGGCCCGAAGGTTTCCAGCAACGGTCCCAGCACGCCGGAGGCTTCACCGGTTTCAATCGCCGCGCCGCCCATGATCAGGCTGAAATCGCGTTTTGAAGCCCGTGAGAAATAGACGCTGCCGGGCATGGTCACCACGTCGGTTTTAATGCCAACGCGGGTGAACATCTGGCCGAGGGCCTGAGCAATTTTCGAATCGTTAGGATAACGGTCGTTCGACGCATGGAAGGTCAGCGTAAAGCCGTTCGGATAACCGGCCTGCGCCAGCAACTGTTTGGCTTTGGCCGGATCGTATTCCGGTGCGCCAATCGACGGCGTGTAGCCGAAGTAACCTTTTGGCACCAGCTGCGAAGCCGGAACGCCCTGGCCGTCCATGATCCTGTCCACGATGGCCTGACGGTTTATCGCCAGCGACATCGCCTCACGCACTTCACGCTTTTTCAGCGGATTGCTGCCATCCGGGCCTTTGGCGAACGGCGAATCGTCACGATCCTGATCCGGGTGTAAATAGAGAATACGGTTACCCGCGACGGATTCCATGTGCAGACCGGCCTGTTTCGCCAGGTTGCTGCCATCTGCCGTCGGGACACTTTCAATCACATCGACGTCGCCGGAACGGATCGCCGCAACGCGCGCGCTGGGGTTTTTAAACACACGCAGGGTCACGTTGTCCCACTGCGCTTTTCCGCCCCAATACTGGTCGTTACGCGCCAGCACCACGTTGTCATCCGGCGTCCAGCTGACAAATTTGAAAGGTCCGGTGCCGATCACCTCTTTCCCTTCGTTAAGGGTTTGTGACGGAACGTTTTCAAGCCGTGCCGGTAAAATAGCCACACGGCTTAAATTGTTGAGTAACAGAGGCGTTGGCGCTTTGGTGATAATTCTGACCGTTAGCGGGTTCACTTCAACGACGTCAGCGATGTCATTGACGTAAGGCGTGTAGGCGCTCGGGCTATTTTTCGAAGCCAGCGGCACACGTTTGATGCTGGCGATCACGTCTTTCGCGGTGAAATCGCTGCCGTCGTGGAATTTCACACCGGGACGCAGGGCAAATTCCCAGGTGGTGTCGTTAATGACTTTCCACGAGACCGCCAGCGCAGGCGTAATATGTTGTTTTTCGTCCTGATTGACCAGACCGTCGAAAATGTTACGCGCCATGGCGCTGTTCGCACCGCCCACGTAAAACTGCGGATCCATTGACGTCGTTGAAGCGGCAAGACCGATTTTAAGATCGGCAGCCTGTACAAAAGAGGCGTGTAATACAAAAGGCGTGGCCAGTGCTGAGGAAAGCACTCCTGCCAGAACGGACTTCTTCATTCATTTAACCCTTAATTATTTTAGATTTTCAGGCAATGTGTGTCAGATCGTAAACCGGAGTCTAGGGGGTGGACATCTGAATTGAAAATTGTATTTTGTGTTACATCCATAAACAAATGTTATGGATCATGAGGACATATTATGAAAATTAATCCCCGACAGGTAGAAGCTTTTCACAAAGTGATCCTCACCGGCAGCATTACGGCAGCAGCAAACATGATGAACATTACCCAGCCGGCGGTCAGCAGGCTGATACGTGATTTCGAATATGCGGTGGATTTGAAGCTTTTCGATCGCGACGGACGCGGGCTGATCCCGCGCGACGACGCCATTAAGCTGTACCGTGAAGTGGAGCGTTTGTATCTCGGCCTTGAACATATTTCACGCATTGCCGATGAAATCCGCCATTCCAAAGGCAGCGTTCTGCGCATCGGCACGGTGGCGGCGTTGTCTGCGCTGTGCGTTGAGCATATTTTGCCGCCGCTCATTGAAACCATTGACGATATCTCGCTGTTTCTGGATATCGAAAGCACCACGCACATCATGGATGTGGTCACCAGCAATCAGTACGACGTCGGCTTTGTTTTTGGCAAACCCGATGTAAAAGGGCTGGAAGCAGAGATGCTGGCGCGGGCGAATGCCGTTGCCGTGATGTCGCCGCGCCATCCGCTGGCAAAGCAGGATGTGGTGACCGCGAAGGATCTGACGCTGTACCGCCCCATTATTCCGGGCCGTAAAACCCCGCTGCGGGAACAGCTGGATCAGGTGATGAGCCGTCAGGATATATATATGAACAATCCTATCGAAACGTCGCTGAACAATTGCTGCATCATGGCGGGGAATAATCTGGGTGTCGGCGTGGTGGATTTCATCACAGCCCGCAGCCACAGGTGCAATCTGGTGATCAAACCTTTCACTCCGGACATCAGCATCGCCTATCTGGCCGTGTTCCCGCCGCAAATTCCGAAAAGCCGTCTGATAGAACAGATCACCAAAGAAATGAAGACGTTAATCGAAGGCTATTTGTAAAACGCCCCATCAGGTTCGCCCGTTTCGTACCAGCGAGTTCAAAATAGTCTGTTTCAGTTTTATGACCCTAAATGATTGGACACTTGGTGCGATCGGTTAGATGAAAAATGTATATTAATCTCAATAAACATTTAAATAATGAATAACACACTTTATTTTATTCTTTAAAATCAACGCGTAAAATTTCCCTGCATAAATAATAATCTCTTCTATAATAATTTACCTAATTTCAAACTCTTCGTTACACATTCACAACCCGGATGGGAAGTATTACTATTTGCGCGAAATTGTTCTATTTGGTTCATTTAATAACGGGTGCTCACCACGTGTTACCCGCTTTTCATCAACAGTTTTCTAAAACCATGCAGTGAGATAAATCATGCCAACAACAAATAGCAAGTGGACCTGGCTCCTCTGGCTGCTGAGTGCACTGATGCTGGTCATCGGCCTGACACTCGGCATCGGTGGCGCGTATCTGGCCACATTGGGAGGAAGCGTTTACTTCCTGCTGATGGGTCTGGCGCTCATCGTTTCCGCCGTTTTGATTTTCAAAGGTAAGCCTTCAGGTGCGTGGCTTTATGCCGTGGCCTTTGTGCTTTCTGTTATCTGGGCCGTCTGGGACGCGGGCTTCACGTTCTGGCCGCTGTTCTCCCGCCTGTTCACCTTCGGCGTTCTGGCCTTCCTGGTGGCACTGGCCTACCCGCTGCTGAAAGCACGCGCGGGGCTGGTGGCGCGTAAAGGACCAAGCTTCTCGCTGGCAGGTGTGGTAGCCGTTGCGCTGATTGCCGCTTTCGCCAACACCTTCGTCCCGACGCCAATCATCAGCGCCGAAAACGACCAGGCACCGGTAAAACCGGTGGCTCCGGGTGCTGAACAGAAAAACTGGGAAAGCTGGGGTAACACGACTGCCGGTGACCGTTTCGCTGCATTGGATCAGATCAACAAGACCAACGTAGACAAGCTTCAGGTCGCGTGGATTGCCCACACCGGCGATATTCCACAGAGCAATGGCTCCGGCGCGGAAGATCAGAACACTCCGTTGCAGATCGGCGACAAACTGTTTGTCTGTACCGCCTACAGCAAAGTGATTGCCCTGAACGTCGACGACGGTAAAAAGCTGTGGTCTTACGATTCCAACTCCACCGCGCCTAACTGGCAGCGTTGTCGTGGCCTGGGTTATTACGAGAATGCTTCTGCACCGGCGGCACCTGCGGCACAACCCGTCGCGGAGTCAACGGCGACAGCCAGCACCTCAACGGCTGCCGAAGCCACTTCCTCTGCCAGCTCTGCGCCTCACTCACCGGCTGCAACCGGCGGTACGGTCAGCGGCACCTGCGAACGTCGTCTGTTCCTGCCAACCATCGATGCGCGTCTGATCGCCATCAACGCTGACACCGGCAAGCCTTGTGCTGATTTCGGTGACAACGGCGTGGTGGATTTGAAAGTCGGTATGGGTGAAGTCAAACCGGGTTACTACCAGCAAACCTCCACTCCGCTGGTTGCGGGGAACGTGGTGGTGGTCGGTGGTCGCGTGGCGGATAACTTCTCCACCGGCGAGCCTCCGGGCGTAGTGCGTGCATTCGATGTTCACACCGGCGCACTGGCATGGGCATGGGATCCGGGTAATCCGAACATCACCAAACTGCCACCGGAAGGTCAGACTTACACCCGTGGTACACCGAACGTCTGGTCGGCCATGTCATACGATCCGAAACTGGGTCTGATTTACATGCCAACCGGTAACGCCACGCCAGACTTCTTTGGCGGCACACGTACCGCGCTTGACGACAAATACAGTTCTTCAGTGGTCGCGGTTGACGTTGCTACCGGTAAAGTTCGCTGGACCTTCCAGACCACGCATCATGATCTGTGGGACTTTGACCTGCCGTCTCAGCCGTTGCTGTATGACTTGCCGGACGACAAAGGTGGCAGCACGCCAGTTCTGGTGCAGACCTCCAAACAAGGCATGATCTTCATGCTGAACCGCGAAACCGGTGAGCCGGTCGCGAAAGTCGAAAACCGCGAAGTCCCGCAGGGCAACGTCCCTGGCGAACGCTACTCCAAAACACAGCCTTTCTCTGTCGGGATGCCAAACATCGGCAACCAGACGCTGAAAGAGTCTGATATGTGGGGCGCCACGCCGATGGACCAGTTGCTGTGCCGCATCGAATTTAAAGGCATGCGTCACGAAGGTGTGTACACGCCTCCGGGCCTCGATCGTTCCCTGCAATTCCCAGGCTCTCTGGGCGGCATGAACTGGGGCAGCGTGTCGGTTGATCCGAACAACGCCATCATGTTTGTGAATGATATGCGTCTGGGTCTGGCGAACTACATGGTTCCGCGTGCCAAAGTGCCAACCGGCGCAAGCGGTATTGAGATGGGTATGGTGCCGATGGACGGTACGCCGTTCGGCGCAGTGCGTGAGCGTTTCCTGTCTCCGCTGGGCATTCCTTGCCAGAAACCTCCGTTTGGTACCATGTCTGCGGTTAACCTGAAAACCGGTAAAATCGTCTGGCAGGTGCCGGTCGGTACGGTGAAAGACACCGGCCCGCTGGGCATCAAAATGCGCATGCCAATGGAAGTCGGTATGCCAACGCTGGGCGCCAGCCTGTCAACGCAATCCGGCCTGCTGTTCTTCGCCGGTACGCAGGATTTCTATCTGCGTGCGTTCGATACCGCAAACGGTAAAGAGATCTGGAAATCTCGTCTGCCGGTCGGCAGCCAGTCTGGCCCGATGAGCTATGTTTCACCGAAAACCGGTAAACAATACATCATCATCAGCGCCGGTGGCGCACGTCAGTCGGCAGAACGTGGCGACTACGTGATTGCCTATGCATTGCCTGATGCGAAGTAAATTTTAAGTTCAGGTCAGCACTAAAAAGACCCCGCCCGCCGATGTAAACCGGCGGGCTTTTTTTCGTCTGCGACTTAACAAAGCAGCAGACAACAATGATCAACAGGCCTAAACCGATTACACTAATGCCAGAGATGATTGATGTTGTCCCCCTGATCCCGGCGGGCACAACCGAAGGAGCAATTGAACGATGGTTAGCGATGTAATTAATGTTGGCGATTCCCTGTCTGTGTTTGATTTTGACGGCACGCTGACAAAGCACGACAGTTTCGTGCCCTTCCTGCGCTTTGCCTTTGGTAAACGCGTTTTCGCCCGTCGCCTGGTACGCCTGGTATTGCCTACCCTGAAATGCATGGGCCGCAGGCTGACACGCGATGAACTGAAGGAAGTGCTGATCCACACATTTATGACCGGCGTTGAGGCTAAATGGGTGGAAGAGAAGGCAGAAGAATTTTGTGAGCGTTACTGGAAGCGTCTGATGCGCCCTTCCGGCCTGATTGCAGTGGCTACTCAGGTAAATTCCGGTGCCATTGTGACGATTTGCTCGGCTTCACCGGCGATGGTGCTTAAACCTTTCGCAGAGCGTCTGGGCATTCGCCTGATCGGCACGAATTTAGAAGTGAAAGACGGCGTACTGACGGGACGCATCAGCGGCCATAACTGCCGCTGCGGCCAGAAGGTCGAGCGACTCGAAGCGGAGTACGGCCCGCTTTCCTCATACCATCTGCGCGCCTGGGGCGACACGCGCGGCGACTATGAAATGCTGGCTGCCGCGCAGGAACCTTACTGGCGACATTTCCACGGTTCATGGGCGAAACGCAATCCGCCCATTGCGCGGATTAAACAACTGCGCAGTAAGTAAGCTGAGTTAACGGGAAGGTGTGCCAGCTCTGCCGCCTTCTCGTTGATATTTCATTTCCGGCCAGTTTGTTTTCCCGCTTGTCATTCCTGTTTCATTGCCTTGATGATAATGACAAAAATTTTCATCAAGTGGCAGCCAAATCAAGAACACCCCTTTTTATTTCACACTTCCGATATATTTATCACCGCCTGAATGTAATCCAAAAATCCCGCCAATTTGAATACTTGTGATGAATATTCAATTTTATTAAAAAACCAATTTAAAATATTGAAACAGCTTTTCATTAAGCATAACTTCGTGTTCAGCCTTAAGCACCCCTCTTAGTTAATTATTATTAAAAATGGGTTTAACATGAAAAAATACCTTTTGCTTTCATTCTCTCTGGCCGTCACCAATGCACATGCCGTCTATATGGATGTACGTCATGAATATCTTGATGACAGTAAAGCCAACTACGATCGTGTTTATATCTCTAACCGGTTTAGTAATGGCTTTGGATTTGCAGTTGAAGCCATTTCAAAATCCGGAGGAGATGACACGAACAAAGCGTTTAACGATCTCGAAGTACAGGGCAATGAATATACGGTGAATTACCAGTTCAGCAGTGGCCCTGTCGCCTGGCAGCCCGGTTTTGTACTGGAAACAGGCAGCGGCTATTCCACCTATAAACCCTATTTACGCTCAACCTGGACGATTAATGAATCATGGTGGCTGGGTGCCCGATATCGTTTCGAGTATACGCGGCGCTCATCCGACTCCCGTGAAGACGATACGGTAAATCGTATGGATGTCTGGGCGGGATATAAATGGAATAACTTTGACTGGACGCTGGAGGGTATTTATAAAAAAGCCGATAAGTATGACCTCTATAATAACAGCAAATACAACTATGAATACAATTTCAGAACCGCTTATATTATTGGCGCATGGTCCCCTTTTGTTGAAGTCGGGAATGTTTCAGTTCGAAGTAACAGTGATGAAAGACAAACCCGCTTTCGTGTAGGTTTGGGTTATACGTTCTAAATCGTTGTGAATAATTTATCGAACTTTCTGTATATTCCTGAAAATAAATACGTGGAAAATGAGAAACTCCGCACTGATATTTTTTAATTAAAACTGCGAAAGCGCTGAGGAAATTAAAAAACTCAGCGCTAATAAGACGGTGTTCTGCCTGGGCTGACTCTGGCAAAAGGGTCAAAAAAAGATATCCGATACCCTTACCGTTAAAATTACGCTGCGAGGATGTGCTGAATTCCCAGAAACATGGGTATTGCGCCAAAGGCATTTGGGGGTGCAGTAAGTTCGGCAAAACCTAATCGCGTGTAGAAATTGACGGCGTTAGGATCGGCATCCAGATAAACGCCTTTGATCGGTAAGGCTTCATGAATAATTTTAATATGCTGAAAGAATTCGTAGAGCAAATCCTGCCCGTAACCTTTGTTTTGTTCTTTTTTGGCGATGCCAAGCATATTAAGCCGTACAACCCCGATGTCATTAGGCAGTGATCCCGCAACGGCTCCGGCCAATTTCGCCCGCTCAAGAGAGTATGCAGAAAACGTACACACCCCAAGCAACTCACCTGTCTGGGTATCTATCAGTGCTTTTGCTGCGCCGTTTCCGTCTCTGACGCTTTTCTTGAGTGAATTGCGAACGTATGCATTCAGTACAATATTGCCGCAGTCAAAATGCTTGTTACCTGGATAGGAAATATCAGACTGGTAGCTGCAAACCATAAGGCCATCATGTTCATTCTTTAGGTTTGCCATCTTTCTTTCTCCGCATTAATGCCTGTAGTGCCAACGTTGGTGCTGCAGGTTCAGCGAGAAGCTCATTGAGCTGCTGCCAACCCTGCGTTGTCAGTTCCCTTCGACGCTGATTATCCAATACGCTCTCAGCACGTTCTATGGCTGCATTTAGGATAAATGCACTTAAATCCAGCCCTGCGGCGGCGGCTGCTTCACGCAGCATATCTTTGAGGTCCGGGCTGGTTTTTAATTCAACTCTGGCGGTTTTGATGTTTCGACCCTCTGCAGGGAATGTCGCGACTTTTGACATAATGACCTCTTTTCATGGTACGGCTGATAGCCGTATACTGATAATCTATCCGCATCCACTGCCCGCGTCAATCGGATACGGTTCACAGCCGTATCCTATAAAGAGGTTTAACGGGGGCTGAGGATATCGTTTCTGTGCAACAGCCCGCCCTCAGGACACCGCATTTACCGCATAATCCGTTCTTTTCGTGCGGCTACGGTCCAGTCCTTAAACTCTTCAAGTAACAAGTCATAGAGACGTTCATCACTCATAGTGGCGAAATCGTCGATCGCGAAAAAATGCGTGTTGTCGATACGACGGTCCGTGAAGGTGTCCAGTTGCTCGAGGATGCCATAGCCGCTGC
Source organism: Rahnella sp. PAMC25559 (assembly GCF_050632365.1). GTDB lineage: Bacteria > Pseudomonadota > Gammaproteobacteria > Enterobacterales > Enterobacteriaceae > Rahnella > Rahnella rivi. The sequence continues at coordinate 493,233 of NZ_CP192544.1, read as the reverse complement.
CACCAAGACCCAAAAACTTCCAGAAAATCGGGTAGTTCGCTGAGCGGCGAATGGCTTCTTTAATTGCTCTGGTTTTACTGATGCCACCATCCGTAATGAAAACAACGTACACGGGCAAATCACTGTGCTTAAAAGTATCGATAATCTCTTCAAGCACGGGTGGTTCATTATTGATACCGCCCAATCCTGGCAAATTCTCCCACCGCCCGCGCCTTGCTGAGTTCTGGATATCAGCGACATAGCCATCAAGATTATCCAGTGTTACATCTTTGTATTTGCGGTGTTTTTCGGCAAATCCCCACATATCCATGTCGCCATCATCATCAAACTGGACGGCGAGAACCGCGATGCGATCCAGCACAGCCTGCACGTTACCTTTTTTGAACTCGCCGGTCATAGAACCGGAGGCATCCAGTACGAAAGCCACTTTAGCTTTCACTGACTGGAGGTTATGTTTGGCCAGACTGACCGTGACGGTTTTTGCCAGACTGATAAGGCGCGGCGCTTTTTCCTGTATCCGTTTTTCAAGACTGACGGTCGTTGACGTCTGTGCTGGTGCTGGCGCCGGGGATGGCGAGGTCACATCCACGCCGAAATGAACTGCCAGCGGTTCCAGCCCCCCGTTGAACCCCTGCCCTGATGCCCTGAGTTTCCAGTTACCGTTGTGCCGATAGACTTCGGTCACAATAAGCGCTTTTTCACTCCGCCCGGCGAGAGGAATGTCGAACGTCGCCACACCTTCCGCATTCATCTGGATCCGTTGCAGACCTGAGACGGAATCCGGGCCGTCAATCACCAGTGTGAGAGCAATTTTGACGATGTCAGCATCAACCTTTCTCAGATCCAGCGAAAACTGGCTGCTTCCAGCAGAAGAAGTGAGGCTCAGGCTGCCATTTGGCGCAGAGGGCTGATTGAAAAAAATGAAATCTGCATCTCCTCTGACCTTATTTTTGCGCCGACAACATAAAGGCTGAAGCATCGATTTCACTGCGAAAGGCGGCTGTTCCGGGGTACGAAAGAGTGATACGGAGGAGAGGCTGGTTTAACGCGATGTTCTGTCCGGATTGCAATTCCATTTTGGCTATCCTGTTTAAGGGGAAACACCGGCTCTTCAGGCCGCGTTTCCTGCAGATACAAAAAAGCCCCGATGGAAACCAACGGGGCTGTCAGAATTATGCGTGATTTAGATGTTCACGCCATGCTGAGAGGCCAGTGCAGACAGGCCGCCTGCGAAGCCCTGACCGACGGCTTTAAATTTCCACTCAACGTTGTGACGGTAAAGTTCGCCGAACACCATTGCCGTTTCGGTGGACGCATCTTCAGACAGGTCGAAACGGGCGATTTCAGTGCCGTTATCGTTGTTGAATACGCGCATGAAGCTGTTGCTGACCATACCGAAGTTCTGTTTACGCGCTTCTGCGTCATAAATAGTCACGGCGAATACCAGCTTTTTCACTTCGGCCGGGATTTTAGACAGGTCGATTTTAACCTGCTCGTCATCGCCTTCGCCTTCGCCAGTACGGTTGTCGCCCATGTGAGTCACGGAACCACAGGTGCTGGTTTTGTTGTTGAAGAAGATGAAGCTCGCATCGGAAATAACTTTACCGTCATCACCGACCATGAACACAGAAGCGTCGAGGTCAAACTCAGCGCCATCAGTTACGCGTGCATCCCAGCCGAGGCCGACCATAGCCACATTCATGGTTGGGGCTTCTTTAGTTAAGGATACGTTGCCGCCTTTAATCAGAGAAACTGCCATTTAAAACTCCTGTAATAAGTCATGTTCATTACAGCAGGCAACAGTATGTCGCCTGCCGGGTTTCAAAAAATCGTGTGAAATTACGATGCGTTGATGCCGTACTGTGCGCATACGGAGCTCAGGCCGCCTGCATAACCCTGACCCACCGCGCGGAATTTCCACTCGGTGTTATGGCGATACAGTTCCCCGAACAGCATGGCCGTTTCGGTTGACGCATCTTCTGTCAGGTCGTAACGCGCGACTTCCTGTTGGTTGTCGTCATTCACTAAACGAATGAATGCGCCAGACACCTGACCGAAGCTTTGACGACGTGTAGTAGCGTCATGGATGGTCACCACAAAGACGATTTTATCAACGTCAGCCGGGATCTGATCCAGTTTGATTTTCAGGGCTTCATCATCGCCATCGCCTTCACCGGTACGGTTGTCGCCGGTATGCAGCACAGAACCGTCGGTGGATTTCAGGTTGTTGTAGAAAATGAAGTCGGTATCGCCGCGCACTTTGCCGGCGCTGGTCAGCAGGAACGCTGAGGCATCAAGGTCGAAATCCTGGCCGTCGGTTGAGCGGGCATCCCAACCCAAACCGATCAGCACATTTTTCATTGTCGGTGCCTCTTTGCTTAAAGAAACATTGCCGCCTTTAGAGAGAGAAACGCCCATAATTATATCCTCAATTGTTAACGTTTATTTTCAAGGGGGAAGGCAAGGGCTTAGCCCTGCTTGCCTTCCTCAGCATCCGATTTGCCCGGGAACAGTACGCTGACGATGATACCCACAGCCAGTACGCCCAGAACAACAAACAGACTTGCGTTAGCAGAAATATTGTAACCGTGATGCCACAGGTGGTCGGTGGCGTTCAGACCCAGTTTCACACCGATGAAGAACAGCAGCACGATAACCGCTTTCTCAAGGTGTGCCAGGTACTGTTTCATGGCTTCCAGCACGAAGTACATGGTACGCAGGCCGAGGATCGCAAACATCATGGCGCTGTAAACAATCAGCGGTTCACGGCTCACTGCGATAACCGCAGGCACGGAGTCAAACGCGAACATCACGTCGGACAATTCCACCACGGCCAGACACAGCATCAGCGGCGTGGCATAAAGTGCAGCTTTACCTACACGGCCCACTTTGATGTCTTTGTTTTCAGGTTTCGCCAGTTCAGCGTCCACTTCTTTCTGGCTTAACAGGAAGGAATGTCCTTTCAGTTTCGGCCAGATTGGGAAGAAGCGTTTTACCATACGGTAAGCAATGTGCTGAGAATAGTCTTCGATCTCGTCATCATCACCGCCGCTTTTGAGCATCATGACTGCCGTCCACAACACCACCAGCGCAAAGACGATTTCGACCCAAGGCCCCAGCGTTAACAGGCTCGACCCGATGGCAACGAAGATGCCGCGGAAAACAATCGCCCCGATAACGCCCCAATAGAGGACGCGGTGACGCAGATTATCCGGTACGGCAAACCACGAGAAGATAGCCATCATGACAAACAGGTTATCAACTGACAGGACTTTCTCCAGCGCATAACCGGTAATAAACAGGCTCGCCACTTCAGAACCGTGATGAATGTAGAGGAAACCGGCAAAAGCCATCGCCACAACGATCCAGAAGACCGTCCAGAGCGAAGCACTTTTCAGCGAAATCGGCTTGTCATGACGATGCATGAACAGGTCGACAGCAATCGCCCCAATAGCCAGAACAACAAATACCGTGACGGTTTCAGCCGGGAAACCGATATGCGTGGATACCATAAATAGCCCTTAAGCCAGAGTGTTGAAATTAAAGACCGAATTCGGCCGGGGTGAAGCCCAGTGCCAGCGCAATTTCGCGTACGGCGGTTTGCTCGTCCTGATCGAAATCACCGTCGCTTTTTGCTACGGCAATACCGACGCGAACGGCCAGTTGTGCCGCTTCTGGTTGGCTTTTCAGCGCCAGAATGTATTTCATGGTTTCGCCTTTACCGATTTCGTAATCGAAACTGAAGCTGGTCACCAGTTCATTAAAGAACGCAATGACTTCTTTGGTTTCAAACACTTTCAGTTCAGGAGAAGCCTGAAGGAAGCCGATCATCTTTTGCTTTTCTTCAGAGCTCACGCCATTGCTTGAGACGGCGATGCGTGCACAAACAGCAACGGTGCCCTGCATGAATTTTTTGTTTTTGAAACGGCCAACCTGTTTAGTCAGCTCGTCACGGCCGCTGTTAAAGGCGCCTTTCACTTTGTCGAAGAAACTCATTTTCTCTGCCCTCAGATAATTAAAATTATGTGGTGAATCACTGTCACTTAGAGCCAGCAGACCAGCGAAAGCCCCAGCCGAGCGCGTTATCCATATCTTTGTGACCGCTGAAGAACTGGTTCAGACGTTCCACCTTGATCGCACCGTTGTCATTGACCAGACGGGCGATCGCACACATGTTGTGGCGGTTCGACCCTTCGGTTAAGCGCGTTTCGATCGGCGGTTGCTCAGGAATGTGCATCGTGACCACTCCGTCCGTTTTATCCCAGCTCGCTGCGCCTTCATAGATGAACGCGTAGATCAGCACTTCGCGGATTTTCTTCCACTCGCGGCCATTAATGTGCAGCCACTCGCCGTCACGCACCTGACCGGTGCGGTCATCGCCTTGCAACTGAACATAGGGTTCTGCATTCAGACGACCAAAGGTATTCCCCAGTGCCTGAATCACGCCTTTGGTGCCGTCCTGCAATTCGACAAATGCCCCCAAATCCAGATCGATACCTTTGGATTTGTTAAACATGCCGCCGAACATCCCGCCGCCGGAACCGGTGCTGCTTTGCTGATTCCAGTTAAGGTTAATTTTGATTTCGCCAAAGTTATCCCGCTTCGCCAGGCTGATCGTCGGTTTTTCTTTGGTCAGCGACACTTTGCTCAGGCTAATTTTAGCAGGTTCAGGGGTCGGTGCCGGTGCTGGGGCAGGCGTCGGAGCATCGGAAATATCTACCCCGAAGTGCTCTGCCAGCGGTTTCAGGCCACCGTTAAAGCCCTGAGCAATGAAGCGGAATTTCCACTCCGCATTGCGGCGGTAAATTTCGCCCAAAATCAGCGCGGCTTCCTGACGGCCTGTGACATCAACGTCACCGGTCAGCAGGACATTGCCGTTTTGCTCCACCTGAATGGTCAGGCGCTTCAGGCCTGAAAGCGTCATATTGCCGTCGCAGGTGGCGGTAAAGGCCAGCTTCTGCACTTCAGGCCGCAGGCGGTTGATATCCACCGTAAAGGCGGTGTCCGTGCCTGCGCCGCTCAGTTTTACGGACGCATCGTCATTGACGGGTTGGCCGTAAAACACCATGTCAGGATCGCCCTGCACTTTGCCTGAAGCATAAAGACGAAACGATGAGGCATCGACCGCGACGCCAGAGAGCACGCGTACCGTCAATACCTGTGAAGGAATGGAGGCGTTGCCCCCCGGCGTCATCGTCATTAGCGCACCACCGTTGCCACGATATCTGCGTGCATATCGTCAATTGTGCGGCCGGTGGAGGCTTTACCGTGTGCGGTGAAGTCCCATTCGCCGTTGTTACGGGACAATGAGGCAATAATGATACCGGTGTGAGAGCCCTGCTCCGTCAGCTGATAACGGGCCAGTTCCTTACGGGACTGATCGACGACGCGGCAAAATGCGTTATCGACTTCATTAAATGTCTGACCACGGAAGCTGTTCACCGTGAAGGCCAGATACTCTACCTGAGAAGGCAGGCGGGTCAGGTCAACGGTGATCACTTCGTCGTCGCCATCGCCTTCACCGGTCAGGTTGTCACCCAAATGGACAACTGAACCGCAGCTTGACTTCAGCTTGCGGAACCAGATGGTGTCGATGGTCTGGCCAGTGCGGTCTAACAGAACGCATCCCGCGTCTAAATCAATTGAATCGCTGCCGCCGCCTAAAAGACCACCCAGGAACCCTTTTTTCTTTTTCAAAGGATCCCAACCCAAACCGAATTGGAGTTGATTCAACGAAGACGTTTGTTTGCTGAGTGAAACAGTTTGGTTCTTGCTTAATGAAACCATTAGTTATTCCTTCAGAGATAGGTTAAATCATTATTTTTTCGAATCAGAAATCCATGTGCTGAAAAATCATATCATGACGAAGTAGTTGCACAAGCTACATTTTGACACTAATTTCCTTAACAAAAGTTAATTAATTGATATTTATTATTTATTTTTTGATAATTTACGTTTTTTGACGAAAAAAGACTTAGCAAAACGTATGACGAAAGACAAATTGATAACATCCAGATATGAATCATGTTATGATTGACATGGTTAAAATCCCTGCATAGACTCTCAAATAATTCTTTTTCCCCTCTTCATTTCTGGAATATATACGCCGATGAGTCACGTAATTTGGTTAATGGAAGGTCTGTCGTCACAGCGCGACATTATTTTGGGCATCAAAGACTTTTTTAAATCTTCAAATCAAGATGTCACCGTCATTGCCTCCCATCGCCATCACAGAAATGAAATTCTTTCTCTGGCGGACATCGCGCTCATCGAACCGGCAGAAGATGAAGAACGTCTGGCCTTTATCACCGCAACCGTGGCGCAGTACGGTGTCAATGCCATCCACACTGGCCGTAATTGCCAGTGGTTTGAAACCCACCGGGCGGACATTGTTGCGTCGGGCGTCACGCTGACCACCGGCGCTGTCAGCAACGCCATGTTTGAACTGGCCGACGATAAAGTTGATTTCGCCCTTGCCATGCAACAACACGGACTGCCGGTTGTGCCGTCGATCCGCATTGAATCGGCAGAAGAATTACGCGGGCATCTGGCTGACAATACCAACGCCGAATCCTGGTCCGGTGCGACCATGCTGTGCGTGAAACCCGTTGTCGGTATTTATGGCATGGGATTCTGGCGTTTTGATGACAATGTGGGCCATATGGCCGCTTTCACCCATCCTGACAGCCGCAAAGTGCGTCCGGATATGTATCTGCACGCCCTGGAACAGCAGGAAATCTTCGAGCCGCTGGTGTTAATGCCTTACCTGCCCGGCCCCGAATATTCGGTCGATATGCTGGTGGAACGCGGTAAAGTCATCGCGGCCGTTGCGCGCCGCAAAGAAGGCGCGCTGCAATATCTCGAGCAATCGGGTGCAGCCTACGAACTGGGCAAGCGTTGCGCTGAAGTCATGCAGGCCGACGGTCTGGTGAATGTTCAGACCCGCAACAACGATCACGGCGAGCCAGTTTTGCTGGAAATTAATATGCGGCCCTCCGGCGGTGTCGGTTATACCCGCCACAGCGGCGTCAATCTGCCCGGCCTGTTCGCCGCCCGCAAACTGGGTTTGCTCAACGAAACGCAGGCCATGAACGCGGCCACGGAGAGCTTCTCTCCTGCGGTTGTGCGTTCTATGACGGATGTCATCCCTTACACCACTTCGCTCGACAACCTGTCTTCAGGCCAAGGAAACGCATGAGTATGTCCCACGCCACTTCTGTTTATCGCCGTGAGCTTTCCGGCGGTACGCTGACCGTGACCCCGACCGGCGGCACACATTCGCTGGATGCATTATTTGATATCGCTGAACGCCGCAATCCGAAGCGCGCGTTTTTGTTCGTCAGCAAAGTGCTCGGCCGTCATATTCCGATTGCTCCTTCAGTTATGCGTTCCGCTTACCGCCAGCTGGCCGTGCAAATCCCCACCGATTTGCCAGAGCCGGTGCTGTTTATCGGCATGGCCGAGACGGCCGTAGGGCTGGGCGCGGGGGTTTATGATGAGGCGTCAGGCCGCTATGCGAATTCAGTGTATCTGACATCAACACGTCATCCGGTTGAGGGCGATCTGCTGTGTGAATTCAAAGAAAATCACAGCCATGCCACAGACCACCTGATCTACCATCCGGCAGACCCGGTGTTGCGCGACCGCGTACGAGATGCCCGCAGTCTGGTGCTGATCGATGACGAAGCGACCACCGGCAACACCTTTATTAATCTGCTGGAAGCGCTGCGCGCGGATGCCGGGCTGTCACAACTCGAACGTGTTGTCACGGTCACACTGACAGACTGGAGCGGTAACGCGATTGAAGCCAATTGCCCGCTGCCGGTCACGCCCGTGTCGCTGGTTCAGGGCGACTGGCATTGGGAAATGAAACCCGATGCGCCAGTGCCGGTAATGCCAGCGGTGAACGTGACCGCCACCGGCAGCGTCGCCATCACCGGCAAACAGAGCTGGGGGCGTCTGGGCATGGCGATCCCTGCGCGTGACCTGGGTAAGCACCTCACGGCAGCCGTGGGCGAAAAAGTGCTGGTGTTAGGTTCGGGGGAATTTGTCTGGGAACCTCTTCTGCTGGCGGAACGTCTGGAGAAAACCGGGGCTGACGTGAAATTCAGCTGCACCACCCGCTCACCGATTTCTACCGGTTACGCCATCAAATCCGCCATTGCGTTCACCGACAACTACGGTCTGGGCATTCCGAATTTCGTTTATAACGTCGCGCATCAGCATTTTGATCGCATTCTGCTGTGCATTGAAACCCCTGCCGACAGCGTTGATCCTTCCCTGCTCGATGCCCTGAAAAACGTGGCGAATACTGTTGAGGTTGTTGTGTATGAATAAGCCGGTCATTCTTTCCGATCTGGACGATACTCTGTTTCAGACGCGCCGTAAGATGGTCGATGAACTGGACCTCGAGCCTTTCCGTCCGGGGGCTTTAGACCGCTCGATGTCTGCGCGCAGCTTTATGACCGAAGAACAATCTATGCTGGTGGACTGGCTGCTTGAAAACGCTGACTTTATTCCGGTCACCGCCCGCGGTACCGAAGAGATAAGCCGCGTGACCATTCCTTTCAACTCCTGGGCGATCGCCACTCACGGCGCGGTCATTCTGACGCCCCAGGGTGAACCGGATGCAGAGTGGAAAGCCCATATTCTCGACAGCCTGGCACCTTTTCGTGAGCGTCTGCTGAACATGCAGCAGGGCATCACGGCGCTGATGGCGGAGCGCAAGATCAACGGCTGGGCGCGTATTAATTATGAATACGGCGACACCCCGATCTATCTGGTGATGAAGCACACTGACAGCACCCGCCTCGACGAACTCTATACCCTCGGCGAAGAGATCGAAGCCCTGTTCCCTGCCGAAGGTTTTTATATTCATCGCAACAGTAACAACATTGCCTGGCTGCCGCTGCCGGTTGAAAAAGGCCTCGCCACGCAATACTTACTGAAGAAATTGCGGGCGGAGCGCGGCGTGTTCCCGGTCATCGGTCTGGGCGACAGCCTGAGCGATCACCGTTTTATGAAACTGTGTAACTGGTTTGGCATGCCACAGCAGAGTCAGTTTGCTGAACACATCAACCAGCACATTTTCGGAGAGAAATAACATGCAGCCTTTTATCCCTTTTTCAGGCTCATACCTGCCAGAGGACGTGCACTTTCTGTTAAAGCCGGTGGAAATGGAAATGACGCCGGTCGAGCAAAAAGAGCAGCTGATCCAGTCCGGTGAAAAGCATTATTCCGAGATGCTGAGTCAGGAACCTGAGCCGACCGCCTGGCATCTGGACTTGTTTGCCCGTGCGCTGGAACAAGGCGCAGAACGTCTGGCGAAAGAAGTGGTGATGCTGGCGAAGGCGCTGGCTGACCGCTTTGGCGAGACACCGGTCATCCTCGTCAGCCTAGTGCGCGCCGGTGTGCCATTGGGCGTGATGCTGCATCAGGCGTTGCGGGAGATGGGTAAAACATCTCACCACTACGGCGTGAGTATCATCCGTGACCGTGGCATTGACGACACGGCAATGGACTGGATCGAAGCGCAACATGGCACCGAAGGCATCGTGTTTGTCGATGGCTGGACCGGAAAAGGCGCGATCACCGGTCAGCTGAGACGTTCGCTGGAAAATCGTGCGGGCTATCCACAGGATCCGCGTCTCGTGGTGCTGGCCGACCCGTGCGGCGTTTCCTGGCTGGCTGCCAGCGACGACGACTGGCTGATCCCGTTTGGCATCATGGGTGCGCCGGTTTCCGGTCTGATTTCACGATCGATCTGGTCTGCAGAAGGTTTGCACGGCTGTGTGAAGTGCGATCACCTGAGCGAATTTGAGTGCAGCCGCCTGCTGGTGGATACCGTGGCCGGGTGTCGCCGCTCGCTGGATCTCGCGGCCATTCCGGCCAGCCCGTGGGTGCCGCAGGAGTATGTGCATCTGAAAATACGCAGCGAGCAGGTGATTTCCTCACTGGCCGCCGAATATGACATTTCCAGCATTAACCGGATTAAACCGGGCATTGCCGAGGCCACCCGCGCCGTTTTGCGTCGCGTGCCGGAACACGTTCTGGTGCGTTCGGTGAACGATCCGGACGTCGCCCTGCTGGTCTATCTCGCCCGTGAAAAAAACATCACCATCACTGAAGTCGGTGACCGCATCGGCCAATACCGTGCCGTCACCATTATTAAAAAGGTTCACTGATGACAAAGAGACTATCGCCATACCGGCTGGGCGCCACGCTTTACATGCCCGCCACCCGCAACGACATCGCGGGCAGTATTCTGCACAACGAAATTGACGGGCTGCGCTCGATCGTCATCTGTCTGGAAGATGCGGTCAGCGACGCCGACGTTCCCGCCGCGCTGCAAAATCTGAAGCAGGTGCTGAACGCGCTGAAAGCCGCCAAGGATGCGGGTTTGGGCGCTGACTGGCCGCTGGTGTTTATCCGTCCGCGTCATCCCGGAATGGGCAAATTCCTGACCGCAACGGAAGATCTCACGCCGGTTGACGGGCTGGTGTTGCCGAAGTTCACGCTGGAGTCTCTGCCGGTATGGTGGGACATCATGAAAGATACTCACCTGTGCATGATGCCAACGCTGGAAACGGAAGAAGTTTTTGACGTCACTGAAATGCGCAAACTCGCCGTCGAACTGCTCGCCCATCCATGTCACTCACGCATTATCGCCCTGCGTATTGGCGGCAATGACCTGATGAACGTGATTTCGCTGCGCCGTCCGCGCAACCTGACGCTGTACGACAGCCCGATGGGTTACGTGATCAAGATGTTGGTCGCCGTATTCGGCTCACGGGATTTCGCCCTGACATCGCCGGTTTGCGAACATATTGACGATCACGACGTGATGGAAAAAGAACTGGCGCTGGACATGGCGCACGGTCTGGTGGGAAAAACGGCCATTCATCCGAATCAGATCGCCAAAATTGAGCGTGCGCTGATGGTGACATCCGCCGATCACGCCGATGCTTTGCGGATTCTTAACTCCAGTCAGGCCGTGTTTAAATCACAGGGCGCAATGTGTGAACCCGCGACTCACCGTCGCTGGGCCGCACGCGTGCTTGAACAGGCACAGATTTACGGCATTGCGCAGGAAGAGACACAGGACGGCGTCAGATTTTTCACGGCCAACCAGCTGAACTAACACCATTGCGACAGATTGATTTAGCTGATGTTGAGGAAAGACCTGATAGGATTTTTGGCCCTGCAGGCGCCAAGGAAAGGAAGAACCACGGGAAGGAGATACAGGATGTGTACTGACATTTTCTATGCACCATCGCCCATAACACGACGACAGGCAACGACTAACCATGCAACTCAGCACACGACAAGCACGTATTTTCCGACTGGCGCAATTGCTCGGTACCGGGCAACCGGTGTCGGCGACAAAAGTCATCACCCGGCTTGCCTGTTCAGAACCGACATTGACGCGGGCGTTAAAGGAATTACGCGAAACCTATTCTGCTGAGATCAAATACAGCAAAGCCACGCACTCTTATCAGATGACCGACGCGGGCTCGCTGGATAAAAAGACCCTGCGTCAGATGGTTCAGGCCTTACATTCCAGTGGCGATCTCAAAACCGAAGAGCAGGTCAGCCACGTCTCGCTGGATAAAGAAAAGAAAAAGACAGTGTCGCTGTCATTGCGCATGTCGGTGGTGAGAAAAATCGACCGCCTGGCGATGCTGGTGGAGACGTCGCGCAGTGATGCCGTAGAAATGCTAGTTGACCGCTGTATTGCTGACGTGATGACCGCACTGCGCCAGCCAGAAAAATCATTGCAAAAATAACCTCATGACTTTCTCTGTCGTTCCGGCATTCAGACCGGAACGACAGCACACGCGCCCCTTACAACATCACTTTCGCCGCCATTTCCCGGCTGTAATCCCGGCTGGCATCCACCAGCACGCGGGTGTAATCATCACGAATATCTCCGCGCAGCAGCGCATCCGTTTCCAGCGTCTCGAGGATCCTGCCGAATTTCATCACCGCGACACGCTGGCACAGATGGGCGATAACGCCTAAATCGTGCGTCACCATCAGATACGTCAGCCCTTCCTCTTTTTGAAGATCGAACAGCAAATTGAGAATTTCTGCCTGCACTGACACATCCAGCGCAGACGTCGGTTCGTCGAGCAACAGCACGCGCGGTTTGAGGATCAGCGCACGCGCAATGGCCACGCGCTGGCGCTGGCCGCCGGAAAGCTGATGCGGATAGCGGCTGCGAAACGCCCGGTTCAGGCCGACTTTCTCCAGAATGGAATTGATCCGCTGATCCCGCTGGTCAATACGGTGGATTTGCAACGGCTCCTCCAGAATATCGCCGATGGTGTGGCGCGGATGCAGCGAACCGTAGGGATCCTGAAACACCATCTGCACCAGCCGGCAGCGGTCACGGCCAATCCGGTGTTCAAGCTGCTGGCCGTCGATTTCCAGTTCACCCTTCCAGTGGGTAAACAGCCCTGCCAGACATTTCAGCACCGTGGTTTTACCCGATCCGGATTCCCCCACCAGCCCGAAAATCTCGCCTTCGCGCACGGCAATATTCACCTCTGTCAGCACCTGCGTGGTTTTCGCCCCTTCGCCAAACGTCAGGTTCAGGTTACGCACGTCAATCATGGTTTTCGCTGTCATGTTGGCTCCTTAGTCAGTCAGCCAGCTGGCCTGACGTTGCATCACCGGCAGCGGATAACGGCGGTTATCCATGTCCGGCAACGCATTGAGCAGGCCGCGCGTGTAGGGATGCTGCGCGTTATCCAGATCGGTGGCAGCAATAGATTCGACCACGCGTCCGGCATACATCACCAGCACCCGGTCGCAGAAGCTGCGCACCAGATTGATGTCGTGACTGATAAATATCAGCCCCAGACCGCGCGTTTTTACCAGATCGTCGAGCAGCGCCAGCACCTGTAAACGCACGGACACATCCAGTGCTGAGGTGGGTTCATCGGCAATCACCATTTCCGGATCGGTGATCAGCATCATGGCGATCATGATGCGCTGCCCCTGCCCGCCGGAAATCTCGTGCGGATAGAGGCCGTACACCCGTTCGGGTTCGCGGATGCGCACCACATCGAGCATGTTCAGCACTTTGCTTTTGGCCTCCTGATAGGAACATGTGTGGTGCGAACGCCATGCTTCGGCAATCTGGTCGCCGACGCACAGCACCGGGTTCAGCGAGTATTTCGGATCCTGCATAATCATCGAAATGCGTTTTCCGCGCACCTGACGCATTTGCTTCGGCGTGGCGTTAAGCAAATCAACATCACCGAACTGCATCCGCCCGGCGGTGATCCGCGCTTTTGCGGGGTGCAGTTGCAGCAAGGCGCGACCGACGGTGGATTTCCCGGAGCCCGACTCACCGACGATAGCCAGTTTTTCCCGCCCGAGCTGGAAAGAAACGCCGCGCACCGCCTGCGTCACCTGACGACCATTCACAAAGCTGACGTGCAGATCGCGCACGTCAAGTAACGCCGGAGCGTCAGTCATTCCGGGGATCAAGGATGTCACGTAGGCCATCTCCTAAAAAGTTGAACGCCAGGCTGTTAATCAGGATCGCAAGACCGGGGATGGTCGCCACCCACCAGCACTCCATCATGTACGTACGGCCGCTGGAAATCATCGCGCCCCACTCCGGGTCCGGCGGCTGCGCGCCCAGGCCGAGAAAGCCCAGCCCGGCAGCGGTCAGGATAATCCCGGCCATGTTCATGGTGATTCGGATGATCACCGACGGCAGGCACAGCGGCACGATGTGACGCCACAGCACCCGCACCGGACTTGCTCCTTGCAGGCGCACCGCCGAGATAAAATCGGCCTGGCGCAGCGAGAGCGTTTCGGCACGCGCCAGACGCGCAATCGGCGGCCAGGCAGTGAGCGTAATGGCGATCACCACATGCTCCAGCCCCGGCCCGAGCGCGGCAACAAATGCCAGCGCCAGCACCAGACTCGGGAAGGAGATGAAAATGTCGGTGACGCGCATCAGCACCATGTCGGTTTTACCGCCGAAATAACCGGCAGTGACGCCGAGCAGCAACCCGAGCGGGCCAACTGTCACCGACACCAGCAGAACGATGTACAGCGTGATGCGCGAGCCATACACCAGACGGCTGAAAATATCGCGGCCAAACTCGTCGGTGCCGAACCAGTGCGCCGCCGACGGCGGGCTGAGCGCGTTATTTAAATCCTGCACCAGCGGGTGGAACGGGGCGATCCACGGGGCGAAAATCGCCACAATCATCAGCACCAGCACAATCGCGCCACCAATGGCTGTCAGCGGATTGCACGCCATCTGCCACAGAAAATGGCCTACCCGGCCAAACGCACGTTTCACGCGCTGACGTTTTTCATCGCCCGCGCTGAGCGTTACAGAATCGAGGGAAAGGGTCATACTTTTGTCCTCGGGTCAAAGACCTGATACAGCAGGTCAGACAGCAGATTCAGCACCACAAAAATCATGCCAACCACCAGCACGCAGCCCATCACCGCGTTCATGTCACCCAGCATCAGGCTGCTGGTGAGATACGAACCGAAGCCCGGCCAGGAAAATACCGTTTCGATCAACACCGCGCCTTCCAGCAGTGAGCCGTACGCCAGCGCCACCACGGTCAGAAGCTGAACCAGAATGTTGCGGAATGCGTGGTTCCACAGCACATCCCATTCGCTCAGCCCCTTGACCCGGGCGGTGATGATGAATTCCTGTGAAAGCTGCGCCAGCATAAAGCTGCGGGTCATGCGGCTGATGTACGCCAGCGAGTGGAAACCGAGCAGCGAGGCAGGCAGGATCAGGTGATTAAGCGCGTTGCGAAACACTTCCCAGTTTCCCGCAATCACTGAGTCGATCAGCATAAAACCGCTGTGACGCGTCACCTGACCGTCGAGACTGAAATCCAGACGCCCTGCGCCGCCCACCCAACCGAGCCAGGCATAGAACACCAGCAATCCCATCATCCCTACCCAGAATATCGGGGTGGAATAACCGGCCAGACTGATGATACGCACCACGTAATCCGCCACGCTGTTGCGTTTCGCCGCTGCCAGCACGCCTAACGGAATGCCGACGCCTGCGCCGAGGATGATCGCCAGCGTCGCCAGCTCCATGGTGGCAGGGAACACCCGCAGAATGTCCTGCGTTACCGGTTTACCGGTCAGCAGCGCGTTACCAAAATCACCGTGCGCCAGCCCGGAAAGATAGATGCCGAACTGTGTCCACAGCGGTTTATCAAAGCCGAGCTGATGGTAAACCTGCTGATAGGTGCTGTGGTCGGCATCCGGGCCGACAATCGCCAGCACCGGATCCACCGGCATGACGCGGCCAATAAAAAACGTCAGCAGCAGCAGGCCAAACAGCGTCACCGCTACCTGCACCAGACGTTTGCCAATTCGCCCGGCGGGGAACGACATTCGTGCAGTTTGCTTAGTAGCAGGAGCCGGAATTTGCATGGTCATAACCCTTTACCTCCGGTTGGCTGAGCGTCGGCGGTATCGTCTTTGTAGACGTCACGCAGGAACGTGGTGGCAGAAGGATGCGGCAAATAGTTTTTGACGTCCTTACGCACCACGATGGAATCGACCATTTGTGAGAGGGGCACCAGCGCCGGGATCAGCGCGTCGTAGCGTTCCTGAATGGCGAAGTAATCCTGTTTCTGCTTTTCCGGATCCCGCTCAAGCAGCGCCTGATCGATATCCGTGTTGAGCTGTTTGTCATAAAAACCGGTGCGCCAGCCCTGAAAATTGGTCAGCCGCGCCGCATCGTTGTTGTCCGGGTTATACACCAGTGCGCGCAGGCTGGAGTGCGGGTGCGGTTCCACGCCGCTGCCGCCGCGCCCGACCAGCATGTCGAATTTGCGTTCACGCATCGCACCGTAAATCTGGTTGCCGGTACCGGTGACGATTTTGGCGCGAATGCCCGCCTGCATCAGCGTGGACTGCACCGCAATCGCGATATTGAGGAACGGCTGATCGGCCAGCACCCGCAGCGTGGTATCAAAACC
Source organism: Rahnella sp. PAMC25559 (assembly GCF_050632365.1). Classification (GTDB taxonomy): domain Bacteria; phylum Pseudomonadota; class Gammaproteobacteria; order Enterobacterales; family Enterobacteriaceae; genus Rahnella; species Rahnella rivi. The sequence continues at coordinate 477,247 of NZ_CP192544.1, read as the reverse complement.
GTCAGGATAACCGGCCTCTGCCAGCAGGGTTTTGGCGCGCGGAATGTCCAGCGTATAGCCGGGGTCCGGCAGCGTGGCAGGCATACCGACCTGAATCGGACGCTGATGCACAATGCCATAACCGTTCATCAGCGCCTTGCCGATACCCTGATAATCAATCAGATAGCGCACCGCTTCGCGCACTTTCGGGTTAGCGAAATGCGGCTCTTTCATGCTCATCGCCACGTAATAAATAGTGCCTTTTTTCACCGTATCGACGGTCATTGCCGGATCGTGGCTCAGGGCAGTCACATCGGACACCGCCATATTATTGGCAATATCCAGATCGCCTTTTTCAATCATCAGACGCAGGGTCTGGGATTCCTGAAAGTGACGGAACACCACGCGCGACAATTTAGGTTCACCGCGCCAGTACTGCGGATTACGGCTCATGTTCAGCACGTCTTTCGCCTGCCAGCTGTCGAGGCGAAACGGTCCTGAACCGGCTTCGTTGGTGGTCAGCCAGCGGTTACCCCAGTCGCCATTCACTTCATGCGCCTGCACGGTTTTGCGGTCTAACGCCACTACGCTGCCGAGCGCGGCCAGCGAGTAAATCACCAGTTTCGGATCGTTAGGTTTTGGCAGTTGAATTTCGACAATACCCGGTGACGGCGTGCGCACCATCTCATCGACATTCTTTTTGGTGAAACCGTAAGATTTCCACACCGATGCCTGCGCCAGATTCAGATGCAGGATCCGGCGCATCGACCACACCACATCGTCTGCGGTGACCGGATTGCCCGAGTGGAATGTCACGCCTTCGCGCAGATGGAATGTGATCAGATTACGGGCGTCGTTGACCTCCCATGAGGTCGCCAGCGCCGGGCGGACATTCGTCAGTTCCTGCGGATCGAGCTCAATGAGGGGGTCATAGAGATTCACCACAATGCCGACGATATCGTTGCCGGTCATCGCGGCCGGATCGAGCGTCAGCAGGTTGTTCATGTTCATACCGATAAGCAGCTGGTCGGGCGGCGTTTTCGCCTGCACCGCCCCGCCACTGACCGTAAGCAGGAGCGCGAGGATCCACGCCCCGAAGGGTGTGCCTGTGTTCATGATGTACCTTCCGGGTAGAGTCAGAGGTTTATTATTTTTTCTGCCCGCAGGTCAGTCTCGGCTGACGGTATGGGTTTCTATGTAATCAAAATTGATGTCCTCTCCGAGGCCAGGGCGGTCAGAAAGATGAACAAAACCCTGTTCATCCATCGGGTCAACGATGCTGTTGAGGTACGCAGCAGGTTCGTCATATTCAAGGAACGGGTGCAGCAGGCCGCGTTCGTACCAGCGACAGTTGCGGATAGCGCCGACCACGGCCAGGCTGGCCGCGCCGTTGCCGTGCACTTCGCAGTCCATACCGAAGGCTTCGGCCAGGCTGGCGACTTTCATGCACGGCGAGATGCCGCCCACGCCGTTGGCTCCGGCGCGTAAAATGTCGCAGGCGCCGGCTTTCACCCAGTCCGCACGGCTGTGATGTTTGCCGCCGAGACTTTCCGGCCCGATCACATCGATGGAAAGGTTTTCCGCCAGCCACGCGTAAGACGCCATGCTCTCTTCTTCCATTGGTTCTTCGAACCACGCGAAGTTGAGTTTTTCCAGCGCCTTGCCGATGGTCAGCGCCTGACTGCGGCTGTACCAGTGATAACCGTCGAGCATCAGCTCGATATCCGGCCCCACCGCTTCACGCACGGCGGCGCAGGCTTTGATGTCCATTTTCGGGTCTGGCGCAAACGCCACCGGCGGCATCCAGGTGTGCAGCTTGATGGCCTGATACCCGCGCGCCACCAGTTTTTCGGCAAACTGGCCGAATTCATCCGGCGTCGATAACCCGCCCTTCAGCTCATCGCCGCACATGGTGCTGCCGTATGCCGGCACTTTCTCGCGAAAGCCGCCCAGCAGTTTGTGCACCGGCATCTTCAGTTTGCGGCCAATCAGATCCCACAGCGCCTGCTCGACAAACGACAGCGCCCGTTCGGTCAGCTGATGCGCACTGCCGCGCTGCCAGTGCACCAGATCCTGCCACAGGCGTTCGCGGTCAAACGGGTTCTGACCGATCAGCACTTTTCTGAAAAAGGCGTTCACGACGTGCGGACGCACCACTTCCGGCGGCGCGAAGGAATACCCGCAATCGCCTTCATCGGTGGTGATGGTTAACATCGCCATTTTTGCCAGACTTTCTTCACCCGGATGCGAATGACCCGCGCTGTCGGAAACACGGCGAGTCGGATAAGTAAAAACAGAAACTTCAACAGAACGTATTTTCACAGCGATACCTGCCATTACTGAGAGAGTTAACACCCGTCAGGGCGCTCCAAATTGCGCGTTCCATCGGCTTTGTGAGCGCACTCACACTTCGTTAAAACCGCAATCCAACATTAATAAAATAGCGTTTCATAATTGAAGTTAGCCACTTTTTTTGCACATTTCCACGGCTAAAAGCCGAAAATTTTGCCGTATGTTTGTGCATCCGCACGGGGGAATGTGAGCATTTTCACGAAAGCAGGAAGAAGTGTGATCTGTACAGGAAATAGACGGAAGGAATGTAGGGATAAAAAACCCTGACACAATGTGCCAGGGCAATTTGAGGAAGGAATAAAGTGCCTGATTAACCGGAAATCGTCGGCGTATAGGTGCGCTGATCCCAGGAGATTTGGAAGGTACCGGTGTTACCGAAATTATCCCAGACCGTGACTTTTACCGGATTGATTTTGGGTGTCCATGCCGGCAAGTGGTGACAATAATTGTCGATACTGTGAGACGCTTCCAATGCATGAAGCGTGACCACGCCTTCGACGCTGGCCGGTGAAACGATCCAGGATCTTTTCCCGCAGTTTTCGTTTATATCCAGCATGTAGTGGTATGCATACGGCTCATAATTTGTCTCATCCTGACAATCATGCCCTGAAGTAAACACAAAACCGAATTTCTTCATGTCAGGTGGAACTTCCACGCCCCAGGCAACAATATGCCCGCCGTGCTCTGGCGTATAATCAAGAAGTGACTGTACATAAGTATCTGCTGAATGTGCTGAGCTATAACCGTACATCCCGATTTTCTCTTTTGTGTTGTATGGCGCACAATGCGTTCGGTTAAGAACAGCGGTTTTTTCATTCAGGAGTTTAACCTCAGAATTTCCGACATCAGGCTTAATTAAAACCTGTTTACTCCTGACAACCGCATTACTTTGCGAATGACTTGACCCACCCCAGTTATTGGCATGATAAGTAATATGCACGGTGTCACAGAGCGTACTCCAGCCTTTCTCAACAATCGTCAGCTTTGAAACATCTGAATAATCAATTTTTGCTAAAAATGTCAATGTGACTTTAGACGAGGCATAAGATGACCATTGCCCTGTCGAGGTCAGCGCGGTAGTGATACAGGCAACATCCGGGATATTCAGACGCACAGAAATATCTTTTCCTGCGCTGGCAGTATGGCTGTAAATATAAACCGGTATATCACAAATACCGTTATCCGCTGACGCAATGACACGGGGACCGGAAGCATAATTAACCGGATTATTCCATTCATTGGCGGTAAAGGTATAGCACACTCCTTTTGTCCCATTAAAAACCAGCACATCATCATTATTGTGCGTGTTAATCAGTTCGAGGCGTGGAGTTGAATACTGTTTCTTATACTCGGTAATAAAATCACTGACCATCAGATTAAGGTAATGCCCCTGGGCATCCACCGCAGAGACTGAAATTTTCGCCGGAGCCTGGTTGCGACCGTTGGCATACAGCGTAGATTTTGAATTGGTGCTTTCCGCATAGGAAATTGCGAGGCTCGAGATACTCTCGCAGACATCCCATACGCTGGTTATCCCTCTGACAGAGATATAACACTCGGGATAAGCGCCAGTGGCTTTGCCTTTCGCCGTGCCCGAACGTCCGTGCCCCGGGATATCCAGATGGACGGCAATATTCACCAGGTCAAAGGCGGTGCCATTAGGCGCAATATAGAGTTCGCATTCTGCATCGCCGGTTTCTTTACCTACCCCGTAAATATCATAGGTATTTTGATTCGATACTTTCTCTGTTAATACTGGCTGGTAATCAGAGCCATCGCTTTTCTGGTAAAGCTTCCACGAACCATTATTCTGATAGAAACTACTGTCTGATTCATACACACACAGACAGGCAACGCTTTTTAAATCAGCGACGGTGAGGGGTAAGATTTTCCCGTTTTTATCAACAGCACGAGCTCTGACTTTAACCGTCAGTTGTGTCTTATTTTTCAGATTATAATTGATGAGCCCGTTTTGTTCATCGTTATATTTTAAGAAAAGCTCCAGCTTTTCGAAGTGATCAAAGTTGGCCCACACACTGCTGGCTAAGTCATAGCCATCCAATATGCGGTTGCTATTATCCAATACGTCGTTGCTAAATCCATTGTTGCTCTCTGTGTCAGACATAATCATTATCCTTATTAATTAAATGACGCGCCACCGATAGGAGTGGCGACGGGAAAAACAATAGCGAAACAGCAGGGATGAACAACTCATTGCGTATCAAAGCCCTTCTTTCTGATATTTTTTTATATCACTTCACGCTTCACAATTATTGTCGAAACGGATTAAAAACAAAATGAGAAGCAATGACATGATTTATACGCCGAAACTATTACCCTGTCATTTAGTCACAACGCAGTTTAATGACGAGAAACAGGGCGAATTCCTGACGGATAGCTGTTTTTACAATGACGTTATATGAAAAAAAGGAATGAATCATGAGTGAAAATTATTATACACAGACGAAGAACTTTATGAGTTCAGTGAATGATGAAGTGGATCCACGCACTGGCCTTTACAGTGCAAGCCTGAGTCTGGGAAACATTGTCGGTAATAACGGCAACGGACCTGAAATTCCCTTTACCATCAGCTATTCCCCCACATCAGAAACCAATATCGGTTTTGGTAAGGGTTTTACGACCGGCATGACGATGTATGACAGTCAGAAGAAACGCGTGACGCTGAATACCGGTGAACATTATGTGATCAATGAAAATGGCAATACGTTAAGCGTGCGCCAGATGAAACTGAAAACCTTTGTCATGACGAAAACGTCTTCGGGTTATCAGGTGGTGCATAAAAGTGGCATTACCGAAGTGCTGGGGCTGGTGTGCCAGAATCTCTATTTGCCGGTAAAAATCATTGGTGCTTTTGGACATTATCTCACGCTTACCTGGGATGGCACACACGGCACGCCACGCCTGACAAAAGTCGTGGATATGGACAATGACGTTCACTGCGCCGTTGACTATCTGGCCAACACGGTTTTCCATTTCACGCCAAACAACAGCGAAAAATATGACATCACGCTGACCACACAGAATAATTTCCTCACCGCCCTCAGCCATTCCAGTGCCGACATCACCTTAACCTGGAACCTTGCTTATACCGCAGGACTGATGAACAGCCAGATCCTGACCGGCATGACCACGCCGCTGGGGCTGAAAAAATCGGTGGTGTACCAGAAGGATCTGATGAAATTCCCGGCCTCTTCCGGCCAGAAAGCGCTGCCCGCCGTGGTCAGTTACACCATCCAACCGGGTATGGGCCAGCCAGATCTGGTGCGTACCTATACCTACAGCAGCAATAACTATCTTGGCTATGGCGGCAGCACCGCCTGGAATGCAGACAGCGATTACACCTATTCATTGCCGGGCAGTTATGTGTATGAAAGCACTGAAAAGGTCGTGGATAACACCTCGCCAAACGCACTTTCCACCCGCCGCGTCTACAACCACTACCACCTGATGACGTTATCGGAAGAAAAACAGGGCGGCGACAACAAACAAACCGCCATGACCTACTACGAAGACGCCGGCAAATCGTTCGACATGCAGCCCGTGCAACTGCAATGTTTGAAAAAACAGGCCATTACCTGGATTAACAGCGGCGCCAAAAAATATTCGGAAACCACCACCACCGAATATGACACCAGCGGCAATCTGACCAGACAGGTTGATCCCGGCGGCGCGCTGACCGAAATCGTTTATTACCCTGCCTCGGGCGAATCGCAAACCACGGCGGATACCGGCTGCCCTGCCTGTCCGCACGGTTTTGTGCGCTTTGAGAAAAGCCGCAAGGTCACGCCCGCACCCACCAGCTTTGACGCGCCGGTTGAACTGACCTATAGCAAATTCGACAAGCTGGCGACCCTCGATCGCACCAGCGCGGCTTTCCATATTGTCCCGGTGAAAATGACCCGCCTGAACGACGGCGTGAGCCAACTGGTGCGCGAGATAAGCTATCACGCCACCGCGTCGGATAAAGTCAGCTATGGCCGAATTCAAAAGGCCCGGGTACGCGTGGGCAACAGGGTGCAAACGACGTCTGAAAACGCGTTCACCTACGTAAAATCCGGCGAATCACTGATCCACACCCGCACTTTTACCGGCCATGACGCCACCACGCAAACCACTCAGCGCGAGCATTCGCGTTTCACCAATAAATTGCGGGCATTTATCAATTCACAAGGCGTAAAAACCGCGCTGAACTACGATTCACTCGGACGCCTCGTCCGCCGCGTCATCAATCCGGATAACGGCTTTAGTAATGAGTTAAAAATCGCTTATGCGATGAAAACCAGCGGCGGCCAGGCCAGCGAAATCACCACCACCTACACCGATAATGAAGGGAACGCGCACCGCAAACACTTCGACCGCATGGGCCGTGTTCTTACCGAATGGCTGAACGACAAAGACAAAAGCGCCGGTACCTTCTATCAGATCAAAGAGCATCTTTATGATGCTTCCAGCCGTCTGATTAAAACGCAGGACACCGATTACAAAACCCCAGGCGACACCAGTTCGAAAATGCTGATTGCGCAAAATGTCCTGTTTGACAGCTGGGGCCAGAACTACATGAAAGTGCTGAGTTCCGGCCAGCAACAACAGCAACAATTCGACCCGATTACCCGTGAAAAAATCGAACAGCTACAGGTCACCCGTGGCAGTACGCTGAAACTGGCTTCTCAGAACACGCTGTATAACAAGCAGAACCTGGCTGACAAAATCACCAAAGTGACTGCCGCTGGCGTGCAGATGTCCACACAGCAACTGCGCCACGACGGGCTTGGACGCGTGCGTGAACACGTTGATCCGCAGAATAATGTGACGCATTACACCTGGGATGTCTTTGGCCGCATGCTCACCCAGACATTACCGGATGGCACCGTGGTGACAAAAACCTACGATCCGAACTCGACCGACAAACTGATCACCTCGGTGAGCGTCACACCGAAAGGTGGCAATGCCCTGCTGCTGGGCACTCAAACCTTTGATGGCCTGGGCCGTCTGACCACCAGCGTCAGCGGTGGCCGCACCCAGACTTACACCTACTCAGGGGCATGCGCCTCCCCTGCGACCGTGCGCGACAACATGAAAAATCAGCTCAATTATGCCTACATTGCCGAGCTTGATGATGCCGTGGCGTCGGTGAAAAGCAGCAGCGGCGATGTCGATCAGCGCTTTATTTACGCCACGCAGACGGGAAAAATGCTCGAGGCGCATGAAGCCAATGGCCGCAGCAAAACCATGAGCTGGTGGCCAACCGGTGAATTGCAGCAGGAAACGTTCTTTATGCCGGGCAAACAGACCCGCACGGCAGGCTACGCCTGGACCCTGCAAGGTCAGCCGCTCAAATACATTGATGTGGCAGGCAACGAACAAACGCTGGATTACGACGATTATGGCCGGGTGATCACCATCAGCGATCCGCAAGTGACCGTGAGTATCGCTTATGACGCCGCTGGCCGCGTCAGTTCGCAGAATGCACTCGCGAAAGACGGCACCCGTCTGCTGACTACACTGACCTGGGATGATTTTAACCGTGAAATTAAACGGGTGATTTCGCCTTCCGATGCCAGTGCGCTGAGCATCGTGCAAACCTTTACCGCCAGTGATCTGATCGCGACGCGTCAGGTTTCTGACGCCAGCACCGTCATCCGCTCGGAGACGTTCACCTATGATGTCCGTAACCGGTTGATTAAATACGAATGCAGTGGCAGTGAGCCGACGGTTGACGGCTATGGCCAGCCGGTAAAATCACAGACCTTCACCCTCGATGCACTGAGCAACATCACCCGGTGCGTGACGGTGATTGCGGGCGGCGGCACCGATACTGCCACCTTCCTCTTTACCAATTCTCAGGATCCTACCCAGCTGACAGAAGTGAAGCATTCACTGACGGCCTGTTATCCGGCGCACATTGTTCTGCAATACGACGCCAACGGCCGCATGACACGGGACGAAGCGGGCCGGATGCTCAGTTACGACGCCCTTGGGCGTCTGACCCGCATCTGTGATGCCAGTAACAAGCCGCTCAGCACTTACCACTACGATGCGCTGAATAAGCTGGTCATGCAGTCGCTGACCGGTGATGACCGCCAGTTGTTCTATACCGGCGAACGTCTGGTCAATGAGGCATGCAGCAAAACCCAGAAAATCACCCGATTTATTCCGGGAAACAGCGGCAGTGCGGCAGTCAGCGAAGACGGCTTCACCAGTTAAGGACTCAACCAGCGGGGTTCCCGCAGGCTTTTCTGAGTGTTTCTCACGCACCCGGCACATGACGGGTGCGCCACACAGATTTTATTAAGGAAGAACACAATGTTGAAATTAACAGGTAATTTCCTCAGCGGTACGCCCTTATGCGCGTTACAGCAGGGGAAAACCACCCGCTTTAATTATTCACCCTGGGGCACGGCCAGCGAAACAGACGCGGAGCTGCCGGGTTTTAACGGTCAGCGTCATGATCCCCTCACCGCCGTGAATCATCTGGGAAACGGCTACCGCGCGTACAGTCCTGTGCTGATGCGTTTTACCTGCCCGGACAGTTTAAGCCCCTTTGGGAAAGGCGGGATCAACCCTTATGTGTATTGCGGATCCGATCCCATTAACCACACTGACCCGTCAGGACACTTTTTCCTGATCACCTTCTTCGCGTCTTTATTCTCCTCGCTTGCTGCCTCTGCCATTCAAACCGTAGGCGCTGCCATCACAGGCGCGGCAGCAGGATTGACGGCCGGTGCTGAAGCGGGTGCGGCGGCGGGTGCAGCCGTCGGGACAGGTGCGGCCATGACGACAGCAGAATTCGCAGCCGCCACGGCAACGGCTTCAACCTCAGCGGCTTTCGCGGGAGTGGGTACTGCCGTAGGAGCGGGTGCAGAAGTGGCCAGCGCTGTCGCCGTAGCCGGAAGCACCGCGGGATTATCAGGATTGCAGGGCGCGGCAACGCTGGGGGTTGTCAATGCCGCGATAGGTACGGCAATTCAAACATCGTCAGTTACGGTGGCCGAAGTGGCGATAGGGCTGAGTGTGGAATACGGAGGCATCGCCGCCTCTTTCTACACCAAACTAGGCAGAAAACTGGCCGAAAATGCCAAAACCGTCACGGCGGAAATGTCCGTCTCTACACATTATGCGCTGGAACAGGCCATGGCTGCGCAGAATGCCTATTCGCCAGCCGTGGAGCCTTCCCTTTATCTCACGGACATGAATGTGAGTGGTTCAAGACTGATGCTCAACACTAACCGGGCCTCCCGTTCAGTTCAGACACCCGATGTACGTAAATCGACCGGCATACAGGGCACGCCTGCGCGGAACACTTATCTTCAGTCCATGGGATACCACCCTTCCCGGTTGCAGACAAAGACTGACGCGCAGGGAATTAATCAGACGGCGTCATCTGAAAGTTCAGCCGAAAATGACAGCCATAACGGGATGATTAAGGCGGCGGGAATTTTTGGCATGAATAACCGCGACCTGCATCAGAAGTCCTACAAATCAGCTCACTTTAAAAATGCAGCGCAGGCGCAATGATTCTGCGTCACTCCTGGGCTATGACCCCAGCCTGGTGGCAGGAGGAGTAGCCCGTTCATTTTCTTTAAAGGAATATCGACATGTCATTAAAACTTACAGGCACCAGCCCGACCGGATGCACGTTATTAACGACTGACGGAAAAGCCCGACAGACTTTCCATTATGGCCCCTCAGGCAGCACCAATAATCTGCTCGAGACTACGCCGGGCTTTAATGGTGAACGTCATGACCCGCTGACCGGCAGCAGCCATTTAGGGAATGGTTATCGCGCTTACAGCCCGGTATTAATGCGCTTTACCTGCCCTGACAGCCTCAGCCCCTTTGGTAAAGGCGGGATCAATGCCTATGTCTATTGCGAAGCGGATCCGGTCAATAACGTGGATCCGAGCGGGCATGCACTCTTCAGGAAAATACTCACGGCGGTGAATACGGTTCTCGATTCCGTAGAGGAACTCAACGCCGTACCCAAAGTCGTCCGCCAGGAAGCCAGCATGAGTGCCCTGGAGGCGGAATCTGCCAGTACCAGTGCCACTCAGGTTTCGGAAAGTATACTTAAGAAAACCAAGTCCTCAGCCCTGCGGTCTTTCCAGGAAGCAGCCCCGGAAGCGGGTTCTGCACAAAGCATCGCACCGCCTGAAATTCAACTCCCCTCTGGCGCTCAGGAGATTATGCCTCTTCCTGATCCGGCGATGGCTGAAAATCCGGGCATGGTGCGCAGAAAGCTTTTAGGGTCACGTATCCCGAAAAACTATAGCGAGGATTCCATTTATCCTAAGGGCGTGGAATTCGTGAACACGTTCCTGCAAAACCACAATATCGGGCTGAGTGAACACTCACTGGAAAGTATTTCGGATAATCTCGCACGGGTGCATGCGGGTGAAAGAACCCAGTCAGCGGCGTCGCTTCGTGAATTCAGAGGCTTTGCCAAAGACACAGTGGACTATCTCAGGGCAGGAGACGTCAAGAATGCCAGCATCACGGCGGCCGGTTCGGCCATTAATCTGGCCGGCAGCACCCTGTTCCTGCCCATTCTTGACCGAACAACATTCCCTGTATGGCAACGTGCCCCTTATGATGCCATGGATTTCATTCAGTAATATTTTCGCATCGGCTTTCATTTATGAAAGCCGACATCACTCATAAGGAAATGCAGTATGAGCGTAGCTGAAGGTGCTAATAATATATTGCAGATGAACCATGAAATCATATTCGCTATTCTGCTGATGTCTGGCTGGGGCGGTATTGTTCGGTACATCATGTTAAGGGTGAATCGTGGTTTAATGCAGGACATTATTAACTGTTTGTTGCAGATTATCGTTTCATGTTTTTGCGGGGCGATGCTGAGTATTATCCTGATTAACAAAAATATCAGCGATAACCGGGTATTAGTATTTGCCGGATTAGGCGGTGTGTTCTCGGGTCCTATTCTGAATATATTAGGAAATAAAATTGCGGACTGGGTTGATCACTTCCCGCCAGGGTCAAAATAACCTCTTCAACAGATTAAATGACACGGTGGTGTCTTCATCGAACAATAGTCTTCATCGAACAATAAAGATATGACATATCAGAAGAACCAGAAATTCTGCTAGTATGTCATATTCAAAAAATCACAGATGATCGCGCATTCGGCAAGGCTAATGATGTCTTTTAAAAACGTTAACCACCGGGTTTACTTTAATAGCATCAGACAGGATATTTAATGAGTTCACTGATATCCACCCCCCTGTCTTCATCGAACAAATAGTTCACATAAAGAGGAGGGCAAATAATCTTTACTTCGTCTGGAAGATTAAATTCAACAAGAGGGCACTGGCGAACATGGATAAAATAACGTGCAATTTTCCGGGGCAAGACAGCCAGCATATTGCTGTGTTCCAGCGCATGAATGACCCCGCTAATAGAGGACGACATATAGGCTGTTCTGATGTTTCCGGAATAAGGTGCATCAATATACACTTTACCGCCAAACGGGGCTTTCTCAGGCCCCAGCAATCTGTGGCAATAACATACATGTGGCAGCGTATAATACTGTGTCAGGGTGAAATTATCCTGGCTGGCTAAAATACTGTTTGCGCTGCACACAATGACAAAATCGTCGAACACTGCCAGTTTTCGCGTGATCACCCTTTCATGGTGTAAAACAATATTTCCCGCAAGGATATCGATATTTTTATGCAAGAAATGTTGAATCACATCATCATGATCGCTATAGCCATGATCTGCGAATTCAATGTTGTCATTTTTGTCAGCCCCAAAGTAATTTTCCAGTACATCCGGGCATATCACCTTCAACGTCGAATAGCCGGACTGTATCAATTCTTTATTCTTTACCGCACTTTCAATAATGAAAATCGCCTTCGAAAAGGAATCATTTATCTCCAGCGCTGCGCGGGTCGGTTTAAGGCCATTGACAGTACGATAGAAGAGTTCTCCACCAAAATGCTGTCGTAGTTTTTTTAGCGATGAACTTACCGCAGACACCGAAAGATTCAGATTAGTGGCTGCCCTGGATAAATTTCCTGAGACAATCACTTCGTTCATTGTTTTGATCAGATTATAATCAAATTCATCTGTTTTACTGCTCACCATTTCTTACCTCATTATACAAATCAACCTCAGTATAATTAGAAAAAATGCATCATGATCCTCATAAATTCAATGCCCTGTTTTTACGGAAATGCTTAAAGCAGCGTCATAACTTACACTATTAAAAAATCCGCACGTTAAATTACCCCTTCGGGAAGACCATTCAGGAAAAATTAAATGCAACAAGTGCCGCTAACATCAAAATACACGCAGAAACAAAAATAAGAACACGCTTTTCTTTCACTACACTCATTTTCATTGAACCGTTCCCTAAATCTTCGATGATCAGCGTCTTGTTAAAGGCCACCCCCTTTTTTGGCACGGTAATAAATAAATCATCGATGCCGATAGTTTTAAGATCTCGCCTGATCAGATACAAGGCCTGGGTCAAACTGGCTTCACTGGTAAATTGACTTCTGTCCCCCCAAATCGCCTGAGACATTTCATTCTTAGTAATAACCTCATCATTAGCATGTAAGAGTATATAGGCGAGGCATTGTGAACGCATACACGTCAGTTTCAGTTTTTTATTGGTATATAATTTTCTTATTTCTTTTGCTGACTCATTGAAGATGTATTTATTATCGATCCTGTAATTTGCCATTGAGTTCCCATCCTTGTGTGTTAATGCGTAGTGAATAACTCCCATATACGCGATGCTATTACATTACCTGTTTTCATTACTATATAAATTTATTTATTATTATATAACCTGTGAGCTGCCCACTCTAAACAGGAGGTATTTAAATCTGACAGGAAGTGTTCTTCACTTTCATCTAAATAAGCATATCACTTAGAGATATTCACCTATACAAATAAAAGAAGGATAAGTACATATATATTATAAATTTAAATATATCGCATATTTATAAATAAGACATTAATACATTACAGACTTAATATTAATCGCAGGAATAATCAACGCGGCCCTTCATCAACAATACCCCGCGTTCTTTACCCTCTCCCGGCAAACACTCAGCGCCAGCTGTCGCAGCCAGCGGTGTGCCGGATCCACTTCTGAACGCGGATGCCACATTTGGGAAATGGTGATTTCGCGGGTTTTCACCGGTAACTCAAAGGCATACAACGGGTCAGATCCGGCGATCAGGAATGACGCCGGGATCAGCGCCACCAGGTCGGAGTGTTGTGCAATCGCCAGCGCGGCGGAAAAGCCTGGCACGACGGCTGCGATTTTCCGTTTCAGCCCGACTTCCGCCAGTGCGTCATCCACCGGGCCATAGGTGTTGTTACGGCGTGAAACCACAACGTGCCCGAACGACACATAATCTTCCGCGCTGATCTGCCTGAGCGCCAGCGGATGATCTTTTCTCACCACTCCCATAAATCTGTCGCGGAACAAGGTCTGTAAGCGAATCTCCGGCCCCATGTCGCCTGGCACACCAATCTCAAGATCAACCCGCCCTTCGCGCAACGCACTTGAGGTTTTTTCCGGTTTTGGCATAAACCGCAAACACACGTCAGGCGCAGCGCTCGCGGCGGCGGCAATCATCGCGGCACCAAATGCCACCACAAAACCATCGTTGGAACGGATCAGAAACGTGCGTTCAAGTCTGGCGATGTTGAAGTCTGCGGAGGAAGGTCGCAACAAGGCGCGTGCTTCAAAGCTGGCGTTTTGGGCGCGCTGGCGTATCTCCTGGGCGTAGGGTGTCAGCACCATAATTCGCCCGGCACGCACCAACAGCGGATCGCCGGTGGTGGCGCGCAACCGGCTGAGCGTGCGGCTCATCGCCGATGCACTTAATCCCAGACGTCGGGCAGCACCGGCTACACTTTCTTCAGCCAGAAGCACATCAAGCGCAATGAGTAAGTTCAGATCGGGTTCATTCATTCCGCCATACTAACGCAGCCGTAAAAAGGAGAGAAGGCGTTTGGTGCAGGTATTAAGTGCAGATGCTGCGTCTTCCGCACTCTGTCGCCGCTGGCTATAGTGACCCGACTACACATAACTGAGAGCACAAGCATGATGGAATTATTCTCCGACAAACCGGGCGACGAAGGATTACCGGGCCGCGAACGCGGGCTGGCGATGGCCGCCGTGATGACCATGGCGACCATGGCGGTGTTTGACGGCTCAATGGTGAATATCGCACTGCCGCAGATTGCCAGAGAGATGGGTATCTCAGCGGGGGCGGCGGTGTGGGTGTCGAACGGTTATCTGTTGTCGGCGTCCATGACGCTGGCGATTTTCGCCGCGCTCGCCAGCCACATAGGTTACCGGTCGCTGTTTGCCGCGGGCCTGAGCGTGTTTACGCTGGCGTCGGCGGGCTGTGCGCTCTCCGGCTCTCTGGACATGCTGATTATCATGCGTGTGCTTCAGGGTATCGGCGCGGCGGCCACGCTGAGTATCGGCCCGGCGATTTTGCGCTCTGTTTTTCCTAATCGCCTGCTCGGGCGGGTTCTCGGGCTGAACGCCCTGATGATCGCCACCAGTACCGCCGTCGCACCGGTGCTTGGCGGCACTATTTTGTCTACCCTGAGCTGGCAATGGCTTTTCGCGATCAACATACCGCTGGGCATTATTGCGGTGATCCTGACCCTGCGCGTTGTCCCCTCTAACCCGGCGTTGACCCGTCAGCCTTTTGATGTGGCGGGCGCGATATTATCGGCCATTGCGCTGGGGTCGCTTATCATGGCTGCAGACGTCTTCTCGCGTCCGGATAAAGATGACCTGATCATTGCCCTTCTCTATGGCGCGACCGCCATTGTTTCCGGTGTGGCTTTTATCTGGCGTCAGCGCCGTGCGCCAAAACCGCTGCTGCCGCTTGGCATGTTTGCTTCCGGCCCGTTCACGCTGGCGGCCTTGACGTCGCTGGCCTCGTTCATCAGCCAGGGGATCACTTTTGTCGCGCTGCCGTTCCTGTTTCAGAGCGTTTACGGTTACAGCGCGTTTGTTTCAGCCTTGCTTTTCACGCCGTGGCCGCTGGGGATTATTCTGGCCGCGCCGCACGCCGGACGCCTCGCCGACCGCTATCCGGCTGCGATTATTTCAACCGTCGGGCTGGCCATCTTTGCCGCAGGATTACTGTTACTGGCCCGGCTACCTGCGCAACCAGAGGTCTGGGATATCGGCCTGCGCAGCTTCGTTTGCGGCATTGGGTTCGGCTGCTTCCAGAGCCCGAACAACCGTGAAATGCTCTCTAATGCCTCGCGGGAAAACAGCGGTTATGCCTCCGGCGTACTGGCGATCATGCGGACCTTCGGGCAGTGTCTCGGTGCCGCCTGCGTCGGGGTCATTCTGTCAGTCTATGCCGCCACTAACCTGAGCCAGGAAGCCCATGCGGTACACCTAAGTTTGTGGGTGGCGGTGATCGCCACGGTGCTGGCGATGGTGTTAAGCGTAACTCGCTTGCGAAAGACCGCTTCTCACCTGCAAAATGGCTGAAAACCGCCACCCGTAAAAGGATAAATTCTATGCTGGAACTCAGACCTAACTGTGAATGCTGCAATACCGATCTGCCACCTTCCGCTGACGCGAGAATTTGTTCGTTTGAATGCACGTTCTGCGTGCCCTGCGCCGGAGAGAAACTTCACGGGATTTGCCCTAACTGTGGCGGAGAGTTGGTGGCCCGCCCGCGCAGACCCGCCAATAAACTGGCAAATAATCCGGCGTCAATCACGCGCGTTTATAAACCGGCAGGGTGTGCTTCGTAAGAAGAGTAAGAATGAGGGGATAAGTGACGCCGGGCACCTGATGCCCGGCGTTGACTGAAGCGGTCAGTATTCAATGTTTCGCTGCCTGAGCAAAAATTTCAATCTCTTCACTTCAGTTTCTAAATCAATAATGGCGTCCAGCGCCACGTTAATCACCGAACTGATCGGTTTCCCTTTATAGAGGTCTGCTGAGCAAAGTTTTCCATGAGAAGCTTCCAGTAAAATCGAATATGCGTCTTTCTCTGCCATATCAACCTCCCTATTTGAGCAAGCTTTAATATTAGCAAGCTAATGATAACCCTGAAATAGGAATGTTCGGAACGTTCGCAATCCCTGAGAAAGCATGTCATAAACGGTATTCTTACCTCGCGCCCGTCGGCCAAAGGGCGGTTGAGAAATCTATAACATGATAATTAAAAGGGATTTTTATGCCTCGCATCTCGTCTCTGCTTTTCCGATCAGCACTGGTCGGCTCGGTGTTTATGCTTACCGGCTGCCCGCCGCCGCCGGATTTAACCCAGTGGCAGCGTCCCCACTCCACGATAGATGATGCGCGCGTGGCGATGGGGCAATGCGGGGTGCCGCTGCCGGGGCCGGAACCTGATTTTACCGATAACGAATCAGTGCTGTATTACCAGTGCATGGAAGCCAAAGGATTTACCTATAAACATGGTTTTCACATTTGTGATGTCTACCAGGACACACCGGCCTGCCGTGCTAAACAGCTGGGGCGCCCTTTAACGAACCAGGAAATCGAATCGCTGCCTTTTGTCGCAGACAGCGGATTACACCCGATCAAACCCGATTCAGGCACGAGGGAATACGAGCTCATCAGCTGGCGTAAAGCCGGTGCCTCGCTGCATTTTTCCCATTCATCGGAAAATGATGCAATTGCGTTACCGGTGATGTACCAGTGTGGCTATCCGAAACCGCTGGGTTCCCGGCTGGCGATGCCGGACATCGGACACACCAAACAACTGCAGGCATGCATGCTGAAAAATGGCTTCGAACCGAAAAAGAAACTCATGCTGGTGTGCCGTAATTACCCGCAACTGGACGGTTGCAGCAAATAACCGTTCACAACACATAAAAAAGCCGGGGCATTCGCTCCCGGCTTTTTTTCTGCTCAGCGGTTTACCACTGGTATTTCACGCCCACCATCCCCTGATAGCCCTGATAGTTGTTGTCGCCCCAGGTGCTGCTGACTTGTCCCCAGGTCTGCCATTTCTGGCTGATGGAACCGGTCACCCCGGCTTTCACTTCGTAGCGGTTAACCGACGTGGCATTTTCAAAGCGAACCTGATTGAAGTCCACGCTGTCTGATGCCGGTTTGCCGTTGTACCAGTTCACCTCGACGAACGGTTGTGCGCTGTTGAGTTTCACTGTGTTCTGGCGGCTCAGGCGCACACCCATACGGGTTCTGATGCCGTCGTCGCTGTTGGCGTTGATGCGGGTGCCGTTTTGTTCGGTATGTCCGTCGGTTTCGTAGTGACTGTAGACCAATTGTGCCTGAGGCGTGACCACCCAGCGGACTTCATCGGATTGTTTCAGCGCGAAGCCGTAACCGGTTTCGAGCGAGACATCTGTCCCCTGACTGTCGTAAGACTCCTGCGGCAGGCTGTCGCCGTTGACGTCATTTTTGTACCAGGCGTGCTGGATCCAGCTGTCTACATACGCGCCGCTGACGCGGTCGGCCTGCGCGTACCAGGTGCCGTAAGCGCCGATGCTGTAACCGTTAACCTGCCCTTTGGCCTCGTAGCTGCTGTTTTTCACGCTGGCGTTGCTGCTGGAATGCCCGTACCCCGCCATCAGACCGGCATTGATCTGGTCGCCGTTGACGCCGTCGAGCTGATACAAATCGCTGCCGAGCTGCACCAGCGTGGTGTGGGTTTTCTCATCGTACAACCCGCCGTTGCTCTTCTGTTTGGTGTAATCGCCCCCCAGACGGACCCAGCCTTTGGCCGTGTCGGTATCCTGACTGCTGCGCGCCGCGCCCGAACGGTCATACAGCGTGTGCAGGAACATGTTCTGTGCCGCCCGCTGGTTAGCCAGATAGGCACCCGGCTCAGGACGATAGGTGTTGGAAGACGGCGTCGGTGTTGGCGGTTCCGGCGTCGGTGGCTCTGGCGGCTGCGGTCCGGTAGTCCCGGATTGCAGATACCAGTCGCCGTTGGCGCTGTTTTTCACCAGCTGATACTCATACGCGCCCGCCACCGCACGGCCATTCAGGCTGAACACCCCGTTCGATTGCCCGCCGACATCCACCACCTGGATCCCGGTACTGGTCTGCGCGCCGCTGCCTCCGGCATTTTTCACCGTCACCTGCGTGGTGCCGGACGTATCGCCCGCCACCACCAGTTTATCCGTCACCGAGTTATCGCCACCGAGCACGGTTTGCAGTGCCAGCACGCCGCCCCCGATGTAATTGCCGCCGACCGTTAAGGTATTGCCGACCGCGCCGCCTGCCAGTTGCAACAGCCCGCTGTTGGTCAGATTACCGCTCAGGTTCAGCACGCTGGCTGCCGCCGAGCCGTAAGCTGAGAGGCTGTTAAGCGCGGCAACGGTTCCGCTGTTGGTGACATTGCCGCTCACGGTGCCGTCGCCGGAAAGCGTTGCGCCCGAAGCCACGCTGACCTCACCGGCCCCGTCCGCCCCCAGTTTTGCCCCGGCCTGCGTGCCGTTACCGACGATCAGCGCTCCGCTGTTGATCGCCGTGGTGCCGGAATAGGCAGGCTGGTAAACCGTCAGAGCGCCTGCGCCCGTTTTCAGTAAACCGCCGCTGCCGGTCACGCTGTTGGCAAGCGTCATGTCGGCGGCATTGTCGATCTGCAACAAACCGTTGTCGGTGATGCCCGCCGTGCCGAGATTTGCTGCCTGCGAGGCGACCAGCGTGGCGTCATTGCCGACGGTGAAATTACCGTTAAAGGCGCTGTTATCCGCCCCGAGGCTGATCACTTCACTGCTGAGAAGCCGTACGGAACCCGCACCCGTCAGCACATTATCCAGCGAGCCGCTGGCGGTCTGGCCGTTGAAGGTGTCGAACGTCAGCAGGTCGTTGGCGGCATCCATGGTGATGCTGCCGGTGCCCAGACCCTGCACGTTGTTAAGGCGCACTTCCGAGCCGCCGGTGATAAGCGTAGCCGCCGACAGGTTCGGATTCGCGCCATCAACGGTCAGCACGCTCGGGTCAACGATCAGCTGGCCGCTGCCGGTCAGACGCCCGGTGACGGTGCCACCGTTGGTATCGCCCGCCGTACGCTGGCTGTCGGTGATGGTCAGGGTACCGCCGTTGAGATTCACCGTGGTACCGGCCGCGCTGTTCAGTGCGCCGATGCTCTGCGTTCTGCCGTTCAGATCCAGCTGACTGGTGCCCAGCAGATCCACCGCAGAGGTGTTGCCCAGCGTGTGATCAAAGCCCAGACGCAGGGTGCCGTTGGTGACCGTGGTCTTGCCGGTGTAATCGTTACGCGGGTTGTTGAGCGTGGCGGTTGTCACCACGTCCACGTTCAGCCCACCCGCGCCGGTGATCAGCGCGTGCATCTCGTTACCGCCCAGCGGCGCGCTGGCATCCTGCACCAGAGAAACCTGCTGGCCTGCCAGCAAATCGAGTTTCACCAGGCCGGAGTAGAGGAACAGGCCGGTCTGCCCTTGCAGATTGCTGCCGGTGAGGCCGTAGTTGTAGGTACCGATCCCCACCACGTTGCCGAACTGCGACACATCGGCGGTGGTCGGTGCCAGCACATTACCCAGGGCATCGGTCAGCGTCAGGTTGGCAGAAGAGCCGGTATTGCCCTGCGAGAGGATCAGCGGATCGCCAATGATGTCATCCTGCTGAAGCAGAGGTTCGCCGATGGCGTTGGCCGGATCAGGCTGCGTTTCCAGCCCGGCAACCCGAATTTCACCGCCGTTCAGCGCCAGCTGGTTGGTGGTGATCAGCGTGTTGGTGAGCACGTCAAACGCAGCAGTACCGCCGTTTAGCGCCAGATTACCGATGGCCTGCGTCCCCGCACCGACTACGATATTGGCCGACTGGTTTTGCAGCGTGGCGCTGGTCAGTGCCTGCGTGTCCGTGCCGGACAAGGTAAATGCGCCCTGCCCGAGATTCACCAGCCCGGCGAAGGCCGTGCCGCTGTCCGCGCCGAAGGAGAAGCGGTCAACCGCTGTCGCCATCGCAACGTTCATCGCGCCCTGCCCGGTCAGCGCATTATCAAATACAACATCGCCGCTTGCCGGTGCCACGTTAAGCGTGCCGTTGAGCATCACACTGCCCGCACCAAGATTTTGTTCAGCCGCGACGGTGGAAGTGCTGCCGGAGGCCAGATCCCACACGCCGGTAAATCCGCTGTTATCGCCGCTGATGACGAGATCGGTGGCTGAAATCTGGTTGGTGCCGCTGCCGGTGATCGCGCTGCTCAGGGTGTTACCTGCACCGCTGAGGGTCAGTAACCCGCTGTTATCGATGGCATTGCTGAAATTACCGCCGGTCAGATTGACTGCCAGCGTGCCCGGTGCAGCGATGGTCGCCGTGCCCGTGCCTGCACCCTGCGCGTCGGTCAGCGTCAGTGTGCCCGCGCTGACGGTAGTGCCGCCGGTGTAGGTGTTGCTGCTGCCAATGGACAGGTTGCCGGTGCCCGATTTCTCGAGCGTACCGCCGCCGCTGACCACGTTGTTGAATGTCCAGTCGGTGGCGCTGTCGAGCACCAGCGCGCCGTCGTTGCTGATGGCGGCGGTGCCCAGATGTTGCGCCGTGCCTGCCGTCAGGCTGCTGTTGATATCAGTCGTGAAAGTGCCGCCAAACCCGCTGTTATCGCCGGAAAGCGTCACCGCCGACGCGCCCTGGATCCCGACCACGCCGTTACCACTGAGCGTATTCGCCAGCGTGCCGGTTGCGCCGTCAAGCTGAACGCCGGTGGTGGTGCCGTTGAGACTGATACTGCCGGTGCCGAGCGCCGCCACGTCGCTGAGCAGCGCCTGTGCGGTATTATTGAGGATCACCGCCGCACTCAGGCCGCTGTTCGCGCCGTTCACCGTCAGGGTGCCGTCGTTGACCGTCAGATTACCGGCGCCGGACAGCGTGCCGTCACTCTGGCCGCCCTGGCTTAGGGTCAGGTTGCCGCCGTTAACGTTCAGCGTGGACCCGCTCGCCCCGCTCAGGCTGCCGATTGTCTGGGTTTTGCCGTTGAGATCGAACCCGGTGGTGCCCTGCAATAACAGCTCAGAGGTCGCGCCGAGGGCATTATCACTGCCCGCCACCAGCGTACCGCCGCTGACCGTGGTGGTGCCGGTATAGCTGTTGCCGGCGTTGCTGAGAGTCAGCGTCTGGCCGGCAGAGGCACTGCCGTTGACGTCGAGATTACCGCTGCCGGTCAGCAGTGCGTTGAGCACCGCGCCGGAAGACGCCGAGCCGCTGTCCGTTGCCAGATGCAACGTCTGGCCGTTCAGCAGATCCAGCCCTTTCAGGCCGTAACCGAGATACAGGCCGTCGTTGTTCGCCCCGGTGGAGAGCATGAAATCATAGCTGCCGTTGGCAACCGTGGTGCCGCCTTCGGTGATCGCCAGCGTCTGCGGATTATTCACCACCTGCCCGGCGCTGTCGGTCAGCGTCAGCGAGGAGGCATCACCGGTCACTGTGCCACCCGCGGCGATCAGCTGAGACTGGATCTCACCGTCATCCTGCGCCAGCAGGTTGACGCCTGGCGAAGGCACCGGATTAGGCAGCCCGCTGGTCACCGGCACATCCACCTGCACGGTGCCGCTGGTGAGCGTCAGGTCGGTGACATTCACAATGCCGAGCGGCGATCCCGGCGGTGTCTGGCCGCTCCAGGCCAGGGTGCCGCCGTTAAGGGTTAAATTACCGATGGTTTGATCTGCTGGGGCCACGGTGGTGACGTTGCCCGCATCAAGCTGCAATGTCGCCTGTGTCAGCGCCGTGGTGTTATCACCGGAAAGTGAGAACTGGCCCTGACCTAATTCGACCGTGCCGGTAAAGGCGCTGCCGGTCGCTGCGCCGAACGCGAAGGTATCAGTGGCGGCAGCCAGATTCGCCAGCAGCGTACCGTTACCGGTCAGCGCCTGGGTGAAGGTGTAATTGCCGCCGTTCGGCGCATCGATATGTAAAGAGCCTGGTGAGGCGACAGACACACCGCCGGTGCCGAGCGCGCCGTCACCGGTCAGACGCAGCGCACCGAACACGTTGGTACCGCCGGTGTAAGTGTTCGCACCGGTTAAGGTCGCCGTGCCCGCGCCGAGCGCATCCACCCTGCCGCTGCCGCTGATCAGACCCGCGACGGTGAAATCATTGCTGCGGGTCAGTGCCAGGATGCCGTTGTTAGTGATATCCCCCACAATGCTGCCGGTGGTGGTGCCACGGCCCAGGGAGAGCGTTGACGCGGTGTTAATGGTGGTGCCGCCGGTATAAGTGTTCTCGCCGGTCACGTCGATAATGCCCTGCGTGGTCAGGTGGCCGGTGCCGTCGATCACGCCAGCGAGATTCACCCCTGCGGTAGCGATAATGGTGCCGCCATCGGTGCCCAACGTGATGTTGTGGTCAAATTCCCCCGGTACACCAATATCAAATGCTGCGTTGTTGTTGATGGTCACACCGCCGGAAGACGCGCCAAGTGCGCCTTCATTGAAGATACTGAGTCGCCCGGCATTGATCACCGTTCCGCCTGAATAGGTATTCACCCCGGCCAGCGTCAGCGTGCCGGTGCCTTCTTTCACCAGACCGCCGGTGCCGCTGATGACCCCGCTCAGCCCGAAATCGCTATTGTTCTGCAGGGTGAGTGTGGCGCTGCCGAGCGTGATGTCGCCGCTGCCGCCGATGTTCTGCACCTGCTGATCAAAATCATTGAGATCGAACGTCGTTCCGCTGCTGAGCGCTAACGCACTGCTGTCAGCCAGCGCGTTGGCGATGCCGGTTTGTAACGTGCCGCCGGTTAAATGCGTGGCACCGGTGTAGGTATTCACCGCAGAAAGCGTCAGCGTACCGGTGCCCGCTTTGGTCAGCGATTTTCCGTCCCACAACGTGCCATTCGCCGCCTGATCGGCCAGCACCACGTCAACGTCAAAGGTATTGGCGTCCGTCAGGGTAAAGGTCCCGGAGGAAAGCGGTGCGACGGCATTCCATGCCAGCGAACTGCCGATGCTGTAATCCAGACCGTCGGTGGATTTTTTCGCGTCGTTGATGATGTAATCCGCGCTGCCCGCCCCCACGCCCACCACTGAACCGAAATCACCGGTGATGCCATCCGTGGTGTGAATGACCACGGTGCGCGCACCGTCCAGATCGCTGGCTTTCGCCACCGGACCGCTGGTGTAGCCGGAGATATTCAGCACCGAACTGGTGGCGTTGAGCGTGGCATCGGTGGCAGTCAGCAACGGTGCCGTGCCGCCCAGCGTCACATCCAGCGTGCCGTCGATGACCGCGCTGCCGCTGGCCGTCGTCTGGGCATTTGCATCCAGCTGTAAGGTTGCGCCGCTGTCGATATTCAGACCCGCCACGTTTAACATGCCGTTTTGGGTCAGATGCAGCGTGCCGGCGCTGACGCTGGTGTCCCCGACCGAGTTGGTCAGGCCGGACAGCGTCAGTACGCCGGTACCGGTTTTGGTCAGTCCGCCGGTGCCGGTGAGTTGCCCGTCAAACGTCGTATCGTTATTGTTTTGCGCCGAGAGCGTGCCGGTGCCCAGCGTGATAATCCCCGCGCCGCTCAGATCCTGTACCAGCTGATTGAAATTATTCAGTGCCAGCGTGGCACCCGAGGCGACGGTGACAGTGTCACTGGTGGCAATCGCGTTCTCAATGCCCGTGGTCAGCGTACCGGCCTGCACAGTCGTCCCGCCGGTGTAAGTGTTGGCGGCAGACAGCGTGAGGTTGCCTGCGCCGAGTTTGGTCAGCGATGTGCCGTCCCAGCCGGTGCTGCTGGCGCCCTGATCGGCCAGCACCACGTCTGCGTCAAAGGTGTCGCTGGCGTCTGTCAGCGTAAAATTGCCGGAAGCGAGCGTCGGCCCGGCATTCCAGGTCAGCTCGCTGCCCACGCTGTAGCTGTTGCCGTCGGCGGATTTACGCGCGCTGTTGATGATGTAGTCAACATCGCTCGCCGTGATACCGCTGACCGTGGCGAAGTCGCCTGTGATACCGCCGGTGGTCTGAATGATCACCGTACGCGCCCCGTTCAGATCACTGGCTTTGGTGGCCGCCAGCGGCGTAAAGCCGGTGACCGTCAGCGCGGCATTGCTGCCCAGAGTGGCGTCTGCGGCGGTGAGCATCGGTGCGCTGCCGCCGAGGGTGACATCCAGCGTCCCGTTCACGGTCGAGGTGCCGGTGGTGGCGATAAGTGCATTGCTGTCGAGCTGCGCCGTGGCACCGGTATCGACCAGCAAACTGGCGGCACTGAACGTACCGGTTTGCGTCAGATGCAAAATACCGGCGGCGATGTCCGCCGCACCCACGCTGTTGCCGCTGTTGCTGAGCGTCAGCGTGCCGGTGCCGGTTTTGGTGATGCCGCCGGTGCCGGTGAGAGTGCCGTCAAACGTGGTGTCGTTGTTGTTTTGCGCGGTCAGGGTGCCGGAGCCGAGCGTGACAGCGCCCGCGCCGGTCAGATCCTGTGCCGTCTGGTTAAAATTGTTGAGGGCCAGCGTGGCACCGGTGGCCACATTCACCGAACTGCTGGTGGCAAAGGCGTTGTCGATGCCGGTGGTCAGCGTGCCCGCCTGAATGTCAGTGCTGCCGGTGTAGGTATTCGCCGCCGACAAGGTCAGGTTACCCGCCCCCAGTTTGGTGAGCGATTTGCCGTCCCAGGTGGCACCGTTGGCGGTTTCATCGCCCAGCGCCACGTCAACGTTAAACGCATCGCCCGCATCGGTCAGGGTGAAATTGCCGGTCGCCTGTGCCGTGCCGGAGGTCCAGGCCAGCTCGCTGCCCAGGCTGTAGGTTTTGCTGTCCGCCGAGAGTTTGGCGTCATTGAAGTAATAATCTACGCCGCTCGGCGTCAGGCCGGTGACCGTGGCGAAATCCCCGGTAATGCCGTTTGTGGTCTGGATGATCACGGTGCGCGCCGCGCTCAGATCGCTGGCTTTGGTGGCGGCGGCCGGGGTAAAACCGGTGACACTGAGCGCTGAGCCGCTGCCCAGCGTGGCGGTATCCGAATTGATTTTGGCCGTAGAGCCACCGAGCGTCACATCCAGCGTGCCTTCAATATCTGTTGCGCCCGTGGAAACCACCTGCGCCGTGCTGGCAAGCTGCGCCGTCGCGCCGGTGTTCACCGTCAGGCCGGTCGTGGCGAAATCACCAATTTGGGCAAAGTGCAGCGTGCCCGCGTTGACCGAGGTCGCGCCGACCGAGTTAGTCAGGCCGGACAGCGTCAGCACGCCGGTACCGGTTTTGATGAGATCGCCGGTGCCGCTGATTTTACCGGTGAACAGGGTGTCCGCCGTGTTTTGCGCCGTCAGGTCACCCGACCCCATGGTGATGGTGCCCGCCCCGGTCAGATCCTGTAAGACCTGATCGAAACTCTTCATGCCAAGCGTGGTATTCACGTCAACTTCGACCGATTTGCTGGCGGCAATGGCGTCAGCCACGCCCAGGTTGATCGTCCCGCCGGAGATTTTTGTACTGCCCAGGTATGTGTTTACGCCATCAAGCGCCAGAATGCCGGTACTGGTTTTCAACAGGCTGCCCGAGCCACCAAGCGCACCGTTGACCGTCCCCGCGCCCACTTGCAGCGTGGTGCCCGCGTCGGTGATGTTGACGATACTGTTTGCGGCGGAGCTGAGCGCCGTGACCACATGGGTATTGGCACCGTTGAAATTGAGCGTTTGCGGCCCGGTCACTGACCAGGAGGCCTGCCCCAGTGGCGTATTGACGTCCACAATGTAAGCATCACCGTTGAGGCTCATCGTACCGGTGTAATTATTTGCAGTGCCATTAAACGACAGGCCGAGCGACTCCGGCGTGTTGTTCTCGGACATGTTGATACTGAAAGTACCGGAACCGGTCAGGTTGCCGTTCATCGCCAGCGTATGGGCACCGTTATCCGCGACATAGTTCAGCGAACTGGTGTTAGACGCGTTGATGTCGCCGTCGAAAATAATGTTCGCCGCAGCAAACTGATCAAATTGCAACGTCGAGTTTGAAAGAGCGATGGGTGCGGTGAGGTTGCCGAAGAGGTAACTCACGTCCGCTGGCAGCGCCGTGGCCTGCGAGCCGTACATGCGCAAGGTGGACGCTTCCAGCGACAGCCCGCTGGCGGAGAAATTGTAGTTGGTAAACGTCGAGGTATCGCCCAGCTGGAGGATCGCGCCGTTGGTGACGCTGATGGCACCGCTGCCGAGCGCATCAGTAGCGCCCATACCGTTAAGCGTGCCGGAAGTGACCTGGGTACCGCCGCTCCAGGTGCCGATACTGGCAAGATTTGTTATGCCCGAGCCTGCCTGAACCACGCTACCGTTACCGTTGATATTTCCACTGAAGGTGCTGGCAATAGCGCGGTTAAACGTCAGGGTGCCGTTGTTGATGACGTCGTCGTTCAGGCTGCCCGTCAGACCACCGTTACCGATCTGCAGTGAGGCGCCGTTGGCAATGGTTGTTCCGCCCGACCCCGAGTTGCTTAAGCTGCCGGTCACCACCACATTGCCGCTTTGCAGCTGGATCGCACCGGCGACCGGTAAGGTCCCGGAGATATCCCAGGTTTTACCCGGCGCATTGATATTCAGTAAATTAACCGTATTGTCATTCACGTAATTACTGAAGGTACCGGTATCCAGGCTTCCGCCCAGCAGGTTGATGGAGTTATTGACCTGATTCACATCAAACTGAATATCACCGGTAATGGCCGAGCTGGTATTAAGATTAAGAATATTATTGCTGCCGTAGAGTTTTATCGCCACTCCACCGGTACCCAGAGAGGGGGTTATTGCCCCGGCATTATTGATGGTGACACCATTACCGCTGGCCGAACCCTGAATAACGGTATGATAGCCCGAAATCGTCGCACCTTCATTGTTGGTGAGGGTAAATCCGCTGCCGAAGTTTGTCAGAGCAAAGTCAGTGTTACTAATGCTGTTACTGGTAATCAGACCATTATTGATAACGGTGAAATTGCTCCCCTCGTTAAAATTAATACCAAAATCGCCCTGGATCGTCCCGTTGTTGGTGATGGTATTGCCGCTGCTTCCGCTGGCAAAATTGAACCCTGATGCGCCGGTGCCGCCTGTTACATTGATGCCGCTGTTGACGATGAACGTACTGCCGGTCACGGTGGCATCAGCGTCAATCGCGTCACCTGACGAGGTGATATCGCTGGTTACCGTAAAATCCGTCCCCAATGCGCTGGTCACCGTACAGGTGACTGTACCGGTATCGCAGCCTGCATCCGCCGAAGGCAAATCGACAGCGTAGGCGTTTTGCATGCCTATCGTGGACGAGATGATGATGATCTTCAGGGCGATATAGAGTTTGTTTAAGGAATAATCTTTTAGCTCACGTTTTCTCTTGTTGGATATAACGGCATGTTGTGTGCTTAGCATAATTCTCTCGCCCTGTTTAAGTTCAGTTGTTATCCATGAGGTTTTAATTTTTTCACGTAATAAAATATATCCCCGCACCCTGCACAGCCCGGCGCGGAATAGATCTGCAACAATTCAGATGCCTGAACGGCATGCGGACATGTCACTAAAAATGATGAGCATCTAAGAAGATTCTTAAGTAATTTGCCTTAAGAGTTATAGCTAAACCGTGAAAGATTGCCAGTCTAAAATACGCATACTGTTCAGTGGGCGTGAATAAATTGATATCAGGAAAATATAATTAGGCGGGAAATGATTTTTATAGATTAAATTTATTAATATCACCTTTATAAAAAACTTATATAAAACTGACACAAACCCGCATCCGCTGCCTCATGTTGAGCGGCAGTGCGTGCGCAGAGCGAAAATGTCTCCATGCAAAGGGCGACCGGGTGAATGTTAAGCGGTGTAACTCTTTCAGAAAGTCGGCGGTGCTGACGCGATTCACTCAGGAATACTCTGCGATTCATCCCTTATTTTATGCCTGACCGCCCATAAAAAAAGGCCGCTTTCGCGGCCTTTCACATTTCAAAGCGTATGACGGCTGATTATTTCGCGTCAGCGTCTGGCAGTGCGTAAGCGATGATGTAATCGCCCAGTTTGGTGCCGAATGAACCGTGACCGCCTGCGGCGATAACAACGTACTGTTTACCGTTCACAGAATATGTCATTGGCGTCGCCTGGCCGCCTGCTGGCAGACGGGCTTCCCACAGTTTGTCACCGTTGCTCATATCGAATGCGCGCAGGTAGTTATCTGCGGTCGCTGCGATGAAGAACACGTTACCGGCGGTAGAAATCGGTGCGCCAAGCATCGGCATACCCATTTTGAACGGCAGCGGTAACGGTGAGCTGTCGCGCACGGTACCAATACGTTTTTTCCACACGATTTCGTTGGTTTTCAGGTCAACGCCGGAGATGTAACCCCATGAAGGCTGTTTACAAGGGAAGCCCAGCGGAGACAGGAACGGGTTCAGCGTCACGCCAAATGGCACGCCGTACTGTGGCTGAATGCCCGTTTCAGTACCGGAACCGCCCTTATCGTTCGCATCTGGCTCGATAGGGTTGCCCGGACCGCGTGGGATCAGTTTAGACACGAATGGCAGTGCAATCGGGTTAGCGATAGCCACCTGACGGTCAGTGTCCACAGAGATACCGCCCCACTCGAACATACCGAGGTTACCCGGGAACACCAGAGTGCCCTGCTCGGATGGCGGTGTGAAGGTGCCTTCATAACGCAGTTTGTGGAAGATCACACGACACATCAGCTGGTCGTAGATCGTTGCGCCCCACATGTCTTTACCGGTCAGTTTCGCTTCCGGACGGAAGGTCAGTTTGGAGAACGGCTGAGTCGGAGAAACGTGGTCACCTTTCGCTGCGCCTTGCGGAACAGGTTTTTCAGGGGCTTCAACAATCAGCTTACCGTCACGGCGATCCAGCACGAAGATGTTACCGGTTTTGGTCGGTACATAAATCGCAGGAACTTTGTTGCCGCTCTTGTCAGTGATATCTGCCAGCGTTGGCTGTGCAGGCACGTCCATATCCCACAGATCATGGTGAACAGTCTGGTAGAACCACGCCAGTTTACCGGTGGTCGCATTCAGCGCCAGCAGGCCACTCGCGTAACGTTCCATTTCCGGCGTACGGTTGCCGCCCCAGATGTCCGGTGTTGCCACGCCGATAGGCAGGTAAACCAGATCCAGTTTGTCATCATAAGACGCAGGCGCCCATGAGTTCGGGGAGTTCGGCGTGAAGTGCTGACCATCCGCAGGGATTTTGTTCGGTTCAGCCGCACCCGGATCGAAGGCCCACAGCAGTTTGCCGGTTTCCACATCAAAGCCACGGATAACGCCTGAAGGCTCGCGGTTTGAGTAGTTATCGGTAACCGCACCGGCCACGATGATCACAGATTTAGTGATGATTGGCGGTGAGGTTGGCTCGTAGTGACCCGGTGTCGCGTAAGGCATGTTGCCTTGCAGGTTCAGCTCACCGTTGTTACCGAATGCCGGGCAACGTGCGCCGGTTTCAGCGTCCAGCGCAAACAGACGGCCATCGTTGACCGGCAGAATGATACGACGTGAACAGACAGCAGGTGCTGCGCCATTCGCGGCGTTACCTTCCGCCGCTGGCGTCGTCTCATGATAAGACACACCACGGCAGGTCACGTGCTGGAACGTCGGGTTGGAGTTGAGCTGCGGATCGAATTTCCACTTCTCTTTACCGGTCGCGGCATCCAGAGCAAACAGCTTCTGGTGCGGCGTACACAGGTACAACATGTCGCCGATTTTGATTGGCGTGACTTCGTCAGTGATTTCGCCCGGATCGTTCGGGGTCTTCAGGTCACCGGTACGGAAAGTCCAGGCCACGTCGAGCTTGCTGACGTTTTTATCGTTGATCTGGCTCAGTGGCGAGTAACGGGTACCGCCCTGAGTACGGCCATAAGCAGGCCAATCACCATCAGGAATGCCGGATTCAGATTTTGCCGGCGCAGAATCCGCCGCTTTAAGGGTGCCGTTGATCACCTGCGGGTCGTTGAAGATGGAGTAACCCAGCACGATCACGGTGAACAGCAGGGATACCGCCAGCGCAC
The DNA here is from genome assembly GCF_050632365.1 of Rahnella sp. PAMC25559. Taxonomy (GTDB): domain Bacteria; phylum Pseudomonadota; class Gammaproteobacteria; order Enterobacterales; family Enterobacteriaceae; genus Rahnella; species Rahnella rivi. The sequence continues at coordinate 446,967 of NZ_CP192544.1, read as the reverse complement.
CGCGTGCGAATGCGTTTTTCGCCAGCATCTGGTTGTACACCACCGGCAGCAGGATCCACAGACCTAAGAAGAAGGTGACGTCTAAACGCGGCGTCAGTGCCCAGAAGTCTGTGCCCACTTCCCATACGGCCCACACGGTGGTGCCGAACAGGAAAATCGCGTAGAGCAATAAGGCGGAAGAGCGGCGGCGGTACAACAGCCACGCGGTGACCAGCGAGATAACACCGGCAATAATGTAATAAAGTGAACCACCTAATTTTGCCAGCCAGATACCGCCGACAAGAAGATAAATCCCGCTTAACGCGGCGAACAAAGCGGTAATTATGACGACGATGCGTGATAACGAGGCTTTCGTTTCCATAGTTGATGACCTTACTGATTTTTTATAATCGTCGATTCAGGCGTAAGCCGAATCTTCAAGAACATCCGGTTCTCACCGGGTGTCATTCCTTGCGTGTGCTGCCCGACTTCAAAAAGTGCAGGTCACGGGCAGCACTGCGTGGTTCTACAAACTGAATTTATTCGAAACTGTAAGAAAGCGTCGCTCCGCCACCGTAATTACGGCCCGGTGCCGGTTCGAAGTAACGGCCATTACCCTCGTTGACGATCACCGAACCGACATAGTTTCTGTCGAACAGGTTATCGACGCGGGTAAACAGGTCGAGGGTCACTTTGTCCCAGTTGAAGCGGTAACCCGCATTCACGCTGGCGACGGTGTAAGCCGGTGCCTGCTCGCTGTTTTCGTCATTCACTTCAATGTCGCTCATGTAGCGCACATCGGCGCCGGCGTGCCAGCCATCAACCGGTGCCCACTCCAGTGAAGCGTAGCCCATGTTGCGGGCAATACCCGGAAGTCGGTTGCCCGCTGGCGTACAGTCGCCGGATCCGCAGGTTTCATTACGGAAGGTGGCATCGAGCAGCGTCCAGGCCATCTTGACGCGCCAGTTTTCTTCAAACTGCTGATCTAAAGACAGTTCCAGGCCACGACGACGGGTTTTACCGGCGTTGGTGTAACTTGAACGCCCCCCGACGCTTTGCGCCACGATCAGTTCATCATCAGTATCGGTCTGGAAGACCGCCGCGGTGACTAAACCGTTGCCCACGCGCCATTTGCTGCCCAGCTCCACGGTGTTGCTGGTGGAAGGTTCCAGCCCCAAATTCAGGCCAGAGTTGCCGTCGGTGCGGTAGGAGAGTTCGTTGATGGTCGGCGTTTCAAAACCACGACCGGCTGAAATATAGGTGTTCAGCGCAGGGGTCACGGCATAGTTCAGGGACGCCATCGGCAGCAGTTTGTGATAACGGCGCGAACCGCTGTCATCCGGATTGCTGCCGGTAATGTAGTAGTCCTGCGAATCAAAACTGACCGTGCTGTAACGCGCGCCGACGTCCAGCGTCCAGCGCGGCGTCAGGTTCCACGTCGTTTGCAGATACGGGTCGAGGTTCCACATGACGTTCTTTTCATTACGACGCTCGTTGCCCTTCACGCCCAGATCGCCCTGACTGTCGAAATTCTCATAACCGAAGCGACGCTCGGTCATGGTTTCATAATCCAGCCCGCCGGTGACCGAGAACGGCACCGAACCAATTTGATCGTCATGCTTCCAGCGGGTATCCACGCCGGAATATTTACGCTCAAGAACAATCACCCCGCCCGCATTCAGCGGATTTTTCTGCGAGGCGGCCGGAATGGTCTGGTATTGCGTGGTGTGGCGCTCGCCGTGATAGGTCATCAGGCTGAATTCGTCGTTCTCACCCATCTGACGCTGATAGCGCAACCCGACCTGTGTCTGGTCCAGCGATTTACGTGCGTTGTACTGATCGGCACGTTTGGCCTGCTTCGGGTCATCGTGCCATTCAGATTCTGTCAGGCCGCCCGGATCGTTGGCATCGACGGAGACGCTGTTAAACATCAGCGTCAGGGTGCTGTCATCATCAATGCGCACGCCCAGTTTGCCGTTGCCGAGATTTTTCTGTGTACCGCTGTGGTCACGGTAACCGTCGGTGGTAAAACGGGAGCCGGAGATCAGGTAATTCACATCGCCTGCGTGGGTGCCGTCGCCGGTCGCGCCGCTGGCTTTCACGCTGTTACGAAAAGATCCGTAACTGCCAAAATACGTGCCTGCTTCCAGTTTCGCGGGCTGTGAACCGGTCTGGGTATCCACATTCACCACGCCGCCGGAGGCATTGCCGTACAGCGCCGAGAAAGGCCCGCGCAGCACTTCAACGCGCTCAACGGAGTTGAGATCGATGTTCGACGTCTGACCCTGCCCGTCCGGCATGGTGGCCGGAATACCATCAACGTAAATCCGCACGCCGCGCACGCCGTACATGGAACGGCTGCCGAACCCACGCACGGAAAGTTGCAGGTCCTGCGCATAGTTCTGGCGGTTCTGCACCTGTAAACCCGGCACGCTGCCGAGGCTTTCGGAGAGATTGACCTGCGCTTTGCTGTTTCTGAAATCGTCGCCGTCGATCACGCTGACCGCTGCCGGGGTGTCCAGTTCGGACAGGCCACCGGTGCCCTGTTTTTTGATGATCATCAGTGAAGATGAGTCGGAGGCGTCGTCAGTGTCACTTTTCGGTGTATTGGTAGCAGAGAGTGCGTAACTGACTGAAACCGGGCTACAAAATGACAAAAAGGTGATGATAAAAGCAGAGGTTTTGGCGTTCACTTTAGGCGTTCTTTTTCTGTTAGCTAAAAGTGCGTGCGGAGAGCCGCGTTAAAATACGATGCACATCTCACTTTTAGACTTTAGGAGTAGACAAAAAACCATCAATCTGATGGAGAATCAGGAAGGCGCTAACTATAGTTATTTTCTTCCTGTTAGTACATACGCAACTTTACAAATATAACTTTTTAACAAAATTCCGCACGCAAGGTACATGGCGGGCAATCTTTGCGCGCGCGGCAGACTGTTATCTGCGCAGATGGAAACAACCGGCAATCAATGTCGTTTTTGTCATCCGCCCGTCACTCCCCTGACAGAGCCAGACGCCCACAGTGGCACCTCACCCCCGGTTTCAGAAACTCCATGAGGTATTGCCATGCGTTTTCGTTTAGCTTCAACATTAATAGTAGCCGCTGCGGCGGCATTCGCTTCTCAGGCGGCGATGGCGGCTCCGGTAAAAAATATCGTGCTGGTGCACGGCGCATTTGTGGGCGGCTCGGGATGGCGTCCGGTGTATGACATCCTGACGCACGATGGCTATAACGTGACGCTGGTGCAGGAACCGCTGACTTCCTTCCCGGAAGACGTGGCGGCCACCAGACGCATTCTGGATCAGCAAAATGGCCCGGCGATCCTTGTGGGCCACAGCTACGGCGGCGCGATCATTACGGAAGCAGGAAATGACCCGCACGTGGCGGGGCTGGTGTATATCGCGGCACACGCGCTGGACAACGGTGAAACGGAAGCGACCAACGGTAAGAAATTCCCCAACTCGGCGCACCCGTTTGTCAAAACGCCGGACGGATTCCTCTACATCAACCCGGCGGTGTTCCCGTCCGACTTTGCGGCCGACCTGCCACGTAAACAGGCGGAATTCGAAGCTAAGGCGCAGATGCTGACCTCCGCCAGCGTCTTCACCGCCAACATTCCTGACCCGGCATGGAAAGTGAAACCCAGCTGGTACATGGTGGCCATGTCCGACAAAATCATTAACCCGGATTTAGAGCGGATGTACGCCAAACGCGCACACAGCCACACCGTCGAAATCGCCGGTGCCAGCCATTCAGTGTATGAATCACATCCGAAAGAAGTGGCCGCCCTGATTGAGCAGGCGGCAATGGGGGTGAAGTAAGGTTTCCCCCGCTCTACGCCCTGCGGGTGAAAGCAATCATGAGCGAAAGCGCATAGACCACGCACCCCAAAAATGCAGCCGGGGTGAGGCTGTCTGACAGATGCCCGGTGTGGTCATCGGTGTACATCACCAGGCCGACCACGGCGAGGCCCATAATGGCGCTGGGAATGTGGATCCAGCGGGTGAAACGTCCTTTTTGTGCTTTACAGGCGGCGAGCTCTTTTTGAGTTCGCCCGAGGGCGCTGTTCAGGCTTTCGCACTGCGCTTCATGATGCTGAGATTGCGCCGCTAAGCGGCTGTTTTCGCTCATCAGTTCGGCGATCTGCTTATTCAGTTTTGCCGCCTCGCTCTTCGCCGATTGCCCTTCGTACTCTTGCGATTTCAGGTTCACCCGCAGTTGGGTGATTTTACGGTTGGCTTCGGCGGTCAGCTCTTTTTGCTGGCCCAGCAGTGCGTAATTGCCGTCTGCACGACGGTTGGCGGCATGGCGTTTATCTTCTTCGTCACGCAGGCGGCGTTCAGACTCCGTTTCCAGCGCGGTTAACCGCTGTTGCAGGCTGTCGCGTGCCGCCGCCATGGCGGACATCTGGCTGCCGGTATAGGCAATCAGGCTGTTGGCGGCGTCAAGTTCTGCCGAGGTGGAATTGCCCGCCGCGCGCTGGCGTGAGCGCATGAGCGCCAGTTCATCGGCGTGCTGTTTTTTGAGTCGTTCAGACTGGTTAAGAAGTTCACTGACCCGCGTGTTGAGGCGGTACAACTCTCCTTGCAGCCGGGCCAGCTCTTCAGGGTTGCCGCCGTCGGTTTTGTTCCGCGCCACTGCCAGTTCATGCGTCAGGCTGCGCACCTGTTTTTCCAGCGCGGCGAGCCTTTCGACGGTGACAGCCGTATCTTTAAAAACGGTTTTGACTTTGGCTTTATCGGCCTCGGCACGGCTGAAACTGACGCCTCTGAGCGCGCTTTCCACTTCACGGGCGATGGATATTTTATCCATGGCCTTCATGCGGTTGCAGGCGCTGGCGAGGAAAGTGGCCGCTTCGTGACCGTTGCCGGTGCCAAAGGCTTGTTTGATAAGGCTTTGTATCACGCTCATGGTTGTCGCGCTCACTCACAGGAAATATTCAGGACATGCCCGATGTACATCGATTTACTGATTGTATCAGATAGGATTTCTTTTATTTAGGGGAGTTATTTTGAGCGGAGCAGTAGAGGTGATGTTGCGGTTTTTTTGAGGTCAGATCCCGATCACCCGCAGATTCGTCACCCCTTTTGCTCCCAGCATCAGCGCACTTTCACTGTCGGCTGTCGCGGCGGAGCCGGTGATCATAATGGCGTAGCGGGCATTAAAGGGCTGCGGCTGACGGTGGGCGAGGTGCAGATGCGCGACGATATGTTTGACGTCGAGCAGCACCACCAGGTTTTTCGCCATTGCGCTGAGGGTGTTTACGGCAAGCGCGGGGTCGCTGAGAAAAATCGCACCGGTGTCGGCAACGCCAAAACAGGCGCGCACAACGCCGACATCCGCGTCTTTCAACGCGGTCGCCGGGGTACGGGCGTCAAAATCAATGTCCGCGATAATCTCCGGTGTCGCGGAACAAAACAGGGAATCTGCCGGGTACAGTTCGCGCAGGTAAGCGTTCAGCGTGGTATAGCCCGTCAGCGGTGTCTGCAAAAAATGATCATCCCAGATACCGCCGCTCAGGGTCAGCGCGCGCGCAAAAGCCTGCACAGGATCGGGCTGCGAATCTTCTGCCGGGAACAGCGCGTGAATGAATTTATGCTGGCGGATGGCGGTCAGAAAATCGCTGCGGCGCATGGCGTGTCCTTGTCTGGTAGAAGTCACCTCACGCCGGAAACAGGCGATCCTGTTCCGGCGGAGAGGATTAAATGATCAATGGAATTGCAGATAGGCCACGTGGGTTTGCAGATATTCCTGCAAGCCGTGTTTACCGTCCGCGCCGCCGACACCCGATTTACGCCAGCCCGCATGGAAGCCCTGCATCGCTTCAAAGTTTTCGCGGTTGATGTAAGTCTCACCGAATTTCAGCTGTTTCAGCGCTTTCATCGCCGTATTGATGTTGCTGGTGTAAATCGACGACGTCAGGCCGTATTCGCTGTCGTTCGCCATCGCGATGGCTTCTTCCAGCGTGTTGAACGTCGCGACCGGCAGCACCGGCCCGAACACTTCCTCGTGCATGATCGGCATTTCCTGCTTCACATCCACCAGCAACGTTGGCGGGTAGAAGAAGCCGGTGCCGCCCTCGCGCTTACCGCCCAGCAGCACTTTCGCGCCCTGCGAAACAGCTTTCGCCACTTTGTCTTCCACGCGCTGTAATGCTGCGGCGCTGATAAGCGGCCCCATATCCAGCTCTTTTTTCTCCGCCGTGTTGCCGAAGGTCACTTCTTTCATGGCAGCGCTGAGGCGCGAAATGAACTCGTCGTAGACGCCTTGCTGCACATAGACCCGTTCGGCGCAGTTACACACCTGCCCGGTATTGATGACGCGCGAGCTGACAATGGCTTTTACCGCCAGATCTAAATCGGCGTCGTTCATCACGATGGCGGGCGCTTTGCCGCCCAGCTCCAGCGAAACTTTGGTGACGTTTTGCGCCGCAGCGGTCATGGTGGCGATACCCGCCGCCACGCTGCCGGTCAGGCTGACCATGCCAACTTTCGGGTTGGCTGCCAGTTCCTGCCCGACGGTCGGGCCGTAGCCGGTGACAATGTTCAGCACGCCTTTTGGCAGGCCGATGTGGTGAATGATTTCAGCAAAGATCACCGCATTGTTCGGGGTGATTTCACTCGGTTTGATCACGATGGTGTTACCGGTGATCAGCGCCGGTGCCGCTTTGCGGGCGATCAGGAAGAACGGGAAGTTCCACGGCAAAATACCGGTGGTCACACCGATGGCTTTGCGGAACACAAAGATGTTTTCGTTTGGGCGGTCGCTCTGAATGATTTCGCCTTCGTAACGGCGCGCCCATTCCGCCATGTAATCCAGGTAATCCGCCGTGAACAACACTTCGGTTTGCGCCAGGCCGTAGGTTTTACCGCCTTCGGCAATGATGGTTTGCGTCAGCTCGGCTTCGCGTTCGCGGATACCGGCGGCGATTTTGTGCAGCCACACGCCGCGTTCCACCGCAGGCAGCGCTTCCCAGCCCGGCTGCGCCGCTTCGGCGGCATCAATGGCTCTTTTGGCATCTTCTGCCGAGCCTTCAGGGATCTGCGAAATCACCTGTTCTGTCGCCGGATTCACTACGTCAATCCACTTTCCGCCGGTGTTTTCGACAAATTCGCCGTTGATGTACATACGTTTCTGAACTGTGCCCATAGCTGGAGTCTCCAAAGTACGGATAGAGGTGATGAACGAGTTGTTAAAAAATAAGTTCTTTTTTGTGAAGTTTTAACAGCCTGTTCTATCCGACCGGGTTTTACCTTTCCGTCACTGCCAGCCCGGCGTGGGAAATGGCAAAAATGTCATGGTCGGACTGCCCGACGTAACATTTTTGCAAATTGGAGATAACCTCTGCGGATCACAAACGCGCGTTGCGGGGAGCGTAGCCGAATTCACGTTTGAAGAGAGTGGAGAAGTAGTTGCTGTCGCAGAAGCCGCACTGATGCGCAATGTCTGTGATTGAGCTGTCGGTGAATCGCAGCAGGTTGCGGGCATTGAGCAGGCGCAGACGGTTGAGATAGTTGAGCGGCGTGCAGCCGGTTTGCTGCTTCATCTGCCGGTGCAGGGTGCGCAGCGACATCGAAAACTTTTCTGCCAGCACCGGCCAGTCGATCTCTTCGTCGTAATGCTCATTCATCCAGTCGAGTAAGTTATTCAGGTCACCGCCCTGCCCGCTGTATCCCACCTCACGGCTGCCTTTTCGCAGCAGCAGTAAGAGTTGCATAAAATACAGTTCCTGCTGCGCCTGAGACTCCGGTGACGTTCGGACCGGTTTGCGCGCCAGCAGGTCGATCAGCGTTTTTGCCTGCGCTATCTGGCCGGGATTGATACGCCAGTGCGCCGGATAAATGCCATCCACTTCCTGCGGCAGCAGATCGCCAAGCCCATTCAGAAAGCGAAAAGCCTCCGGGCTGCGGTACAGCACGTTGGTCAGGTGCAGGTTGTCGGTGTCTTCGTAGAGATGATGATCGCGGTGGCGCACAAAACAGACGCTGCCCGCGCTGAGCAGCAACGGCTGATCGTTAAAAACGTGGGTGCCGGTGCCCTGTTCGACCAGCACTATTTCATTGAAATCCTGATGATGATGTTCAGGAAACGTCTCCTGCGGATAACGGGGTTCAATGGCGACCGGGAAATCTCCTGAGGCAAAATATTCGCTACTGCGTAACACGGTCATTTGCGACTCCTTATTAACATTATCGTAATATCTTAGTCGTCGCTGCCCCCTCGCATCAGGCTGAAACTGTGACCCATCAGCCGCTTTTGAACAAAACCTTTCTTTCTGCCTCTGATCCTGCGAAATCCGCTGTGTGACGCAGGTTTACGCCTGATTTTAGTGCGGGTTTTCTGCATCCAAAACCTGTGTTTTTCTGACCTTTTGCGTTGCCCGCCACAACATTGTTATCAATTTGTGAGGTTGTTCTCTTAAACCTTTGCACCTTTGCCATAGTTGGCTTAGAACTGGCACTCGCGGAAAGGTCAGTTTATCAGCAACCTCCTAGAGTCGTGATCATGCGCCTGGCGCGTCGGCAACTTTTGGTCGTTAAACTCTATGCGGAGTACAAACAATGAAATTAAAACACGTACTGAGCCTTACCCTGATGGCGAGCAGTATCTTGCTGGCAGGCGCGGCATCGGCAGAAGTGAAAATTGCACTGGTCGCGAAATCACTGGGCAACGGATTTTTTGAAGCGGCCAACGTGGGCGCACAGCAGGCCGCGAAAGAACTGGGCGACGTGAAAGTGATTTACACCGGCCCGACGACAACCACCGCCGAGGCGCAGATCGAAGTGCTGAACGGGTTGATCGCGCAGGGCGTGGATGCCATCGCAGTTTCCGCCAATGACCCGGATGCGTTAGTGCCGGTGCTGAAAAAAGCCATGCAGCGCGGCATTAAAGTGGTGTCGTGGGATTCCGGTGTCGCCAAAGACGGCCGTCAGATCCACCTTAATCCGTCTAACAATGCGCTGATTGGTGAAACCAACGTCAAACTGGCCGCCGATGCCCTGAAAGCCCTGAACGTCGAAAAAGGCGACGTGGCGATCCTGAGCGCCACCCCAACCTCCACTAACCAGAATCTGTGGATTGCGGAGATGAAAAAGGTGCTGCCGAAATACCCTTCGGTGAATCTGGTGACCGTGGCGTATGGCGATGATCTGTCAGACAAAAGCTACCGTGAAACCATTGGCCTGCTGAAATCCTATCCGGATCTGAAAGTGATTATTTCTCCGTCTTCCGTGGGTATCGTGGCGGCGGCGCAGGCAGTGAAAGATCAGGGCAAAATCGGCAAGGTCTACGTGACCGGCCTGGGGCTGCCGTCTGAAATGGCCGGTGCCGTAAAATCCGGCGCGACCAAAAGCTTCGCCATCTGGAATCCGATCGATCTCGGTTACGCCGCCACCTATCTGGCTGACGATTTAGTCAAAGGTACCGCCACCAAAACCGAAGCCAGCATGGGCCGTTTAGGCAAAGTCAAACTGGACGCTGACGGCAGCGGCGCAATGGCAGAACCGTTCGTTTACGACGCCAGCAACATCGACAAATTCTCTAAAATATTCTGATCCTGAATGCGGCTGACCGGTCTGCGGTCAGCCGTTTTGTTGTGCTTCGTCAGGGGACATCTATGACCGATACCACACCGCTTTTATCACTAAAAGGCATCAGCAAAGTCTTTCCGGGCGTCAGGGCACTGAACAATGTGCATGTGGATTTATATCCGGGAAAAGTCACCGCCCTGATTGGCGAAAACGGCGCGGGGAAATCGACGCTGGTGAAAGTCATGACCGGAATTTATCAGCCGGAAGAGGGTGAACTGCGCTACAAAGCCATTCCGATCAAACTGCCGACGCCGGAATCCGCGCACAAAGTCGGGATCACCGCCATTCATCAGGAAACCGTGTTGTTTGACGAGCTTTCCGTTACCGAAAATATCTTCGTCGGCCACTACGTTTATGGCGGGCTTTTCAAACGCCTGAACTGGCCGGCGATGCATCAACAGGCGCGCGACATTCTGACCCGCCTGGAAGTGAACATCGATCCGCACGCCACGCTGAAAGACCTGAGCATTGCGCAGCGCCATATGGTGGCGATCGCCCGCGCACTGTCGTTTGATGCGCAGGTGGTGATCCTCGATGAACCGACCGCCGCACTTTCTCAGCATGAAATCGTTGAGTTTTATCAGATTGTCGAACGCCTGAAACACGAAGGCAAAGCCATCCTGTTTATCTCGCACAAGTTCGACGAGATCTTCTCTATTTCCGATTACTACACCGTATTGCGCGATGGCAGTTATGTCGGTTCCGGCAAAATCAGCGACATCAGCGAACAGCAGATGGTCACCATGATGGTTGGCCGTGAAGTCAGTCAGGCTTACCCGAAAGTGAACTGCGCGCCGGGCGAAACGGTGCTTGAGGTGCAAAACCTCAGCCATCCGACCGAATTTTCAGGCATTAATTTCTCGCTGCGCAAAGGGGAAATTCTCGGCTTTTACGGGCTGGTGGGCGCCGGGCGCACCGAGCTGATGCAGGCGCTGTTTGGCGTTACACAGCCGGGCGGCGGCAAGATCCTGATCAACGGCAAAGAGCAGCACTTCTCGCGCCCTTCTCAGGCCATCCGGGCAGGGATTGTGTACGTGCCGGAAGAGCGCCAGAAACAGGGCGCGATCATTGATTTACCCATAAGTCAGAACATCAGCCTGCCGCAGCTCAGCCAGCTCAATCCGCGTGGCGTACTCAATGACAAAAAAGAGTGGGCGCTGGCAGATGATTACGCCCGGCGGTTGCAGGTCAAGGCATCAAGCTGGAAACAGGCGGTGGGCACGCTTTCTGGCGGGAATCAGCAGAAAGTGGTCATTGCCAAATGGCTGGCCACGAAACCGGACATCATCATTCTCGATGAGCCGACAAAGGGCATTGATATCGGCTCCAAAGCGGCGGTGCATCAGTTTATGTCTGAACTGGTCGGGCGCGGGCTGGCGGTGATTATGGTGTCATCCGAATTACCGGAAGTGATGGGCATGGCAGATCGCATCATCGTGATGCATGAAGGGCTGATGGTGGCGGAATTCAGGGCCGGTGAAGCCAGCGCAGAAATGATTGTCAGCGCCGCCAGCGGCGCGGGCGAGGAGGCAGCATGATCAGAAACCTGCTGAAATACCGCGAGCTGCTGCTGGCGGTGGTGATTGTCCTGATGGTGCTCGCCGTGGGCGCGCGTTCGCCGGAGTTTATCGGCATCGGTAATCTGCTGGAGATGTTTAACGATACCTCGATTCTGATCATCCTCGCCCTCGGGCAGATGATGGTTTTGCTGACCAAAGGCATCGATTTATCGATGGCGGCGAATCTGGCGCTGACCGGAATGATCGTTGCGCTGATTAACTTCCATCACCCGGATATTCCGGTGTGGTCGCTGGTGGTGCTGGCGACGCTGCTCGGGCTGGTGATGGGCGCGATTAACGGCCTGCTGGTGTGGAAAGTCGGTATTCCGCCGATTGTGGTCACGCTCGGCACCATGAGTATTTATCGCGGCATCATTTTTTTGCTCTCCAACGGTGGCTGGATCAACGCCCATCAGATGAGCCCGGATTTTCTCAGCCTGCCACGTGCGACATTCATCGGCCTGCCGCTGCTCGGCTGGTGCGCGATTGCCGCGCTGATTCTGGTGGCTTACTTCCTGCGTTACAGCCGCACCGGTCGCGCTTTATATACCGCAGGCGGCAACGCGACGGCGGCGTATTACACCGGCATCAATGCGGGCAAAATGCAGTTCGTCAGCTTCTGCCTTTCCGGCGCGCTGGCCGGATTTTGCGGCTATCTGTGGATTTCGCGCTTCGCGGTGGCTTATGTCGATGTCGCCAACGGCTTTGAATTGCAGATTGTTGCGGCGTGCGTTATCGGCGGCATCAGCACCATGGGCGGCATCGGTTCAGTGGTCGGCTGCCTGCTCGGCGCGCTGTTCCTCGGCGTTATCAACAATGCCCTGCCGGTGATTGAAGTGTCGCCGTTCTGGCAGATGGCGATTTCCGGCGGCGTGATTGTGATCGCGGTGATCCTCAACGAACGCGCCAATAAACGTAAAGGACGGCTAATCCTGCGTCACTCTCCTGCTGTCCAGCCTGTGCGAACTGAAACCGGGGTAAGATCATGAACAAGACCTTAGCATCGCGCACCGCGCCGCATTCCGCCGCCGGAGAAAAAACCACCCTGGCCGCCACGCCGTTTTTCCGCCGCCTGATGTGCTGGGAAGGTTTTTTGCTGGTGGTCACGCTGCTGGTATTTGGCGTGAATGCCCTCGCTTCGCCCTACTTCCTCAATATCTGGAATCTGTCGGACGCGACCTTTAACTTCACCGAAAAAGCCATCATTGTGCTGCCGATGGCAATGCTGATCATCGCCCGCGAAATCGATTTGTCAGTCGCCTCAACCATGGCGCTGAGCTCAACGGTGATGGGGTTCTGCGCGCAGGCGGGTTTACCCACGCCGGCGCTGGTCGGCGTCGGGCTGAGCGTAGGATTGCTGTGCGGGCTGGTCAACGGGCTGCTGGTTACGCGGCTGAATCTGTCGTCTATCGTCATCACTATCGGCACCATGAGTCTGTTCCGTGGCATCACTTATGTGCTGCTCGGTGACCAGTCGCTCAACCAGTATCCGGCCAGTTTTGCATGGTTTGGTCAGGGTTATGTCTGGGGGCCGCTGTCGTTTGAATTCGCGCTGTTCCTGGTGCTCGGCGCGGTGTTTTATTTCCTGCTGCACAAAACGAATTTTGGCCGCCGCACTTACGCCATCGGCAACAATCCGGTCGCCGCGTGGTATTCAGGCATTAACGTCAAACGCCACAACCTGACGCTGTTCGTGCTGGTGGGTGTGATGTCCGGGCTGGCGTCGGTGCTGCTGACCTCGCGCCTCGGCAGCACGCGTCCGACGCTGGCGCTCGGCTGGGAACTGAGCGTGATCACCATGGCGGTGCTCGGCGGTGTCAGCGTGCTCGGTGGCTCCGGCAGCATGACCGGCGTGATTATCGCCGCGTTCCTGATGGGCCTGCTGACCTTCGGCCTCAGCCTGCTGAATGTGCCGGGAATTGTGATGTCGGTGATTGTCGGCGCGATGCTGATCGTGGTGATTTCGCTGCCTGTGCTGTACCGCAAAGTTCTGGCGCGGGGGAAATAGCGCCAGGTGTGTTACCCCCGCCTGCGGGCGGGGAGTTTAGTTCGAGAGTTGTGTTTCAATCCCTTCGCGTAATGCGTCCACCAGTTTCTCCAGCATAAATGCAACAAATGCCGTGCAGTCACTGGCACGGTCGCACTCGCCAAGCACGCGATAATAATCCTGTTGCTGATTGTGAATCAGCGTCTCCACGGGCAGCCAGGCGAGCTCAGGTCGCCACTGGCTGAGGATCAAGGTTTGCCACAAACGCCCCATTCTTCCGTTGCCATCGGCAAACGGGTGGATGAATTCAAATTCGTAGTGGAAAATACAGCTGGCAATCAACGGATGAATATCGGTTTCCTTCAGCCAGTTAAGCAACTCCGCCATCAGGCGTGGGAGCTGACCGGCGGGCGGAGCCATATGAATCAGCTGATTATCACGATAGACCCCGACATCACCGCGACGCAGATAGCCCGGCGCATCCACAAGACCCGTCATCATCAGTTGATGGGCTTTCAGGACATCTTCAAGACGATAGCTTTTCCAGACGGAAAGCTGTTCGTAAGTCAGAATGGCGTTACGCACTTCCTGAATGTCTTTTTGCGGAGCAAGCACGCGCTTGCCGTCCATGATGGCCGTGACCTGCTGTGTGGACAGGCTGTTATGTTCAATCGCCAGGGAAGCCTGAATGGTCCGGATGCGGTTTTCCTTGCGCAGCAGGACTGATGACTGTTCCGCATGCGCGGCCCAGCGCCCGAGTAATTCGCCAACCTCAACGACCCGGTGCAAAATGGCGGGCGTGATACTGTACGGTGGCTGATAACCGGCCATTCAGTGCTCCTTGAAGAAAAAATGAGAGTGAATAGTATCACGCGACAAAATCATCAAAAATTCTTCTTTTCTGTCACCCAGTCCTTTATTCCCTGACACTTGATTCAAAGGCACTGTCTGCCGTAGTTTACACCCTCGGGTTTGTTTCTGAATGTCTTGAACTATGAGGAATATATATGCGGATTCTCGTTGTGGGCGCGGGCGCGACCGGCGGATATTTCGGTGCGCGGTTGGCGCAGGCCGGGCAGGATGTGACGTTTCTTTTACGTGAAAAGCGCGCGCTTGCGGTTCAGCGCGACGGGCTGACCGTGCACAGCCCGCACGGTGATTTCCATTTCCAGCCGTCAGTATTACAGGCATCGCAACTCACCGGACCTTATGACCTGATCCTGCTGACAGTCAAAAGCTTCGGGCTGGAAGCGGCAATTAAGGACATCGCGCCGGTGGTAGGTGAAGATACGATGATCCTGCCGGTGCTGAACGGCATGAAGCATATAGAGACGCTGAGCCAGCGTTTTGGCGAACACGCCCTCCTCGGCGGTTTATGCAAAATCAACGCGACCCTGGATGCCGACGGCCATATCCACCAGATGACCCCGATGCACCAGATTTATTACGGTGAACTCTCTGGCGAAAAAACCGCGCGCATTCAGCGTGTCGATCAGGCGTTCAAAGAGGCGGGTTTCGAGGCATTCCTTTCTGAAACGATCATGACCGATCTGTGGGAAAAATGGCTTTTGCTTTGCAGTTTTGGCGCGATCACCTGCACCATGCACGGCAATATCGGCCAGGTAGCGTCTGCGCCGGGCGGCACGGAGTTTGCCACAGGCATCGTTAATGAAGCGCTGACCACCATGAAAGCGTTCGGTTATGCAGAACGCGCGGCGGCAGTGGCGAAAGTTAAAGAAGCCGTCACCGACAAACACTCTGAGCAAACCTCCTCCATGTACCGCGATATGACGCAGGGTAACCCGGTAGAAGCAGACCAGATTGTCGGCGATCTGGTAGAGCGCGCAATTCGTGTGGGAATAAATGTTCCGCTTTTACAGGCGGCATATACCCATCTTTGTGTGTACCAGAAGAACCGCCAGAACGCTTAATTCTTTCCTGATGCCCGTTCCCGTAGCGGGCTATTTTTTCGATCCTTATCTTATCCCCTAATAATATAAAGCACATTCTGCTGAATAAACCCCACTGGCTACAGGGATGCAAAATTTCAGCCAGTTCGTCATCATTCACATATAACAATATCCGGCCAACGCAGAAGCAGCAGTGAAAAACTTACATTTACTTTACTGGTGAAGATGTGTTCAGAGACGGGAAAGGATCTTAAAAGATCGTAACGCGCAGAGGAAAAGTATTATCAGGTGACTCAATAGACTGGGATTTTTGAAAATAAAAACGGGTAAGGAAAGAGCAATATTGTTATCCGTGACTTCCTGTTTCGCGTTAACAAAACAGGAAATCCCAGAAACATCAGTAATACGGTCGTATCATTAACGCGCGATCAGGAAGCTTTCCAGCGTCGCACCGCCATCCAGAGCAATTTTAATTGCTGATGGCGTACGGCCCTGACCGGTCCAGGTTTTTTGCTCGCCGTTGGTATCTTTGTATTGATAAATGGCCGGGCGTGGCTGGCGTTTAGACTTGGTTTTGGTGGTTTCTTTCGTGCCCTGATGCGTGACCAGATCATCGATATCAATGCCGTCTTCTTCCAGCATTTTGCGATATTTAGATAATTTCTCGTTACGTTCTTGCTGTTGAGCGCTCACTGCTTTTACATTTTCGCGAGATTCTTCAACAATGGCCGTCAACTTCTCGAGGATTTCTTCCAGTGTTTCTAAAGGCATTTCACGTGCCTGTGCGCGAAGTGTACGGATATTATTCAAAACGTTTAATGCGTTGTCCATGATGTTCCTGCCAGTATGAGAGTTTATTTTTTGAAAGTGCGTCTGATTCTACACAAACAAATAACTATATCAATTGCGCCAGCGTAATATTACAGCTTGTTACGCAATATTCTGTCTGTTTGTTTCTTTGTATTAACTGACATTTCCATTAAGTGAAATTTTTACTCTTAGTTTTAATAGTGTCGCAGAGTGAATGATGCGCCCGATATAATGTTGCTTATATCGCCATTCTCCGCAGAGAGTTTATCTTTTTAACCCCCCTTCCGGAAAAAGTCCCCTTTTCCAGATGTTAAACACAGAATTTGCGAAAAATCCGCTGGAAGGATTCACATCTCCCGACTTAGAATGTGACGCAAATCACATAAGAGTCGTTCCTTTCACCATGTACAAAACCCTGTTTTACGTCTTTGCGGGCTGCCTGATGTTCAAACTCGCGCTGGACTGGCAAATTATTTTGCAGGTAGCAGAGGGCTGATCTCCGACGCCATGGTCACGAATTCCGAGAGATTTCGCGTCAGACTTGCCCGCCGCCATATCAGCCAGGTCGTCAGAAACCGGTAATTCTCCGCCAGTGGCCAGCAACTGACCGTGCTGCTGCCGGGCATACTTTCCAGCATACTGCGCGGCATCAGCGCCAGCCCGCCACCGGCAATAACGCACGCCAGCATCCCGTGGTAAGACTCCATTTCATAGATTTTGCCCGGTGCAGCGTCATCTTCCCTGAACCAGCTTTCGAAATGACGCCGGTAGGAACAGTTGGCGCGAAAGGCATACACAATCTCGCCGTTCACTTCCTGACCGCGGGTCACTGGCGGGTGGTCGTGTGGCGCGACGATCACCATCTCTTCCTGATAGACCGGCACACCGTCGAGCACCGGATGCAGCACAGGGCCATCAACAAAGGTGGCTTCCAGCTCCCCTTCAAGCACTTTCTCCAGCAACTCCCCGGAAGGACCGGTGCTGAGTGCCAGCTCGACCTTGCCGAATTTCTGGTGATAACGCGTGAGCAGCGGCGGAATGCGCACCGCTGCGGTACTTTCCAGCGCCCCGAGCGCGAATACGCCCTGCGGTTCGCTGCCGGATACGGACATCCGCGCCTCTTCCACCAAATCCAGAATACGGTTGTTGTAGCTGAGGAAATTCCGGCCAGCCGGTGACAGGCGAAGCCGCTGGTTCTCGCGGATAAACAATTCCACCCCCAGTTCGGCTTCCAGTTGCCTGATACGGGTGGTGAGATTGGAGGGTACGCGGTGCACCAGCTGCGCGGCGGCGCTGATACTGCCGGTTTGGGCCACGGCGCGGAACATCTCCAGTTGTGACAGATTCATAGCCATTCTCAAAAAGTGAAAGGAAAGTTCATTTTTATTCATTTTTAATGAAACGCGCAAGCCGTTATTCTCTCTCCATCACTCCTGATGAGGAAAAATCAATGACCCAGACCACTCCCCAGACTCACGCTATTTCACTGAATCCTTTTAACGGCGAACGCCTTGCTGACTACGCCTATGATTCACCCCAGGCGCTGGAAGCCGCCGTTTCTCAGGGCAGCGACACCTTTAAACTCTGGCGTAATGTGGACATCAGCAATCGCGCCACGCATCTGCTGCAACTGGCCGCTGAATTGCGTACTGCCAGTGAAGACATTGCCCGCATGATCGCCCTTGAAATGGGTAAACCGGTAAAACAGGCGCGCGCGGAAGTCGAGAAGTCAGCCAGCCTGTGTGAATGGTATGCCAAACAAGGTCCGGCCTTGCTGGCACCGGAACCCACGCAGGTTGATAACGGTGAAGCGCACATCCATTACCGCCCATCGGGGATGATTCTGGCGATCATGCCGTGGAATTTTCCGGTGTGGCAGATACTTCGCGGCGCAGTGCCGGCGCTGCTCGCCGGAAATACGTTTCTGCTAAAACCGGCGCCGAACGTTATGGGCACTACCTATAAGTTGAAGCAGGCGGTGCTGAAAGCCGGTTTCCCTGCCGGTGCGTTTGGTGTCATTAATGTCGATACGCCCGCCGTGGCGGGGCTGATAGCCGATCGTCGCGTTACCGCCGTCACCGTCACCGGCAGCGTGCGCGCCGGGGCTGCCATTGCAGAACTGGCGGGTAAAGCGGTGAAGAAATGTGTGCTCGAACTCGGCGGTTCAGATCCGTTTATCGTGCTTAACGACGCAGATCTGGATGCGGCCGTGGCGGCTGCGGTCGCAGGCCGTTATCAAAATACCGGGCAGGTGTGTGCCGCCGCAAAACGCATGATTGTCGAAGCGGGCGTGCTCGGTGCCTTTACGAAAAAATTTGTCGCCGCAACGCAGGCGCTGGTGACAGGTGATCCGCTGGACGAGGGCACCTACATCGGCCCGATGGCCCGTTACGATCTGCGCGATGAGCTGGATCAACAGGTACAGGACAGTCTGGCGCAGGGCGCAACCTTGCTGCTCGGCGGAGAGAAGATGGCCGGTAAAGGTAACTTCTATACGCCTACGGTTCTCGGCGACGTGACACCGGAGATGACGGCGTTCCGTCAGGAACTGTTTGGTCCGGTCGCCGCCATTACCGTGGCGCGTGATGCGCGGCATGCCGTGGAGCTGGCAAACGACAGCGAGTTTGGTTTGAGTGCGACGATCTTCACAGCCAATCTGGATCTGGCAAATGAGATGACCGGCGAGCTGGAAACCGGCGGAGTCTTTATCAACGGTTACAGCGCATCGGATCCGCGCGTCGCCTTCGGCGGCGTGAAGAAAAGTGGTTATGGCCGCGAGCTTTCACACTTTGGTTTACGTGAATTCTGTAACGTGCAAACCGTTTGGACCGACCGCAAGTAATCGTCATCCCCCGCCCTGACCAATAATCACAGGATGGAAGCATCCTGTGATTATATTCTTTCGCTCTCTGCCGTTTTGCTGGCATCAGCAGCCAATCACCGGTTTGAATGAAACAGATAAATCCCTGATCAGCGTGTCAGAGATTTAACCACGCTGTTCTGATGATTTATCTAAAAAACGTTTTACCTCTGATGCCAGCCGTAGTGTTAATACGAATACAAGATCAGAGGAGAGAGCTTCATGTAAAGGTCATCGCCCAGGTAATTACACCCGCGACGACCGTAGTGAAGGTCAGCGCGACCAGAAAAAGAATGTCGATCACTTTTTCCAGCACCACATTACGACGCTGCCCGCGGGTTCTCAGCGCCCAGTAAGACATGATTGTGGTAGCCAGATACAAAATGGCGTTAATTGCCAGCAAATCATCGCCCAGCGTCCCTTCTCGTCTGAGAGTGGTAATAACCTGAAAAATCCCGATGACCGTAATACATACGCCGACCATTCCCGCCGACGCGGTAAATATGTGCACCGAAATATCTTCGTCCAGCCTGGCATTGGTTTTTTTTCTGAGCATATCCTTTTCATCCTGTGTTTCCGCTTAAGCGTTATTCCTGCGGGACAGCGTAAAACTGATAACAGAACGTTAAACATAGGCGATTCTTTCTCAGGGTGCGCAGTGGTGACCAGGCAAAAGGCGAGGTATGAAGTCAAAAGAGGTGAGTAAGATGGGTAATTACAGATACCCCCTTTTCTTGTAAGGTTTATGGCGCAGTTTCATCTCTTGTTTTTCATCATGGATTAAGGAACCGACATTATTATGGAAACGTCTGTATGGATAGTTGGAGCGGTGATTCTGATTTCATTCATTATCGCGGCGTTAAAACCCAGACGGTGCGATGTGTGTAATATCGCGTTTAAACGCAAATATTACACATGGGAATTAGAAGGGAAAAAGCAGCATTTGTGCCCAGGCTGTAATGGCAAAATGGAGAGAAAAATCAGCAAGGAAAGGTTTAAAAAGAGATTCGGATAACTGAGTGGCACGGCGGGGGCGTGACCCCTGTGTCTAAGATATTGACTTTACGCGGCATAAACAGACAATGTCTCCTTTCGAGCGACTACCTTACAGAATCGGAGTCTACCATCGTCTGCTCTCTCAGCGCTCTACCCCTCAAAAAAGTGAAGCATGGCATTGCACTGGTGGCTGCCATGCTTTTGCTGGCCAGTTGTTCTTCCAAACCGCCGAAGTCTCTGGTTACGCCACTTCCGCCGGTCAGTGCCAAGCCCCTGCCGGGTAAAACCACCCACGATAAGGAACCGGTACGCGGCGTCTGGCTGACCACGGTTTCTCGCCTGGACTGGCCACCGGTGGCCTCCGTCAATGTCAGCAGCCCTGCCCTGCGCATCAGCCTGCAGAAAAAAGCGCTGACGGATAAGCTTGATAAACTGAAAACGCTGGGTATCAACACCGTATTTTTCCAGGTAAAACCTGATGGCACCGCGCTGTGGGCGTCCAGAATTTTGCCGTGGTCTGACATGATGACCGGTAAAATTGGTCAGGATCCTGGCTATGATCCGTTGCAGTTCATGCTTGATGAAGCGCACAAGCGTGGCATGAAAGTCCACGCCTGGTTTAATCCGTATCGGGTTTCGGTTAACACCAAACCTTCCACCGTGGCGGAACTCAATAATACCCTGACCCTGAACCCGGCCAGTGTCTTTGTCCTGCATCGCGACTGGATCCGCACCGCCAGCGATCGCTTTGTGCTCGACCCGGGCATCCCCGATGCACGTGACTGGATCACCAGCATTGTCGCTGAAGTGGTGTCCCGTTATCCTGTCGACGGTGTGCAGTTTGATGATTATTTCTATACGGAATCCCCCGGCTCCAGCCTCAACGACAACCTGACGTTCCAAAAATATGGAAAAGGGTTTGCCTCTAAAGCGGACTGGCGGCGGCACAATACCCAGCAGTTGATCGAGCAGGTTTCCCGCACCATTAAACAGCTCAAACCGGACGTCGAGTTTGGCGTCAGCCCGGCAGGTGTATGGCGCAATCAGTCGCACGATCCGGCCGGTTCCCGCACGCAAGGCGCAGCGGCCTATGACGAAGCTTATGCCGATACCCGTCTTTGGGTTCAGCAGGGATTGCTTGATTACATTGCCCCGCAGCTGTACTGGCCTTTCTCGCGCAAAGCCGCGCGTTATGACGTACTGGCAAGCTGGTGGGCAGAGGTGGTCAAACCGACACACACGCGCCTGTATATTGGCATCGCGCTGTACAAAATCGGGGAACCTTCAAAAAATGAACCCGACTGGATGGTTAACGGCGGCGTGCCGGAACTGAAAAAACAGCTGGATTTAAACGACGCTGTACCCCAAATTCAGGGCACTATTCTCTTCAGAGAGAACTATCTCAACCAGCCGCAGACGCAGGAAGCGGTTCGTTATCTGAAAAGTCGCTGGGGGAGCTGACCGGCTTTTTCGTCAGCGCCTCATTGGTTTCCCGCATAGCAAAAAAGCCGCCTTCAGTGCCTGAGGCGGCTTTTTCTTTACATCCTGTTATTTAAACAGACGCAGCAGATGATCTATCAGCAGGGAAGACAGGGTGAAATCCGGGTCCGCAAAAGTGACACCCTGAGCGCCGAGATGAGCAAACAGCGGCAGGGTCAGCGCAGGGAGAACACACAACAACAACCCGTTGATGCCGCTGGCGATGACCGCGCCGCGGAACCCGCCGGTCGCGTTACCGAAGATAGCCGCAGCGCCGCCGGTAATAAAGCTCGCCATGATGCCGGGAACAATAATCGGCAATCCGATAAACGGAAAAATCAGGATACACACCAGTTCTACTGAGAAACTCACCAGAAAACCAATCAGCGTGGCGTTCGGCGCTTTGGTGAACAGCACCATCACATCAACGGCCGGCACTGCGCCGGGCGCGAAGACTCGGGAAAATCCTTTAAAGGCCGGTACGATTTCCGCCGTAAATAAGTTAACGCCCGCCTTCGCTAAATAAAGTCCGCAGGCAAACACGGCTGACTGTTCAAGAATGAAAATAACCATATTCTTATCTGCCGCGCCCGCCCCGTACACCAGCGTCATGGCAGTTTTGATCTGCGGTTGCGTGGCGAAAACGCAGGAGATCAACAGCAGAACTAACATCGTCAGCAGTGTGGCGATATTGGGTTCACGAAGGAAGTCGAATTTATTACTGATTTTGAGATGTTCTGTGTCGGTTTTCTTATTGCCGAACCATTTCCCCATATAAGAACCAATAATGTAAGAAGAGATCGCGGCATGGGAAATCGCATATTCATCTGAGCCGATGATTTCACGGCTAAATTTATTAAGAAAGAACGGTGAGGCTGCCATATAGAAGCCGATAAATATCGACGAGATGATAATGATTGGATAATGGCTGTAGCCCAACTGCATCAGTACAGCGGTTAATGCAAAGGACATAAACAGCACCAGATGCAGCGAAAGATAGATAAATTTCAGGCGGGTAAATCTGGCCAGAAGAATATTTATCACCATGGAGAAAAGCAAAATAATCGCTGCGGTGGAACCAATCTGATCAATGGTTGCGGCCATGATCGCTTCGTTGCTGGGCACCACGCCGACAATGTCAAAAGCGCTGGAAAACAACGTACTAAACGCCGTTAACACTTTCATCAGGATTGAACCACCGACTTTGATCATGGTGAATCCGATGAAAGAAAGCGCCGTACCCGTGATTATTCTGGATACGGATGCCCTCTGAAACAGCAACCCCAGAAAAGCAATAATCGCAATTATCACCGCGGGCGTTCTAACCAAACTCAGAAATATATCCATCTTCCCCTCTTGTATTGAATTTTATTGTTTGAAAATTGCGGCACTTGTTATTTTTTAAAAACTTTAAATTCACATAAAATCAACATTCGCACTCATCACTGCTCATGTAAAATGTGAAATAAATTAATGAACCACTGTTTCTTTTTATTTGGACTGATGTTTTATATAGATCGCTAACAAGAGATGATGTGAACTGAGTCGCAATTAATACAGGAGGGAAAATATTTGAATCCGTTTTGGAAGGCAGTTAACAGGGTTTTGCTGAAAGCTAACTGGCCATATGTCCCTTTATGACCATTCGTTAGCGGATGTCGTCAAATGACCTGTCGTTTTGCTTAAAGCCGTCTGAAGCAACGGCGGATGTAATCCGCTGCAACACACAAAATTTCTCTGGAAAGCATCTCTTACTTCCATCATTAGCCAGTTGGTTAGCGAATTAAGCTGAGCTACAGTCCGCCCGCAATATCCAACAAGAACAAAATTGAATCGCATTCGGTTTACATATTATAAAATTTACGGCAATAATCGCCGTGAATTGTGAATTTCATAAACAAAAGGGGTTGTATGCTTAATACCGATGCGAGACAACGACTCAAAACGTTATTGCCCTCAGGCTTGGTGGCTACAAAAGCATGGCTTCAACAGCAAGGATTAGACCTGCATTTTATCGATAATGCGGTTAAAAGCAGGACATTGCGGATGCTCGTTCCGGGTGTGTATGTTTGTGATGAAACACCCTTAAGCTGGCAAGGCATCGTATCTTCTCTTCAGCGTATGCAACCCGCGTTCATCACTGTGGGGGGGATTACGGCGTTGAATCTGGAAGGTTTAGCACACTATCAGATTAAAAATCAGATCGTACCTGTCAGCCTTTATTCTGCAGGTTCGCCCCCGGCATGGTTAAACAAAATCACTGCCTGCGCGAATTTTGAATGGCGCGGAACACGCCGTTTATGGCCCGACAGCATCATTGAAAATGCAGCATATCTCCGCGAAAACCAATGGCGACAATCACTGCCGCCGCTGCACTATTCCGGGCCAGAAAGAGCCATAATTGAACTTCTCGCAGATGTACCGAAAAACATCAGTTTTGAACATGTGGACCAAATCATGCAGGGGCTTTTCACCCTCTCTCCCCGCAAACTTGAACCGCTGTTACTGGCAAACTGCAGTATCAGATCAAAACGTCTCTTCCTTTGGCTGGCAGAGCGCCATAACCACGCCTGGTTAAAATACCTTAAGCCTGAACAGTATGAGCTAGGCAGCGGAAAGCGGGTGATTGCTCATTCCGGCAGACTGGACACCACCTGGAATATCACCGTACCCAAGGATATGTAATCAAGAATGGACAGGGAAAGTATTTACTACAAACAGGTGCAGTTGCTGTTACAGCTGCTTCCTCTTATTGCCAAACACGATTGCTTTGCACTTAAGGGGGGGACGGCAATCAATCTTTTTATACGTGATTTTCCCCGCTTATCTGTTGATATCGATCTCGTGTATTTGCCCGTACTGGAGCGGGATGCTTCCCTCAGGGGTATCAAATCTGCATTAGATAATATTGCTCATTCTATACTCGTTACCCTCCCGGGCAGCAAAGTCCGTAAGTCCTACGAAGATAAAGATGATGCATTGCGGCTGACGGTTATACGTGACGGGGTCATGATAAAGATTGAACTCTCACCGGTATTAAGAGGAACCGTATATGAACCGGCCCTTCTCCCTGTCTGTGAGACGGTGGAAAATGAGTTTGGCTTTGCTGAGGTTTCAGTGGTGTCATTTGCTGATCTCTATGCCGGAAAAATTTGCGCGGCGCTCGACCGTCAACATCCAAGAGATTTGTTTGACATCAAATTCTTACTCGACAATGAGGGCCTCACTCCGTTACTGCGTAAAGCTTTAATGGTTTATATCATCAGTCATTCACGCCCTATCGCCGAGTTACTGCGGCCACATTTAAAAGACATCGCCGGGATCTATGAGGGTGAATTTCGCAGCATGGCAGATAAAGATGTTCCGCTGGATGAATTGCTCGCCGTGCGCAAACAATTGATTAAGCAAGTCCATGCTGAAATGACTACAGATGAAAGAACATTTTTACTGTCATTCAAAAACAGAGATCCTGAATGGAATTTGCTTGGCCTGGATAACATAGATAAGTTGCCCGCAGTACGCTGGAAGCAACAAAATCTGTCGAATATGCCAGCAAATAAACACGCAGAAGCACTGAATCAACTGAGGACAGTTCTTGAAAAAATCATGTAACCGTCGATATGAACTGAATTATCTTCGGATGAAAAATCTTTCCATGTTTCAAGAGAACGGAAACTGTCTGGTTATTATCATTCCGGCCACCGTAATTGCCTTTTGCGGTGCTCATGTCAAAAGTACCGAACCTGTAACTAAGTGAAAGCATCCTCTTTAGACATCGCGTTAATTGTGACGGAAGTTTTCTTAACAACTAATTAGCAATTAAAGCTAAACGTCGTTACATGAAAAGGTGTTTCTTAGGGTTGTGCCCGCTCGAATTCTTATTCCCGCAAGTCACGAAATGAATGAGTAGCACGGCTATACGCCCGAACCTGAAGATGAACTAATGAGGAATAAAATCATGAAAGGCTTAGTAAATGATGTCTTGTCTATATTCTTTCCCAAGGATGTCAAACCTGTCTTAATCCGCTCAGGATTATCGCATCGTGAAATTTCCTCACTGCAGGCTGTAGGGGTGACAACGGTGTCGTGGGCAACGTCCATGGAAGAACTCAACAACGCGTTTGTTAAAAAAGCGTTAGCGGCGGGTGCCGTCGGCTATCACATTACCAATGTGGAATCGCACAAACCGGGTAAAGATCAGCAACACGTCATGGCGGCTACCGCCACTGTTTACAACATTAATCATAAACTGGCTTATGACTGATGTTTGAGAATGGCTGCACGGCTTGTCGGGAAATGTGTAAGAAATGAAGGAAAGGCGCAGGATGCGCCCTTTTTTATGCTGCCATAAAAAACCCACCCCCACTTTGCAGCGGGAATGGGCTTTCAGCATCGCTTAGCGTAAAACCAAATTACATCTGGATCAGATGTTTGATTTTCACGTCAGGATTGGTGTCTGCAGCGTAATCCACGCCGTTCAGGCCGAAGCCGAACAGACGCATGAATTCGCTTTTGTAGCCGACGAAATCGGTCAGTTCCGGGATGTTGTCATTGGTGACCTCATTCCACAGTTTGCCCACTTCGTCCTGTACTTCTGGCGCGATCTCTTTCAGGTCAGCGCGCAGACGGCCTTCGTTATCCACCAGCGGCTCAGCGCCGTACAGGCTGTCTTTGTACAGACCGTAAACCTGCTCGATACAACCTTCGTGAGTGCCCTTCTCTTTCATCACTTTGAACAGCAAGGAAAGGTACAGCGGCATCACAGGAATAGCAGAACTCGCCTGAGTCACCACGGCTTTCAGTACGGAAACACGCGCGTCGCCGCCCTGCTCCGCCAGTGTGCTGCGGATATCCAGAACACGTTTGTCCAGATCCTTCTTCGCTTCACCGATAGAACCGTTCCAGTAGATGTCCTGCGTCACTTCTTCACCCAGATAGGTGAAGGCAGTGGTTTTCGCGCCGTCAGCCAGCACACCGGCGGCTTTCAGGTCGTCGATCCACATCTGCCAGTCTTCACCGCCCATAACGGCCACGGTGCCTGCGATTTCTTCAGGCGTTGCCGGTTCCAGCGTGGTTTCGTTGATGGTTTCTTTGTCGGTATTGATACCGCGAATGGTAACTTGCTTCCCGATTGGTTTCAGAGTGGAGTTGAACACTTCACCGGTTTTCGGATGAGTACGGCGCGGCGCAGCCAGGCTGTAAACCACCAGATCAACCTGACCGAGATCTTGTTTGATCAGCTCAATGGTCTTTTGCTTCACTTCATCAGAGAACGCGTCGCCGTTGATGCTTTTCGCATACAGACCTTTTGCATCCGCAAATTCTTCGAAGGCGGCGGAGTTGTACCAGCCTGCGGTCGCGGTTTTGGATTCATCACCTGCACGTTCGAAGAAGATGCCAAGCGTGGCAGCGTCAGAACCGAAAGCAGCAGAGATGCGGGCAGCGAGGCCGTAACCGGTAGAAGCGCCGATCACCAGGACTTTTTTCGGACCGCCGGCAATTTTGCCCTGAGCGGTAACGTAGTCGATTTGTTCTTTAACGTTCGCCTTGCAACCTTCCGGATGGGCAGTAACACAGATAAAGCCACGGATGCGTGGTTTGATAATCATATAGACCTCATTGCAACTGTCTCAGTAAATTGGCCGATAGAATATAGGTTTGCGCCGTTTCAGGCAAAACCTGACGCTCCATCGCCCGCTAAACAGACTTCTCTGAAGTGAAAACAGGCTCGTTTTCAGCCAAAAGCCTAAAAAGTGAACCAAATGTGATCCCTGAAGTGTAACCCAGTTCCGGCGGGATTTTCATTTCACGCCTCACGCATTCCAAAAGCATGACGACGGCAAACCGGGCATGCCTTTTCCTGCGCAGTCCAGGCGGGAAACTGGCGATGGCACACCCGGCATTCGGCGTGTTCAAGCGGGTAAACCTCTGACGCCCCTTCGCTGCTTTCCTGCACGGATAACGCACCGTCGAAACACACTGCCTCGCAGTTGCCGCAGCCGGTGCATTTTACCGGGTCCAGCGTCAACGCCTGCGCATCCAGCCGGATGGCTTGTTCAGCGCACACCCGGCTGCAGGCACCGCACAGCGAGCAGCGTTCTGTGGCGATAACAGGGCGAAACTCGCTGAATGGTGTGAAACGGGCGCGTCGGAATCTGCGCCCGACGGGGACGCTGCCCGCTGAAACGCCTTCATTTTTAAGATGCAGCCAGCGGCGACGTGCGCCGTTCAGCGTTTGCGGGGATGGCGGAACAATATTCCACAGCGGTTCCTGCATGTGTCTGAGACGAACGTTCAGTGCGGCGACGGCCTGAAACCAGCCAGCCGCGCTGTTCGCGTCCATCTCAACAAAACGGATGCCAAATTCACTGTGCCAGATCAGCAGTTCTTCAGGGCATGGCGCGACGGCACTCAGCGGCATCACCAGCCGGTCACCACGATAATGCCGTGAAGCCGGAGCAATGCCCTCCGGCGAACCGGTCGGGCAGTTGAAAAGACAATACCCGCAGCCGATACAGGCCTGCGGATTGATTGCCATCGTGCCTTCTGCGTTCAGCGTAACCGCACCGGTCGGGCAGACGTCGGCGCAGGCCACGCAGCGGCTGTTTTTCACCGTATTGCGCACGCAGGCCCGCCCGGCGCTGATTTGGTGCGGCCGGGCATCAGGCAAAAACACACTCATCAGTGAATGCTGAAGAAGTTAAAACGCAGCATGATTTCTGCCAGCAACACCGCCGCGCCACCCGTCAGCAGCTGCAACCGGCCAATGCGGTGGGTTTGCAGGCTGCGCGCCGTGATGACCGTGCCCGCGGTCAGTATCACCCACGCCACCAGGCGCAACGTGCCGGACTGCGCGAAGGCAACCAGCGGCTGGTGCGGGAAGGTCACCGCATCACGGCTCACCCCGTTCAGATACGCCAGATACACCGGTTGTTCCAGCAGGCGCGCCAGTGTAACCGCGATCAGTATGCCACCCCAGAACACCGCGATCCTCCGCGCCCGTTGCCACGGCAGCCAGGGGCAGCGCGAAATCCGCCACAGCGCGGTGATCGCGCCCAGACTCAGCGCGCTCCCATAAAACATCACGTACGTATTGATGTGCATCCAGGTCGCGACAGACGCATGCACGTAAATCGCGCTCATGCAAAAGAGATCAATCAGGCCCAACAGCGAAGCGAGCAACAAAAACGATGTCACCACGCGTTTTGACACCAGCGCAATCAGCGTTGTCAGCCCCAGCACCCCGAGATAAAGGCTGCTGAAGACAATTTCCCTGCTCAGCCAGGAACTGCCGATGTGGCTCAGCGCGTGAAACGCATTGAGCGGATAGCCCAGATGCGCGGTTGACGCGACAAGGCCCAGTACACCGGCGATGAAAGCCAGCAACATAGCCGGTGCGGCGACGCGCCATTTTTCCTGCACGTGCAGACGGTCAGCGGCATATACCAGTGTGAATGTGGTGAAAACGGTGCTGCCAACGGAAAGTTGGATCAGCAACGTAAAGACGATCAGTGGCCATTCCTGCATGATTAGAGACTCCCTTTTTCTGCACCCTGGTGCGGTTTGATGACCAGACTGGGGTGAGTCAGTGCGGAATCTGGCAGCCCCTGCACATCACAAAGACTGCCGTATTTCGCCCGTAATTCATCGATCGGGCCGAACTTGATCGCCCCCAGCGGACAGGTTGCGACGCACACCGGTTGTTGCCCGGCGGCCTGAAGATCGACGCAGAAATCGCATTTCGACATCTGCCCGGTCTGCTCATTGAGCTGCGGCGCGCCGTAAGGGCACGACCATGCGCAATATCCGCAGCCCACGCATTTGTCGGTATTCACCCGCACAATGCCGTCGCCGGGGCGTTTGTGCATGGCCATCGTCGGACAGTTTTTAGTGCAAACCGGGTCTTTGCAGTGATTACAGGAAATAGACAGCGTGTAGGCGTACACGTTATTCGTCACTCCGCCCTGCCCTGTGGGGATAAAACCGCCGCCTTTCACTTCATAAACACGGCGAAAGCGCCTGCCGACGTCAAGATTGTTTTTATCTTTGCAGGCAACCTGACAGGCTTTGCAGCCGGAGCAACGGGAGGAATCAATAAAGAAACCGAGCTGACGGTCACTGACCGGTGGATAATCAATAAACTGACTCATGCCTTAACAACCTCCACAAGCATGGTTTGATGGGAATTCCCTTTCGCCAGTGCGGTAATGCGCGCCGAACTGAGTACGTTGGCGCAACCGCCGTGATCGACACCGCTGGCATCCGGCTGCCACCAGGCACCGGCCTGCATCGCCACCACGCCGGGCATGATCCGCTGGGTCACTTCCGCCGGAATTTGCGTCACGCCGCGGTCGTTGTGGATCCGCACACTGTCGCCCTGCGCAATACCGCGACGTCGGGCATCCGCGGGATTGATCCACAGTTTTTGCGTCTGCACTTCCTGTAACCACGGGTTGGCATATTGCGTCGAGTTCGCACGGTTTTTGCCTTTCCATGTGATCAGCTGCAACGGGAATCGCGCCGCCAGCACATCCTCCGGCCCTTCGTGGGCGGGCACATAGTGCGACAGCGCCGGGATTTCCGGATGATGCATGTCATAAAGCCTGCGGGAGAAGATCTCGATTTTTCCGGAAGGTGTCTGGAAAGGATGATTTTTCGGATCGCGGATATTGTCTTCAAACGCCACATACGGCGCGCTTTTGAACAGATGGCGGCGGGTCACCTGCAATTGTTCAAAGGTCGGCAGTGCCTCCTGTGGCATCGCCAGACGGGTGTTTTCCCAGATATGCGCAATCCACTCCTTCTCGTTACGCCCCTGACTGAATTCCTTTTCAACCCCTAGTTTCGCGGCCACCTCGCGCAACCAGTCATAATCCGACCGGCTTTCAAATGGCGGCTCAATCAGTTTTTCAGACAGCATCAGGTAATTGCCGGTGCCCCAGGTTTCGCCGATATTCCAGCGTTCCATAAAGCTGGTTTCCGGCAGCAGCAGATCGACATATTTAGCACTTGGCGTCAGGTACAGATCGCTGGCAACAATAAATTCAATTTTGGATTCATCCTCCAGTACCTTCACAGCCTGATGGATGTCCGGGTTCTGGTTAGCCAGATAATTCCCCGCCAGCGAGAAAAGTATGCGGATATTGCTGTCGAGCTTTTCGCCGCCGGTCAGCCCGTCCTGGGGCGTGACAAGGCTTGCGTCATCCGCTGCCTGCACCCAGTTCATCACCGAGATTTTCTGTTTTACCGGATTGTCGGGCATGTCCGGCCCTGTGGTGAACTTACGGTTGCCGATGCCGCCGTAACCGCCCGCCCAGCCGCCCTTGATCCCAACATTGCCGGTAATTGTGGCCAGCAGCGTGGAGCCGCGCGCGGTGCGTTCGCCGCAGTTATGCCGTTGCGGCCCCCAGCCCTGGATCAGCGCCGCCGGTTTGGTGGTTGCGTAATCCCGCGCCAGCTGGCGAATGGTCTGCGCCGGAACGTGGGTGATCACTTCGGCCCATTCCGGGGTTTTCACGACGCCGTCTTTTCCCCCGTTCAGATAGGACACCAGTGATTCGTTGGCCGGCACATCTTCAGGCATTGTGCTTTCGTCAAAGCCCAGCGTGTAGCGCTCAATGAAGGCTTTATCATGCAGATTTTCGCTGATGATGACGTACATCATCGCGTCCATCAGCGCGTTATCGGTAGAAGGGCGCAGCGGGATCCATTCATCCGCAAGCGAAGAGGCGGTGTCTGAATAGCGCGGATCGACCACGATAAAACGCGTGCCCTTCTGCTTCATCTGCTGAAAATAATGATTGGTGTGCCCGAAAACGGTTTCTGCCGGGTTGTGCCCCCACAGGATCACCAGCGGCGTATCGGCCAGCGTATCCAGCGTGTTACCGCTCGCCGCCGTGCCATAGGTATAAGGCGTCGCAGCGCCGGTGTTGCCCATACTGACAGAATGGTAATAACCGAGATGACCGCCGGTCAGATTCAGCAAGCGGCGGGCCATGGTGTCGCCGGAGAAGGTACCGCCGCTGACCGCGGTCCCGACATGGACGTAGCGTGATGACGGCCCGTATTTTTCAGTAATACGTTGCAGATTGTCGGCGATAAGCGTTGTCGCCTCGTCCCAGCTGATCCGCTCAAATTTGCCTTCGCCGCGTTTGCCCACTCGCTTCATCGGATACTTTAAGCGATCAGGATGGTAGACGAATTTGCGATAACTCCGGCCACGGACGCAGGCGCGCATTACCGGCATGGCCGGGTCCAGCTCGGCATCAGGCCGCGTGGTGATCTGAATGACCGCACCGTCCTGCACGTGCGCGCGGATATCGCACTTCCCGCCGCAGTCGAAGGTGCTGCACGTCGGGACGACGTTGACCGCCGGAGAGGATAACTCAGAAGGAGTAACCGCAGCCTGACCGGCTGCGTGGCTGAATTTGAATCCGACCAGAGGAAGCGCAGCCACCATGCTGCTGATCTTGACGAAGTCGCGCCGGGAAACGTTTGACACTACGTCACAACTATCTTTATTTTTCATAACATTGGCTCAAAAAGGAAAAGATCATCCCACACTTAACGCAAATTCATCCTTGTGGGATGTCAAGCTAACGCACACTGATACTCACTTTTGAGTAAGAATATTGGCTCCATTATCTTTTCCTGCTGATGAACATTTTCGAGGGTGATTCTTTAATTTGAACGCATAATTTTGACGAATGTTTCATCACAAAAAGGTGACATTTTTGATCGCCAAAAAACCGCCAGCGACTCCCCGTTTTTATTCATTTCACCGGTTTCCTGCAAAATTCTGATTTTGAGTTAGATTTATAGCGTGTGATCTAAGTCACACAATAACCATAATAAAAGTATTGATTAGGGAGCGTCTGTGATTGAGAAAATAAACAGCGGCAGCGGGAATGAGGCGGCGAAAGCCTCGCAACCCACTGAACCACTGGTGAAAGTGATTGCCTTTATTGCCACATTAGGGGGATTACTGTTTGGCTACGATACCGGCGTCATCGCCGGTGCATTGTTGTTCATGAAGCACGATCTGCATCTGACATCGTTAACGACCGGGATGGTCACCAGTTTCCTGATCCTCGGTTCGGCGGTGGGAGCTGTGTGTGCCGGGCGGGTTGCTGACCGGTTTGGGCGTAAGAAAATCATCCTCGCGATGGCGTTGATTTTCATGCTCGGCTCTCTGGGTTGCGCCATGGCGCCGAACGTGGTGTTGATGATTACCTTCCGCTTTATTCTGGGCCTGGCGGTGGGCGGTGCGGCGGCGATAGTGCCGATTTATATCGCAGAAATCGTACCTTCGAACCGCCGGTGGCAGTTTGTGACCTTGCAGGAACTGATGATCGTCTCCGGGCAGCTGATCGCCTACACTAGTAATGCGGCGATTAACGAAGTCTGGGGCGGAGAAACCACCTGGCGCTGGATGCTGGGTGTCGCCTGCGTCCCGGCGGTTATTTTGTGGGTCGGGATGCTGTTCCTGCCGGATACACCGCGCTGGTACGCCATGCATGGCCGCTATCGCGAAGCGCGTGACGTGCTGGAACGCACCCGTAAAGCGGGCAAAGTGGAGAAAGAACTGAGCGAAATCCGCAGCTCCATGAGTTCCAAAAGCGAGAAGCATTCCCGCCGCCAGAAAACCATTTCTGTGTGGATGAAGCGCCTGGTATTTCTGGGGGTTGGTATCGCCATGTTGCAACAACTTTCCGGCGTGAACACCATCATGTTCTACGCGCCGACCATGTTGCAGGCCACAGGGCTGAGCACCAACGCCTCGCTGCTCGCCACCATCGCCAACGGCGTAATCTCGGTGATCATGACGTTTGTCGGTATCATGCTGCTCAGCCGTTTTGGGCGCCGTCCGCTGCTGCTGACCGGTCAGATTGGTTGTACCTGCACCCTGCTGGCGATCGGCCTTATCACCTGGCTGATGCCGGAAACGGTAAATGGTCATCCGGATACCCTGCGCAGTTATCTGGTGCTGGGCGGCATGCTGGTGTTCCTGTGTTTCCAGCAGGGCGCGCTTTCGCCGGTGACCTGGCTGTTGCTGTCAGAAATGTTCCCGATGCGCATCCGCGGAATGGCTAACGGAGTTTCGGTATTTGCCATGCAAATGACCAACTTCTCCATCGCTTTTATGTTCCCGATCATGCTGGAATACATCGGCCTGACGATGTCCTTCTTCTGCTTTGCCGCCATCGGCGTCGCAGGCGGGATATTTGCGATCATTTTCGCCCCGGAAACGCAGGGCAAAACGCTGGAGCAGATAGAGAAACATTTTAAAAAGAACTTACAGGACGAACCCGCACCAGAGGTGTCGGGCAGCTAATCCGTTTTTAGCGGCGCAGGGACGCGCCTTCCTATTTATAAAGTTTTTATTACGCACACATCTCCATTTATATCCCCTCTCAATCAGTGAAAACACCACAACAAATTAATCTTTGCCGTTTGTGATTTTCCGACTTTTCTTTCTATAAATTTCACTTAATGAAGCATATCATTCGCAGGGGACAAGGATTTTTGTCTATGCCGGGTTCAACATGAGTTGTTCAAAAGGGACTTAAAACAATGAGCATTCAGGATTACATTCTTGCAGGCACTCAATTACCGATCCACAACCATTACCAGTTAAGATTTAAACGGCTGGAATCTCAGCAGCCCGGCGTCGATATTTCGGTGCTTAAGTTCAGCGGCAGCGAGGCCATCAGCGATATTCTGCGCTATGAAATTGAGTTCACCAGCGCGGTGAAAGACATTCCCGCTCAGCACATCATCAACTATTCCGCGCTGTTCCTGATGTACCCCGACGGCAAGCCGTGGGAATCAGTTAAGCCGCGTATTATCCCCGGCGTTATTACGCAGTTCCGCCAGTGCGGGACCTCTGCTGATGAAACCCGCTACACCGTCACGCTTGAACACCGCATCACCCGGTTAAATCAGGGCAGCAATAACGCGATTTACCAGAACGACAGCGTCATCAGCATGACCGAAAACACCTTCCTGCGTTACAACATGGACCGGCTGGATTTTCGGTTTGCGCTCAATGATCAGTATCCGCTGAAAAAATTCATGATGCAGTTCGGCGAAAGCGAATACGCCCACCTTGCGCGCCGCCTGGCCGACAGCGGCATCTCGTACTTCTTCGAATATGACGAAGAGAACAACTGCGACGTCATGGTGCTGGCCGACCATTCCTACGCCTGGCCTGAATCCGTTGCCATCCCGTTCCGTAATCCGGCGGGCATGTTCGACGGCGGCCTGGAATCGGTGTGGGAGATGTCGGTCAGCCGTAAATCTATCCCGAAATCTGTGACGGTTAACGACGACTATTACCCCGCAGCGCAGAGCGATATGACCTGCACGACGGAAACCAATCCGGACTATCCGGCGCTGGTTGCCGAAGATTACCGCTGGGGTGAGTACTATCCCGAGCCGGGCAAGGAATACAGCAGCGAGCCCGGACAGGGCATGTGGTACGCGAAGCGCCGTCAGGAGCGCTACCTCAGTGAGCAAATCACCTATGAGGGCAAGTCCAACTGCATGACGCTGCGTCCGGGGATGGTCATCACCACGCCCGGCAAAGACTGGCCTGAAGCGCCGGACGGCCTGCTGATAGTTTCCACGAACTCTACCAACGTCGCCCGCGATACGGCGTATTTCGTCACCTTCACCGCGGTTCCGCGTAATAGCCAACATCCGTATCGCCCTGCCTTGCTGCCGTGGCCGACCGTCACCGGCACGCTGCCTGCCCGCATCTCCAGCGCGCATCCGGATGAGCCTTACGCCCATATCAACGCCGACGGTTTGTACCGCGCACAGTTTGGTTTCGACCGCACCGAATGGCAGAAAGGCTCTGAGAGCTGCTGGCTGCGCCTGGCGAAACCCTATTCCGGCGATACCTACGGCTTCCATATGCCGCTGCTGGATTCCACCGGCGTGGCGATTGCTTTCGAGAACGGCGACGTTGACCGGCCTTATATCGCCTGTGCGCTGCATGATTCAACGCACCCGGATCATGTGGCGTTGCCGAA
The DNA here is from genome assembly GCF_050632365.1 of Rahnella sp. PAMC25559. GTDB lineage: Bacteria > Pseudomonadota > Gammaproteobacteria > Enterobacterales > Enterobacteriaceae > Rahnella > Rahnella rivi. Next base: position 411,760 of record NZ_CP192544.1, on the reverse strand, counting down.
TTATAAGCGGAACGTCATCCGCACTCCTTCTGGAAATAAGATTCGACTTGAGGATCAACGCGGCAAAGAACATATAAAAATCAGCACGGTACATTCAGGTAAGAGCCAGCTCAGTCTGGGACACCTGGTGGACAGTGCCAGAAAGCAACGAGGTGAAGGCGCAGAATTGCGAACCGATGCCTATGTTGCGGTTCGCGGCGGGAAAGGCGTGCTGCTTTCTACCGAGCCGAAGAACAGTGCTCAGGGGCAGCAGCTGGATATGGATGCCGCCATTGCCCAGCTTGAAAAAGCCCTGGCTCTGGCCAAAACCCTGAAGAGTACCGCCGATATCGCTCAGGCGTCTCCGGCAGAAACCACCGATCAGGAGCTGCTCAAGACAGACCTCACCAAACTCGCTCAACCCGGCGTCGTCGTTTACGGCGATGCCGGTATTGCGCACACCACGCCGAAAACGATCCAACAAACTGCAGGGAAGAATCTGGTGGCCACCGCAGGCCAGGATGCCAGTTTCAGCGTATTCCGTCGTTTCTCGGTAGCCGCCGGGGAACTGTTCTCCGTATTTGCGAACAAGTTAGGCATCAAGCTCATCGCCGCTGCAGGAAAGGTGCAGCTACAGGCGCAAAAAGACCAGATGGAGCTGACCTCTTTTGAAGACATGCAGATCACCAGTACCAACGGTCGCATTGTGCTGAACGCCAAAAAAGAGCTGCTGCTGATGTGTGGCGGGGCTGGGATCCGCATTAAGGATGGAACGATCGAAGAGCTTGCTCCTACCCGTATTACCCAAAAATCGCCGGTACTGGAGTATCAGGGTGGGGATAGCGTGAAGCAGGCGATGCCGTCATTTGAAGAGGGCAAGTACGCCATTCAGTATCGGCTCCATGCTGAAGATGACCCGACTCAGGTGCTTAAAAATCAGAAATTCCGCATCCACCGCCAGGATGGATCCATAACCGAAGGGGCTACGGATGCCAACGGCGAATCGTCCTTACTTCATATGAACGAACTGGAAAATGCGGCGATTGAGCTAATTAAGGGACTATGAATATGAGTAACTCACAAAACGATAGTTTACGTAATGATGGATTTTTATCTGTTGGAGATGTTTGCCGTCCGGTCACTGCAGGCGAGATGGTCAAACACAACTGTCTGATAAAACGCCCATTACCCTGCATTGTTATTCTGGTACATGGCGTCAACGATGTCGGGGAAGCCTACCAAAATCAGGATGAAGGCATTTGCAAAGGTCTGAATACCCGTCTAGGGCGTACGGACTTATTTCCCCACAGTTGGAAAAATCAAAAGTTTCAGATTTCAGATGCTGACGGCAATGTTTTCACGCAAGAGTGCTCTGTTGATAATCAGACCTGTGTCGGGCAGGCAAATCGTTCGCCGATTATCCCGTTTTACTGGGGATATCGGCCGGTTGAAAAGGATGTTTGGGAAGCAGACCAAAAACGATACAAGGCAGAACTGCGCGAGAAAAAAAATGAAGCGGATTTAGCTTTTGACTCGTTCGTTGAAAATAATGCACTGAAAATTAAAGCCCATAACAAAGCTAAAATTGACAATTACGCTAACTGGCTCGATCCAGCCAAATCTAAGGGCGGTGGCACTTTTGCTAATGCAACGACAAACATACCTGATATGTTCGGCCCAGGAGGTACAGGTTGGACGATGACAGCTGCTGGCTTTGTTTCAAGAACCCACCTATTTAACAGTGGTGACTGGAGCCACCCAATCTATGACAACCCACATCGTATCTATCAGGCTTTCGCCGCCCGCAGACTTGCGGATTTGATTTTAGCAATAAGGACAAACCCAGTAACCGAGAACGATACGATAAATGTCGTCGCCCACAGTCAGGGAACTATCATCACGATGCTAGCAAATATGTGGGTAAAGGAGAAAGGAAGCAATCCTGCTGACTGCGTTATTTTAAACCACTCGCCTTATTCTACAGATTTCCGACTGATTGAAAGCTGGAGTCCTGGCAATCAGCAAACGACGGCCGGACGTGAAAAGACGTTGACAAATTTTTGCAAACTAATGGCAACTAACCCGAAATATTCTCCAAACGGGCAGTATTCTGGTGATGATCTGCAAAAACTGAAAGATACACTCTGTTTGTCAAATAAAGCCCCATGGAGCGATGCCCGTTATAGCCGAAACAATTTTGGTAAGGTTTACAACTACTTCTGCCCTAATGACACCATTGTTTCCATGAAACAGGTCCAGGGCTTTGGCTGGAGCGGCATAGCGGATCCACTGCGTGCAAAACTGGGTGCCAACTTCAATCAGCGTGTGTTTTGCAAAGATGTTTACGTCGGACATAACACAGGGGAACGATTTGAGTTTTCTGAAGCCCTGAGTGATTCAGGGCAAATGGGTGCTAAGAATGCCAGCTACAATTTCAAAGACATCACCGTTGATGCACCTATTTTACCCGCTACATTCCAGTTCAAACTGGGCGGGCAAGATAACCCCGAAGAGCATAAAAAGAACCTGAATATTCCTGCAGCCCCTTATCGCACAACCCTCAGCGGTAATGATCCTGATATATCAACAACTGCACTGGCTGATGAGCAATTTATACATGAAACACGACCTATCCCAGATGGTTTTGGCTTCATGAGTGATCAACATAATTTCACCGGCGCGGAACTGGCGGCATTGAGTGCGATTTATCAGGTTGATGCCATACGGGCGGTTGCAATTTCACCTTCTAGGCAAATGATGGCCACTCAGGTCGCTATCACCCGACGGATGAACGATGCTGAGCTGAAAGAAGCTGTAAACAACGCCAATAACAATATTCAAATCAGCCAACACTCATCCATTGTGACTAGTAAAGAAGTCCCAGAAAAAGCAATGGCTTATGACCTCGCTATTGGAGAATGTCAGGCATTTGATCACAAGGATATTTGGGAAGACTTGTTGTTGCGTGCTGACTGGCGTCAAAAGGCTAACCCAGATGCTGATGTGAGGCGTTATTACCTGAATGGTGAATTACCCGCCCCCTTTAAAAAATTGATGAATAAACCAGACCATGAAAATGGTATTCCCCAAGGTAGTTTCGGGGTCGTGAATGATTATGCGCCGTCAAAGACTATAAAAGAGCCGTTTAAAGTGCCCTACGGACAACCCAATCTGAATCCAAACGACTACGAATCTTTGACTGAACTCCAGTGGAGTATGCCAAAGCCATTGGTATAAGGAATGTATCATGAAAGTTATACATTTTGTTCCGACACTAACGATTTTATATGGCATCTGTGCATTTGGACAGGCTTCAGCTCTCTCAACTCCGCCAACGCAAGTGGTTTACCGTTTTGACGATCACCGCTTTCTCGAACTCAACGGCTTTAACTGTGAGGGCGGACTTACTTATACGGATACGAAAAAAAATATTCATTCCGTAATTTATGAAAACTCCGATCGTTATCGTGTCTATACAAAGACTTTTATCCATCCTTCAGAGCGTTACATTGTTATTCCTGAGTATGAAGACCAGAGCACTTTCACTGTGTCGAAGGATTTTGGGAAGACATGGGAAGCAGCTCGCTACTCTCCGGGAGGAGGTGCTGATCCATACGGTAAACGCATTCCTTCGCGCACAGACAAGTCTGGTGTCACGTATGTTGCAGGAGAAGGTAACTCTCCCCTTTATGACGATATTTTATCCTTAACGGTTGTCAACGACCAAGGCTTTATCCTCAACAAATGGGGCGATATTTATATGAGCTCCAAACCATTTGATGACCAGAGACTTCAGCCTGGAGGAAGTGGCATCAATTATGTTTATGAAGGTAGAAAACATCATCTTAATGCTCAAGATAACGGGACAGGAAACAACAGTTATTGGGGTAAAGATTATATGTCCTGGGCTTCAGTACAAATGCCGAAACCATGGAAAACATTTGCTTATCAAACAAACTTCCAGGGGATTCCCAACAAATTACCTGAAGTTAAAAACTACAATGGGTGGGATAAGATGCGCTGTAACCCCGATTTAGGATTACCTGCATCGGAGCAGGGAAAATGAGACGGGTGATCATACTTTCAGCCTTCACGGCACTTAGTGCATGCCAAGCCGCTCAACAGCCGCCTCCAACACAAGTGGTTTACCGTTTTGACGATAACCGCTTTCTCGAACTCACCGGTTTTAACTGTGAAGGGGGACTTACTTATACGGATACGAAAAGAAATATTCATACCCAAATTTATGAGAACTCTGATAACTATCGGGTATATACCAAGACATTCATACACCCTTCTGAACGGTACATAGTGATACCTGTTTACGGCGAAAGCGGAAGTCTCACCATATCGAAAGATTACGGCCAGTCATGGGAAGGCGCGCGTTTTTCTCCCGGTGCAGGTGCGGACCCTTACGGAAAACGTATTCCTGCAAGAAAGGGAAGAAATGGAATTGATTTAGTCGCAGGCGAGGCTGACTCTCCAACTTACGATGATATTGTTTCTTTTACTGTCATCAATGATCAGGGTTTTATGCTGACAAAATGGGGCGATATTTATATGAGCTCCAAACCATTTGATGAACCCAATACGCATGGAGGTAAGTGGGGGAAAGACTACCTTTCACTGGACGCAATTCAGAACTACCGTTCAACATTTGCTGACAGAAAGAACTTCCAAAATTTACCTACAAAGGTTCCAGCCATCAAAAATTACACAGGCTGGGACAAAATGCGCTGTAACCCTGATTTAGGATTTGAATAGACCCGGGTTTCGTAGACACTTTTTTGCCTCATAATGGAGGCCTAATGAAGGAGTGTTTATGTCAGTCAAAACGTTCACTGAAGAATTCAAAATTGAAGCCGTAAAACAGATCACTGAGCAGGGGTACCCTGTATCTGAGGTCTCCTCTCGACTTGGTGTATCCACTAATAGTCTTTACGCCTGGGTTAAGCGCTACCAGAAGCCCGAGCCGCAGCGTAAGCAGGACGATGCACTTCAGCATGAAGTAAAGCGCCTCAGGCAAGAACTTAAGCGAGTAACTGAAGAGCGGGATATCTTAAAAAAGGCCGCCGCGTACTTTGCAAGAACGTCAGGCTGAAGTACGCCTTCATTAAAAAAATGTCGTCCTTTTATGCTGTACGCAGGTTATGCCTGGTTCTTGGCCTCCATCACAGCGGTTATTACCAGTGGCTAAAGCGGCCTAAATCTTTGCGTACCCGGCAAGATGAACGGCAAACAGGCTTGATTAAACAACTGTGGCTTGAAAGCGGTACGGTTTACGGCTATCGAAAAATCTGGCTCGATATGAAAGATCTGGGTGAATGCGTCGGACGTAACAGGATCGCGCGCCTGATGAGGCTCGCTGAACTAGCATCTCAGACTGGATACCGAAAACGACTCTATTACGGTGGCGGAAAGCCTTCTTTTGCCAGTCCAAATTACCTTGAACGCCAGTTCGTTGTCCCAACCCCAAATACGCATTGGGTGAGTGACATGACTTATATAAGGACGCATGAGGGTTGGCTGTATCTGGCTGTTGTTCTTGATCTCTTCTCACGCCGGGTTATCGGCTGGAGCATGGGCGCACGAATGACCGCTGAGTTAGTAATGGATGCATTATTGATGGCGGTATGGCGACGTAAACCAACGGCAGAAGTATTAATCCATTCAGATCAGGGCTCTCAATATACGAGCGAAAGATGTCAGCATTTTATGACAGCTCACAATTTAAAAAGCAGCATGAGTCGTCGGGGTAATTGCCATGACAACGCAGTGGCAGAAAGCTTTTTCCAGTTGCTAAAACGGGAACGCATAAAGAAACGGATCTATAAAAATAGGGAAGAAGCGAAGGCGGATATCTTCGATTATGTCGAGATGTTTTATAATGCTAAACGCCGCCACAGTGCCTGTGAGGATCAAGCCCCTGCAGTTTATGAAAGTGCCTGGTTCATGAGGCACGGAACAGTCTAGGAAACTAGGGTCTATTCATGATGACCAGAGACTTCAGCCTGGAGGAAGTGGTATTGATTATGTTTATGAAGGTACAAAACATCATCTTAATACTCAAGATAATGGGACAGGAAACAACAGTTATTGGGGTAAAAATTATCTTTCCTGGGCTTCAGTACAAATGCCAAAACCATGGCAAACATCTGCTTATCAAACAAACTTCCAAGGGATTACCAACAAAATTCCTGAAGTTAAAAACTACAACGGTTGGGATAAGATGCGCTGTAACCCCGATTTAGGATTACCTGCTTCGGAACAGGGTAAATAATGAATTTCAATAAAGACACGTTTCAGTTCCGTTTGGGAGCTAATTTGAAACGTTGGTTTGTTCTTATCGCCTCTGCTTACCCCTGGATCGTCATTCTGTTACTCACGATACATTTAGTTGGGGAAGGCGATAATGGGGGCGCTCTGGGTGTTGTCTCAGTGTTTGTGTTTACGCTTGTTATTTTATCTATTGTGAATGTTGTTATTAGCCTGTTGTTTATCATCCTCATCGAGCAAACGCTAAAACAACGAATAATTGCAGGGTTTAAAATTAACTCTGTATCAAGCATATGGATTTTATTCTTGGTTGTTATTCCGGTTTTATAAAATAGGAAAGGAGTCCTTTATGCGCGGAGTCATTCGCTTAGGCGATCCCCATACCCACGGCGGCAAAGTCAGCTCAGCGTCAGGTGCCATCTTTGAGGGTAAACCGGTTATGTTAGCCGGTGATACCGTCAGCTGCTCTCAGCATGGCACTGTACCGGTAAATCAGGGGCATCCGACCTGGAAAATGAACGGCAAAGCTGTGATTGTTGACGGTTGTGTTGCGCAGTGTGGTTGCATTCTCAAAACAACTCTGCCTAATGCCGGAGCGCTATGATGAACTGGAGCCTCCCGGATATGGACCGCAAAAACCTGCCCAAATTTCCTGCCTGGTGGTGGTGGCTGGCGATACCGTCAGCATGTGTCACACTCGCTGCTATCGCGTTGTTTTTCACCTGGCCGGTTCAGCGTGGATTTACCAATCTGCAATTTTGGTTCTGGCTGTTGCTGCTGCCGTTATTGGCCTCCACTGCGGTGATGGCCTTTGTGCTCAGTGCTGCATTGCAGGCAAGTCGTCAGACTGAATGGCGACATCTGTTTATTGACCGCAAGCATGCCCACTGGCAGCACTGGGGACGGAGGTCTCTGCGACTGGTGGCATTCCACTGCCTGACGCCTGAATCCGACGTGGCCAGTCGCACCCTCGGCCTGGAGGGTATGCCGCCGCAGGCGCCGTCTAAGCCCGAAGATATTATGCTGACCGTCCCGGTCTTGATTGGTGAATCACCACTCAAAAGTGTCATCATCCAAACGCTGACGCCAATGCACAGCGCCTTACGTGCTCTGCCCGCCGTGGAGATATGGCTTTATGGTAATGTCGACGAAAAGCAGGCGGTCCCGGCCCTAGAGCATTACTGGAATCAACAGCTTAACAAGCGAATTAATCCTGAGAATATCCACCTGCAGGATAAGGTTCCTGACGCCACATTACTGCATACCTGGTGTGATGAAGACATTTCCATCCCGCGTCTGCTGATTGCCCTGCATTTGCTTGACGGCAAAAGCCAGGCCAGTGCCAGCAGCTCCGCCCTGCTCTTCCAGAGGTCTTCCGGGCCGGTGATAAAAGCCCCGCCTTTCCGCCCGGTATACCTGTTCCGCCCGCTGGTGACACAGTCGCACGACCTCGATGCGGACTTCCCGCGATTTCTTGCCGCCGGTCAAACCGAGGCCAAACGTCTGAGCCATTTGTGGGATGCCGGGCTGCACAGCCGCGAGCGCGGCGCCCTGCTGGCCTTACTGGATGAACACGACGTGATGCTGCCGGCCCAGGGGCGTCACGATCTGTCCCTGTTGTTAGGCCCTGCGAGTCCGGCCTCCTTCTGGCTTGCCCTGTGCCTCGCGGCGCAGGGATGCGATTTAGGCCAGCGCGGCCAGCTGGTCGCCGCACAGTCCGGGGAGTCCATCAGCCTGGTTCAGCTCAGCACCCAGCCTGCTGCTCCCGTGGACATGCCTGTCGATACGATTTCACGCTATCCGCTGGCCTATCTGTCGGGAATTGTGGCTGTGATGCTGGCCCTGATATTACTCCCCGCCGACCGTGATACGCAGATGGGCATGCTGCCCTGGCTGGGCGGCGGACTGGTGGTGGTCGCGGCCTTACTCAGTTTCTCTGTCCCTCTGGCACTGCGCTTATGGCGTAAGCGGCTCGATGTGGAATGGCACCTGCTGGAACAACAACGTCATGACTAAAAGCCTTCACCTGATGCTGGTGGTGATGCTCGCCCTGGCACTGAGCCTCTTGTGGCTGAACGCGGACGGGGAAACCCTCACCCACGGCGTGGCCTGGTGGGCAACCGGCGTCATCCTGCTGAGCTATTTTCTGCTGGCCCGCTACGCCTTCGCCCTGGAATTGCTCGATTTTAACCGCCCGCCCGAGGCACAGGACGACGCGCGCATCACGGCGTTTGATACCCTGCGTTTCACCCTGCGTCACCGCTATGGCTGGCACTGGAAGCACAAACAGCCGTGGCTTTTGGTCACCGGTGAGGCGGCGGTGGTGGAGAAAATCGCCCCCGGCCTGACGCAGGCGTTCTGGCAGGAAAGCCAGAATGCCGTCCTTATCTGGTGTGGTGAGGCCGATGCGCTGGATTTAGCCGCCGTGACGCAGCTGCGCAACATGCGCGGGCGCCGCGTCTTTAACGCCGTGCTGTGGGTCACCGATGTGACGGCTGAACCACAATACCTGTGGACTACGCAGCCGGTGCCTAATCAGACGCTACCGGCGGACAACAGCGACGCCGTCTATCGGCAGTTTATCGCGCTCGGGCGCACCCTCAGCTGGCGTCCGCCGGTGTTTGCCGTGTGCCTGAGTGAACCGCAGTGGGAACAGGACGACCGCCCGGTGCAGAGTATCGGCTGTCACTGGCCGGCTGGCACGCCGGTCTCACTTGATGACCAGCTCAGTCAGCTTGCCGCCACGCTCATTCCACAGGGCATTGCGCAGCTGAACGAGAACAAACACTGGGCCTGGCTGCTGCAGCTGTCAGGGGATCTGAAACACCACACCGGCGCGTTGCTCAGGCAGCGTTTTCAGCCGTGGCTCGGTGAGCATCAGCGCGTGCTGGCCGGCGGCATCTTCTTTATGCCTGCTGCCCCTGAATCGGCTTCTGTTCAGCAACACTCCCACGCCTGCTATTTATCCCCCGCCTGGAACGGCGTTATCGCGCAAAGCCGGACGCAGCAGGGTCGCCGCGACCATCTGTCCACCGGTGACAAGCTGGCCATCGGCACGCTGATGCTGGCGGGGCTGTGGGTGCTCGGCATGGGAATATCTGCCTGTGCCAACCGCACGCTTATCGCCGACAGCCAGGCGCTGCTGCAGGCGACCCGCACGCCGGCCCCGATGTCCGACACGCTGACCCGCAGCGTCGCCCTGCAGGACAACATTGACCGCCTGCTGTGGTGGCAACAAAACGGTTCGCCGTGGCTGCACCGCTTTGGCCTTGATCAGCGCGATGCGGTGATTGAAGCACTGTGGCCCGCCTATACCCGTCAAAGTCAGACGCTGCTGATAACGCCTATGGTTAACGCGCTGAAAGACCGGCTGCAGGCGTTTGTGTCACTGCCGCCGGGCTCTGCCGAACGACGTCTGGCCGGGAAAGTGGCCTATCAGCAACTAAAAGCCTACCTGATGCTGCTGCATCCTGAACACGCCGACCCGGCCTTTATGCAGCCGGTGCTGTCTCCTCTGTGGACGGCGCCGGGCGGCGTGGCGCCCGGAGAATGGCTGGCCCGTTCGGACAAGCTGCTCGGCTTTTACCTGCAGCAGCTGCCGCGCCATCCGCAGTGGAAGTTGCCTGCCGATGACCAACTGGTGGCCAACGTACGTACCATCCTGCGCAGCCAGAAAGGTATCAGTAACAGCGAAAACGCGCTGTATCAGCAGGTGTTGCTGAGCGTGTCGCCGCACTATGCCGACGTCACGCTCGACAGCCTGCTTGGAGAGTCTGCCGGCGGTCAGCTGTTCTCCACCGATAACACCCTGCCCGGCATGTTCACCCGTGAAGCCTGGGAGGGGGAAGTCAGCGACGCGATTGATAAAGCGGCGGCGGCACGCCACGTCACCTCTGACTGGGTGCTGGATGATAAAGGCGAACAGCAGCTGCTGACCAAAGACCAGCTGCAGTTCCGCCTGACCGAACGCTACTTTGCCGATTACACCAGCGCCTGGCTCAATTTCCTCAACAGCATCCGCTGGAACACCAGCGACTCGCTGAGCACCTCCCTCGATCAGCTGACCCAGCTGGCCGATGCCCGTCAGTCACCGCTGCTGGCCCTGAGCCGCACCCTACGCTATCAGGGCGCCGCCGGTCAGCACCGTGAAGCGATGGGGGATTCCCTGCTGAAATCGGCGCAAAAACTGGTGTCGAAAACCACGCCGGAAGCCGGATTTGCCGGCGGGCGCAATGACCCGACTCGCGTGCTGAGCGAGACCTTCGCCCCGCTGCTGGCCGTGTTACCGCCGGAAACACCAACGGCTGGCGACGCGCCTGCCGCACAGAATACCGCCGGCGTTTCCCTCAGCAACTACCTGCTGCAGGTGTCACAAACGCGATTACAGCTGATGCAGGTGGCCAATGCCTCCGACCCGCAGGCGATGGCACAAAGCCTGGTCAAATCTGCCTTCAGCAATGTTGACACCACGCTGTCGCAGGGGCGCCACTACGCACAGCTTCTGGCGGCCAGCCTTGGCGGAGAGTGGAGCAGCTTTGCCGATGCCGCGTTTATTCAGCCGCTGGAACAGGCGTGGAACGGCGTGATGACTCCGGCGCAGCACGGGATCAACAGTGCATGGCAGGTTCAGGTGCAGAATCCGTGGCAGGCGGAATTTGCCGGACGTTACCCGTTCGATAACACCAAAAACGACGCCGACTTCACCCAGCTGGCTCACTACCTGACGCCGGATACCGGTCTGATTGACCAGTTTATTACCCAGCAGCTGGCCGGCGTGCTGGAAAAGCAGGGTGACAGCTGGGTACCTGACCCGCTCAACACCCAGGGAATGAGTATCAACCCGGACTTCCTCAGCGCGGTTAACCAGCTAAGCCAGCTCGGCCGCCGCGTCTTCCCTCAGGGTAAACCCGGCGTGACCTTTGAGCTGCAGATCCGCCCGACCCGCAACGTGGTCGAAACCGATCTGCAGATAGATGACGCCATCATGAAGTACTTTAACCAGATGCCGGGCTGGCAGACGTTCCGCTGGCCAGACGCCGCCAGCGATCATCCGCAGGTATCCCTGACGTACTCACCGGTCGCGGCATCAGGAAAAAGCGCCGACGCCTTCCAGAACTATTTTCAGGCGGACGGCGGCTGGGCCTGGCTGCGTTTACTCGATAAGGCACAGGTCGAACAGCTCGACAGCAGCCGCTATCGCCTGAGCTGGCAAACCGCCACCAGAGAGACGCTGAACGTGGTGTTACGCACCCAAAGCGGCGGCGGCCCGCTGGAGCTGCTTACCCTGCGCCGCTTTAAGCTGCCGGCCCAAATATTTACCTCTCCGGGCATGGCTACGGACAATGCGGAGGACGCAACGCGCCATGACGTCCAATAATTTCCAGCGAATAAGACGCGGCACCGCGCTGTTTTTACTGCCTTTACTGATAAGCAGCTGCGGCCTGACGCAGCGCGTGGGCAACGGCGCCTCTGCGGTCGCAGAGGCCGTGTTCTACCGTAAAATAGATACTCTGCATCTGAAACTGACCTCCCGCGCCGCGCTCAACAGTAACGAAGGTGGCGAGGCGCTGCCGACGGTGGTGCGCGTTTATCAGCTCAAAGATCGTAAAACCTTTGATACGGCCAGCTACGCCGCCCTGCTCAAACAGGACAACACCGTGCTGGCCGCTGACCTGCTCGACCGGCAGGTTGTCCAGGTAATGCCGGACGCAGAGGCGACGGTGGCCGTGCCGCTGCATGCCGACGCAAAGTTTGTCGCCGTGGTGGCCCTCTTTATGGCACCGGATGTCACAAACAACACCTGGCGGCTGGTTCTCGAACGTAATGACCTCGATGACAGTAAAGACCGGATCGTTGAGCTCAATGACAACCGGCTGCAGCTCAGGAAAAATCAGTAATGGAAGACGATTTCTTAAAATATTTTGACGGCGAAATGCGCTACCTGAAGGAAGCCGGACTGGAGTTTGCGAAAGAATTCCCGGAACTGGGGCGCGCACTGGGATTAGACGGCAGTCCGGTACCGCGCGATGATTCGGTCGAACGGCTGTTTCAGGGCTTTTCTCTGATGATGGCGAAACTGCGTCAGAAGATAGATGACGATATTCCCGAGCTGACCGAGCCGCTGCTCTCGCACCTGCTGCCGGTGATCAACCGCACCCTGCCCTCCACCGCGATTGTCGAACTGACCCCGGCGCCGCCGGAGCTGCATGTGCGCGAAGAGGTATTGCCCGCTGAGAGTGATCTGTTAACCCGGCCGTCGGGTAACGCCCGTCAGCGTTGTATCTACCGCACGACCCGCGACCTGACGGTTCATCCTTTTGCCCTCGATAGCGTCTCGTTATTCACCCTGCAGGAAGGCCAGCAGGCGCTGAAACTACGCTTTACCCTGCCCGCCCTTACGGAAATCCGCCGCGCCGACTGGCAGAACATCAGCCTGTATCTCAACGGCGACCGCGTGCTGCAGTCGGCGCTGTATCTGGCCCTCAGCCGTCAGGTGAAGCGGGTGAACGTGCGCTTCTGGCAGGAATCGACCGAGCTGACGCCGGTGGACGTGCAATTTTTGCCGCGCTGGCAGGCAGAAAACGACGCCTCGCTTTGGCCGGAGAGCGACAGCCCGGCACTGTGCGGCGAGGTGCGCCCGTGGCTGGAGTATTTCACTTCCCCCGAACGTTATTTCTTTATGCAGCTGCGCGGGCTGGAAAACCTGACCTTTCCGCCTGACACCACCTCGTTTGATATCGAGGTGACGCTCAGCGAACGCTGGCCGTACGATCTGGCCGTACCGACGGATGCCATCCGCATGCATTGCGTGCCGGTGATCAACCTGTTCCGCCTGCTGGCCCAGCCGCTGTCCGTGACCGCCGCGGTCAGTGATTACCGCCTGCGTCCGCATCGCCTCAGCGACGGCCACACCGAAATCTATGCAGTCAATGACGTCGCGGAAGTGACCGAGGACAACACTGAGTTCAGCTATGTGCCCTACAGCCAGTTTCGTCAGAAAGGCGGCATGCTCCAGTATAAGAAAAACTGGCCCGACCGTTATTACCACACCCGCATGTACCGGGGGACTTCCGGGCTGAACGAGACCATTTTAATGCTCGGAGGCCGCACTCACGAAGAGCAGAACGGCCTGAAAATGCGGCTGAACATGACCTGCACCAACGGCGCCTGGCCGCGCATGGCGTTGCAGGAGAGCGTCTTTGACGGTGAAACGGCCCTGGGTAATCTTGAGCTGAAGTGCGCGACCCGCACACGCCCCTCCATGCCGTATTACCCACCGACAACTGAGCTTTATCAATGGCAAATACTGTCACTGCTGCATCCGCAGGCTATCGCCGGTCTGATGGAAATCGACACGCTGCGTCACGCGCTCAGCCTGCTGGACTGGACGCATGACCCGGACAACGCGCGGCGTATTGCGGGCATTACGCACGTTGAATATAAGCCGTCTCACTACCCCGCCGAAGGCTGGCACGGCGTGGCCATCCGCGTGACATTGGATGAACATCAGTTCTGTGGTCAGGGCGATGCATTGCTGTTTTGCGAAATTCTGGAGCAGTTCTACACCCAGTACGCCGATATCCGCCGGTTCACACAGCTGACGGTGACGCTCAGTCAGTCCGGGACGCAATGGGCATGGCCGGAACGACGCTTAACCCGGATTTTATTCTGATGATGAAAGATAACGAAAAGCGCCTGAAAGAATTCTGGCAAGACAGTGAAGGCAACGACCGGGCATATGCGTTTAACTTCTACCGTTTCTGCCAGTTGCTGGAGAAACAACTCTCGGATAACAAACCGATCGGCAGCACCTTCTCGCCGAAAAACGACGCGGTGCGTTTTCGTCCGCATCCGGGGATGGGATTCCCGGTCAGCGAGCTAAAAGCGGTGGAGACGAATGCAGAACGCCCGGACGCGCCGCCGACGGTGCGCACCACCTTTATGGGGCTGTACGGCGTGGATTCGCCGCTCCCGACCAGTTATATCGATGACATCACCCAGCGGCGCGAAGGCCATGAAGCGATGGAAGCCTTTTTAGACATCTTCAACCACCGGATGATGACGCAGTTCTACCGCATCTGGCGAAAGTACAATTATCCCGCCACCTTTGAAGACGGCGGTACCGACAAAACGTCGCGCAGCCTGATGGCCCTGACCGGTATCACCGACAGCGGCGACGTGCCCGCCTCGCGGTTACTGGCGTTACTTCAACCGCTGGTCAGAACCACCCGCACAGCGGAAGGCATAGTCAGCGTGATCCGCACGCAGGCTCCCAACACTCGCGTCATTGTTAAACCGCATAAGGTCACGCGGATGCCCGCCGGAAAACGGGCAAGGTTCTCTTTTTCAGAACAACAACGGCTGGGGGATCATCTGGTACTTGGCAGCATGTCATCCGATGCCAACTACTGCATTGGCGTGGAGATGTTTACAGAAGATCCGGTGGAAGCCAAAAGCTGGTTACCCGGCGGCCAACTGCGCGAGGATGTGTTTACACTACTACGCGTGTACCTGGGGTGTGATTACGATGCCAGCCTGACACTCACTATTCCTATGAAACTGGCTCCGTTGCCACGTCTCGGCGACCCTTGGTTACTGATGGGATATAACGTCGTAATGGGTTTACGTGAGGATAATCTGGAAGAAATGCCTGAGCGGGTGAAAATGAAACTGGGGCAAATCCGCAGTAAATAGGTGATGAGGCAGAAGCTGCCTCACACCCATCACATTTGATGCATCATGTTGTATACTCATCACCGACGGTTTCTTCTCTACTCCGGGTGCGCGCACTCTATTGCTACGGTGAACATTTGAATTATCCCATCAGCTCGATTAACCACGCCTACCTGGGCAGCAGCGTGTATGCCACGCTGCGCGAAGCCCTGATTACCGGCCGTCTGAAACCTAACGATCGTCTGCGCATCCGCGAACTGGCTGAGCAGGTGGGCACCAGCGTCACGCCGGTGCGTGATGCGATTTTACAGCTGGCAAAAGAGCAGGCGCTGGAAATGCGCACGCCAAAAGATATCCGCGTGCCGCAGCTTGATGAGCAGCAATATCACGAAATTCGTACGTTGCGCCTCGAGCTGGAAGGCCTCGGCGCGGAGAAAGCGGCGCAGTCGGTGACCGTCTATGAGTTAGAGCGCATTACGCAAAACATTGAGGCCAACCGCAACGCCATCAGCAACGAAGATTTACCCGAAGCCCTGCGCCTGAACAGCGAGTTTCATCTGATGCTGGCAGAAAGTGCGCGGATGCCGTTGCTGAGTAATTTTATCGATAGCTTATGGATGCGCACCGGCCCGTTAATTGCTCAGGCTTACGTCCATTTTTCCCAGCGTATGGCTATCGAGCATCATCAGGAGATTTTGCTGGCGTTGCGTAAAGGTGATGGCGCGGCGGCGAAGCGGGCGATTCAGGAAGATATTCTCGACGGCAGCCAGAAAATGGTCGAATTCCTGGCGGCCAGTCGTGAAGGGTTTGAGTAACAGCACCGCGATCAGCGAGCTGATTTAGCGGTTACAACAGATCTCCGTAAGGCATGTGGTGCTCGGAAAGCATTCCTGTGAGCACCACATTGGCGGTACGCGTACCCTGTAAACGGTCATACATTTTGTACATTTTCTGCAAACCATTATCGACAGCGTGGATCACCGTTGGCGTAAACACATCCTCATTCCAGCGAATTATCATTCCGCCTGTATTTGGATCGAAAATAAAGATTTCATCGCCGGTACCATAAAATGCGATGCCCATATGATTCATCGGATATGTGCTGCGTTTTAAATAGGCGCAATTATCTCTGCGCTTGTTAATTTCTCCGACAGATAAAACCAGTAATACCAGACCACATCCCCTTACAAAGGGTTTCTCGGGAAGAATACATCGCGAATATTGGCTTTGCAGATGAAAAATTCTTTGACGAAAATCCTGAAACCCTGGTGGGATTGTATTATCTAAAATATTCCCCGACGCCCGTACCGCACTCAGATACTCCTCAGCGTAATCAAATACTTGCCTGGGCGTCAGGGATGTGTCTTCCCCGTCAGCGCAATCAAGAATATGCGACACCAGAGCCACACTGAGCCCGCAGCAAAATCCCCCCTGAGTTTGTAATTCGGACTGACGGCAGCGAAAACGATTAAACTCCTGAACAGACATTTCTCTCTCCTTTTAAAAATATACATTCACACAATTATTTTTATTCATTGGCAACATAGCTAAAACATATAGCTAAATAAGAAAAACTGAATAAGGAATACTTCATTAACTTATTCCAGAGAAGTTATTATACAGAAAATAATGGAATTATTATTTTCATCTCAGATATTTTTTGAGGCAGATCCCGCACAGGGAATAATGAATGAGTTGATAAACTCATCCATTTTAACTTTTCCCGAACGTTGCAAAGGCGACTTATTGCGCAGGATCATGGGCGGCTTCCCCGAGGACCTCTGCCAGCGTTTCCAGCAGCAGCGCCGCGTGCTCCGGTTGAAAGACCAGCGGCGGACGTATTTTCAGTACGTTGGCCGACGGGCCGGTCGCGCTGATTAAAATCTGTTTACGCCGCATCGCGTTGACCACGTACGCGGCCTGTTCCGGTGCCGGGGTGTTGCGCTGATCGCTCACCAGTTCCACGCCGATGAACAGCCCATCGCCGCGCACATCGCCGATCATCGGATAACGCGCTGCCAGTTTTTGCAATCCTTCGCGCAACAATGCGCCGGTTGTCTGCGCGTTTTGCTGCAACGCCTCACGCCGTAACACCTGCAAAACCGCATGCGCCGCCCGGCATGACACCGGATTGCCGCCGAAGGTATTGAAATAACGCTGACGACGGCCAAACTCCGCGAAGAGTTCCGGTCGGCCAACCAGTCCGGCCACCGGATGCCCGTTACCCATCGGTTTGCCGAGGCTGATCAGATCGGGAAGCACGCCGTAGCGGGCAAATCCCCAGCGCGAACTGCCGGTGCGGCCAAAGCCCGGCTGGACCTCATCGGCGATGAATAATCCTCCCGCGGCGCGCACCTGTGCCACAGCGCGCTGTATCTCCTGCGGCGGCGGACTGAATATTCCGTCGCTGGAAAAAATGGTGTCCAGCAGCAGCGCCGCCGGTTTTACGCCGGCCTGCTTCATTTCCTCCAGCGCCCTTTCCACACCCGCGCCGAACGCGCCCGGATGACGGAAGGTGTCAGGTGCGTCAATCAGCCAGACAGTGTTTCCCTGCATAAATCCTTCGCCGAGCGAAGGCGACAGTTCAGCCAGCGCGCTGGTGACGCCGTGATACGCCCAGCGGGTCACCAGAATGCCCTGCCCGCCGGTGACCAGTCGTGCAACGCGCAGCGCCAGATCGTTGGCTTCGCTGCCGGTGCAGGTCATGGTCAGGCTGCGCAACTCTGGTGGAAACTCGGTCAGAAAATCTTCGGCAAACTCGACGATGGCATCGCTCAGATAGCGGGTATGTATGTTGAGCTGCGCGGCCTGTGCCGCAATCGCCTCAACCACCGCCGGATGACAATGCCCCACCGACGCCACGTTATTGTACGCATCGAGATAACGACGGCCTTCGCTGTCATACAGCCAGACACCCTCTGCACGCACCACGTGCAGCGGCTCCTGATAAAACAAACGATAACCGCCGCCAAGCCACTGCTGGCGGCCTTCTGAAATCTGTTGCTGAGTCAGCATCCGCTGGCCTCCCGTTACATCAGTGATGAAGTGCAGGACTGACGGAAAATCGCGTCTGTCTGCGTAAAGGGTTGTTGCATCAGCCGTGAAAGGCTGCGCCACGCATGCGTCTGATTGCGCAGAATATAGTCACGGTTCAGCGGATAAAGTACCGCACGGTGCTGGGCGATCAGCAAACTCAGCGCCAGCCGCGATGCCACCAGTTCCGGCAACAGCTGAAGTTCAGCGTCGGTCAGGGGCTGCCGGGCGGTGTAGGCAGCAATCAGCGGGCGGCAATACAGAAACAGGTCGTCCCCGTTGCTGTCCAGCTGATAGGCCAGAGCGGTCGCCAGTTCATTGATAAGCGGAGCGTGAAGAGCATCGCCGAAATCGATGATACCGGCGATCCGCTGCGCATCGGCGCTGCACACCAGCACGTTGTGCGTGTTCAAATCGTTGTGGATCACCTGTCTGCGCAGCAAAGGGCTGGCAGGAACCACCTTTTGCTGATGCGTTTGCAGTACCCGCGCGATTGTGCGGCGTTGCTCCGCGTCGGTCAGGTGCGGCACCCAGCCCTGCATCCGTGACAAATCTGTGATATCCCACAGCAAATTGCGGTGCGCGCCCGCATGTTCAAAATCACTCAGCGCGATATCCAGACGCGCCAGCGTATCGCCCAGCGCCAGCATCAGTTTTTTGGATCGCGGCACCTGATACTGCGCCGTACCCGGCAGATAACTGACCGCGCGCAGGGTGAGATTTTGCCCGCTGACGTTCACCTGTGGCGTGAGCTCTCCGCCGCGACTCTCCTGCAACCGGGGAACCGGCAACGCGCTGTCGCGCAGCGCCAGATGACTGAGGATGGCCGTCTGAAAATCTACCTCGGCAGGCACTTCCGCCGGGTTAACAAAACGCAGCATGTATGCCCGGCCTGAAAGCGTGGTCAGGCAAAAATTGCTGTCGCGTTCGCCGCCGAGGATCTCCGCCGTGCCTTCCAGCCCGTAAACCTGCACCGCAATTTTCTCTGCCTGCAACGGCGTTACGCGCGGGACTTCTGTGGTCAGCAGTGAAGACGTCTCAGACATGTTGACCGCCGTTGACGTGGATCTCCGCCCCGTTGACGTAAGAAGCGCCGGAGGTGCAGAGGAAATAGATCAATGACGCCACTTCCTCCGCTTTGCCCAGACGCTGCAACGGCACGCTGCGTTCCACAATCTCTTGTGTGCCGGGCGAGAGGATCGAGGTATCAATTTCGCCGGGTGCGATAGCGTTTACGCGCACGCCGTGAGGCCCGAACTCGTGCGCCATCTCGCGGGTCAGCGTCGAGAGCGCCGCTTTAGAACAGGCGTAAGCCACACCGGCAAACGGATGCACTTTGCTGCCGGCAATCGAGGTGACATTGATGATGCTGCCCTGCGCCGCTTTTAGCTCATCGAACAGGCCGGTGGCCAGCATCGCGGTGGAGAAAAGATTGACGTTAAACACTTTCAGCCAGGTGGCGTAATCACTGTCGAGCACGCCGAGGCGACCGCCGGTGGCCGTTTTGGGTGACATCCCGGCGTTGTCTACCAGCGCATCCAGCCTGCCGCCGAGACGTTCTTTGATCATCGGCAGGGCATTCTGCACGCTGTCGATATCTTCCAGATCCAGATGAATATGGTTCAGAAAACCTTCTGCCCACGGACATTCATCCACCCAGTTCTGGCGCGAGGCCGTAAAAATCCGCCAGCCCGCCGCGTAAAAATGTTTGACCGTCGCGTGTCCGATACCCCGGCTCGCGCCGGTCAGTAACAATGTCTTTTTTTCGGTCATGGTGATTGCCTCGGTTGTTTTTGATATTTGATGCATCAGGAATAATCAAAAAAAGAGGACCTGTAAAGTCCTCTGATGAAAAAGTGGCTTAATGCGTGGCGCCGGAGTGACGCAGACGCTCGCCGCGACGGCGCAGCAGTTCCATCACCACCAGTAAAATCAGTGAGGCGCCTACCATCAGTGACGCCGCAGCGGCTATGGTCGGATCGAGATTTTCCCGGATTCCGGCGAACATCTGGATAGGGAGCGTTCTCTGGCGCGGGCTGGCGAGGAACAGTGTCACCACCACTTCATCGAACGACGCGGCAAACGCAAACAGCGCACCGGAGAACACGCCGGGAGCGATAAGCGGCAGGGTCACTTTGCGAAAAACGGTCAGCGGCGAAGCCCCCAGACTGGCTGCGGCCCGGGAGAGATTACGGTCGTAGTTTTTGAGAATCGCCGTGACGGTGATCACCACAAAAGGCACGCCGAGCATGGCGTGGGCCAGCACCAGCCCGAGGTAGCTGTTGAGCAGCGAAATACGTGCAAAAAAGAAGAACATGCCGACCGCGATGATCACCACCGGCGCAATCATCGGCGAAATCAGGACAGCCATCACCAGTGATTTACCGCGAAACTCACCGCGCACCAGCCCGACCGAGGCCAGAACGCCCAGCACCGTCGCCAGAAGGGTCGCCAGCGGCGCAATCAGCAGACTGTTCCCCAGCGAACTCAGCCATTCATCCGAATGAAAAAAGGTGTGGTACCAGCGCAGCGAAAATCCGGTGAGCGGATAGCTGAGAAAAGACCCGGCATTAAACGACAGCGGCACGATGATCAGCACCGGCACAATCAGAAACAGCAGGATCGCCGCGCTGTAGAAGTTGAAAAACCAGCGCCACAAACGCAGCAACAATGCCCCTTTCTGTCTCATTTGATGTTTCATTTTCGGGCTCCTTTAATGCGCGGCAACTTCCGCTTTGGTGCGCGTGACGCGGATATAAACGATGTACAGCAACACCACAATCACCAGCAACTGTGTGCCCAGCGCCGCGGCCATTCCCCAGTTCATCGTGCTGTTGGTAAAGAATGCCACAAAGTAGCTGACCATCTGATCGCCCGGCCCGCCGAGCAGCGCGGGAGTGATGTAGTAACCAATCGCCATCATAAACACCAGCAATGCGCCTGCGGTGACACCGGCATAGGTTTGCGGCACATACACCCGCCAGAAAGCAGAAAACGGATGCGCGCCCAGCGAAATCGCCGCCCGCACATAGTTAGGTGAAATGCCTTTCATCACCGCATATAAAGGCAGCACGATAAACGGCAGCATGATGTGGGTCATCGAGATGTAAACGCCCAGCCGGTTAAAAACCATGACCAGCGGCTGATCGATAATGCCGGTGCCAAGCAGTGCGCGGTTGATAAGCCCGCCGGACTGCAACAGCACAATCCAGCTGGCGGTGCGCACAATCAGCGACGTCCAGAAAGGCAGCAGCACCAAAATCATCAGTAAATTGGCGCGCCCGGCGGGCTGTTTTGCCAGCCAGTAGGCCAGCGGATACCCGAGCAGCACGCAGCACAACGTCACGACCAGCGCCATCCACAGCGTTCTGAGCAGCACATTGACGTACAGCGCCTGATCCGCAGGCAGCGCAACGATGTGTCCGGTATCGACATCGACCTTGCGGTCAAACGCTGACAACAAATAGAGAGAGGTGACGGGTTTTGCCGCACGCCGAAGGGTCTGCCAGGTGCTGACTTCGCCCCACAAAGGCAGGCTTTGGATCAGCGTTTCGCGCACCGCGGTGCTGCCTGCGGGTACATGGCGTAACGTGCCGGTGATCAGGCTGCGGTAGCGGTTATCTTCATAGCTTAAACGTTTGGCAATCGCCGCCATTTGTCCGCTGCTGCGGGCGTTGCGCAGGTCAGACACCAGGGCGTTGAATGTCGCTTCGTCGGGCACGCTGTTGCCATCCCAGCGCGATAACTGCGTCACCGTGCCCGGCAGGGTTTCCCCCAGTTCGGGGTTGGTGACGCTTTTCACTAAAATCGACGCAATCGGAAACAGAAAGCTGACGATCACAAACAGCAGTAAAGGTGCAATCAGCAGTAAAGAGCGGCGGGTGTAAGCGGCCTCTGTTTTTCGCAGACGTTGACGCAAGGTCGGGCCCGATGTCCCGGCGTCCGGCACCGGTGTTATCAGCATGTCGGTTTGGCTCATATTTTTCTCCCGCAGCGGGTGTTCTGATGTCGTGTTTCACAGGTGCTGAGCACAAGAGAGTGCGGGCTGAATCACCACAGCGAGTCTCGCCGGTTCAGCCCGATCAATGAAGGGGAGTTATTTCGCAGCCCAGGCGTTGAATCGTTGCTCGAGATCTTCTCCGTGTTCGATCCAGAACTGAGTATCCACCTGCAATGCGCCTGCCAGGTTTTTCTCAGCCGTCGGGAGATTCTGCGCGTATTTTGCATCGATCATGCCGGTGACGGATTTTTCAGTCGGGCCGTAAGGAATGGTTTCGGCAAAGACTTTCTGATTCTCAGGCTTGTTGGCAAAGGCGATAAACTGTTCGGCCAGCTCTTTGTGTTTCGAGCCTTTGACGATCGCCCAGC
Source organism: Rahnella sp. PAMC25559 (assembly GCF_050632365.1). GTDB lineage: Bacteria > Pseudomonadota > Gammaproteobacteria > Enterobacterales > Enterobacteriaceae > Rahnella > Rahnella rivi. Next base: position 389,431 of record NZ_CP192544.1, on the reverse strand, counting down.
TGTCCAGATCGTACAGGCTGTTTTCCCAGACCATTTTGAAGTCATGCCCTTCAGCCTGTGCGGCGCTGACGCGGCCATTATAGGCCGAGCTCATGACCACATCGCCGGACACCAGCCACTGCAACGGCTGAGCACCGGATTCCCACCACTGAATATTGGGTTTGATTTGGTCGAGTTTTTTGAAGGCACGTTCCACACCGGCCGGGGTGGCCAGCACGTTATAGATGTCTGCGCGCTTGACGCCGTCGGCCAGCAGCGCAATTTCCAGCGTAAATTTGGCACTTTTGCGCAGTGCGCGTTTACCCGGAAAATCTTTCACATCCCAGAAATCCGCCCAGCTGGTTGGCGCTTTTTTCAGTTTGCTGGCGTCATAAGTCAGTACCGTTGACCACAGGAAGATACCCGCGCCGCATTCGGTGACCGCGCCCGGTACGTACTGTGTTTTATCGCCGAGTTTGTTCCAGTCCAGAGGTTCAAACAGACCTTCATCACAGCCGCGGATAAGCTCCGGGCTTTCGACTTCCACCACATCCCAGCCGACCTGTCCGGTTTCGACCATGGCACGAATGCGCGCCATTTCACCGTTATATTCGCCCGGTTCGATGGTGCCCTTTCCGGCAGCGGCGAAGGGTTTGTAAAACGCTTTATCCTGCGCGTCCTTATTCAGGCCGCCAAATGAGATCACGGTCAGAGATTCGGCCTGAGCCTGAAAAAACATACCGGCGAGGAGAGTGGTCAGTGCAATCTTCTTAAACATGCTGTGACTCCTGGTTAACTTAAAAAGTGCGGAAAGCGCTAAAGTAAACGGCGTGTTAAAATATGATGCATCATATTTTATTATGAAGCATAAACCATGCCATTCCTGTGGAGTCTGCCCGTGCGGCCTTACGCGCGAGGCGCAATGCCGTACGGACAGGCTTTGTTGAGGCAATTTGTATTTTTTTTGCGCCTCATGACCACTCAGTTTCTTTTTATTGTTAAACCTTGCACAGCTTGTGTGCATCACTGCACGTTATCTGAACCTTTATCTGCGGCGTGGTGACGGATTACTCCGCCAGCTCGATGCACAGATATTTCATTTCCATATAATCGTCCATGCCGTGACGTGACCCCTCACGCCCCAGCCCGGACTGTTTGATCCCCCCGAACGGTGCCACTTCGTTTGAAATCAGTCCGGTATTAATACCGACCATGCCATATTCCAGCGCTTCCGGAACCCGCCACTGGCGCGCCGCATCACGGGTGAAAAGATAAGCGGCCAGCCCGAACTCCGTATCGTTAGCCATCGCCACAGCCTGCGCTTCGTCAGTAAAACTGAACACCGGCGCGACCGGGCCGAAGGTTTCTTCACGGGCAAATTTCATCGCTGATGTCACATTGCCGATCACCGTCGGCTGGAAGAAGGTTCCGCCCAGCGCGTGCGGTTCGCCGCCGGTCAGCAGCGTGGCACCTTGCGATAAGGCATCGGCAATGTGTTCCCGCACTTTCGCAATGGCATCATGATCGATGAGCGGGCCTTGCGTAACGCCGGGCTCAGTGCCGTCGCCGACCTTCAGCTTTTGCACTTCTTCCACCAGCCTGGCGACCAGCGCAGGGTAAATCCCCTGCTGGACATAAATACGGTTGGCGCAGACACAAGTTTGCCCGCTGTTGCGGAATTTGGACGCCATGATCCCCGCCACGGCGCGCTCCAGATTGGCGTCATCGAAGACGATAAACGGTGCATTTCCGCCAAGCTCAAGCGAGAGTTTCTTCACCGTCTGCGCGCTTTGCGCCATCAGAATGCGCCCCACTTCCGTCGAACCGGTAAAGCTGAGTTTGCGCACCACCGGGCTGTCGCACAGCACTTTCCCGACATCGCGCGCTGAACCGGTGATCACCTGCAACACTCCGGCCGGAATACCCGCCTCAATCGCCAGTTGTCCGAGTGCCAGCGCGCTCAGCGGCGTCTGTTCCGCCGGTTTGACGATCATCGTGCAGCCTGCGGCCAGCGCCGGTGCGGCTTTACGGGTGATCATCGCCGCCGGGAAATTCCACGGGGTGATCGCCGCGCACACGCCAATCGGCTGTTTCAGCACCAGCATACGTTGCGAGGCCTGAACAGGTGCCAGCACGCTGCCTTCGATGCGCTTCGCTTCCTCAGCAAACCATTCGATAAACGACGCGGCGTAGACGATTTCGCCCCGCGCCTCGGCAAGGGATTTGCCCTGTTCTGCGGTCAGCAACGCGGCCAGATCGTCGGCGTGCTCCACCATCAGTTGCGCCCATTTCTGCATCAGTGCGGCGCGCTGTTTGCCGGTTTTCTCACGCCAGCCAATCTGCGCCTGCTCTGCGTAAACAATCGCCTGCGCCGTTTGCGCCGGGGTAATTTGTGGCACGCTGGCGATCACCGCACCGGTGGCCGGATTGATGACGTCTTCACGTTCGCCGTTTTCGCTGTCCAGCCAGTCGCCGTTGATCAGGCATTGCTGGCGCAGCAACCTGTGATGTTTCAGTTGCATAGGTTCCCTCAGTCAGCCAGTACGCGGGACAAAATCGCCAGTGCGGCTTTGAACTGAGCGTCGGGAATGGTCAGCGGATACAGGAAGCGGATCACGTTACCGTGTACGCCGCAGCTCAGCATCAGCAAACCGGCATCCAGCGCTTTGCGCAGATACTGTTTGGTCAGTTCAGGCGAAGGTTTTCCGGTGGCCGGATCGTTAAATTCAGCCGCCACCATAGAGCCGCGCGCACGCACGTCCACCAGCGCCGGGCAGCTGGCTTTGGCTTTTTCCAATACCTCAACCAGTTCAGCACCGAGACGGTTAGCACGATCGCACAACTTTTCTTCTTCAATGATATCCAGCACAGCCAGCGCAGACGCCACCGCCAGCGGGTTACCGGCATAGGTCCCGCCGAGGCCGCCGGGTTCAGGCGCATCCATCAGCTCAGCCCGGCCGGTGACACCGGAAATCGGCATCCCGCCACCCAGGCTTTTCGCCATGGTGACTAAATCCGGTTTAGCGTCGCCGTAATATTCCATCGCAAACATTTTGCCGGTGCGCGCAAAGCCGCTTTGCACTTCGTCGGCGATCAGCACGATGCCGTGACGGTCACACAGCGCGCGCAATCCTTTGACGAATTCTTCCGGTGCGATGTTGAAACCGCCCTCGCCCTGTACCGGTTCAAACACTATTGCGGCGACCTGCTGCGGGCTGATGTCACTGCGGAAAATACGTTCGATGCTCTCCAGTGCCGCTTCTGTGCTGACACCGTGCTGCGCATTGGGGAACTGCGCGTGGAATACTGACGCCGGGAAAGGCCCGAAGCCCACTTTGTACGGCACCACTTTTCCGGTCAGCGCCATCGTCAGCAGGGTGCGGCCATGAAACGCGCCGGAGAACGTAATGATGCCAGGACGGCCGGTGGCTGCGCGGGCAATCTTCACCGCGTTTTCTACCGCTTCAGCGCCGGTGGAGAAAAAGGTGGTTTTGGCTTTTCCAGCCACCGGAGAAATGGCGTTGATGCGCTCTGCCAGCGTGACAAAGCTGGCGTAAGGCACAATCTGATAGGCCGTATGCGTGAACTGATCGAGCTGTTTGCGGATGGCATCCACAATTTTCGGGTGACGGTGGCCGGTATTGAGCACGGCGATCCCCGCTGTAAAATCGATGTACTCCCTGCCCTCTTCATCCCACAGCGTGGCATTTTCTGCTTTCGCTGCGTAGAAATCACACATGACGCCGACACCGCGTGGTGTCGCTTCTTTACGGCGTTTTTCCAGTTCGCTGTGACTCATCTCTTGCTCCTGCCTGAAGGCTGATATTTTGTAGGTTACGGGTAAAGGACATGTGAAATTTGTTATCCGCCCTTGTTTTTTATCCTGTCAGCGGCCCTATAATCCAGAACCAGTTCTGTTTATTTCGAGGATCCACTTTTGCGCACTCTGCTTTCTGACCTCATTTTGCAACGGCTAAACGGCATTTCAGCGGCCTTACCCGGCACCCTGAATAAACGGGTTTATCAGGCATTACAACAGGCTATCTTCGATGGCAGCATCAGCCCCGGCAGCCGTCTTCCTGCCTCCCGTGACCTTGCTAAAGAACTGGATATTTCGCGTAATACGGTGCTTGCCGCCTACGAACAACTGCAGGCCGAGGGATATATTCAGACCCGGACAGGCAGTGGGACGTTCGTCACCGCAGATTTACCGAAAGACGGCGTCATTGCCGATAAAGCGGCGACCCAATGTTCACCGGTTCGCAGCCACGTCACGCTCTCCCGGCGGGGGTCGCAACTGCTGACGCGCACCGGCGTAGCCTCACACCAGTGGGGCGCGTTCATGCCCGGCGTGCCGGATGTTACTCAGTTCCCGCATGATGTCTGGCGAAAATTGCAAAACCGCCTCAGCCGCCGGCTGCATCCTGAGTTTCTCACCTACTCCCGCCACGGTGGCTGCCCGCCCTTGCAGCAGGCGCTGGCCGACTACCTGCGCGTCGCACGCTCAGTCGACTGCACACCGGACCAGATCCTCATCACCGCAGGGACGCATCAGGCGCTGGATTTACTGGCGAAAATGCTGTGCGATCCCGGCGATGTGGCCTGGATTGAAGAGCCGAGTTACTGGGGGATTCGTAACGTATTGTCGGTGAATGGTGTGGAAACGCACCCGGTTGAGGTGGACGAGAACGGCATGAATCCGCCGGAATCCGCGCCGGAAAGCCGTGCGCCGAAGCTGATATGCGTGACACCGTCACATCACTATCCGCTGGGTTCGGTGATGAGCCTGGCGCGTCGACAGAAGATTCTCGCAATGGCGGCGCAGCAGGGAAGCTGGATCGTGGAAGATGATTACGACAGTGAGTTCCGTTATTCCGGCAGCCCGATCCCTGCGCTGCAGGGGCTAAGCAGTGATGCGCCAGTGATTTATATCGGCACTTTCAGTAAAACGCTGTATCCCGCCATGCGCATCAGCTATGTGGTTTTGCCCCGCCCTCTGGCATCGCGCCTTAAAATCGCGCATTCCGAGTTATACCGTGGCGGCAACGGGTTAACGCAGCTGACACTCGCCGAATTTATCAGTGATGGACATTACGCCGCCCATATCCGCCGGATGCGGCTGATTTACGGTAAACGTCGCAGCGCCCTGACCCGCCTGATCGAACAGGAACTAGGTCCGGAATTTGTGTGTGAAAACAGTAACGCCGGGCTGCATCTGATCCTCTCACTGCCCGACGCGATTGACGATGTGGCCTTAAGCGCCGAACTGGAACAAAAAAATGTGCTCACCCGACCGCTCTCCGCCTACTACCTGCGCCCCGCTCCGCGGCGGGGTCTGCTGCTGGGCTACGGGTGCGTTCCGGAAGAGGACATCGGGCCTGCTTTCGCACACATCGTTGACTGTCTTAAGCGCAGGCTGCAACGACAAGGTGCAACCCGGCATGGTGAGAAGGTGAAAACTGAACCGGACGCAAACTTGCCTGATCCTGCATAACGTCGTTGTGAACGTGCTAGCAAAAAGTATTCACATTTTAAAAATAGCAATAAAATTCATAAGCCTGCGAGATTTCTCTCAGGCTATTTTTTTGCGCTAATTTGTCAGAAATGACTTGTTTGGCTCAGATACGGGTGGTAAAGATTTTTAATAACACCGCGCAAACGATCCTTCAGAGGATGTTTTATGCACAATCCATGCCGGTTTCTGCTGTCGCGTAATCGCGTATTTTTATCTGTGGAGTGTCTGTGATGAGAACGTATGTGAGCTTCAAAAATATCAAGAAGAGCTACGATGGCGATAAACTGGTGGTTAAAAACCTCAATCTCGATGTTCACGAGGGTGAGTTTCTCACCTTGCTGGGCCCGTCGGGATCGGGCAAAACCACCAGCCTGATGATGCTCGCTGGTTTTGAAACACCGACCCAGGGTGAAATTCTTCTGCGCGACAAGCCCTTGCACAACTTGCCGCCCCACCAGCGCGATATCGGTATGGTTTTCCAGAATTATGCGCTGTTCCCGCATATGACAGTGGCTGAAAACCTGGCGTTTCCGCTAACCATTCGCCGTCTGAACAAGTCTGACATCAAAGAGAAAGTCGACCGCATTCTGGACATGGTCAAACTGAAACCCCTGGCTGACCGCTATCCGGCGCAGATGTCAGGCGGTCAGCAGCAGCGTGTGGCGCTGGCCCGTGCGCTGGTATTTGAACCAAAGTTGGTTCTGATGGATGAGCCACTTGGCGCGCTGGATAAACAATTGCGTGAACACATGCAGATGGAGATTAAGCAACTGCACCACATGCTCGATCTCACTATCGTGTATGTCACGCATGATCAGAGTGAAGCGATGACAATGTCAGACCGGGTGGCGGTGTTTAATGACGGCGTTATCCAGCAGATGGACAGCCCGAGCGTAATTTATGAGAAACCTGATAATGCCTTTGTCGCGCAATTCATCGGCGAAAATAACAGCCTGCTCGCCACGCATACATCAGCAGAAGGTATTTTTTACCGCGCATCACTCGATGACGGTACTGAATTACGGGCAGTCAAAATTCGCCCAAGTTCGCCAGGCAGAAAAATCCTGCTATCGATTCGCCCTGAACGCATCACCGTAAATGATCATCAGCCGGGCATGGAAACGGTCAAAGCCAGAATCAAACAGTTTATCTATTTAGGCGATCACGTCCGCATGATCACAGAAGTGGCAGGGCAAGATAATTTCATGGTGAAACTTTCTGCCACCACGTTGCGTCCGGAATGGCAACCGGGAACTGAGGTTATGCTTTCATGGCAACCCGAGCACCTTCGTGCTCTTGATGTCATCACGCATTAAATCCATAGAGGTATCATCCCGATACCTCTATAATCTCAACATCTCAACATCTCAACATCTCAACATCTCAACATCTCAACATCTCAACATCCTGTAATTCTGTAATTCTGTAATTCTGTAATTCTGTAATTCTGTAATTCTGTAACCAACTTAATTCCATGCTCTTGGAATCCTTTGATTATTGAATCCACCGTTTTCAAACACCTTAAAATCCCATCATCTCAGGATGGTAAAATCTCGGGATTTAATTACAGAATCATCACATCCCCGGATACTACCATCGCTCTAGTTACAGGATTCTGAAATCCCGAGATTTAATCCCTGAATCCTGCAATCCCAATATTCCTGCCTGATAATCTCATGATACTGTAATCACAGAACGGCATCCCAGGATAATATAATCCTCATCAAATCCCAGAATCATTGAATCCCAACAACAGATAAGATAAAAATACATATATATTACATTTAGATATGCATAGATAATGAGAATCCTGAAATCTCATAATCATTCAACAATCCCAAGATTTCAGGATTATTGCTTAATCATATAATCTCATGATTACGTCTTCCAGGTTATGCTGAACGTGATGCCATCAGCATCCTGGAATCTCATAATCAAACTGGTGCTCAGGATGTTATAATCCCCGGATCATCACGTAGCGACGGAATCCTGTTATCCTAACTATGCTGTAATCCTGTGCATTCCTGAATCCTGAAATCTTAGGATTCATCTGTGCTGTAAACCCAGAATGGGTTGCTCACAGAATCACATGATAACCTAATCCTGAAATCCCATAAGGATGGAAGCATACGATTGCAGGATGTTGCATGCACTAATTACGAAATCACAGAATCATGAAACTTCAGGATAATAGAATCTCCACACTTCCAGAATCCTACCATTCAATAATCACAGGATAGTGAGATAGTGAGATAGTGAGATAGTGAGATAGTGAGATAGTGAGATAGTGAGATAGTGAGATAGTGAGATAGTGAGATAGTGAGATAGTGAGATAGTGAGATAGTGAGATAGTGAGAGCGTAACGGTTCCGTTTTGTCTGTCCAGACTATTTTTAGTGGTTAAGACATAATCGCCTTTGACAGCGGCGTGACTCCTGATCACATTCAACATCCGGGAGTAATGGAATTATATCATCCTGAGATTTTGTGATTCTGAAATCCTTGCATCATAAAATCTTTGCCACCTGTGATAACAACAAATCTCTTTTCAACCTTACGCCTGAGCGCAAACCTTAGCATTCTATAATCCTGTAATCACAAGATGGCAAAATTCGATAATCCTTAAATATTGTAATCCCTGGATACAAACCTTATAGTATCACCTCAATCCTGTGATTCATGGATTAGTAAATCTCAGAATCCTATGATTACAATATTTTTGAATCCTGAAATCTTAGCATTTTAGGATGCAAGCAACTTACCGACGCTTCATCAAGAGGATGTTATGGCAGCGAAAATTATTTCCTTCCTGAACGGGAAGGGCGGGGTAGGGAAGACCACGACCTCCATTAACATTGCTACCTGTCTTGCAAGACAAGGTCATAAGGTCGTGATGGTCGATACCGACCCACAGGGAAGCATCAGTAACTGGTACGATGATAGCAAATGTCAGTTCGATCTGGCCGAAGCAGCATCTGAGAAAGAAGTCTATACCGTACGTAAGCAGTTGAAGGAATATGATTACGTCGTCATTGATGGGGCAGCGGCAATCTCTGCAATCTCATCGGCTGCGGTGATGGTCAGTGATTTAGTGCTGATCCCCGTGACACCGTCACCTTTAGACTTTGCAGCTTGTGGCGCAATCCTGGCCGTCGTTGAGGCCCGTGAAAACCTTCAGCCCGTCATTGCTCGTTTCCTGATCACCAAAAAAGTCGCCTCGGCAAAAATGCTGGAAGTCCTTAAAGCATCCATCGCTGACACTGGCGTGCCTGCGTTACGCACCGGCACCACTCAGCGGCAGGTTTACATTCGCACCATGATGGATGGCGGTACCGTTTTCGATACGACAGATGGTAACGCAAAGGGTGAGATAGAAATTATGACCAAAGAAATCACGGAGTTGTTGAAATGAAAATGAAACTTGGGCAGCACAGACAGCTGACTACCGCACTGGACGCCGTAGCAAAGCCACCCGCTTCAGTGAAAAAACTGCAAACCAATATCGATGAAGAGTTACATCGCCGGTTTAAGACCAGCTGTTTCCTGCAAGATCGTGAAATGAAAGACGTGCTGACGGAATTAATCCAGGGCTGGCTTATCAATAACGAACGTTCGTGATCTGAAGATTTATGCCGGAGCGGGTCTGCGACAAGATCCGTTCTGGCAGATCCTCTCTCAACCCACTGACAGAATGACACTTTCCCTTCCGCCTTATCCTTTCCTGAAGCCCCTTTGCACGGTTTAGAAGATCCAAAGATCAAATAGTCTTTTGTTTCTTTTTTAAGTTTAGATCTTTCTCTTTAAGACATGTTTTTCACTAGATAAATTAGCAGGTTACAAGCGCTATCGTGGAGTGTTTTCCTGTCTGCGGTGGAGATCGTTCCTGTTAGATGTGGATCCTTTTCATGATCAATGTAGAGCTTTTTCCTGTGGATAATTTCTTTAGGGATCAAATAATTATCAGCGTGGAGAGATTTTCTGTTGATATCTTGCTGTGGCAGGTGTGCGTACGCTCATTCTAACGTTTCTCCGGCTAACTGACTGCCAGAAAGCGTTTTTCCTCAAGGGTGGACACATTTCCTGATCCCCGCACAATCCCGCATATGTGGAATAATTTCCTGTGACAGCGTCACGTTACCCTTTTTATGTCACTTTTGGATCCCATTACCGGCAGCGGCAGGGGATCGGCATCAGATTTTTCACAGCAAATGAGCATATGTGGAAAGATTATCTGATCCCTGCGGGTGCATATGTGGAAGGATTATCTGATCTTAACCCGCCTGCGTTAATCACTCGCGTATTTCCCACCTAATATAAATCAATGAGTTAGACGATAAGTGACAATGTCACACGACGATATGTGGAGACATTATCTGATCATTCACGCGCAATGAGTGCTGAACAGCGTGCTCTTCAGCGTCGGTTTTATCAGACAGGTGGAAAGATTTCCTGATCCCTTCACAGTCTTTATGTGGAAACTTTTCCTGTGATCCCCGGAATCGCCAAATGTGGAGACATTTCCTTGTCTGATGATCGCTTCGCCATACATGTGGAAAGATTATCTGATCCCACGACGACGCATATGTGGAGTTTTTTCCTGTTCAGGGGAGGGAGGAGGGTGATCCGCCGGGGTTGTATGAAGTGAGATACGGGTCACACATTGATTTCGTACGATTATTCAGCAGAGTAAACGCTAATGTGGAAAGATTATCTGTAGTCACTGGGCGGATTTCAGGTGTTGGGGCGTAAAGTCACAGGGATCTGGCGGGTTGACCAACGTGTGCTCATGTGGAGTTATTTCCTGTAAAAAGAGTGATGATCCAACATGTTAAAAAAAGGATCCTTGCCTGTTCTGAAATCAATATGTGGAGATTTTTCCTGATCACACTTTTCGGATCCTTTGCTAATTCATTGAAATTAAATGAATAAATAACCCCTGTTTTTACTTTACGTCGGCATTTTTTATGTGGAATAATTTACCTACTTTCCACCTATGGATCCTGCTACATGGAACTGAATAAACTGACCGTAGTTCAGGGGAACGATCTTCTGGAAGGCGCTTACAGCGTCACTCTGGATGAAATGCGCCTGCTGAACCTGGCTCTGGCTCAAATTGATAGCAGGAAACCGCAACCAGACACGTTGTATCGCCTCTTCCCGCAGGATTACCAGCGGATCTACGGGGTGAACCCGACCAGCAGCCACCGGCAGCTGCGTGAAGCGGCGGAAAGCCTGATGAAAAAACCGGTGACGATCTACAAACCCGATATCAAAACCGGCAAGGTTCGCACCGTCCAGTTATCCTGGTTCTCACGTCTCGAGTACGTGAGTAGTGACGATCACAGTGCCGTGGTGTTGCGGTTCGGCCAGGACGTTGCGCCGTATCTCTATGAACTTAAAGAATCTTTTACCAAACTGAATTTTGCGAACATCGCCAAACTGGATACGCCGTTCTCCGTGCGACTCTACGGGTGGTTAATCAAAGCCAAGAACCTCTACGGGCGTCGCAGCGGCAAAGCCATCGAAGTGACCCTGGATCTCAACTGGATGCGCGAGAAGGCCGGTTTAGCGGGCAAATACGAGGACTATCGTGACTTCCGCCAGAAGCTGCTTGAACCGACGATCAACCGGATCAACGCCAACACCGATATCTCCGTCGTCTGGGAGCCGGTCAAGCAGGGCAGAACCGTTGTGTCGATCAAGTTCGCGTATGTGGACGAGTCCGCGCCAGAAGCCAGCAAACCGCTGCGTCCTCGCTTACCACGCCGTCCGCGGGCCGTGGCAGGCTCTGCGCTGGAAGGTGAGTGGGCACGCCGTTGTATCGCCATCTTTGAAGAGTATCGCGATAAACTCAGCGCGTACGATGTGGAAGAGAAGGCCACGCTGCCGGATCTGCGCAAGTTATCTGGCTGGTACAAGATGATCGGCGAAAAGAACAAGCAAAAAGAGATCCTCGCCGAGGTCAGCGCCCGCAGCAAGAAAGCCGCTGCCTGATTGCCTCAACAATAAATAAAAATGAACGGCGTATCTTCATCAGATACGCCGTTTTTCTTTGGGAAAAACACAGGCGGGCAGGAGGCTGATCCACATCCCGCAAGCCCTAATAAGTGAGTGAGTGCTTACTGGGTGATATCAGGAAATCTTTCCACATTACCCGTTTTGGTGGCTTTAACAGCAAGCTTTGGAAAAGCTATAAGGCATACTATTTCGTTGTTAGACAAGGCCAAACCGCATCCTTACTCTTTGTCATGTTTTGTAAACCGTTTGCACACTCATGATGAGGGATCTCTTTTGGCTACGTTATTACGCTCTGCACTCGCGCCAGCCGCAACACGCGCGCGCCGTACTGCTTCTTTTAAAATTGCATTGCTGGCCAGCGCCGTGATGCTGTCCTCTTTCGCATTCGCTGATGATGTTTTAAAAGAAGGCATCACCCCGGCCACCGATGCCAGCCAGGTGCCTGCGGCGGCGAAACTGCGCACGGACACGGTGATCGCCGGGATCTCCGAACCTCAGGGGATTTTTAACCCGTACTTCTTCGTTAATGGCTGGGATGAAAACGTCACTAACGTGATTTTCGCCCGTCTGATCGACTGGGACAGCCAGGGCAAACTGGTTCCGGGTCTGGCGCAGAGCTGGACCGTCAGCCCGGATGGCAAAACCTACACCATTAAACTGCGCCCGGATCTGAAGTTCAGTGATGGTTCGCCGCTGACCGCCGAAGACGTCGCGTTTACGCTGACGGTGCTGTATGACCCGAAATACGACGGTGATACCGATATCACGCTGGCACACATTGCCGGAGGTGATGAATACAAACAGGGCAAAGCTGACAGCGTGAGCGGCCTGAAAGTGGTGGATCCGCTGACGTTGCAGGTCACCACCACGCAACCGGGCGCCACCACGCTGCAAAAAATCGGCGGACCGGTGCTCTCCAAAGCCTATTACGGCAAAGGCTATCAGCGTGGAAATCTCGATACGCTGCGTACGCTGCACGGCAAACCGCTGGGCAACGGCCCGTATGTGTATGACAAATACATTCCGGGGCAGGAGATCCGCTTCCACGCCAACACCAACTACTATCGCGGCGTGCCGCCAACGCCCCGCTTTATCTATCGCGTGACGAATCCGTCAACTAACTTCCAGCTGTTCCAGACCGGCGATACCGATTATGACGCGTTCACTTCCCGTCCGGATGATATCGAACAGCTGAAAATGCTCGGCTTCGCCAACATCAACCTGTACGGATCCAGCGATTACAGCAAGATTGAATTTAACGTCCGTCGCCCGGCTTTGCAGGATGTGAAAGTGCGTCAGGCGCTGATTTACGGGCTGGATCGGCAGAAATTGATCGACGTGGTGTATCAGGGTTACGGCACCGTGGCGGTTGAGCCGATCGCGCCGATCTCCTGGGCGTACAACACTGACGGCGTGAACCCGTACAAATTCGATCCGGCACAGGCGAAGAAATTACTGGATGAAGCGGGCTGGAAAGTCGGCGGTGACGGGATCCGCGTGAAAGACGGTAAACGCCTCGAACTGACGCTGCTGGTCAGCAAAAAAGTGCTCAATGATGCGCTGATCCCGATTGCGAAAGAAGACTATCAGAAGATTGGCGTCCTGCTGAAACCGCAGGTGGTGGACTTCAACGCCCTGATGTCACAACGTAAAGCGGGCAACTACGATCTGGCGTCGTTCAGCACCAGCACGCTTAACGATCCGCACGATGGTGTGTGGGATTACTACAGCACCGAGGCGACTGAATCGGGCTACAACAATCCTCAGGTCGATAAGCTGATCAACGAAGGGAACGCCACGCTGGATATCGAAAAGCGTAAGCCCATCTACCACGAGCTGTACAAGGTGCTGGCAAACGATCCGCCGGTGATCCTGCTCGGCAACCGTAAAATCCTTTCTGCCAGCAGCGCCCGCGTAACCGGTTTTAAACCGGATATCTATAACGGCCTGACCGGCAGTCTGCCGGACGTCAAAATCGTCAAATAATCAGAAATAACGACGCTGCCGGGCTATTCCGGCAGCTTCAATGAGAAAGTCATGAGAAATTTCATTCTGCGTCGTTTGCTTCAAACCATTCCGATGTTGTTCCTCGCTTCGCTGCTCATCTTCATGCTGTTTGCCAAAACGCCGGGCGATTTTATCGATGGCAATATCACGCTGACCGCGCAACGTGCTGCTGAACTGAAAGCCTTATACGGCCTGGATCAACCGCTGCTCAGCCGCTATCTGCACTGGCTGGGCAATCTGCTGCGCGGCGATCTGGGCTTTTCGCTGCAATATCAGATCCCCGTCAGTCAGCTGCTGAACCAGTACATCTGGAATTCCTTCCTGCTCGCGGCCATTGCGATGGTGTTGTACTGGGGGATCGCGCTGGCGGTCGGCATTGTCTCGGCGATGAAGCCGTATTCTTTGTTCGATCACGTGGTGAGCGTGGTTATCTTCGCTGCGATGTCCTTCCCGACGTTTTTCCTTTGCCTGCTGCTGATCAAATGGTTCGCCGTTGATCTGCACTGGTTGCCGGTGGGCGGCATGACCAATACCGGCAGCGATGCCACAGGCTGGGCGTGGGTGATGCAGGTGGCCGCGCATCTGGTGTTGCCGGTCTTGGCCCTGGTGATGCTGCAGGCGGGCAGCCTGACGCGTTATTTCCGCGCCAGCATGCTGGACGTGGTGCGCATGGATTTCATCCGTACTGCACGCGCCAAAGGGTTGCGTGAGCGCACCGTTATCCTGAAGCACGCGCTGAGAAACGCGCTGCTGCCGATTATCACCTTGCTGGGGTTTGAGCTGCCGGGGCTGTTTTCCGGGGCGCTTATCACTGAAAAAGTCTTTAACTGGCCGGGGGCAGGGCACATTCATATTGATTCGCTGGCGGCGCGTGATTACCCGGTTCTGATGGGATTCACCCTGTTTCTGGCGGTATTAACCATTCTTGGCAATCTGATTGCCGACGTGCTGTATGCGTGGGCTGACCCGCGCATTCGTGTGAGGTCGTGATGTTTGGCTCTTTATTCTCAACCCAACGCCGCCTGCGCGAAGCGCACATTCCGGTGCTGGCACAGGTGACACCGTCACCGTGGCGGCAGGCGTGGCGGGCGTTGCGCCAGAACCGTCTGGCGATGTTTTGTCTGGTACTGCTGCTGGTGATGGCGGTCTGGTGCATAGTGGGCCCTTACTATTCTCCCTGGCAGGATGACGCCACCGACGCGCTGATGATCAACAAAGCGCCCAATGCAGAGCACTGGCTGGGCACCGATTTCCTCGGGCGCGATGTCTATACGCGACTGCTGCTGGCAGGGCGTATCTCACTGATTATCGGCATGTTAACCATGCTGCTTTCCGTCACGCTCGGTTATCTGATGGGCGCGGTATCCGGCTATGTCGGCGGTATCACCGATAAGATCATCATGCGGTTTGCCGATCTGGTGATGACCATTCCCAGCCTGCCGCTGCTGATCGTGATGGGCGCGATGCTGTCTGAAATGGATTTTTCGCCGGATTCCCGCGTGTACATGGTGATCGTCATGCTCAGTTTGCTTGAATGGCCGAAACTGGCGCGTCTGGTGCGCGGGCAAATTCTCTCCCTGCGCGAGCGCGATTTCATGCTGGCGACGCAGGTGCTCGGCCTGTCCCCGCGCCGTCGCCTGTTCGGCCATTTACTGCCGAACACCGTACCCATTCTGGTGGTGATGGCGACGATGGCCGTGGCAAACGCCATTCTCAGCGAATCTGCGCTCAGTTATCTGGGGCTGGGCGTGGTGCCGCCAACGCCGTCGTGGGGAAATATGATGGATGCGGCAAACAGCCTGATCGATTTCCAGCGCCGTCCGTGGCTATGGATGCCGCCGGGTGTGGCGATTTTTATTACGGTGATTGCGATTAACGTGCTGGGCGATGGCCTGCGTGACGCGCTCGATCCTAAACTGAAACGGAGCAAAAAATGACGTCACCGTTAATCCGTTTTAACCAGCTTTCCCTGTCATTTTCCAGCGATCAGGGTCGCGTGCACGCCGTGCAGGATGTGACGTTTGACGTTCAGCCCGGTCAGACGGTCGGCATTGTCGGTGAATCCGGCTGCGGAAAAAGCGTCACGGCGATGTCGCTGATGGGGCTGTTACCGCCACAGGCCGCGCGTATCGATGGCGGCGAGATCCTGTTTCAGGGGCGCGACTTACTTAAACTGCGGCCTTCGCAGATGGCCGATTTACGCGGCAATGAGCTGGCGATGATCTTCCAGGAGCCGATGACGGCACTGAACCCGGTGCTGACGCTCGGTGAATCACCGAAATCAGCCTGGGCGCAGGCAACGCAGATGATCACCAACGTCGGACTGGCGCGGGCGGAAAGCCTGATGAAAAGTTATCCGCATCAGCTTTCCGGCGGCATGTTGCAGCGCATCATGATTGCGATGGCGCTGAGCTGTAAGCCACAGTTGCTGATCGCCGATGAACCGACCACCGCGCTGGACGTCACCGTGCAGGCGCAGATCCTGCGCTTACTGCGTGAACAGGCGCAAAAAAACCATATGGCGCTGATGCTGATCACCCACGATTTGGGCGTGATCGCGCAGATGGCCGATCACGTGGTGGTGATGTACGCCGGTAAAATTGTCGAGCAGGGCGCGACCGCGGAAGTGCTGCGCAATCCGCTGCACCCTTACACGCAGGGGCTGATCGCTTCCCGACCGACACCGGGCGAGCGCCGCCGCCGTTTATACTCTATTCCCGGTCAGGTGCCGGATCTGGCCGCGCTTCCGCCTTACTGCGCATTTACCGAGCGTTGTTCACGCGCCACGGAAAGATGCCGTCAGGGCATTCCGCCGCTGGAAGGGCAGTTCAGGCAGGCGGCGTGTTTTTACAGCGGGCTGAGTACGCCAGGTGAGACGAAAAACAGGGAGCTGCAGCCATGAACGCTGACTATCTGATTGAAGTGGATGGCCTGAAAAAGTATTTCCCGATCCGCGACGGCGTGTTCGGTCAGGAAACCGGGCAACTGCGCGCCGTGGATGGCGTCAGTTTTAACATCCGCAAAGGCACGATTTTTGGACTGGTGGGTGAATCTGGCAGTGGCAAAACCACCGTCGGGCGGACCCTGCTGGGGCTGTATGACAAAACGGCGGGCAGCGTGAAGTTTCGTGGTGAAGACCTGCACGGCCTGAAGCCGAAACAACTGAAAGCGCTACGCCCGAAAATCCAGCTGGTGTTTCAGGATCCCTACAGTTCGCTCAACCCGCGCATCCGCATTGGTGATGCCATCGGCGAAGCGATGCTGGAACATAAGCTGTGTACGCGGGCGCAACTGCACGGGAAAGTGACGGAGGTGATGAAAATTTGCGGCCTGTCGCCGCTGCATTACAACCGCTTCCCGCACGAGTTCTCAGGCGGGCAGCGCCAGCGTATCGGCATCGCCCGCGCGCTGATCCTGCAACCGGATTTCATTATTGCCGACGAACCGATTTCCGCGCTGGACGTGTCAATTCAGGCGCAGATCATCAATTTGTTCTCGGATTTACGTGACGACCACGGCGTGACATTTCTGTTTATCTCGCACGATCTCGGGGTGGTGGAACACCTGTGTGATGACGTGGCGGTGATGTATCTCGGCCAGTTAGTGGAAACGGCCAGCCGCGATGCGCTGTTTCGCCAGCCTCTGCATCCTTATACGCAGGCGCTGCTGGCGGCGGTGCCGACGCTTGATCCTGACAGTGAACCGGTGGCGATGGTCAGCGGGGAAATTCCGGATCCGTCAAAACCGCCCGCCGGCTGTCGTTTTCACACCCGTTGCCCGCACGCTATAGCCCGCTGCCGGGAGGATATTCCGGCGTTACGTGAAGTGGAAAACGGTCACCGCGTGGCCTGTCATCTGGTGTAACTCCTTGCCCGCCGGTATTCAGTCTTCCAGGATCCGGCGGGCTTCCATCTGCATTTTTTGCCCGACGCTTTTAGTCACGTCGATCACCTTTTGCGTGGCGGGGGAGAGAAATGCGCCTTCCAGCCAGGTGATGCCCACCCGGCGTTCCATCACTAACTGATCGTTATCGATACGGATCAGCCGCGACAGAAATTCTTCTTCCACCAGAATGTTCTCGGACAAAAAGCTCAGCAATCCGCTTTTCGCGATCAGCCCCGGCACCGAGGCAAGCGAACTGATTTCCACTTTAACGTCCGGTGGCGGGCAGTGATTTTCATAGAACATTTTATCCAGCCACTGACGCATTGAGACGGTTTTCGCCGGTAATATCCAGCCATAGCGGCTCAGTTCACGCAGGCTGGCGGGTTTACCGGCCAGCGGATGATCGCGTGAGGCGGCTACGATCACCCGGTCAGCGGTCACCGGCAGCTGCACCACCGGGCTGTCGTAATTGACCAGTGGCCCGATGATCACGTCGATCGCATGACGTTCCAGCAAGGTAAAAAGCACGTCGTTCATGCCGATCTGGATTTCCAGTTTCATATTCGGCACCTGCGATTGCAGCATTTTGCAGATTTCAGGCAGTAAGAATTGCGTGGCAGAACCGGAGACGCCCACGCGAACGATGCCGCCCGCGCCGCTGCTCAGTTCATTCATGATTTCCCCAAGCTCAAGATAGGAACTTTGCAGCGCTAAACCACGCTGATAAAGCACCCGCCCCGCTTCGGTCAGTTCCAGCCCGCGACCTGCCCGTTTGAACAGTTTGATGTTCAGTTCTTTCTCTAAACGGGTGATGGATTTCGAAAGTGCAGGCTGAGTTATATTTAAATTTTGTGACGCAAGTCTCAAATTCATTATCTCTGCGGCCGTCACAAAATACTCTAAGTCTCTGTTATTTAACATTGATTCCTGAAATTCATCGATTTGATAATAAAATATAGTAGAAGGCATGAGAGGCAGGGTCAATAATCACGCCAACGTTGCGACGGGCAAGCCGTTTTCGCAACACGAACGCCAGCGAATTTACCTGTTTTAAGTAAAATAAGAATCTAAGTGCATCTATGAAAATTGTTAATTTCACCATCAATAAAGACCACACCAAAAGCTTCGGCATCTTTCAGGCACAGGGGATTGTCGACGTCGGCAGCCACTCAGGATGCCGGGATATTAACGAATTCATGGCACGCCATTCTCCTGAGGAGCTGCAACGCTACGTTGAACTGCCAGCGGATCTTCAGCTGAACGACATCAGCTTCCTGCCGGTTATCGACCGTCCGGGCAAAATTTTCGGCGTGGGCATGAACTACGCGGAAAAGCGCAAAGAGTTTAACGAAACGAATCCGGCCCCCACGCTGTTTATCCGCTTTGCCGATTCTCAGGTCGGCCACAACGGCACCATCATCAAACCGGCTTCTTCAGAGCAGTTCGATTATGAAGGCGAACTGGCAATCATTATCGGCCGTACCGGCCGCAATATTTCCGCCGAAGACGCGCTGGATTATATCGCCGGTTACAGCTGCTATATGGATGGCTCGGTGCGTGACTGGCAGCATAAATGGTACACCGCCGGCAAAAACTGGCCGTCAACGGGCGCATTTGGCCCGTGGATGGTGACGCCGGACGAAGTGGGTGATCCGCAAAATCTGAGCATCAAAACCTGGCTGAACGACCGGCTGGTGCAGGACGATACCACCGCCAATATGATCCATACCATTCCGCAAATCATCGCCTACATCAGCACCTTTACCCAGCTTTCGCCGGGCGATGTGATCATGACCGGTTCACCGGGCGGCGTTGGCAAAACCCGCGTTCCGCCGTTGTTCCTGCACGAGAATGACAAAATTGAAGTGGAAATTGAAAATATTGGCCGGCTGACCAATCTGATTGTGAACGAACCGCTGTCTGAGATGACGCATTCAAAGACAGCGGCCTGACACGTCTCAGCGCGTTTGATTTACCAGAGGCACCCTTTGTTCGGTGCCTTTATTTTTGACCACCATCAGATAGGTCAGCGTAAACGACAGCCCCAGCGACAGCACCACACCCATCAGAATGTAGATAAAGTACGGGCCGATATAAGCGGGCAGGCTGAAAATGCTCGACAGAATATAGCCGTACAACCGCACGCCGAAGAACGCGATAAACGCCGACGCCACGGAACTGCTGATGGTGGTGGCGATAAAGGCTTTTTTGTAGCGCGTCAGCACGCCGAACAGCGCCGGTTCGGTGATCCCCAGCAGGCCGGAAATCGCCGCAGAGAGCACCACGGATTTCTGTTCGCGGGTTTTAACGTGGAAGTAAATCGCAAAGGTCGATCCCGCAATCGCCATGTTGGCCATAAACATCATCGGCATCAGCATGTCCCAGCCCTGATCGGTGAAGTTCTGCAAGGCAATCGGCGTCATCGCGTGATGCATCCCGGTGAGGATCGCCACCGGGCGGATCGCGCCGACAATAAATCCGGCAAACACCGCCGACACGTCGAACAATCCCTGAATGCCAAACGCCAGCAACTTGCCGAGGTAAATCCCCGCCGGACCAATCAGCGTCAGCGACACCAGCGCGGCGATAAACAGGGTCAGCGTCGGTGTAAACACGGTTTTCAGCACGTCCGGCATGATTTTATCCACCCAGCGGTGGATGTAACTCAGCGCCAGCACCGAGAAAATCACCGGGATCACGCTCGCCGAATAGTTGAACACAGACACCGGCAGCACATCCATAAAGTACAGCGCGGTGGGTGCCCCGGCGGTATGGTTGGCGAGTGCTTTCGCCGCGTCCATCAGCGTCGGATACATCAGACAGGCGGCCACGGCGGCAGCCAGATACTCATTGGTTTTGAAGATCTTCGCCGCAGAAACGGCGAGGAAAAATGGCAGGAAGTAAAACACGCCGCTGGCGATCAAATCGATGATCATCACCGTTTCGCTTTTGGCCGATATCACTTTCAGGGCGATGAGTCCGGCCAGCAAACCTTTGATCATCCCCGCGCCCGCAATGGCCGGTACGATCGGGCCGAACACGCCGGAGACGGTATCCATGAACATCGACACCAGGCTTTTTCGTCCTTTTGTGGAAACATTTCCTGTTGCCGGATCGCCGTTAACGCTCACCGGATCCAGCTGCGAGACGATGGCCTCGTACCAGATATTCACCCTGGGTCCGATGATGATCTGTACCTGATCGCTCTGACTTTGCGCGCCGAGCACGCCGGGCAGGTTTTTAATTTCCTCCCAGGCCACTTTATTTTCGTCGTGTAAATCAAAACGCAGACGGGTCATGCAATGCCAGACTTTATTGATATTTTCTGCACCGCCTACCAGTTTAATCACTGAATGCATTATTTCTGTATTCACCCTGAACCCCGCGACGACAAATTAATTATTCATTGTTAGATGGAAGGGGAGTGTAATGACGCGCCTTTTTAAAAACAAACCAATAAAACAGGATCTTCATCACAAAACTTCACTGAAAGGCATCATTTTCGTGCTTGTCAGTCAAATTGGTCTGTTTTTTAGTGATATTCAGCTGTGCTTTTAAACCAAAATAAAAGCCTCAATTTAAGGTTTACAAGCAGGCTAAAAATACGCTGAAATAACCCCAATACGAATATTCCCGCCGCCTTTTTTTTAAAATGGATCACGGTCTTTATTAAGGATTTATCATGCAGCCTGTGCTGATTACCAATATCGAATGTCAGATAACACGCCCGGATCGCCATAATTTAGTGGTGGTCAGAATTGAAACGGATCGTGGCGTTTTCGGCCTGGGCTGCGCGACGTTCCAGCAGCGCCCGCTGGCGGTCAAACTGATGGTGGATGAATACCTCAAACCGCTGCTACTGGGGCGCGATGCCAATCACATCGAAGATTTATGGCAGATGATGATGGTGAACGCTTACTGGCGAAACGGGCCGGTGATCAACAACGCCATTGCGGGCATCGATATGGCCCTGTGGGATATCAAAGGCAAGCTGGCCAACATGCCGCTCTATCATCTGTTTGGCGGTAAATCGAAAGATGCGGTGACGGCCTACAGCCATGCGGCAGGTGAAACGCTGGAAGAACTGTTCGGTCAGGTGGACCGTTTACTGGCCGAAGGTTTCCGGCATATCCGCTGTCAGTTGGGCTTCTACGGCGGCAATGCGCGTGATTTTCACAGTACCCGTGAACCAACGGCGGGCGCGTATTACGATCAGGATCAGTACATCGACAACACGCTGGCGATGTTCAAAGCGCTGCGTGAAAAGTACGGTCATCAGTTCCACATTCTGCATGACGTTCACGAACGGCTGTTCCCGCAACAGGCGGTGCAGTTCGCCAAAGCGGTGGAACAGTACCGGCCTTACTTTATCGAAGATATTCTGCCGCCGGATCAGAACGAATGGCTGGCGCAGATCCGCAGCCAGACCGCCGTACCGCTGGCGACCGGCGAGTTATTCAATAATCCGGCTGAATGGAAAGATCTGATTATCAACCGCCGGATCGATTTTATCCGCTGCCACGTTTCGCAAATCGGCGGCATCACACCGGCATTAAAACTGGCGCATTTCTGCCAGAGTTTTGGCGTGCGCCTCGCGTGGCATTGCCCGCCGGACATGACCCCGATTGGCGCCGCTGTGAACACGCACCTGAATATTCATCTGCACAACGCGGCGATCCAGGAGTTTGTGGCGTATCCGGCCAACACGCAGCAGGTTTTCCCCGGCGCGCAGATGCCTGAAAACGGCTATTTTTATCCGGGAGAAGACGCGGGGATAGGCGTGGGCTTTAACCGTGAGGCCGCCGCAGAGTTTCCGGTGGTGTACCGGCCACACGAATGGACGCAAAGCCGCCTGCCGGACGGCGTGATCCACACACCTTAAGTCTGGCGGAAGGCCAGATTGTCCTGATTAAACGGGATAACGTAGGTGCAGGAATAATCGATATCGATAATGTCGCTGAACGCATAAACCTTGCCGCCCTGCAAAATGCCTCTGTTGGTAATGTGCATGGCGGCAATGCCCTTTTTGCATCCCAGGATGTGTGCCTGTTCTTTGCTGACTGTCACCGCCTGATAGCGGGTGAGGGAATGTGAAATCGCATAGCCCTTGCTCAGCACATATTGCTGGATAGAGTGTTCAATGGTCTTCTGATTCAGATCGCCAAATTCACTGGCCGGCATACGCGAATATTCAATCTGTACGTTACGCTGGCTGATGCGCCGCAAACGGGTGAACGCCCAGATAAAATCATCCGCAGTCAGATCGAAAACCTGTTGCTCTTCTTTGTCCGGCCGCCGCTTGTGCAGCTCCAGCATTTTGAAACTGATCTCAGCGAATTTCTTTTCGGTGATCGAGTTATATACCAGCGGATTGCTGCTGACGCCGGGGTTAATGTAAATCCCCGAACCCTGCACAATATGCACCGCGCCAATACTCACCAGTTTTTCCAGCGCCTTACGCACCGTAAAGCGCGACACCCCATATTCTTCCGCCAACTGACGCTCCGGCGGCAACTTTTCCGGCAGGGATCCGCTGTGCTGATAAATTTTGCTCAGTAAATCCTGAGCGATAAATTCACTTTTCTTCATCGGCGCTTCTGTGAGATCGCAAAAACGATATTTGAACATGCGGCGGCGGGGAGGGCAAATTACAGCCTTCAAGCTGTATGGGTCATTTACAGCCTAAAGACTGTATTTATTTTTTACAGCCTTTAAGGTGTATTGTATGGAATACAGCTTATAATCTGTATTATCTTAGTACTGCAAAGAACCGAGGCCTATGAATACCCCCAATCCACTGAACACAAGCTACCCGTTAAAGACACTCGGTCAGTTAAGACCACTGCTTGTTGGCTTTCGCAAAGCAAAAGGGCTGACGCAAAAAGAAGTATCGGAAAAATTAGGGGTAACTCAACAGACGTATGCTCGTCTGGAGGCCAACCCCGCCGCAGCCAGTCTGGAACGATTATTTCGCGTGTTCAATGTGTTAGGTATTGAGATGGCATTCTCTTCTGAATCTGATCCAGCGGCTACCCGTGCAGAGGAAAGCATGCCGGATTATTTAAGTTCGCCCGCCAGAAAGGAACAATGGTGATGATATGCGTCGCACGCAGCAACGTTTAGCGATATGGATGAACGGTATCCCTGTGGGGTACTGGGAAAAGCAAAAAGGTGAGGACCGTTTGCAGTATTTGCCAGGCTGGGACTCTGATGAGCAGGGCAGACCGCTCTCGCTTTCTTTGCCCTTTACGCCGGGAAATCAGGTTCATCGCGGGAATGTCGTTCGCGATTACTTTGATAATTTGTTACCTGACAGTGAAGGGATACGCAGGCGTTTAGCGATGCGCTATCAGGCAGAAAGCCTAGAGCCTTTTGATCTGCTGGCTGAGTTGGGGCGTGACTGCGTGGGGGCAATCCAGTTGTTAAACGATGGAGAGCAACCCGAAGGACTATTTTCAATCAAACAGCATTCGCTCTCTGAAGCCTCGATTGCCAGTATGTTGCGAAATACGGCCTCTGTTTTGCCCGGACGTCAGGATCGGGATGATGATCTGCGCTTATCTATTGCGGGTGCACAAGAGAAAACAGCACTGCTATGGCACAACGCGCAGTGGTGTTTACCCGAAGGGAATACGCCGACGACGCATATTTTCAAACTGCCATTAGGTCTGGTTGGGAATATGCAGGCCGATATGAGTACGTCTGTTGAAAACGAATGGATTTGTTCGCTTATTGTCCGGTTCTACGGGCTTGCGGTAGCAAGAACGGAAATCGGACAGTTTGAAGATCAAAAAGCCCTTATCGTCGAACGTTTTGACAGAAGGCTTTCCGGCGATAAATCGTGGTGGATCCGTTTGCCGCAGGAGGATATGTGTCAGGCACTGGGCGTTTCGCCCCTGCGTAAATATCAGTCTGATGGCGGACCGGGTATCACAGATATTATGGAGATCCTGAGCCGCTCAGAGCAGCCGGAAGAGGATCGGCTGAACTTCTTCAAAGCTCAGATTATTTTCTGGTTGTTGGCCGCGACAGACGGTCACGCGAAAAATTTCAGCATCGCGCATCTTCCCCGCAACCATTATCAGATGACGCCACTTTACGACGTTTTGTCTGCATGGCCGGTGATTGGGCATGGGAACAGCAAAATCCCCTGGCAGAAATGTAAACTGGCCATGGCGGTACGTGGCAGCAGCAATTATTACAATCTCAACAGGATCCAGCGTCGTCACTGGATTAAGCATGGAGAACTTGCAGGTTTAGGGAAAAAGCAGGTTGAGATGATGATAGAAAATGTCATTGCCACCACGCCGGAGGTCATTGACCGTGTAACGGCATTATTGCCTGCATCGTTTCCCGCTGAGTTAGCAGAAGCTATTTTCAGCGGCATGAAACAGCAACTTGCGCGGCTGGTTGCTCAGGCTTAAGAATTTAACAGATCGACATAATCCCACCAAAAAAACGGCAGTGAAGCCTCTCATTTACCCTCTGCATGAAAGACAATTCACTGCCGCGTCACTCAGGTGTTAAACCGTTTCACCGCCGCCAAAACCTATCTGCGCCGCCGCGCTACCCATTGCCTGAGAATGCTGTCGGCGCTGACGGTCAGGATGCCGAGCATGATAAGCATTGCACCAAGAATGAAGTTCACTTTCAGCGGCTCATGCAGGAAAACTACCCCCGCGAGAATACCGAAAACCGGCGTCATAAAGGACAAGATCCCCAGCCGTGAAGCGTGATAGCGGCGCATCAGGCTGAACCACGCGAGATAGCTGGCGAAGGTGACGACCAGCGTCTGGAAAAGCATGCTGCTGACCGACACCGGGGTGAGGCGAAATTGCGTCTGGCCGGTCAGTAATGCCAGCCCGCCGAGCAGCACGAAGGCACCGGCCAGCTGGTAGAACAACGTCATGGTCGCACTGCCGGAAGAGAGCTTGCTGCGGCGTACCACCAGAGTGGTCATCCCCCAGAACGCACCGGCCAGCAGGCCGAAGAAATCGCCGAGCAGCATGTTGCTGGCCTGCGGCGAGTTCGAAGCATGGCCCCCAAACAGAAACGCCACCATCACGCCAAGAAATGTCACGCCGACGCCCGACCATTGCAGCCCGCTCAGCCGCTCTTCAGGCACCAGAAAATGTAGCCCGAGCGCGGCAAATATCGGCGCGGTGTAGAGAAATACCGCCATGTGCGCGGCGGTGGTGAACCGCAACCCCTCGGCGACGAACATAAATTCGATGGAAAAAAGCAGGCCGACCAGCAAACCGGGGCCAAGATTGTCAGCGCTGAACGGCACTTTACGCTGGCGCACCAGCAGTAGAATCAGCACCGCCAGCCCGGCGATACCGGAACGCAGCGCGACCTGTAATAACGGCGTGATATCTGCCGCAGCGCTTTTGATCGCCACCTGCTGCACGCCCCAAATAACACACAACACCACCATCACGCTGCTGGCAAATCCGTCCAGCGGTTTACGCGGATCCATTTCCTGTCACCCCTTAAAATTCGAGGCGACAGCTTAGCGCGATTTAGCCTTTCAGATAACGATTCAGTGTGCCATTGATGATTTTTTCCACCTCAGGCTGCTCAGCGTCACCGCCATCACCGACAGCACCGCCAGCGCGGCAGCAGGGGCGAAAACGCTCCAGCCTGCACGTTCGATGTAAGGCATTCCTTCGGCCAGCACGCGCCCCCATTCGGGAACCGGCGGCGGTGCGCCGAGGCCGAGAAAGCCAAGAGAGGCCAGCGCCAGCGCAATGCCCGGCAGCCGCAGCATGGCATGGCGCACCAGAGGGCCTGAAAGAGCAGGCAGCACGTAAAACAGGGTGCGACGCACTGCACCGACGCCCACCACCGGCAGCATTTTCATATAAGGACGTGCCTGAATCTCTGCCACCAGTGCCGCCGTGTGCGCGGCAAGCGGTGCCCAGCTGACGGCGGTCACGGCGATAATAGCGCCGGTTGCGGTCGGCCCGTTCAACGCGGCGACCACCAGCCCGGCGATCACCGGCGGCAGCGCGTTGGTGACTTCGGTGGGGCCGGTCATCGCGCGAGGGAATGCCCCCACGATGACGCCGATCGCCAGACAAATCAGCGAAACCACCAGCGCCTGTAAACAGGTATTCAGCGTTCCGTGGGCGACGCGGGCGAGAAGATCGCGCCCCATGGCATCCGCCCCAAAAGGCAGCCCGAATGACGGCGGCTGTAACCGCACATAGTCAGACGACAGCGGATCGCGTCCGTAACCGGCCAGGACCATCAGCAGCAGAAGGCCCAGACACACCAGCGGGATCCACACCCTTTGCCGGTGCGCGGGGGCGGCCTGCGCGGGCACCGGGACGGCACCGAGCTTCAGGGCGCGGCCAAGCAACAGCCGCCGTGCCCCGCCCGCCAACATGCCGATCACCGAGGCCAGCAGCAGCAGGATCAGCACGCCGGTTTGCAACGCCGGTAAATCTCCGGCGGCAGCGGCGCCCAGCGTGGCGCGCCCGATGCCGGGGATCGCGAACACTTTCTCGACGGCGACCGCGCCGCCGGTGAGTGCCACCAGCACCAGACCGGTTAACGGCATCACGCCCGGCAGCGAACGCAGGATCACTGCGCGCGCCGTATGGCGACGCCTGATCCCCAGCACGCTCCAGGTTGTGATCCAGCTTTCGCCGAACGTGCCGGTCAGCGCATCGGAATAAATACGGCCAAGATAGCCCCCCGCAGGCACCCCGAGCGCCAGCGACGGCAGTACGGCGTAATGCCAGCCCTGCCAGCCGTAAGGCGGAAAAAGTGGCAGCCAGACCGCGCCGGTAATCAGCAACAGCGAAGCCAGTAAAAACTCGGGCATCGCGGTCAGCATCGCGGCCAGAAAACCGGCCGGGCGCGGCGTGCCGCCCTGCAATCCGCGCCTCAGGGTGCCAGCACACAGCAGCAGCGCGATGACCAGCGCCACCAGCGCCGAACAGGCCATCAGCGTCAGCGAAACGCCGGTCGCCCGCAACATGCCGGGTAAAACCGGCAGGCCTGAAATCCACGAAAGCCCTGCATCACCGCGCAGCAGTCCGCCCAGCCAGTGGGCCAGCGCGTGCCACGGCCCCTGATCCAGCCCGAGCGACAAACGGATGGCATTAAGGGTTTCCGCGGTGGCTTCCTGATCGCCGGAGCGTGCGCGCAGCAGCGACAGCGCGGGATCCGTGCCGGAAAGCCACGGCAGCAGGCCGATCAGTACCACGATGGCCGCCAGCGTCAGCAGGCGTGAGATCAGCGGTAACAGCGCTCCGCCGGGCTGGCGCTGACGAAAACGGCTCACCCCCGCGCAGGTGCGGCAATACAAGGACTCGCTCATCAGTCGGCCTGAACCCCGCGCTGCGTGGCGGCGTTAATCAGCGTGCGTTCACGCGGATCGCGCACGGCACCGCGCACATCCGCCGCTTCGCCCTGAATCACGCGTTCGTGCAACATCGGAATGGCGGCATCGGTCGCGAGGATCAGGTTTTCAGCCTGCATGATCGCCTGGCGACGTTCCCCGCCCGCCGGAATAACGGCGGCCTGTTGCAGCGCCTTGTCGATTTCCGGGCGGCAAAGTTGCGCGATGTTGAACGACCCTTTACAGGCAAAATCGCTGTACATATAGGCCACCGGATCACCGGAATCGAGTACCGTTGCCCGCGATAAAATAAAGGCGTCGAATTTACCGGCCAGCGCGTCGGTTTCAATTTGCGAATACTCACGCACAACCTGTCTGACGGTGAAACCTGCCGCCGTCAGCTGTTGCGCCAGGTACACCGCCACTTCCGGCAGTTCAGCGCGATCGCTGAAAGTGGCCAGCGTGATGGTTTCACCGGCCGGTTTGCGGGCGGCGACCGGATAATTCACCGGCTGACGCAGCTGTGCGGCCCAGGGCAACGCCGGGCCGAGTAACCCCTGTGCAACGTCGGCGCGTTTTTCGTAAACGTTATCCACCAGTTGCTGGCGGTTAAGCGCTTCACGCACGGCGGCACGCAGCGCCGGATCCTGCATCACGCCCAGCCGCGTATTGAGATACAACGTATTGGTGCGCGGCATCGGCACTTCGTGAATGAGGTGCTGGTCAAGCAGCGGTGCCTGCGACACCGGAATGGCCTCGACGATGTCCGCCGTGCCGGTGCGCAGGGCCGCGCCGCGAGCGGTGCCGTCCGGCACGAAACTGACGTCGATGCCGCTGGCTTTGGCTTTTTCACCCCAGTATCCGTCGAACCGCTCCAGCCGTGCGCTGCTGGTGCCGTTCACCTGCACCAGTTCGAACGGGCCGGAACCGGTGTGGCGCGGGTCCACCACGCCGCTGGCGCTGTAGGCTTTTTGCGATAACACCGCCAGCTGCGGGCTGGATAAACGCTGTGGCAGAAGCGGATCCGGCTGCGCGGTAGTGACGATCACGGCATGTTCGCCGTCGGCCATGGCGGTCAGTTGCACGCCATCGAGAATGCGTGGTTTAGGCGCGGCGTGTGCGGCGACGGTCAGGGCATTGACCACGGCAGCGGCGTTAAGCACGGTGCCATCGTGGAATTTTACGTCCGGGCGCAACTCAAACCGCCAGCTGTTTTCGCCGGTCTGCTGCCAGCGGGTGGCCAGCGCAGGCCGGGCTTCGCCGAGTTTATCGAGTATCACCAACGTTTCTGCGGTGCTCCAGCGGGAGAGCTTGAACGCGTCGTCGCTCAGCGGTGTCAGGCCGGAGCGCGGCGGCTGTAACATCGCCAGGCGCAGGCGCGCATCGCCGCTTTTTTCGGTGGTTTTATCGGCTTCATTGAAGCAGCCGGTCAGTAAAAGTGCAGCAAAAAGCAGCCCGGCCAGCGGGCTTATGCGTAACAGAGACATCAGAAGTTCCTTGTCAGATTGCAGGAGGAGGCAGCTGGCGGCAGATTCGCCACATCGCCAGAGCGCTTAAAAACGGAACGGCAGCCAGCGCCAGCCACGGGATCACCGCGCCGGGGGAAGGCACCAGCGCATCATCGAGCAGGCCGCCGAGCAGGAAATTTCCCACCAGCACGGCAATGCCGCCCATGGAGGAGAGTGCGCCATAATGGGCGCCGAGATTATGTTGCCCGGCAAAGCGCGGAATGAGATCCATCCCCACCGGCACTATCAGCATCTGCCCGACGGTCAGCAGCGTGATCAGTAACACCGAGGGCAGCAGCCGCAGCCAGCCTTCCGGCGGCACCGTCCAGGCAAACATCGCGACGGCGGCGAAGGCGGTAGACAGCAGCAGAAAACCGGCGGGCAGGATAATCCGTGCGCCAATGCGGCGGGAAAATCGTGCCAGCGGCATTTGCAGAACGATCACCAGAACCGAGGCCAGCACAAACAACGGCCCGAGATCTTGCTCGCTGCCGCCTGAGCGGCGCAATTCTACCGGCAGCGCCAGATACAGCTGGTTATAGCTGAACAGGTAAGCGCTGTAAGCCACAATGAAAGCCACAAACCGCGGCTGACGGAACGTCTGCCACCAGGGCACAATGTTAAGTCCGGCAGCGCGTTGCGGCGCGGCGGGCAGGGTGAAAAACAGCACCACCAGCGCCAGTAAAAACAGCCCCGAACCGGCCAGCGCCACCGGCTGAAAACCATAGCCGGAAAGCAGTGATCCGAGTAACGGGCCGAGCACCGCGCCCAGCTCTGCGCACACCGCCGAAAGCGCGAACCATTCAGCCCGGCTGCGTTTTCCCGCTTTCTCACTGTGCGTTCCGGCCTGTGCCAGCAAGGCTTCGATGGACGGCGAAAACAGCGCGCCGCCGATGCCGGTCAGACAGGCACCGATGATCACCGGCGTCAGCGTGTCGGAAAGCCCGAGCAGCAGATAGCCGGCGATACGCACCACGCAGCCGCACAGAATGACCACCCGCGCGCCGAAACGATCGGACAGCGCGCCGCCGAGTAAAAACATTCCCTGCTGCGAAAACGTTCGCAGGCCGAGCACCAGGCCGATCGCCCAGCCGGAAAGCAACATGTCATCGCGCAGGAAAATGGCTAGAAACGGCACCACCGCGTAAAAGCCGATGTTAAACACCAGATTACTGCCGAGCAGCAACGGAGGCCAGGGTGCGCCAGTGCGCGAAAGTGATCGGGTGAACATCCGGTTATCCATTAACGGTCAAAGGTAAATGTGGGATCGCCTGCAACAGCTGGCGGGTATGCGGGTGGTGCGGAGAATGCAGAATATCCTGTGTGGCGCGGTCTTCAATGATCTGGCCATCATGCATCACCAGCAGGCGTTCACACAGCCCGGCGACCATCGATATATCGTGCGTCACCATCATCAGACCCATGCCATTTTGCTGTGTCACCTGTTGCAGAAGGTGTTTGATTTGCGCGCGCAGCGGCAAATCAAGCCCGCTGACCGGCTCGTCGGCAAGCAAAAATTCAGGGCGGATGGCGAGTGCCCGGGCAATCGCCACACGCTGCGCCTGCCCGCCGGAGAGCGCCCCCGCTTTGCGTTCAAGCAGGGTGTCACTCAGCCCGACCTGCGCCATCACTTCCCGCACCCGCGGCATGACCGGCTCGCCCGCGCCGAGGCGCCTGAGCGGTTGTGCCACAATCTGACCGACGGTGTGATCCGGCGGTAACGAACCTGCCGGATCCTGCGGAATGTATTGAACGCAACGCCGGAAATCGCGCAGCGAGCGGGCAGAACCGGGGCGAACCGGCACGCCGTGACAGAAAACCTCACCGCTGTCCGGTGCTTCCATCGCCAGCATAATTTTCAGTAATGAAGATTTCCCGCAGCCGGAGGCACCCACCAGCCCGACGCGCTCATGGCGGCCAATGCGCAGCGATAAATGCGAAAATAGCGTGTTGCGTTCAACCGGTGCCTGCCTTATGGCACGCCAGAAGGAGCGCGGCAGCGCGATATGACGGCTGACGTTGTGCAGATGCAGAAAAGGCTCAGTCACCAGATGCAGGGGAGAATGCATCAGACCGCCACTCCGCAGGCGGGTACGGCGTGAGAATGCAGTGTCGCGGCCTGTTTCGCGGCGTGAACCAGACGTTGGGTGTAAGGGTGTTGCGGGTGGCGCAGTAACTGCGCCATGGGCGCGGATTCCACCAGCCTGCCGTTTTCCATCACCAGTGCATGCTGACAAAGTTGCGCAGCAACCGCCACGTCGTGAGTGATAAACAGCAGCGCGCGAACCTCGCAGGCGTTGCGCATCACGTCTAAAACCCGTTGCTGGGTCAGCACATCGAGGGCAGTGGTGGGTTCGTCGGCAACCAGCAATGAGGAGGAAGATTGCATCGTCAGCGCGATACATAAGCGCTGGCGCTGGCCGCCGGAAAGCTCCGCCGGATAACGGGCCGAAAAATGCGGAATATCACCCAGCCCGACGGCACCGAGCATGGCGCTGATGTCACTTTCTCTGGCTGCGGGCAGGGCGAGGCGCAACTGTTTTCCCAGCGTCATCAGCGGGTTGAGCGCAGTGGAAGAGTCCTGAAACACCGTTGCTACGCGGCCTGCCAGAGGGCGTGCCACCGGGTGTTTTCCGCAGACTTCCACGTCGTTGACGCGGATGCTGCCGCTGATTTTTGCCCCCGCAGGGGGAACGCCGGTGATACTTTTGGCGGTCAGCGATTTTCCGCAACCGGATGCACCCAGCAGACAAACGCGTTCACCCGCGTTCACGTGAAAGCTGAGATCGTCGATGCGTTTTTCCCCGGCGATCCACAGCGTCAGCCCTTCAACCGCAAGCACCGGTCGGCCATTTTTCATCCTGTCTGCTGTCATTCCCGTCAATCCGTCTTTCGCTGCTGATCATCTGATATGTGATAACATAACAAAATGTATCAATTTGATGCAAAAGGTTTTGTGATTTTCTTTCGTCAGCGGCACTGGCGCATTCTTATGCTCTCCGCCATGTCTTGTGCCACCTCGCGCATCAGCGACTGTTGCGCGCTGACCAGTCCGGCATCGCTTCCCCGCGCCGTTTGCTGATGTTGCGTGCGGCAGGTGAGGAGCTGTTCTTCGGCGGATCCTGCCGCAAAACTCAGCCGCCAGGTGACGGCGATGCTGGCGCGGTTTCCCGGCCAGGCATCGAAACGCTGAACCGCCACGCTGATGCCGACCACCGGTTTATCCTGCGGCGGCGTCAGCCTGCTGATCTCGGTGGTATTAAGCAAACGTTCCAGCTGACCGGTAAGCGCGCTGCGCATTTCGTCCGGCAGCGGCGAGGCCCACAGGGCGTCATCGGACATCACCATTTCGCCGTCGCCTTTGCGCGTGACCAGTTGCGGCTGATTCAGCTGTTCCGGCACTGTCACCGGGTGAATGCGGATCACGAACGGCGCGGCGGCCACGGCGGGCGGTGCGCTGTCGGCGGCGGTCACCAGCGTGTAATAGTGCGGCGGCGTGGAGGAGGCACAACCGCTGAGCAGCAGCAGGGCGCAGGCGGTGTTTACAGCAGCGGTAAGCTTCATGGGTGATCCTTCGGGTCATTCTGTCTGCCGGTCAACAAAGCCTGCGGCTGACGCGTCAGTAAACCGGTCAGTGTGCGCAGGGAATAGAGCGTGCGCTGGAATTCTGCCAGCGTGCTGAAGAGCGGAGAGTCCGCCGCCAGCAGCGCCTGCGCGCCTTTCATCGTTTGATCCAGCTGGCGCAGGGTTTGCGTGGTTTGCGGCAACACCTGGCCGTTTACCTGAATCAGCGTCTGATTGAGATTGCCCAGCGTGGCGTTGAGATTATTGCCTATCGACTCAATGGGCATTTTCGACACTTTGCCGATGATGGTGGCGAGTTGTTCCTGCAAATGGTCGAAACCACCGTTCAGCGTCGGAATGCGCAAAGGGCGGGCATTGAGATCGAAAGGCACCGGCGCGGCACCGGGAACAAAATCGAGCGAAATATACAACTGGCCGGTCAGTAAATTGCCGGTACGCGCCTGTGCCCGCAGGCCATGCTGCACCAGATCGCGCAGGAAAAAGGCGGCCTGTTTATCGCCATCTTTCTGCGGTTTAGGCAGCTTTTGCAGCACACGGCCTAAACGGTTCGGGTAGACCTCGAGCGTGACCACCGAAATAAAGCGTGAGCCAGCCGGTTCGAAATCCAGATCGATCGCCGTCACTTTGCCAAGCTTCACGCTGGAAAACTCCACCGGCGCGCCGGTTTGCATCCCGCGTAAGGACTGCTGAAAACGCAGCTGAAGGATTTGCGGGGTGCCGTCCTGCGGGGCCATCGCCGAAGCCTGATCGTCTGCCAGATGAAAGACGCTGTGGCCGCCGGAGGGGAGAGACGCGCCACTTTCCGGCGGATTGGCAAACGCGATCCCGCCTGCTATCACCGAGGCCAGTGTCTGAGTTTTCAGCTGTAACCCGTCGGAATTCAATGATAAATCGACGCCGCTGGCATTCCAGAAACGGGTGGATGGCGTGACAAAACGGTCGTAGGGGGCATCAATGAAAATATTCACACTCACGCCCTTGCCGTCCGGGCGCAGCGCGTAAGAAGAAACGCGGCCAACCGGTATCCGCCGGTAATAGACCGCCGAGCCGATATCCAGCGAACCCAAATCGTCGGCCACCACTTCAAACTGTTTGCCGGGCATGCCGTTTATCACCGTCGGCGGCGATTCCAGCCCCTGAAAAAGACTGCCGGATTTCTCAGAGGTACCGGTATCGAGACTGATGTAAGCGCCTGACAGCAACGTATCAATGCCTGATATGCCGCCCATACCGACGCGCGGGCGAACCACCCAGAAACGGGTGTCGGCTTTCGCCAGATTTTGAGCATTCTTCATCAGCGACACCGTGACCAGAACGCGCTGGCTGTCAGGGCTTAACACAATAGATTTCACCAGCCCGACGGTAACGTCTTTGTATTTCACTTCGGTTTTACCGGCCTGTAATCCGCTGGCTGTCTGAAAGGTAATGGAGACTTCCGGCCCGGCGGACATCCAGAGCTGGATCAGCAAAAACAGGCCGGTGAACGCGGCGATCCCCGGCACCAGCCAGATAAGCGAAGGACGCCAGCGGCGCGGCAGGATCTCAGGCGGGGGTGAGTCGTGGTCAGTCATTCTTTTTATTTTCCCAAAGCAGACGCGGATCGAACGTCAGTGCGGCCAGCAGAGTGAACATCACCACTGCGCCAAAAAAAACAATGCCGATGCGGGGTTCGGCGGTGCTGAAACCGGGGAACTGCACCAGCGCGGCGATGATCGCCACCACCATGACGTCGAGCATTGACCAGTAACCGACATGTTCCGTCAGGCGGAACAGGCGGGATCGAAAACGCTGACCGCCGGTCTGCGGCCTTTTAACCGCGATCAGCAGCCCGCCGAAGATCAGGAATTTGGCGCAGGGCACAACGACGCTGGCGACAAAAATGATCGCCGCGGTGGCGTAATCACCGGAATTCCAGAATCCTGAGATTCCGCCAAGAATCGTGCTCTCCCCGCCGTGACCGGCAAAGCTGTTGTACATCACCGGCAAAAGATTGGCGGGCAGGTACAGCAGCAGACCGGTCAGCAGCAGCGCCCAGGTTTGCGACAGACTCTCCGGGTGACGGGGATGCAGCGGCGTGTTGCAGCGCGGGCAGGGCAGATCCTGCACCGCCAGCACATGCTCACACACCAGCCCGCAGACAGGGCAGCGCACCAGACCCGCAGATAACGCCTGTCTGACCGGCTTCATCCGCGCTTCTCTTTCAGGGTTTTCAGTCTCCACAGCGAATGAAAATCCTGATGATTGATTACCGGGAGTATCAGGCATAACCCGAGCAGCGCCCAGGTGCCGGGGCCGGTGGTGATGTGCACCAGCCCGGAGAGTTTGATGGCGGCGATCAGAATGCTGAGCAGCGCCACTTCCGCCATGCTCCACGGCGCAAGCCCGGCCAGTAAACGCATGACGGGCGCGAAGGCCGGTGCGGTTTTATTCCGGCAGGCATGCCACAGCACCCAGCCCAGCAGCAGGATTTGCAGGCACGGACAAACGATAATCAGCAACGCCAGCGGAATAGCCAGCGGCGAGGCGTAACTGTGCGCCAGCGCCATCGTGGTTTCCGCTAAGGTCGTCGCCTGCGACTGACCGTGAAACTGGATTTCCAGCACCGGAAACAGATTGGCGATGATAAAAAACACCGCCGCCGTCACCGTTAATGCCAGCCACTGTTCCAGACTCAGCCAGCTTCCCCGGTACAGCACAGCATGGCAGCGCTGACACCGCGCGGCCTCGCCGGACCGTGCGGATTGTCGGGTATACAGGCTGTCGCAGTGTTTGCAAATGACCTGCTGCGGGTAGATTTTCATTCTGCGTCCCGTTTATTTCAGCTGTTCTTGCAGCTGTTCGGCGCCAATGTCGAGGCCGGTTTCAGCCGCGCTCAGCGCACCCCAGCTCGCGCCGATGTTCAGCGAGTTCGGATACTGTTTGGCGATGTAAGCGCTGAGCAGTTGTTCAGACGTCGCATCGTAAATTTCCACCGCGTAACTCACCGAGCCGGTGAACGAGCCCTGTTTACCCCGGACGGACTGGACGATGTTGTACGGCCCGCCCATCAGATCGAAACGGGAGAACGTACCCAGCACCGGCGTGGTGGTTTCGGCGCCGGTCAGCGTCAGGCGGATGCGCAAGGTGCCGGGCGTCTTTGTCTGCGTCAGCGGGAAATGCTGACCGACACTTTTGCCAAATGCCTGGTGCATATAGTCCGCCAGCGCCTGCTTCTGTTCGGCGGAAACATCATCAAACTGGGCATCCGGCCCCTGATAAATCACCACCGGATCGAGGATCGCCCTTGAGTATTTATTCCAGTCCGTCGGGATGCTGTAACGGTATGAAATGTGGCCGGATTCATCCTGCGTATCAGGTTTCATCCGGGAGGAAGAGGTGACCCCGGTGTAGGGCACAGGCTGGGTGCTCGCGCACCCGGTGAGAAAAGCTAAAGAAATCAAGGCTGCCAAAGAATAGCCGTTCGTTAACGCAGACATTCGTCTTACCTTCTGTCAGGAGTCGCAGCGGGACGTCGGTTTGTTTTTACATCAAAACCGTACGGTACGGTATATTTATGAGGTAAGACTTTTCGTCTGTCAAGAAAATGTACACCCCGGTTCAGTTATGCACGGATTTCCACGCAGGCTGTGTTAAATCACTTGAAAGAAAATGTTTATTTGTGTAAATAAAAGCGTCAGGCGTAATTGATAATAATTTTCATTCAACTTGATTTACTTATCCTGGGAAACTGAACTTCATGGCTGCACACACTCTTACCCTGCGCTCGCTGGCCTGCGCGCTGTCGTTCGCGACGCTGAGCCTCAGTGCTTCTGCTCTGGCAGAAATCAAAACCATTACCGACGTCATCGGGCGTCAGGTAAAAGTCGATCTCCCCGCCAAACGCGTGGTGGTGGGTTTTTATTTTGAAGATTACATGTCCGTCGGCGGCGAAAAGGCCTACGACTCGGTTGTCGGGATTTCACGCGAAGCGTGGGAAGGCTGGGTGCCGGCAAACTGGCAGATGCACGTTGCACACCGTCCGTCGCTGAAAGACATCCCTGACGTGGGCGAAGTTGAAGCGCAGAGTTTCTCGGTAGAAAAAGTGCTGAGCCTGAACCCGGATTTGCTGGTGCTGGCCGACTGGCAGTTTAAAGCGCTGGGCGCCGACGTGGCGCGCATCGAAAAGCAGGGCATTCCGGTGGTGGTCATCGATTACAACGCGCAAACCGTTGAACGCCATGTGGCCTCAACCCGCGTACTGGGCACGCTGACCGGACAGGAAGCGCGCGCCGGTGAAATGGCGGATTTGTATGCCTCTTCCCTGAAAGAGGTGGCCGATCGCATCGCCGCCTCCGGTAAACCTAAGCCGAAAGTGTATGTGGAATTCGGGAACAAAGGGCCGGAAGAGTATTCGTTCACCTACGGCAAAAATATGTGGGGCGCGATGGCTACCGTGGCGGGCGGCGACAACATTGCTGCGCCGTTTGTTGAGTGGTGGGGGCCGATCAACCCGGAGCAGGTGCTGGCGTCAAAACCGGATGTGATCTTCATTTCAGGGCGTGAAAACAATAAAAATCCGTCAGCCCTGCCGATGGGCGTGGGCATCAGCAAAGCCGAAGCGCGTGAGAAGCTGAAAGGCTTTGAAAACCGTCGTGGCTGGGCTGAATTACCGGCAATCAAAAACGGCCAGTTGTACGGCGTTTATCAGGGCGCGTCCCGCACCCTCTCTGATTTCGCGATGGTGCAGTACATGGCGAAACAGCTCTATCCGGCACAGTTCAAAGATATGGATCCGCTGGCGAACTACCTGAACTTCTACAAAAAATATCTTCCTGTCACCCCGCAAGGCACGTTTGTGGTCGGCCTGAAAGACTGATCCTGAGGGGGTGTGATACCGGGGCGCTGCCACTGAGCAGCGCTTCTTGCGTTTTCTGACAGGGGATTTTGATGACCATTTCCACCGGACGGAGCGAAGCGATTTCCGCTCACCGCGCGCGTGAACGTAAACGCTGGCGCTACGTTCTGCTTTTTGTGCTGTTAACCGCCGTCAGCCTGGTGTTTGATATTGCCACCGGCCCGTCGATGTTGTCGCCTTCCGAAGTCATCCGCTCGCTGACCGGCATTGGCGAACGGGCAGCGATGACAGATGCCATCGTGCGTGAATTCCGTTTGCCGATGGCGCTGATGGCGTTAGTGGTCGGTGCGGCTTTAGGCGCGGGCGGCGCGCAGATGCAGACACTGCTCAACAATCCGATGGCCAGCCCGTACACGCTCGGCATGGCCGCTGCGGCCGGGTTTGGCGCGGCACTGAGCCTGGCATTTGGCGGTTTCGGGCTGAACCCGATGATTTCCGTGCCGATTGGCGCGTTTATCTTTTCGATGATCGCCGCGCTGTTTCTGTTCATGCTGGCGTCGATGCGCACGGTCAGAACCGAAACCATCATTCTCGGCGGTATTGCCCTGCTGTTTTTGTTCCAGTCACTGTTGTCGCTGATTCAGTTTTTGTCGTCGCCCGAGCTTTCGCAGCAGATCTTATTCTGGTTGTTCGGCAGCCTGACCAAAGCTACATGGCCGACGCTGGCGCTGACCGCGGTCACCACCCTGGTGTGCTGCCTGTTGCTGATGGCGGATTCGTGGAAACTGGCGGCGCTGCGCATGGGTGAAATGCGCGCGCTGAGTCTGGGCGTTAACGTCCGGCGGCTGCGGATGAAAATCCTGATCATCGTGGCGGTGATGACCGCAACGGCGACCAGTTTTGTGGGGGTGATAGGCTTTATCGGGCTGGTCGCGCCGCACATCGCCCGCATGATGGTGGGCGAGGATCAGCGCTTCTCAATGCCGATGTCGGTGCTCGCCGGGGCGCTGATGCTCTCGGCGGCATCGGTGTTGTCGAAGTCGATTGTGCCGGGGGCGTTATTCCCCGTGGGTATCGTGACGGCGATTGTCGGCGTGCCGTTCCTGTTGTGGCTTATCTTCGCACCGCGCAGGAGAACCCTATGATGTGGCTCGACAATGTGAATATTCACCGGCAGGGACGCACGATCATTGGCGGGGTCAGCACGCATCTGGAAGCCGGTAAAATCCATGTGATCATTGGCCCGAACGGCACCGGTAAAACCACGCTGCTCAACGCCATGTTTGGCGAACTGGCGCTGGCGGAAGGGCAGATCCGCTGCGGCGAACGCACACTCTCGCCCGGCAAGGTGCGGGGGAAATCGCTGCACGGCTGGCGTGATGCGATAGCTTATCTTCCTCAGGACACCACCGCCGATATCGACCTGACGGTGCTGGAAGTGGTGGTGCTCGGGCGGCTCGGCAAACTGGCGCTGCACATTGATGATGAAACGCTCGACGCCGCGA
Source organism: Rahnella sp. PAMC25559 (assembly GCF_050632365.1). GTDB lineage: Bacteria > Pseudomonadota > Gammaproteobacteria > Enterobacterales > Enterobacteriaceae > Rahnella > Rahnella rivi. Next base: position 350,245 of record NZ_CP192544.1, on the reverse strand, counting down.
TGCAGCGGCTGGAGCAGGCGGGCATCGCGCATCTTGCCGGGCGTGAAATCGCCTCGCTGAGCGGCGGGCAGCGGCAGATGGCGCTGTTTGCCCAGGTGATGATGCGTGAACCTGACGTTATGCTGCTGGACGAGCCGGTCAGCGCGCTGGATCTGAAACATCAGATGTCGTTGCTCAATCTGGTGCGTCGCGAAACCCGTGCGCGTGGCTGGGTGACGGTGATTGTGCTGCACGATCTCAATCTGGCCTGCCAGTATGCCGATAATTTACTGGTGGTCGCGCAGGGGAAAATTCAGGCCGCAGGTAAACCGCGTGACGTCGTGACGGCAGAGCTTATCGCGAATACCTACGGCGTGGAGGTGGAAGTCTTGCAGGATCGCGCAGGAAATCCGCTGATCCAGCCGGTCAGCGGCGGGTAAAAGACATCAGACAGGGGCGGGGCAAACGCCTCTGTCTGACATTCGCCACAATTTACTTCATCACCTGCGTCATGATGTCAGTGACCTGTTGCATCGCCGGACCGGCGTCTTTCACGCCTGATACTTCCTGCCTGATCACCCAGTCGGCCTGAATCTCCCGATAACGCGTCACCTGTTGCCAGTGCGCCACTTCGCTGTGTCGCAGAACGCGTACCTTCGCCCCCTGTTTTCGCAGCGCTTCGAGCTGCGTTTCAAAACGTTCTGGTTTATCCACAGCAGATACACATGGCCGAGTGACAGCTCTTTTGAAATCAGTACATAGGCTGCTATTTAACATCTTGAAAGATAGCCTTGGGCACAAAACAACTCAGTTTTTTTAAAGGTTTCCAGAATTATTATAATATTTTTCTATTTCGCCGTTTACTTTTTTAATTCTTCTTTGAGATGGGATTACCTGACAGAAAAATATTCCATAAAAACCAATCAAACATCCAAAAATTACAAACAAAGGAGTTTGTATAGGTGGTATGGAAAATATTAGTGGAATACAAATCATATAAAACCCAAACATAAGTGCAATTGCACCAATGATCCTGAAGAACCATCTAAAAAACTTGTCAACTTTTGAAAGCCTGACAATCACTCGATCTTGTTCATTGATGAACATATAGGTATTAACAGTCTTAAAAAAAACCATAGGCAGTTCATTTTCAACTAAAATTAACGTTGTATGTTTTTGTATTCTCTCCGATGAAATACCCGTTAATTGATGCTTTCTTAATCTGTTTATTTCTCTGTTTAATATTGCTTTTTCATGCTCACAGGTGCTTTCTGTGAGACATTTTTTCAATGTGGATATTCTTCTTCCAGATATGTAATCTTTAAACTCAAGGAGATTTTTAGGAGTTACACCCAGTTTCATCATACTTGTGACAAAGATTAATACTATAAATGCATAAGCGAAGAAGCCCGTTGTGTAATACTTTTCGATGAAACCTGCGGGAATGTTAGACAAAATATCCATAGCGTAGTCCATGATGAGGGATAATGTATTTTAAAACTATTAACGATGAAACATCAATCCCTTTAGTTGAAATCATTTGATTGAAAGTATTTAAATAACAGTAAGGAAGTGATTATTGTTATTAGTGATTACCCAAGCCCACTTATTACAAACATCTATCTATGATAACGAGTTTAGATAATTTACGAGCTCAGTTCTTGTGTCAGACAGTGGGGTTATCCTCTGTCTGACATTCGCCACAATTTACTTCATCACCTGCGTCATGATGTCAGTGACCTGTTGCATCGCCGGACCGGCGTCTTTCACGCCTGATACTTCCTGCCTGATCACCCAGTCGGCCTGAATCTCCCGATAACGCGTCACCTGTTGCCAGTGCGCCACTTCGCTGTGTTGCAGAACGCGTACCTTCGCCCCCTGTTTTCGCAGCGCTTCGAGCTGCGTTTCAAAGTGACTGTCCATCACTGAGCCGGCAGTTTGGTACGCGGTGTGGGCGGCACGGGTGATGGCGTCTTTATCTTCCTGCGCCAGTCCGTTCCAGACGTTCTGGTTCATCACCAGCAGATACACATGGCCGAGCCACAGCTCTTTTGAGACTAAAACGTCCGGCGCCATCTGGTGAATGTTGAGATCATAACCGCTGTCGACGTTGACCATAATGCCGTCCAGCGCGCCGGTCTTAAAGGCGTTAACCGTCTGTGCGCCCCACGGCATGGTCACCGGTTTTGCGCCCGCATTGCGCAGGAAATCCTGATGCCAGAAACTGGCTGAACGCCACGTGGTGCCGGTGATGTCTTCCAGATTTTTCAGCGGATGCGTGCTGAAAAATGCCACCGGATAGCCGGTCGCAGAGAAGAGGTTCACCACATTTTCTTTTTTAAGTTCCGCGCTGAAGGCGGGGATTTCAGCAAACACGCGGCGGAAAAACGCGATCTGCTGAGCGCCCGAAGGTCCGACCGGAAAGCTTTTAAATATCTGATGCAGCGGTAACTGTTTAGCGGCATATTCCGGCACCACAATGCCGATATCAGCCGTTTTACCTTCGCCGACGGTGCGCAGCGCGTCGTAACCGGTGGAGAGTTCACCGCCCCAATGGGCTTCAATTTTCAGGCGACCCTGAGATTCTTTTTCTATCGCCGGAAAAAGTACGTCTTCAATAAAGCGGGTACGCATCGCGCCCGCCGGTTCGTGATCGGTATAGCGCAGGGTCGTGGTCGCCGAAACCGTGAGGGGTAACAGCAGCAGGGCGAGGGCCAGCGCGACGGGTTTTCTGATTAATTCCATGTAATCTCTCAAGGTAAAAAAGGAAAACGACTATTCTGACGTTTCAGCATTGGGCGAAACGTGCGCGCCGACAGGTTTCATACGGATAACAAAAAAGGCGCCATGTATGCACATGACGCCCCTGATTTTTACTGTGTGGAATTATCGTTTAGAAATCGACGTTAACGCCCAGCTGGAAGTTACGGCCTGGCATCACGGCCAGCGCTTTGTTGTAAGCATCCTGATTGGTGGTGTCTGTCAGCGTACGGCTGCTCAGGTAATCCCAGTATTTACGGTCGGTGAGGTTGTACACGCCACCGTTGATTTTCACGTTCTTCGCCACCTGCCAGTACGCCGTCGCATCTACCATGCCGTAGCCCGGCACGTTCATGTAATCCACCGTGGAATCGGCGATTGGTGTGCCGCTGTTGGTGTAGCTCTGACGGTTAGTGGATTCGGCTTTTTTGCCTTTCACGAAGGTCGCCGTCAGCGCGGTGCCGTACATGCCGGACGGATCGTCCCACGCCACGCCTGCCACCAGTTTCATTGGCGGAACGCTGTCGAGATCGACGTATTTGTCGCCCGCATAGCTGGACTTGGACTGACCCTTCGCGTAACCCAGGGCGAAGGTGGTGCTCAGGCCATTCACATCGCTGAACCAGGTGCCGTAGTCAATTTTGGTGCTCAGCTCGCCGCCGTAGATGTACGCTTTATCGCGGTTTTCAGCCTGATAAATCGTATAAATGTTGGAGGGCACGTTGGTGAACATGTTGCCGTTGGCCGCGCGGGTGTAGCGGGTGTTGGCGATGAAGTTCTTGTAGGTGTTGTAGAACACGGAGGTTTTGAAGCTCACGCCTTGCGTGGCTTCCCCTTTCACGCCCCACTCAAAGTTGTTGCTGGTTTCGGTTTTCAGATCGGTATTACCGATCAGCGCATACTGCGCAGCGCCCGCGTAAGACGAGCCGAGGTTCCATGAGCCGTAAAGCTGGCTGGCATCCGGGAACTGTGCGCCGCGTTTGTATTGCAGATAGGTCATCAGTTTTGGCGTCAGATCATAAGTGAACGCCAGAGAAGGCAGAACCTGTGTGTCCGTATTGGCTTTGCCGTACAGGGTGGAGACGGAATCTTCCGACACCACATTGTTGGACAGGTCAGACAGGTCTGTCGATTTGGTGTTCTGATACGCCACGCGCACCGCAGGGATCACCGAGAAGTTATGGCCATCGAGGTCAAACTTCATGGTGTCTTGCAGGAAGCCGCCCAGAATGTAGCTGCGGCTGTTGGCTTCCGGCTGCATGGTGGTGGTGTAAATGCTCTGCTCAGGGCTTTCGCGGAACGGGCGTTCGGTGTTGGATACGCGACCGTTGATCCCGGCGCTCAGCTCATGGCGGCCAAGGGTTTTCAGCCAGCTGGTTTCCGCACCGTAGGTGTTGACGTCATAGTTGGAATAGACGTTCATCATCTGCTTGCTGGCGTTCGGCATGTAAGTGTTGTCGTGCGCCTGCGTGTACTGGTAATAGACTTTGGAAACCACGGCGTCAGCGAAATCGTTAAACGGCGTCCATTCGTCTTTCAGGCTCACGCCCCAGCGGCGGGTGTTACTTTGCTGCTGTGCGGTGCCGAGCACGGCGCTGCCTGCGCTGTTCCACGCATCGTAATGGGTGTGGTTTACTTTTTCGTAGTAATCCAGCGTACCGGTGAATTTGTGTTCATCGTTTGGCTGCCAGATCCCGGAGGTCATAATCGCATTGGAGTGCCAGTTGGCCGGATACGCGTCATGCGTATCGCTGTTGTTACGGGTTTCCTGACCGTCACGACGGCTGATCGCCACCAGCCCACGCAGTTCCTGGTCACCGGCGGCGGCAGTGATGCCGTTGTGCCATGAGCGATCGGAGGAGCTGTAATCTGACTGGTAACCGAAGTAGGTTTCTTTGCCCGGACGCAGATAATCGTCTGCGGATTTAGGCAGGAAGGAGACAGCACCGCCGATGGAGGTGTTGGCGCGCTCAGCCGAGGTGGCACCGGATTCAATATCCACCTGACCGTACATGTACGGATCGATGTAGTCACGGCCAATGCCGAACGTACCCAGACCGGCGCGGCTGGCGTAGGCGCGGCCAGTGGCGCTGGGCTGCGGAATGCCGTCGACGTCGATGCTCACGCGGTTGCTTTCCAGACCACGAATGTTGTAGCCGGTGTAGCCGGCGCGGTCAAAGCCGCTTTTGCCGTTACCGGAACCGCCGCTGGAACCCGTTGCGCTGATCAGCGGTTCATAACGCATGATCGTACCGAAATCTTTACCGCCTTTTTTCTGCATGTCGGCGGCGGTGAGGGTGGTTTTCGAGCCCGGTTTTTTATCCGGCAGCGTCTCGGTAACCGTCATGACTTCTTCGTTGCTCTGCGCCAAATCCTGCGCGGTACGCACAGGTTTCTTCTTGGTCACTTCAGAAGAGGTCTGGTTTTGTGCCAGATCGGTGGTGTCTTTTACGGCTTCCGCTGCGTGTACGTTAAAAGTGGTGGTGAGAATCGTCCCCATAAAAACGACGTTTTTCACCAAACCCTGCTGTGAAAAGGATTTGAACATGTGTTTTTAGTCCTGCACTGATTTTTTAAGTTCTGCTCAACAAAACTGCCCTGCAAATTCTAAGACGCACTGGTGATTCTCTTCCTGAGAAAGCCTTTGTCCTTATAAAATATGGGTTTATTTTTTGCGATACCCATTTTGGCGTTGGTGCGAATGATAATGATACTGATAATTGTTATCAACAAAATGATAAAGATAAATGCGTTTCTTAACGGAATCTTTGCACTTCGTACGCCGCAAGGGGCGTTTCAGGCTGGCTTTACAACCCCTAAACCCGCAGTTAGAGTGAAGGTATACAAGAACTGTACCGTACAGTTTAGCGCCCGGCGGCGGCGATTCTCCCCTTGCCGGTGCCGGAAAATGTCTCAGGAGTGAAGATGAAAGTTCGTACCGAAGCCCGCAGGGAAGCGATCGTCGAAGCTGCCGCAACGTTGTTTCAGGAAATGGGCTACGAGCGTGCGTCAATGAACGAACTCGCCAGACGCCTCGGCGGTTCCAAAGCCACGCTTTACAGTTATTTCCCCTCGAAAAAGGCGCTGCTGGTCGCGGTGGTGAAAGCTTTTACGACCGGGCATCTTGCCGAAGCGGTTGACGGGCTGGACGTGGCTTTTGCCGATCTGGATTTAGAAAACGTGCTGACGCGTTTTGGTGAACGCATGTTGCTGGTGCTGACCAACGACAGCACCGCGCTGGCGGTATACCGCATGGTGATCGCGGAATCCGGGCATTCGGACATCGGCACGCTGTTCCATGATTCAGGCCCGCGGGAATCCATCGGGGCGCTGGCCGCGTTCATGACGGTGGCGATGGAAAAAGGGCAACTGGCGCAGGCCGATCCGCACCTGCGCGCGCAGCAATTCCTGGCGCTGGTCACCGCTGAAACCAATATGCGCATCTATCAGCAAAACCCGGAACCGCTACAGATTGCCGAAATCCGCCAGCTGGTGGTGAACGCCGTCGATATGTTTTTACGGGGCGGCGTGCGGTAAGGCACTTGCGTAAAACATTCCTAAGATATATCTTTCACGGCAACTGATTCCCTGAAAGAGAGAAGAACATGGAACAACATCGCACTGATTTACCTGCCGCCAACTTGCCGGTTCGCGTTAAAAACGAGCTGGCTTTTCGTGATCTCACCGTGAAGCGCACTGAAAATCTTGCAGGCTGCTTTAAGCGGATTGTCCTCGGTGGCGAAGATCTAAAAGGTTTTACCTCCCGTGGTTTTGACGATCACATCAAACTGTTTTTCCCTGCCAGCCAGGGGGATGTGGTCACGCCGCCGGTGGCCACCGATGAGGGCATTGTGTGGGGCGAGGGGCCGCGTCCGCTTAACCGCGAATACACGCCGCTGCACTTTGACGCGCAGGCCAATGAGTTAACGCTTGATTTTTACCTTCACGACGGCGGTGTCGCCAGTGAGTGGGCGGAGGGCGCGAAGCCGGGCGATAAGCTGATTATCGGCGGTCCGCGCGGTTCGTTGATCATTCCGATGGATTATCAGTGGCAATTGTACGTGTGTGATGAAACCGGTCTTCCGGCGCTGAAACGCCGCCTGAGTGAGCTGAAACAGGCCGCGACAGGCGCGAAAATCACCGTGCTGGTGAAAGCCAGAGACGCCAGCTGTGTGCGCTACCTGGAAGACGAAAAAGACGTCAGCGTTGAGTGGATCATTGGCGCAGAAGACAGCGACGATCTGGAAACCGATGCCCTGATGCAGAAAGTCAAAAGCCTGACGCTGCCGGACAATGATTTCTATATCTGGGCCACCGGCGAAGGCAAACGGGTGAAAGCGCTGAACGACTATTTCACCGTCACTCAAAAATGCGATCCAGCTTATGTACGCTGCGTGGCTTACTGGCACAATAAATAATGCTGATGAATAAACATCGTCGCGAAAGAATGTTTGAAACCGGAGACATCCGGTTATTAATGCTGCATTTTCTAAAGCAGCGTCCGGCGCATGGTTATGAATTGATTAAGGCAATCGAGGAATTAGCCAAGGGCGAATACACACCGAGCGCCAGTATTATTTATCCCAATCTCACTTTTCTGGAAGAGCAGGCGTTAATCAGTTCTTCTCAGGAAGAGGGCGGGAAGAAACAATATACCATCACCGCAGAAGGGGCCGAATCGCTGGCACAGCAGGGCGAATTACTGAATGCGGTAACCGGCAAACTGCATTCGCTGGCGATATTATCGAATAACCGCAGTATTCCTGAAATGCAGCGGGCCATTAATAATCTCCGCATGGCGTTAAACCTGCGGCTGGCGAAAGGCCCTGTCGGGCAGGATACGTTATTTAAAATTGTCGATGCGTTAGATCGCGCGACAAAAGACATTGAGCGCAGCTAAACCGCGCGCCAGAAAGCAAAACGCCTCCTGACGGAGGCGTTGTAGTATCAGAGCATCAATTCTCTTCAGGCCACGGCGTCAGGATTTCATAGCCCGTTTTCGTCACCGCAATCATATGTTCCCACTGCGCCGACAACGAGTGATCTTTGGTCACGACCGTCCAGCCATCGCCCAGCACTTTGTTCTGTTTCTTACCGGCATTGAGCATTGGCTCGATGGTAAACAGCATGCCTTCCTGTAGCACCAGCCCGCGGTTTTGCTCGCCGTAATGCAGCACCTGCGGATCTTCGTGATAACCCATGCCGATACCGTGACCGCAATACTCTTCCACGATGGAGAAGCCTTCACGATGTGCCACGGCGGCGATGGCAAAGCCGACATCGCCCAGCGTCGCGCCAGGGCGTACCACCTCAATACCGGCCATCATTGCTTCAAACGTGGTGTCCACCAGACGGCGCGCCATAATGGAGGGTTCGCCGGCGTAATACATGCGGCTGGTGTCGCCGTACCAGCCGTCTTTGATCAGCGCCACGTCAATATTGACGATATCGCCTTTTTTCAGCGCCTTGTCGGAAGGAATGCCGTGGCAAATCACATGATTAATGGAAGTGCAGACGGTCTTCTGATAGCCCTGATAGCCAATGTTGGCCGGGATCGCCTGCAGTTCATCCACGATAAAATCGTGGCAAATGCGGTCCAGCTCATTGGTGGTGACACCCGGTACGACGTAAGGGGTGATCATGTGCAGCACGCGGGCGGCCAGTTTTCCGGCGATGCGGGCTTTATCGATGCCTTCCGGGGTTTTGATCATCCGGTTGTTATTAACGAAATACCTGCTGTCTAAACCACTATTCATTGCTTGCCTTCCTGTGTGTGCCACCCACGTTTAACAGCGTGCGGATACTGCCGGTGTTTTCATCCGACTCCAGACTGCATTGCACCAGCAGCCGCGAAATTTCACTGTGCGTCATGTCCGGATGGGTTTCCATCAGCATGCCTATTTTCATCCAGTGTTCCGCCTGCGCATTCATCGAACGCGTATAGGCCAGACTGGCGATACGCAGATTTTCATGCATCAGTTCTGAAATCTTAATGATACCCATCGGGCGACCTCGGCAGTATACGAATCATATATGTTTCGTATACTACGCAAAATATCCCCTAAACTCAACCGGCGCATTTCATGACACCTTTCAGGCAATGGCGTATATTGTGGCGACTTTTCAGTCTCTTATCGCCGATGATAAATTCAAAAGGTTTACATGAAATCTACAAGTAAGTTACTTATTGGGCTGGTGTGCATTTTTTCACTGGCAGGCTGCTCGCGTACTGAACCGGTATTAACGCCACACACCACCATTACCACGCATAATTCGGAAGACCAGATTAAAACCGCGATCATGAGCGCCGGATTAAACCGTGGCTGGATCATGACTGCTGGCGGACCGGGCGTGATCAATGGCCGTCTGAACAACCGTGATCACGTGGCGAATATCCGCGTTAATTACACCCAAAACAGCTACACCATTAATTATGTGAGCAGTTCTAATCTGCTGGCAGAGAAGGGTGAAATCCACCGCGGGTATAATCACTGGGTGAATAATCTCGATAACGATATTCAGATCCGTCTGGCTTCCACTGCCGCGAAATAACGTTTTTTTGCTCCGCTAAGACAAAGCAAAACGCCTCCGCGATAACAGACGGAGGCGTTTTTTTATGCCTGATGTTCAGGCAGCGGGAGGCGGATTACTGGCCGGACGGCTCTTTTTTCATTGCATCTTTAGACATGTTGTCTTTGGACATACTGTCCTTCGACATGGAGTCCTTAGACATACTGTCTTTTTTCATGTGATCTTTTGACATGCAGTCTTTGCCCATGCTGTCTTTCGCCATGGTATTTTTACTCATGCTGTCTTTTTTCATGCAGTCTTTCGACATGTGGCCCATGGTGTCTTTTTTCGCCATGGCGTCAGCGGCATAAGTGGTGCTGACCGCACCCATCATCAGACAAGCAGACATCATCATTACGGTTAATTTTTTCATGGTCATTCCTTCTTTCAGGTTTTAAGAGACAAAGGTTTTGTGTGGCGTGTTCAGCTTCCGCCGAACCAGTTGTAGCCCTGATCTTCCCAGTAGCCACCGGTGAATGTGTTCGTTATTTCAATCACTTCTATATGCTTGGGGTTTTTGTAACCCAGCTTGGTCGGCATTCTCAGTTTCATCGGGAAACCGTATTTTCGTGGCAGGATCTGCCCGTCATAAGTCAGCGCCAGCAGGGTTTGCGGATGCAGCGCCGTCGCCATATCAATGCTGGTGTAATACTGATCTGCGCATTTAAAGCTGACGTATTCTGCCGTGAGATCTGCCCCAATCAGGCGGAGAAAATCCCCGAACGGCACGCCGCCCCATTTACCGATCGCGCTCCATCCTTCAACACAAATGTGGCGCGTGACCTGGCTGACCTGCGCCATCTTGTACAGCGTCTGCAGTGACCATTCGCGTTTATCCAGCGCCAGACCGGCGATTTTCAGGCGATAAGCGTTGCCGTCGACTTCCGGTGCGTCGTCTTCGGCGTAAAACGCATTAAACGGAAACGGACGGGTGATCATCGATTCGGCATACACCGGCGCGAGACGCGTCGAACCGAACAGCCAGCCCTGTACGCGGTCGTTAAAGCCCGAAATCTTACCGAGCGCGTTTTCCACGCTGGCGTTATCGCTGATGTCGCAACCGGTCAGCATCGCCACGCCGCCGAGGGTCAGTCCGCGCTGTAAAAACAGGCGACGCGAGGGCGCATCCAGCTGACGGATAATCTGTTTCTGCGCTTCCTGCACAATGGCTTCGCTGTCCGACGGGCTAAAAATCTGGCTGATACTTTTTTTGATGATGTTTTTCATCGGGTTTTCCTTAACGTCCGCGGATCATGGCGATCAGCGTTTTTGGCACCAGCGCCACCATCACTAGATGCAGCACCACAAATCCCACCAGCGAGGCCATCGCCAGAAAATGCACGTAACGCGCGGTATCGAAGCCGCCCATCAGTTCGCGCAGCAGCGGAAACTGCACCGATTTCCACACCACCAGCCCGGAAAGCACCAGCACGATGCCGTCAAACATCACGAACACATAAGCAGCGCGCTGCACCATGTTGTAGTGGCGTAAATCGCTGTGTGACAGCGTGCCGCGAAGCGCTGCCCGCAAATCGTTGAAAATACCGCGCGGGGTCAGCGGCCAGAATTTCTGTTTCATGCGGCCGGTGAAAATATTCATCAGCAGGTAAAACAATCCGTTAAAACCAAACAGCCACATACCGGCGAAATGCCACTGAATCGCGCCGCCCAGCCAGCCGCCGAGCGTCACGGTGGAGGGGAAATCAAAATCAAACAGCGGGGAAGCGTTATAAATCTGCCAGCCACTGGTCACCATAATCAGCACCGCCAGCGCGTTCAGCCAGTGCGTCAGGCGCAGCCATAAGGGATGAACCGTGACCGGGGATGGTTTCACCGCCGGAGGTAACGTTGTGTGTGTTGTCATGATGTCTGCCCGCCATCTGCCCTGTTGATGTCATCAGTATCCGGCGGATTTGTTCCCGAAGACCTCACGCAAAGTTAAATTAAATGTGATAACTCTGAGGCATTCGCTTGTGTAGACTCAGGGAAGAGATTGGAAGCAAGGGTTGAGAAAAAATGGATAAAACGAAGAAGATCCTGATTGTCGAAGACGACGGTGATATTGCGGATTTACTCAGTCTGCATCTGCGTGATGAAGGCTATGAAATTACCCACGCCGCTGACGGTAATCTGGGTGTGGCGCTGCTGGAAAAAGGCGGGTGGGATGCCCTGATCCTCGATCTGATGCTGCCGGGCGTTGACGGCCTGGAGATTTGTCGCCGCGCCCGCAACATGACGCGTTACACGCCGATCATCATCATCAGTGCGCGCTCCAGTGAAGTACACCGCGTGCTGGGGCTGGAGCTGGGGGCTGACGACTATCTGGCAAAACCCTTTTCCATGCTCGAACTGGTGGCGCGGGTCAAGGCGCTGTTCCGCCGTCAGGAAGCCATGAGCCGCAACATGAAGATGGATGCGGGCACGCTGAGTTTCTCCGGGCTGGCGATCGACCCGATCGCGCGCGAAGTTATGCTCAATCATCAGCCGGTGGAGCTGACGCCGCGTGAGTTTGATCTGCTGTATTTCTTCGCCAAAAATCCCGGCAAAGTGTTCTCGCGCCTCAGCCTGCTGAATCAGGTCTGGGGCTACGAGCACGAAGGGTATGAGCATACGGTGAACACCCACATTAACCGGCTGCGCATCAAGATAGAAACCAATCCGGCCGAGCCGGAACGTATTCTGACCGTGTGGGGCAAAGGCTATAAATTCGCGTCTTCCGTTGAAGAGGCGCAAGGGTAAATCATGAAAAATCTCACGCTGGCACAAAGACTGACACTGGTATTTACCTTGCTGCTGATCGCCTGCTGCGCGCTTTCCGGCTACATGCAGGTGCGCTCGAGCAATCAGTACAGTCAGGCGGTGATCCAGCGTTTGTCGGCCAATCTTGCCACGCAGATCGCCGCCAATAATCCGCTGCTCAGCCAGGGCGACTGGGATCCGAAAGCGGTACATTCGCTGTTCAACCAACTGATGGCGGTGAATCCGAGCGTCGAAGTGTATCTGCTCGATAACAACGGCAACATCGTCGGTAATGCCGCGCCCGCGGGGCGGCTGCAACAGCAAAAAATCGATCTGAAACCGGTCACCGCGCTGTTGCAGGGCGCGAAAATGCCGGTGTACGGCGACAACCCGCGTGATCCGCAAACCCGACAGGTGTTCAGCGCCGCGCCGTTGCAGGTGGACGGCGTGACCAAAGGCTACGTGTACATTGTCCTGCTGGGTGATGAATACACCGCGCTGACCAGCGATGCACAATATCAGTCGGCCATTTATCTGGCGCTGCGCTCGATGGGGCTGGTGGCGCTGTTTGGCCTGCTGGCCGGTGCGCTGGCATTCCGCTGGGTAACGCGTCCGGTGCGTAAACTGACGCAACAGATCGCCCGGCTTGACAGCGGCGGTATGGCCGCCATTCAGGCACTGGCGAAAAGCGAACCGCCGGCCGGTGCGCCGCGCGATGAAGTGGCGCAGCTGCAACTGGCGTTTGTCGCGCTGGCAAAACGTATCGATCAGCAATGGCAAAGCCTGATGGTGCAGGATCAACAGCGCCGTGAGTTTATCGCCAATATTTCCCACGATTTGCGCACGCCGCTGACCTCGTTGCACGGTTATCTGGAAACGCTGTCAGTAAAATCGGACCACCTGAGCAACGAAGACCGGCAGCGTTATCTCAACATTGCCCTGACCCAGAGTAAAAAAGTCGGGCGTCTGGCGCAGGAGTTATTCGAACTGGCCCGTCTGGAATATGGCGTGGTGAAGCCGCAAAAAGAGCCGTTTTCCCTGTGCGAACTGGTGCAGGACGTCTTCCAGAAATTCGAACTGGCGACCGAAACGCGCGGGCAAAAACTGCTGGCAGATATCACGCCGGGCATTCCGCTGGTGAATGCCGATCTGGGGATGATCGAGCGCGTGCTGACCAATCTGCTGGATAACGCCATCCGCCACACGCCGCAAGGCGGCACTATCGAAATCAAACTGTGGAAGAGTGAAGGGCAGGTGATGGTGCAACTGAAAGACTCCGGGCCGGGCATTGCGGCGGAGCTGAAAGACAGCCTGTTTGTAAGGCCGTCGATCCTCAGTGCCAATAAACACCGGGCAGGCGGGCTCGGGCTGATGATAGTGCGCCGCATTTTGCAACTGCACGGCAGCGATATCCGGCTGATTGAAGAGCCACAGCCCGGCGCGTGTTTCCAGTTTTCTGTGCCGGTGTGAAACTCTGCGTTATAATTTTCTCTCACAACGCTGACTGGACGACCAGAGATTCGGCATTACTCTTCAGGGACGACCCTGGCACGGTAAAAAGGACAGGTTATGGCCTGGGTATATTTGTTTTTCGCGGGAATTTTCGAAGTGGTCTGGTCGGTGGCGATGAAAGAGTCTCACGGTTTCAGCCGCCTTGTTCCCAGTATTATCACCATCGTCTTTATGCTGCTCAGCTTCGCGCTGCTCTCTGTTGCCATGAAAACCCTGCCGCTCGGCACGTCTTACACCGTCTGGGTCGGCATCGGCGCGGTGGGCGCCTTTATCCTCGGCGTGACCCTGTTTGGCGAGAGCCTGAGCCCGCTGCGGGTCGTCGCCGCGCTGCTGATTTTTTCCGGCGTGGTATTGCTGAAGTTTGCGACAAAAGATTGAGTGACCGGTTAAGTCAATCAAAAGCCGCTCAGGAGAATGAGCGGCTTTTTGTATTGCGGGCTAGAGAGCGATCAATGCAGAGTATTCATACTTCATTAACACCAGATCAGCGCCTTCACTGAGCAAATCGTTAATTGAACGCCCGGTGGCTTGAGCGGCCAGTGCTAATGCCGCATGTTGTGGAGGTGCCAGCCGGGTAGTCACCTTGCCACTGAACGTTTTTACCGGGGCGATACCTTTCTCTTCACACACTTCCAGAAACACCCGCAGCGATGTTTTACCTTCTTCTTTCAGCTTTTCAACGCTGTCCGCGTAGAAATCTGCACCCCCGTTAAGGTGAAGAAATTCGCCACGGAACATTTCAATTTCCGGATCGTAGGTAACGACGGCAATGTGACCGTCGATTTTCATTGTGTTGTTCATCATGGTTTATATCCTAATCTTTCTAACCATTTTCTGACGGAAGACACTGCGCCTTTATCAGTTTCCGGTTGTGGGTGAGGCCGGTGGAAGACCTGAACTTCATCATCCAAAATCACCGCCATACGCGAGCCTTCCCTTTCTTCAATTTCTCCGCCCAGTGCTCCTAGCAGGGCTTCTATATCTGACCATTTAATTGACGGATTTACCGGTCTGGAAAATACAGAGACAAGAACCCGTTTATGCTTTGCTGACAACCCTGTCAGCCGGGGATTAGGTACGGCAGTCATTATTTGCATAACGCATATGATACCAAAAAGTGACACCATAGCCAGTCTTTGGTGTCATTTCATAGTGTCATTATTGCCTCTTTTTCCTTCAGGCTGGTGTTGTGATGAGGTGTGGGGGCTGGTAGCAGAGAGGGTCTGACTGGCACGGTAATACCTGTATGTTTATGCTTTTTAATGAGATGGCAGATATACCTTCATACTCAACGTTATGGCATCTCTTTAGCATTATCCGTAAGGTATTCGAAAACAATGATGGACTGAATCAGGCAGGAAAGGAGATTAGCGGTGGCAACGGAATACTATTTATTACAGCAAATCGAGGCGCTGATGAGCGATCCGGCTAACTGGGATAACGCTTATGCCCGTGAAACGGACCCTCTGAAACGGCTGGAATGCCTGACCCGCCACTATAACGGGCATCTTCGCCAGCGGGCGGTGCTCTGTCTGGGAAGAATGAAAGTCGGAGAGGCATTGCCGGCAATCATCAGGCGGGCGAATGACTGGGTGAGTCAGGTGCGTGATGCCGCACGCCAGAGCATCCGCCAGTTTATGGTTCCGCAAGGTGCCCGATGGCTGGTGGAGTGTCTGCCTGAATTCGGCAAGTTACTTAGCAGCCAGCGTGATGACCATGCACGGCTGCTGGAAGAAATTCACCGCTTTCTCGTCCGGCCAGAGAATAACGCCGTTTTGATGGAAGGCCTGAACTCAGCCAAACCGGATGTCGCCAGACTGGTGCTTGGCCTGATGCTGGAACAGCAACTGTTTACGGTGGACGTTATTTTTGAACGCACGCAGGGTCATAAAAATCCGTCTGTCAGACTGATCGCCACCCGCGCCTGGCTTGGTCAGTCCGGAAGGCGGAACGAACAAGATCTGCTGACGCTGCTAAAAGACCGCTATGCGCCGGTCAGGCAGGTGGCACTTGCTGTTGTGATGGATGAAAATGCTGACGTGCCCGTCACGATGCTGCTGACGCTGTTGCATGATAACAACGAACTGGTGCGCAAACGTGCGGCCAGAGTGCTGACTGAACGCGGTCATTCCCCCGTGGCGCACAGTCTGGCGGTGTTTAACGATGCGACTCAGAACCTGTCCCGCCGTTGCGTGGCACTCAGGGCGCTGGACGAGCAGAAATATGAGGATGTGCTGGCGCTGGCCCTGGATTGCCTGAAAAGCGACAGTACCGCGCTGTACAAAACGGCGTTGGACATTGCCGTTGATCATTTGCAGGAAAATGCCAGGGAATTGTTGCTTGAGGCGATGTCGTACCCGGCTTATTCCGTGGCGAAACGGGCCTGCAGGCAGTATGCAAAACGCAAGTTTTTCCTGACGCTGGAGGAGATTTTACGCAGTCAGGCGGCCGCGCCATCAGTTGAACATCTCGGGCTCTATCTGCCATTATCCGCTCGCCTCGGGTTGTGGGAAGGTCTGCAATTTATGCTGATGCAAGCCGGGAATGCTGAACGTGAGCCGATGAGACAGGCGCTGGCAAAATGGACGACGCGCTTAAACCGCTTTTACACTGAGCCGACGTCGCACCAAAAAACAGCATTACGGACGCTGCTCATTCAGCATCCCGGCGTCGGCCTGCGTGATAAAAGCTATCTGATGCAGGTGTTATCTGCCTGAAAAAAATGCCCCGTCAGGGGCATCTTCTCAGAACCGGGCACCCGCCAGCGACGGATCGAGCAGGGCGTAAATTTTATCCCATCCCTCGCCGCTATTGAGCAGTTGCTGAATGTGCAACGCGACGTCACTTCGGCGAATGCGCCCGTGGGCTTCGGTTTCCAGCCGTTGCGCCTGGCCGGTCGCTTCGCCATCCGTCAGGCCACCGGGGCGCAGGATGCACCCTTGCAGCGTACTGGTTTGCAGCCAGCTTTCCGCCAGCGATTTCTCCCGCACCGCCTGCCCGAACGCCTGTTTCGCACGGTCAGACAGAGTAGACCAGCTGTCGCCGCAGCCGATGGAGGTGACCAGCACCATCTGGCGGATACCGGTCTGTTCGGCGGTATCGATGATCAGCCGGTTAGCGTGGTAATCAGAGTGTTTCCCGCCCAGCGTGGAGACAATCTGCGCCTGCGCCCCGGCGGTCTGGCAGGCCAGCAAGACGTCCTGCGGGTTAAGCGCATCGCCTTCAATCACCGTGACACCCGCCTGGCGTAAGGCGTTTGCCTGTTCAGGTTGGCGAATCAGCGCCACCAGCGGGCGCTCTTGTACACACAAGGCAGCCAGTTCTGCACCGACGCCGCTGCCGGCGCCAAAAATCAGCAAAGTCGTCAAATTACACTCTCTCTTTCAACCAGCATGGCGGGAAGCGCGCGAAACGCCGTCAGCTGATCGTTCAAAAGCTGGCGGTGGCTGTCGCGTCCCACGAAAACCTTGAGCATCGCATAACCGGCAGCGTTTAAAAACCAGACGCTTGCTGTGCTCATTCCCATAAATGGCCGTTCGACCAGCGCGATATGCTGGCAATGTGTCGCGCGGATATGCCCGCTCAGCCCCTGTTTGCCACGCAGATTAAAATAGCCGTGGCGGTGTGTGCCGGTCGGCAGCGCACCGTGAAATTCGAGGATCAGGTCATCATTGTTGACCAGCGTCGTCACCTCGCCCCATTGCGTGATGCTGTCCCACACCGTATCGAAATGTGCGCCTGAAAACAGATAACTTCCCGGTAAATTTTGGATCACGTTCAGCGGTGCGATGCCATATTCGCGGGCAATATCTTCCACGGTGCCATCGGGTTCTGTGGCTAAAAAGTCGATCAGGGTTTGCAGTTTATCCGTGTGCATGGGCGGCACTCCGTAAAGTCAGTTGTGGGATCAGATCTTGCAGCGCCTGCAACATATTGCTGGCCCAGAAACGTCCGGCGGGGGTGAGATCAAAGCGTGCGCCGTGACGGTTCATCAGGCCGCATTGCTGCCATTGCTCTAATAAAGGTTCGAGGGGAAGCGGGTCTTCAACGATGCGGCTTAAATCGTAGCGGCCCGCTTCGATGCCGCCTTGTAAATCGAGACGCCAGCGCTGCTCGTCAGAGGCACCGGCGGTCATCATCATGATCGGTTTCTGCCCGGCATCAAGTTGCTGATACCACGCCTCCAGACTGCGTGCCGTCATGTACGACTGACCGCCCAGATTGCCGCCCGCGCCGCTGCCAAATGCCAGGCAATCTGCGCCCTGTTTGATCAGCAGATTGTACAGATTGCGTTCCCGCGTGGTGCGCGCCCAGTGGCTGTTGCTGATCTGATGCCAGCCATCGCGCGCCAGAAAGGCTTCGCCTTCAAGATAAAAATCCCGGCGCATTGCGACATCGGGCAAAGTGACGCGGTGATTTTCTACCGCTTTGCCCAGTGGCGTAGAAGGCAACAGGTTCAGCGCATACAGATCGACGCCGTCGAGCGGTAAATCACGCACAATCTGTAAATCCTCACGCCATGAGGCGGGCGTCTGCGCCGGCAGGCCAAACATCAGGTCGCACACCACCGCGGCGCGGTCGCGGTCGCCCAGTTTTTGCAGGAAGTGGATCGCCACCTCGCGGCTGGCGCGACGGCCCATCCGCTGGCGGATACGGGTATCGAACGTCTGAATGCCGATGGAAAAACGGTTGGCACCGGCTTCCAGACAGGCATCGATTCTCTCATCGTCAAAGTTGAGAATGCGCCCCTCGACGGTGATTTCGCAGTCCGGCGCCAGCGGAAGAAGGCGTCGCAGCGCGCTGATGATGCGGTGCAACTGTGTCGCGCTCAGCGCCGTGGGCGTGCCGCCGCCAAAATAGACCGCATGAACCGGGGCGGACTGATGCAGCGGCGAGCCAGCTTCCTGTTCGATTTCGCGGATCAGATAGTCGCAGTATTGCTCCGTCGCCTCTGCTTCGAGTTTGTTCTGATAGAACCCGCAGAATGTGCAGTGCGTGGCACAGAAGGGAATATGCAGATATACCAGACGCTTATTGGCCGCAAGTGTCTGCTGACACAGCGCCTGCCACTGCGCGGGAATATCCTGAGGCGCGACGGGTTGCTGTGGCCGCCAGGGCATCACCGCCCGGCGGTCGGGAAACGGCAACCCCTGTTCGGCAGCATAAAAGCGCGTGAGGTCTAAGCTCATAGGGTTCTTCTTCTCCTGAAGAATCAAGTATCGGTGAGCATTAAACGATAATGATTATCATTCGATCAAATCAAAACCACGCTTTCGATGATCTGCATCAAGGAGTGCGTTTCGCCGCGCCGCGGGATCCCCTGCCGTTATCAGATGAGTGTGTCGCTCACCGGGCTTAAGTCAGAATGCCGGAAAGGGATTATTTCAGATTAAGAACATTTGTTTGACGTGAAGCGTATAACGCCTGAGCCGCCTCTATATGTGGTGTGGTTATTTTTATCTTTTTGTCCCTGGGCTTTGACGTGGAATTTATTTTCATTAATTTCAGTCATGACAACCGTCGCGGATGATTTCACCCCTTTTAGAATACAGGTTCTCTTAACAACTACCCGGTGCGCGGTGTTATTTGTATAGTAATTTTCGCAATTGCTATCCTTAAATTTAACGTTCCGATTAATCGTTTTAAGAAGGAGTGATTCTGTCGGGGATACGCAGATTTTACCCAGCGTGCCGGTGACATTGGCGACTGCCCATTCACCCGGTTTGATGGTGATTGCACTGGCCGGGTTTAAAAGGGGCAGGGAGAAAAGAACCACTAATAACAGCGTGTGTTTGCGCATTTTTATTACTCCTTTAATAAAAACTTTATATGTATTCTTTTGGCTATATATAAATAAAGTATTCTTCCTGCATATTCATGAGGAATATCCCTGAAGCGGGCGTGCTGATAAATATAAGGCAGGTCAAAAAGATAAGACGGAAGGATATTACGGACTGACGTTATTATTGTAAAGCCATGCGCCAGCACGCCGGCCCGGCGCATTATTCAAGCAGTGTCAGCGTTTGGCTTTATCCCGCCGTGGCCTGACGGCGATATCGGTAATTTGAGTATCGTCACTGGCACTGACCACCAGACGCACTGCCGCAGCAACCGATTCGGGTGTGCTGTAATCCCGTGGATCGATGGCCGCAAAATCTCCCTGACTTTCGCGGGTTTTGCGGTTCATCGGCGTATCCGTAGGCCCCGGCGCGACGGTGGATACGCGCACGCCATGTTCGCTTTCTTCCTGCCGGAGAGCATGAGCCAGCGCATTCAGGGCAAATTTCGATGCGCAGTACACCGTATTTCCACCGTCGGCTTTCGTGCCCGAACCCGAACCGATAAACACCACCTGACCCTCCTGTTTTCTCAGCGCGGGCAGCGCCAGCCGGGTGAATTGTGCAGGCGCAAACACGTTAATGGAAAATTGCTGCTGCCAGTCCTCCGGGGTGGCGTTTTCAACACGCAGGGGTTTGGAGATTGCCGCCGAATGGACCAGCACATCAATCTGCGGCAGCTCGCGGATAAAGTGTTCAATGGCGGTAAAATCCAGTAAATCGATTTCCACCGCGTCTACGTTTTCAATCAGCCGCAACGCCAGCAGGCTCTCTTTATTCCGCCCCAGCGCAAAGACCCGATGGTCACGTGCCAGATTATGAACAATCGCCAGCCCGATACCGCTGGTTCCGCCGGTAATGACGGCGACAGGAAGTGTGCTCATGGTGTTCTCCTCGGTTTTTTCTCAACCTAACAGCAGAAAGATGCCCGCGCGACGGACTTTATTGGCTTAGCTTGTGTGGAAAAAAGAAAAGCCCCGCAGTGCGGGGCCTCTGAGAGTATCGGTATGAACTAACTGCCCAGTGCCACCTCCACCTGATGCTCAGCCCCGTCATCCACGAGCGGAATTCGGTCATTTTCCAGAACCTGGCCGTCGAGCAGTACGCGGTATTCGCCGGTGCTGCGGCGCACGGTGATCTGATAATGGCTGCTGCCCTGCTGATACGAGACGGTGATCTCCGGCCAGGCGGCGGGCAGATGGCTGTGAATGGCGATCGCGTCGCCGTGGCGGGTGATGCCGAGCAGGGCTTCGGTGATCAGACGATACGTCCAGCCTGCCGAGCCGGTGTACCAGCTCCAGCCGCCGCGTCCGCTGTGCGGATCCACCGAGTAAATATCGGCGGAAATCACATAAGGTTCGGCTTTATAGCGGCTGACGTCGCTGGCGCTGAGGCTGTGATTGATCGGGTTAATCATCGACATCAGCTCCCATGCCCGTTCGATATTGCCCTGTTTGGCAAAGGCCATCACCGCCCAAATCGCACCGTGAGTATATTGCCCGCCGTTCTCGCGCACGCCTGGCAGATAACCCCGTATATAGCCTGGGTTCGGGCCGTTGCCGTCGAACGGCGGCGTCAGCAGTTTGATCAATCCGGCGTCGTTATCCACCAGCCGTTGATCGACCGAGTGCATGGCGCTGGCGGTGCGTTCCGGCGTACCTGCACCGGAAAGCACAGACCAGCTCTGGGCGATAGCGTCTATCTGACATTCGTCATTCAGATGTGAGCCCAGGGTTTCGCCGCTGTCGAAGTAGCCGCGCAGATACCAGTCGCCGTCCCAGGCGTGTTCGTTCAGATTGCGTTTCAGCAGCGCCGATTGCTCGCGGCACAGCGCGGCGGTGTCTTCGTCATGGCGTTCTTCCGCCAGTGCGCCGTAGCGTTGCAGCACGTCATACAGGAAGAAGCCCAGCCAGACGCTTTCACCGCGACCGCCAAGGCCGACCAGATTCATGCCATCGTTCCAGTCGCCCGCGCCCATCAGCGGCAGGCCGTGTTGCCCCATTTTCAGGCCGTGTTTCAGTGCGCGAACCCCGTGCTGCCAGAGGGTTTCGTGCGTTGAACTGACCACCGGCAACTCATAGAAAGACTCTTCACCGGCGGCCAGCAAACGTGCTTCGAGGTACGGAATTTGCTGCTCCGCGATGTCGTGATCGCCGGTTACCGAGATGTAATGGCTGATGGCCAGCGGCAGCCACAGATAATCATCTGAGCAGCGCGTGCGCACGCCATTGCCGGTTGGCGGATGCCACCAGTGCTGGACGTCGCCTTCGATAAACTGCCGCGAGGCGCACAGCAGGATCTGCTCGCGCATGCGCTGCGGGGCGGCGTGGGTGAGCGCCAGCGTGTCCTGAAGCTGATCGCGGAAACCGAACGCGCCGCCCGACTGATAATAGCCGCTGCGCGCCAGGATCCGGCTGGCTAAGGTCTGATAAATCAGCCAGCCGTTGGCGAGTAAATTCACCGACGGATCCGGCGTGGTGACCTGAATTTTATCCAGCACGTGATGCCAGTGCTGATGCACGCGATCCAGTTCGGCCTGCGCCTCGCCTTCCTGCAAGAACTGGCGGATCAGTGCTTCGGCGTCATTGGCGTTTTGCCCCAGACCCAGCACGAAGGTAAAGGTGCGCTGATCACCGTCGATGAGCGTGGTCGCCGACTGCACCGCGCCGCACGGATCCATCGCTGCGCCCGTGCGGTCTGAGAGCCGCTGGTTTTTCATGGCCGCCGGAGAGGCCGGTGAACCGGCACGGCCAAAGAACTCACGGCGATCGCCACTGACCGAACAGTGTGCGCCGGTCACCGCGAAGAAGGCCGTGCGTTCGCCGCCGTTGCTGGTGTAATGGTTGGTCGCCAGCACGCCGCAGCCCTGCGTCACACGCGCCTGGGAGGTGACGATGTGCATGGCGGATTTGGTGCGCAGATCGGCCATCACCCATTCCACATAACCGGTAACCGACAGCCTGCGCGGGCGGCCGGAGACGTTGGTCAGGGTGAGCATGATCAGTTTCACCGGCGCATGTTCGGCGACCAGCACCGTCATTTCGCTGGCGATCCCGCGTTCGGTGTGTTCGAACACGCTGTAACCAAAACCGTGCCGCGTGACATAGCCGCCCGCGCCGCGCACCGGCAACGGTGCCGGTGACCAGACGCTGCCGCTCTCTTCGTCACGCAAATAAAACGCTTCGCCGGAACTGTCGCTGACCGGGTCATTTTCCCACGGCGTTAAACGGTATTCGTGGGCGTTTTCATACCAGGTATACGCCTGACCGCTTTCTGAAATCACCGTGCCAAAATCGGCGTTCGCCAGCACGTTTGACCACGGCGCCGGGGTGTTTTGCCCTTCGTTGAGCAGGATCTGATATTCACGGCCATCAGGGGAGAATCCACCGGTGCCGTTGAAATAGGTCAGGCCGCGCGGTTCTGCGGCCACCGGGCTGATGTCATCGTTGCTGCGAACCGGCAGCAGGGCCTGCTGGGAAGCGTGCGGCATTTGCATCCGCTGGTTAAGCTGATCGGTCAGCGGACCGTGACGGTCGTCGATCACCACCCGCGCCACGCTCATCAGCAGCGTGCGGTCTTCCTGCGTGATTTGCTCGCCGTTACGCACAAATATCCCGCCCGGAATATCGGTCTGGCTGGAGCCCGCGCCGGAAGCCACCAGGCCGAGGATCTGGTTTTGCAGCGCCTGCTGATAACCGCCCGGATCGTTGGAGAGCAGCACCAAATCGACTTTCAGGCCTTTCAGCCGCCAGTAGTTGTGCGCGCGGATCAGCAGTTTCACCAGATTGATGTTTTCGCTGCTGGAGAGGGTGAGCAGCACGATCGGCAGATCGCCCGACAGCGAAAGCCCCCACAGGCCGGACTGCCCGCGTCGATTATGGATAATGGTCTGAGCATCACCGCGCATTTCCTGGCTGGCGAACAGCAACGCGCCGGCCAGACGGTTAAACAGCCCGGCGTCATCTTCGGTGGCGTTGAGCTGGCGCAGAACCACCTGACTGTGCGACCAGGCGATTTCGAATACCCGATCAGCAATATGGTGGTCGCGGTATTTTTCCAGCAGCGCCAGGCTTTGCAGGCGGGTGTCGCCGATGCCATACACCATATCGACCACCACCGGCACGCCGGGTTTCAGGCGGATGCGCTGGCGGATAGCCAGAACAGGGTCGAGCACCGCACCGGCGCTGTTACTGAGTTTGCCGGGCTGTTGCAAAGCCTGCGGATGCGCCGCGGTGTGGCCGCGACCGATAAAGGCCGCGCGATCGGTTTCGAACGAGGTTTCCCGTTCGACCGGACCGTGGATCGCCATCATGTGGAACATCCACGGGCAATGCTCGTCCGGCTCGCGCGGGCGGCGGTGGCACAAAATCCCTTCCTGCGCAGGCACCAGTTCGGTCTGCACAAACAGGTTGCTGAACGCCGGATGGGTGGCATCGTTCGCCGCCGGAGCCAGTACCACTTCCGCATAGGTGGTGATTTCCACCGTACGCGGACGACGTCCGTGGTGTGTGATCGTCATACGGCGGATTTCCACGTCGTCTTCCGGTGACACCACGATGTGCGTTTTCAGGGTCAGCGACCCCTGTGTACGGGTGAACTCCGCCCCGGAGTCTGTCAGTACTGCGTGATAAGTGCCTTTTTGTTTGCCTGCGGGCTGCCAGGTATTGCTGGAGATTTCGCCGGTGGCCGGATCGCTCAGGTAGCAGAAGATACCGCGATGATCCCGCGTTGCATCTTCCCGCCAGCGGGTTAACGTCAGATCTTTCCAGCGGCTGACGCTGCCGCCTGACTGCGTCACCATCAGGTGATAATTCGTGTTGGAGAGCAGCTGAACTTCCGGCGTCGGGCTGTCCACGTCGGTGAATTCGCGCAGTTCGACGTTGACCTTTTGCAGCGTGCTGTCGTGCGACTCA
This sequence comes from Rahnella sp. PAMC25559, assembly GCF_050632365.1. Lineage (GTDB taxonomy): Bacteria > Pseudomonadota > Gammaproteobacteria > Enterobacterales > Enterobacteriaceae > Rahnella > Rahnella rivi. The sequence continues at coordinate 325,935 of NZ_CP192544.1, read as the reverse complement.
AAGTGACGGCGCGGGCTGTAAAGTTCGACCGCATCCGGCACGCGTTCCTGCAACAGCAGGCGGGCGGACTGGAATGCCGCATTCGCCGCAAAGCGCGCAGGCATCGGGGAATCGAGCAACACGTTCGCCAGCGCAAGGAATCCCATCCCCTGATGGTGCGCCATGTAAGAACGCACCACGATGTAAATCTGCCCGCGAACCAGCCGCGACGGGCTGTAATCAAGTGCGTCGTAAAAGCCGTATTCGCCGCGCGCGCCGCAGTTTTCCAGTTCGACCAGATTGAGGCAGGCCTCCTGCGGACGGAACATCAGCGCCATCATGGTGGCGTAAGGCGCGACCACCATGTCTTCGCCCAGCCCGCGCTTAAGCCCGAGGCCGGGTACACCAAAGGCGTGATACTGGTAATTCTGGTTGAGATCAAAGGCCGCGTACGCAGACTCCGAAATCCCCCACGGCACGTTGTTCTCCTTGCCCCAGGCGATTTGCCGGTCAACGGCGGTCTGGCACATTTGTACCAGCAGCGTATCGGGATAAGCAGGCATCACCAGCTGTGGCATCAGGTATTCAAACATCGACCCGCTCCACGACATCAGCGAAGGCTGTTTGTCGATCACGGTGAATAACCGGCCCAGCGCGAACCAGCTTTTTTGCGGCAACTGGTTGGTGGCAATGGTCACATAGTTGGTCAGGCGAATTTCAGACGGCAGCAGATCGTATTTTCCGCTGTCCATTTTATGCGCATCGCAGTTGTAACCGACGGTCAGCAAATGGGTGTTGGTGTCGTACAGGAAGCGGAAATCCATGTGCGCGTGATCGTTCAGGCGTTGTTCCAGCTCACCGATAATGTCCAGACGCTGACGCGCCAGCCCGATGGCGCGGGAAAGTTGCGGCGAGCTCAGGGCATCCTGCTGCGCCAGCCATAACAGCGAAGGCAGAGGCTCGTGGTAAGCCTCTGGCGACAGCCAGCCATAAAACGCAGACCACTCGGCCAGCCCGGCATCCAGCTGTTCCGCCAGCCGTGGCAGATAACCTTCCGACGAGGTGGCGATCAGCGCCCGCATGGCCCGCAGGTGAACAAAGATCTCCCCGCCTTGCGCCGCACTGGCCTGCGTCCAGCTCTCGCGCAGTTTTGCCATGGCGGCCGCGCCGTTTTTATTTTCGGCCAGATACAGCGTGTCTTCCAGGCCGGTCAGCCATTGCGGAAGGTTGACCGCAGGTTGCACACGCCACAGGTGCAGGCCGGTGCTCAGGGTCAGCAGATGTCCGGCGAAGTTGCCGCTGTCAACGCTGGAAATGTAGCGCGGGTTGAGCGGTTCCAGCGTGCGCGTGTCGTACCAGTTGTACAGATGGCCGCGATAATGCTCGAGTTTATCCAGCGTATCGAGCGTCTGGCTGGTGCGCAGTAACACCTCGCCTTGCGTGATGTAGCCGAAATCCCAGGCGGTAATGTTGGCCAGCAAAGAGAGGCCGATATTGGTCGGCGAGGTGCGATGGGCCACCACCGGCTGCGGGATTTCCTGAAAGTTATCCGGCGGCAGCCAGTTTTCCTGCTCATTGACGAATGTCTCAAAGAATGACCAGGTCTGACGTGCCGCCTGACGCAGGAAAATACGCTGCTGTGCGTCCAGATCGGGTGCCGGACGTGACGCGGGCTGGCTCAGCCAGCACATGACGCGCGGCCCGAGGAACCAGAGAATGCCGAGTGGCAGCGCCGCCCAGACCAGCGAAGAATGGGTCAGCGCGGGCAACATCACCAGCGCAATCCCGGCCAGCGGGTTTGCCCACATGCGGCGGTAGAAATATTCCGGCGACTGCGCGCGGCTTTTCTCACTGACGTTGACGCTGGCCCATTCGTGCAACTTACGGTGGCTGACGTTCAGCCGCCACAGCGTCAGTAAAATCGCCTGCACCGAGTAGACCGCTTCATGCGGCAGCGTCATCAGCGTCACGAAAATGCGCGACAGGCGGCTGAGGGTGGCGGAGGCCACGCTTTTCAGATGGGGGAGCAGCGAACGGCGCGGGCCTTTATTGAGTAAATCCAGCACCAGCGCGACCAGCACCGGGAACAGCAGCATCGCGGCGATAAATCCAAACCAGTACATTTTGTTTGGCACCAGCGCCACGGTGCAAAAGATGATCACCAAAAAGGCCGGGGCGACCAGACTGCGGCGCAGGTTATCAAACAATTTCCAGCGCGAAAGGGTGGTCAGCGGATTGCGGCAGCGCTGCCCGTCCTCCTGACGGACACGAAAACGCAGCCAGTTCAGCAGTTGCCAGTCACCACGGATCCAGCGGGTTTTACGCGCCACGTCGGCCAGATAATGATCGGGGTATTGCTCGTAAAGCACGACATCGCTGAGCATGCCGGAACGGGCGTAACAGCCTTCCAGCAGATCGTGGCTGAGCACCAGATTTTCCGGGCAGGTGTTTTCGTTGGCGCGGATAAACATATCAACATCGTAAATCCCCTTACCGACAAAGGAGCCTTCGCCGAACAAATCCTGATAAATGTCTGACGACATCGACGAGTAAGGATCGTTACCCGGCACGCTGCTGCATAACGCGGCATAGCGCCCCTGGCCGTTGGCGGGGATCTCTTCAGCCAGACGCGGCTGGAGAATGGCGTAACCGGACACCACCAGATGGCGCTGTTCGTCGTACACCGGATGGTTCAGCGGATGGGCCATCGCCGCCACCAGCTGATGCGCCGTGGCACGCGGCAGGACGGTGTCGCTGTCGAGCGTGATCACGTACTTCACCTGCTGTAAATGCGCCTGCGTGCTGCCTTCGATCAGCGAAAACGGTTCGCCGTGGCCGCGTAACCAGAGATTAAGCGCGTTGAGTTTGCCGCGTTTGCGTTCATAACCCATCCACACGCCCTGAGCGGCATTCTTTTCGCTGTCACGGTGCAGCAAAGTGAAAAGCGCGCCTTGCGTGACGGTGTAACGTCTGTTGAGCTGCTGGATTTTCTGCCGGGCATACACCAGCAGCGTATCGTTGTCCTCACTGTGCGGCTCCTCGCTGTCGTGAAAATCGCTGAGCAGCGCGAAATTCAGATTCGGCAACACGTTGCCGAGATAACAGACTTCGAGGCTGTTGATCAGTGCGTCGATATTTTTACGGCTGCCAAGCAGGCAGGGGATCACCACCAGCGTGCTGGCGCTTTCAGGAATGCCGCCAACAAATTCCAGACGCGGCAACGGCTGCGGCGTGCGGCTGCGGGTGGTGATTTCACTGAGCAGATTAAGGGCAAACTGGCTGGCGACCAGCATCACCGGCACCAGCAATGCCCACCACAGCCAGTTATTGCCCGGATGGCCGGAGCGGTACAAGGCATCGGCGGTGACGGCGGTGGTGACCAGTAACAAACTGCCCAGCCACGAGAGCAGCGGCGTCTGGCTGAGTTTGGCGCGCGCTCGGTTAAGCAGCGAAAAGCGCACCTGCAACTCTTTTTCCAGCACCGGACGGCCGGGGCCAATCAGGTAATACCCGACGTGTTGCTGCTGGTAAGTGCCGCCGGCCTGCTGCGCCAGCGCCACGGCACGGGCCGCGACGGCGGCTTCATCATGACGGGAGTTACGCGAAAGCCGTTCAATCTGATGGCGGTAGTTGTCTCGCGTGTCGAAATGCATGGTGGCGTAAATACCGGCCGGATCGCCGCGCAGGATTTTCTCCACCACGCTGAGATTTTCGGCGAAATCCGCCCAGTCCATTTCGGTGAGCTGGCGTAAACCCATGATGCTGTTACTGACGGAAAGCTGATTTGCCGCCAGTTGCTGATTGAATTTGTCGATGACTTCGCGCTGCGTCAGGCCGACTTCGCTCAGACGTTGTTCCACCCAGGTCAGCGGCAGCGCCAGCATGGATCCGTGGCCCTGCAGGCGGCGCACCAGTTCGGCGACAAACGCACTGGTGCGCGGCGGATTGGTGCGCGCCATATCGGCAATCACAATGATCTGACTGGCCGGATCGTTTTCGGCGCTGTCCTGCAATTTATTGACCCAGAAATCCGCCAGATTGCGTTCTTTCTGCGCGTTGGCGACTTCAATGCTCACGCGGCGCAGATTCTCTATCAGCGCCAGACGCAACATCCCCGGAAACGCCCACAGTTCACCCAGCGTCAGCGGCCTGACACTCTGATAAGTGGAGAGAAAACGGGTCAGGGTTTTAATGTCCCACAGGCCGTCGCTGTGGCTGACCACCTCGGTGGCGATGTCGTAAATGCGCGGGCAAAAATGCGGTGATCCCAGCGAGGGCAAACCCTTGCCGAAGTTTTTCGGCAACAGCTGACGCACCACGCGGATTTGTTCTTCGATCAGATAGTAGTTATCCAGCAGCCATTCACCGGCGGGGGTGATACTGGCTTTTTCGCCACTGCTGAGGATCAGACAACTGCGGGTCAGCACCTTCTCATTGTCATCGAGGCGTTTGAGCAGATAGTAGGGGAGTTTCTTCTTGGATAACTTATGCGAGAGGGCCAGTTTTCCGCCGTAGCGTTCCATCTGGTCTGCCGAAAAAAGCTCGGCACGGATCGGCGTGGACTGTTCAAGCGCGCTGGCGCGATGACGTCGGGTGGCCGGTGATACAGGTGGTGCTCCTTTACTTTTGAACCAACTGAAGACAGCATTTTTCACGTCAACATTCCTTATGCGGACCCGAGAAGGCAGTTGCCTGAGCTGCGATAAGAGTTCACATAGTGAGATAAAGAGGTCAGGGGCAGGGAGGCATATCGGAACAGGCACCGGTAACGCGTGTCTCCTCCAAGCTTAGTGTGTTAATGCGCGGGATGTCGGTTTTCTTTTCACTTTTGCGCAGACCCGACGGGAAAAGGCGCAGGATCCTCGATTGTAATGATAACTATTATCAATTATTATCCAATGGTGAATTTCTGGTCTGGTTATGTAACTTTCTATGTCCATCAACGCTGCCGTATCGCCCGCCCGCGCGTTTGAAGCGCTCTACAGCTCGCACCACCGCTGGCTGAAAAACTGGCTCCGGTTAAAACTGGGGTCGGCCAATGACGCCGACGATCTGGCGCAGGATACTTTTATACGCGTCCTGACCGGCGACAGTGCGCAGGAAATTCGCGAACCTAAATCCTTTCTCTGCACCATTGCCCGCCGGGTGATGGTGGATTTTTTCCGCCGCAACGCCCTGGAACGCGCTTATCTCGACATGCTGGCGCTGATGCCCGAAGCGCATATGCCGTCGCCGGAACAGCGCCAGTGCCTGCTCGAAACCCTGCAACAGATCGATACGATGCTCGACGGCCTGGGCGAAAAAGTGCGTCAGGCTTTTCTGCTCTCTCAGCTGGAAGGGCTGACCTATCCGGTGATCGCCCGGCGTCTGAACGTCTCTGTCAGTTCGGTCAAAAAGTACATGGCGAAAGCCACTGAGCATTGTCTGCTGTTCAGCCTGGAACATGGCTGAGCGCAATGAATTCCTCCCTTACCGATAATCAGCGTCTGGCGCTGAAAATGGCCGCGCAGTGGTTCGCCACCTTGTGCTCCGGCGAGGTGACGCCGCAACAAAATCAGAAATGGCAACGGTGGCTGGCGCAGCACGAAGACCACCGCTGGGCGTGGCAACGGGTGGAATCCTTACAGGGTCAGCTGCACAGCATGCCGGGCCGCTTCAGTTATCAGACGCTGAATCACGCGCGCCAGCAGTCGGAGGTCACCCGCCGCCGTGTGCTGAAAGGTTTGCTGGTGCTGCTCGGGCTGGGCGGCAGCTGGAAAGCGTGGCAGACGCCCGCCGGACAAGGCCTGCTGGCGGATGCGCGCACCGCCACCGGCGAAATCAAAACCCTGCGTCTGCAAGACGGTTCCCAACTTTCGCTTAACACCGCCAGCGCCGCCGATATCCGTTTTACCCCGCAAGAGAGGCTGATCCGCCTGCATCAGGGGGAAATCAGCATCATCACCGCGCAGGATACGCAGCCCGTCTCGCGGCCTTTCCTGGTGCAAACGCAGCAGGGCATGCTGCGCGCCCTCGGCACGGAATTTATCGTCCGCCAGTTTGATGACGCGACCCGCCTGACCGTGCTGAAACACGCGGTGGAAATCACGCTGCCGGGCCAGCGCTTACAGGTCAGCGAAGGCCAAACCGTCCGTTTTACCGCCAGCACATTTGGCGAGGTGACGGCTCTTTCGGGCGGAGCGGGCAGCTGGAGCAAAGGCGTGCTGAGCGTCAGCGACCGGCCTCTGGCGGAAGTGGTGGATGAACTGGCGCGTTACCGTCACGGCCATCTGAGCTGCGACCCCGCTGTTGCAAATCTGCGCATCAGCGGCACTTTCCCGCTCAACGACACCGACGCGGTCCTCAACATTCTTTCGCGCACGTTACCCGTCAGGATCCACACCCTGACCCGCTACTGGGTGAACGTGGTGCCCGCGTAATGCTGCCGTAATACCACCTGCAAATAAAAATGATAAATAATCGCATTCGCGATTGTCCCTTTTGCATTCTCATCCGACTCCTATGCAGCACTGAAAAAAAACACACAGCAAAAACATAAAATCTGGAGAGGGTATGTCCATTTCACGCTCACGCGTTCTGCGTTCTTTTGGCAACACAACACCACTGGCGATGGCCATTCACTGCGCGATCCTTCCTGCTGCGCTGATCACCGCGCTGCCTGCGGCGGCGGCGGTTCAGTCTGCGTCTTATCAGATTGCGGCAGGCAATCTCGATACCGCACTTAATCAGTTTGCGGCAAAGGCGGGGATCACGCTGTCGGTGGATTCTTCGCTGACGCGCGGCAAGCACAGCAAGGGTTTACAGGGAAATTACACCCTCAATGACGGCCTGACGGCGCTGCTGGCAGACAGCGGGCTGGAAGCCCGATCATTGGGTAACAATGCGTTTACGCTGGCGGCCATTCCGGCGCCGGTTCAGGAGCCGGAATCCCTGACCGTGGTCGGCGACTGGCTGGCTGATGCGCGTGAAAACGACGTGTTTGAACATGGCGGTGCGCGCGACGTGATCCGCCGTGAGGATTTTGTCAAAACCGGCGCGACGACGGTGCGTGAGGTGATGAACCGCATTCCGGGCGTGAATGCGCCGGAAAATAATGGCACCGGCAGCCATGATATGGCGATGAATTTTGGTATCCGCGGGCTGAACCCGCGCCTCGCCAGCCGTTCCACTGTGCTGATGGACGGCATTCCGGTGCCGTTTGCGCCTTACGGCCAGCCGCAGCTTTCCCTTGCGCCGGTTTCGCTCGGTAACATGGACGCGGTGGATGTGGTGCGCGGCGGCGGCGCGGTGCGTTACGGGCCGCAAAGCGTCGGCGGCGTGGTGAACTTCGTCACCCGCGCCATTCCGAAAGATTTCGGCATCGAAGCCGGAACGGAAGGCACTTACAGCCCGACCTCCAGCCAGAACGACCCGAAAGGCACCGGTAACCTGATGATTGGCGGCACGGCGGATAACGGCCTCGGCGGCGCGTTATTGTATTCCGGCACGCGCGGCAGCGACTGGCGTGAACACAGCGCGACCAAAATCGACGACGTGATGCTGAAAACCCGTTACGCGCCCAATGACGTCCACACCTTTAACAGCCTGCTGCAATATTACGAAGGCCGCGCAGAAATGCCGGGCGGTTTGTCCCGCGCCGATTACAACGCCAACCGTTTTCAGTCCACGCGCCCTTACGATGAATTCTGGGGACGCCGCCAGCTGGCGAGTTTCGGCTATCAGTATCAGCCGGATCAGCAGCATAAATTCAATATCCAGAGCTTCTACACTTACACCCTGCGCAGCGGCTATCTCGATCAGGGCAAAAACCTGACCCTTTCCCCGCGCCAGTATTGGGTACGCGGCATTGAACCGCGCTACAGCCAGAGCTTCAACCTTGGCCAGACGGCGCATGAAGTGGGCGTCGGTTACCGCTACGTCAGCGAATCCACCCACGAGCTGCGCTATTACAGCCCGGCCAAATCCGGCGTCCTGCCGACCGGCGACAGCCCGTACGATCGCGATACCCAGTCCGGCACGCAGGCTAACGCATTTTACGTCGATGACCGTATCGACGTCGGCGACTGGACCATCACACCGGGGATGCGCTACGAACATATTCAGTCGTATCAGAATAACTACATCAAAGGCACCAAGCAGGAAATCAGCTACAACGCGCCGCTGCCCGCGCTGAATGTGGTGTATCACCTGAACGATGCCTGGAATATTTACGGCAACACCGAAGGATCTTTCGGCACCGTGCAGTACAGCCAGATTGGCAAAGCGGTGGACAGCGGCAATATCGAGCCGGAAAAAGCCCGCACCTGGGAACTGGGCACGCGCTTTGATAACAGCATTGTGAAAGCGGAAGTCGGCCTGTTCCTGATCAACTTCAACAATCAGTACGACTCCAACCAGACCACCGACAGCGTGACCGCGCGCGGTAAAACCCGTCACACCGGGCTGGAGAGCCAGATCCGTTACGACCTGTCAGAGTTGTCCCCGACACTGGAGAATGTTTCTGCCTACGCCAGCTATGCCTACGTCAACGCGGTGATCCGCGAAGAGGGCGATACGCACGGCAATCAGGTGCCGTTCTCGCCAAAAAACAAAGGCACGCTGGGGCTGGATTACACACCGGGCAACTGGTTCTTCAACGTCAACAGCGAATACCAGTCCGGCCAGTTTGCTGACAACGCCAACACCGTTGAGGAAAGTGCCGATGGCAGCACCGGCCGCATTCCCGGTTTCATGCTGTGGGGCGCACGCGCCGGGTATCAGTTTGGCGCAGACATGGCGAACCTGAATCTGGCCTTCGGCGTGAAGAACATCTTCGACCACGAATATTTCACCCGCGCCTATGACGACAACAACAAAGGGTTGTATGCCGGTCAGCCGCGCACCTTGTATATGCAGGGTTCCCTGAAGTTCTGATTGTTCCATGCCCGCCGGGCGTAGCGCCGCTGCGCCCGGTTTTTTCTGTTAACCGCACAGAGGTTTTATGTCTTTCTTCTCCCGCTTTGCGCTTTTTATCGGCTTATGTTTTTCACTGAGTAGCGCCCAAGCCGTGACGGTCACGGACCAGCAGGGCAGCTTTACCCTGGATCCCACGCCAAAACGTGTGGTGGTGCTGGAGTTGTCCTTTGTGGACGCGCTGGCGGTGGTGGATGTCAGCCCGGTCGGCGTGGCTGACGATAACGATGCGGACCGCATTTTGCCGCAGGTGCGTCAGCGCATCGGCGTCTGGCAATCGGTCGGCACGCGATCGCAGCCCAGCCTTGAGGCGATTGCCGCCCTGAAACCGGACCTGATCATCGCCGACAGCAGCCGCCACAGCGGCATTTACGCCGCGCTGAAAGGCATTGCGCCAACGCTGCTGCTGAAATCCCGCAACGAAACCTACCGCGAGAATCTGGAGTCGGCGGCGATCATCGGCAAGGTGCTGGGCAAAGATGCGCTGATGCAACAACGTCTGACGGAACATCATCAGCGTATGCAGGCGTTTGCCGCGCAGTTGCCACAAGGCACGCAGGTGGTGTTCGGCACTTCGCGCGAGCAGCAGTTCAACCTGCATTCGCGGGATTCCTACACCGGCAGCGTGCTGACCTCGCTCGGCCTGAAGGTGCCGGAGCCGGTGAACCAGCAGCCGCTGGCGAACATCAGCTTCGAGCAACTGCTGGCGATCAATCCTGACTGGCTGATCGTCGCGCATTACCGTCAGGAAAGTATCGTGCGCCAGTGGCAGCAGGATCCGCTGTGGCAGATGATGAAAGCCGCGCAGCAAAAACAGGTGGCGTCGGTGGACAGCAACGTCTGGGCACGGATGCGCGGCATGTTTGCCGCCGAACAGATCGCCCGCGACACGGTACAGATCCTGCATCATCAGGCGCTTAACACCGCACCATGATGGCAGTGAAACGTCTGTTTACGGGGTGGCGCTGGACGCTGCCTCTGCTCGTTCTGGGCGTCAGCTTCTGGCTGACGCTTTTTTGCCGTTCTGCGGTGCCCATTGGCGCGCTGGAATCGTTGCGCGCCTTGCTGCCCGGCCCGCCGGTTTCCCTTGCACAGGCGCTGGTGCTGAACCTGCGCCTGCCGCGCAGTCTGGTGGCGATGCTGCTGGGCGCGAGTCTGGCGCTGGCGGGCAGTTTGCTGCAAACCCTGACCCGTAATCCGCTGGCGTCGCCTTCGCTGTTTGGCATTAACGCGGGCGCGTCGCTGGCGATGGTGGTGGTCAGCGCGCTTAGCCCGCAGCTGTTCTCCGGTTTCAGCATCGCGCTGGTGGCCGCACTTGGCGGCGGCGTCAGCTGGGGCGCCGTCATGCTGATGGGCGGCGGCTGGCAACAGGCCGGGGATCGCAGCCGGTTGATCCTCGCGGGAGTGGCGGTATCTGCGCTGTGCGCCGCGCTGGCAAAAGCCACGCTGATCCTCTCCGAAGACCACGCTTACGGCATTCTCAGCTGGCTGGCCGGCGGTGTGGCGCACGCCCGCTGGCCGGAGTTCTGGCATCTGTTTCCGTTCACCGCCATCATCGCGCCGTGGGTGTTGCTGCTCGCCAGCCGCATGAACCTGTTGCAGGTCAGCGATGACAGCGCACAGACGCTGGGTGTCAACCTGCCGCGTCTGCGTCTGACCCTTAATCTGATGGTGTTGCTGCTGGTCGGTGCCTGCGTCAGCGTCGCCGGACCGCTGGCGTTTATCGGCCTGCTGGTGCCGCACATTTCCCGTAACTGGATTGGCTACGACCTGCGCCGTATGTTGCCGCTGTGCATGATTTTTGGTGCCACATTGATGTTGCTGGCCGATTTGCTGGCACGTTTTCTGGCGTGGCCGGGCGAGCTACCGGCGGGCGTGGTGCTGGCGCTGATCGGCGCGCCGTTCTTCGTCTGGCTGGTGAGGACGCGCACATGATCCGCCAGCTGACGGTATTCCTCATCCTCAGCGCGCTGCTGTTGCTGACCTTCGTGATGTCCCTGCGTTACGGCACGCACACGCTGACGTTTGAACAGATGCGCCTCGCGCTTTCACCTGCTGACAGCAACCATTTTCCGCTGACGGAGTACCGGCTGCCGCGCGCGTTGCTGGCAATACTGATCGGTGCGGCGCTGGCGCTTTCCGGCGTGCTGGTGCAGGGAATTATCCGCAATCCGCTGGCCTCGCCGGACATTCTCGGCGTCAATCATGCCGCCGGATTAGCCTCGGTGGGGGCGCTGATGTTGCTGCCTTCGCTCTCTGTCATGTGGCTGCCGCCGCTGGCATTTGCCGGGGGTATTGCGGCCTTTGTGCTGCTGAGGCTGGTGTCCGGGCGCTCTGCGCCGTTGCGGCTGGCATTAACAGGCGTGGCGCTGACCGCCTTTTACGCCAGCCTGACCGATTACCTGATGCTGTCTCGCCCGATGGAGATCAACAGCGCGCTGCTGTGGCTGACCGGCAGCCTGTGGGGACGTGGCTGGAATTTCGTTGAGATCGTCGCGCCGTGGTTGCTGCTCCTGCTGCCGCTGAGCCTGTGGTTTTGCCGCGATCTGGATGTGCTGGCGCTCGGCGATGACAGTGCCGCGACGCTGGGTATTCGCGTATCCCGCGTGCAGCGGTGGGTGCTGTTGCTGGCGGTGGCGCTGGCGGCGATAAGCGTTGCGGCGTGCGGGCCGGTGGGCTTTATCGGCCTGGTCGCCCCGCACCTGACCCGCCGGCTGGTGGGCGGCCGCCACCGTGTGCTGATCCCCGCGTCGCTGCTGGTGGGGGCGCTGATTTTACTGCTGGCGGATGTGCTGGCGCGAACCCTGCACCCGCCGCTGGAACTGCCCGCGGGCGTATTAACGGCGGTGATTGGTGCGCCGTATTTCTTCTGGTTATTAATGAGAACCCGCTGATTATGCAACTCAGTGCAGACAATCTGACTGCCGGTTACGGCAAAAAAAACATCCTTAACCGCCTGTCGCTGACCCTCCCGGCCGGGAAGATCACCGCGCTGATCGGCCCGAACGGCTGCGGTAAATCCACGCTGTTGAAATGCTTTTCACGCCTGCTGACCCCGGCATCTGGCACCCTGTATCTCGGCGGGGAAGCGTTATCCGCGCTGCCTGGCCGCCAGCTGGCGCGCAAACTGGCGTTACTGCCGCAGCAGCATAGTGCGCCGGAAGGCATCAGCGTGCGTGAACTGGTGGGTTATGGCCGCAGCCCCTGGCTAAATATGTGGGGAAGGCTGGGGCAGCAGGATAAGGCCGCCGTCGAACGGGCGATGCAGGACACGAACATCACGGATCTTGCCGAAAAGCGGGTCAGCGAGCTGTCCGGCGGGCAGCGTCAGCGTGCGTTTCTGGCGATGGTACTGGCGCAGGACACGCCGCTGATGCTGCTCGACGAGCCGACCACTTATCTTGATATCAGCCATCAGGTTGAGCTGATGAACCTGCTGCGCAGCCAGAATCAGCAGGGAAAAACGCTGGTGGCGGTGCTGCACGACCTGAATCAGGCCAGCCGTTACTGTGACTACTTGGTGATGATGGTCGCAGGTAACATTATCGCGCAGGGCACACCGGAACAGGTCATGACACCGGCTCTTCTGTCGCAGGTGTTCGATATCGACGCGCAAATCTATCCCGAACCCGCGTCGGGGAAACCGATGTGTATTGTGCGGTGAAAGTGGGGCGCGAGCCCCACATTTTTCATGACCGGACATTCCATTCATCGGTGTACTTCACATTACCGTCGACGTAGTGCCAGGTAATTTTGTTGTACATCAGTGATACCGATTCCACGTGATTAAGCTGCGAATTTCCGGACATTCTCACGTTGGGCATGCCCGGATTTACGCCGGTAATCTTCACCCCCTCAAGCGTCATAATAAAATAAGCCTCTTCCCTGCCGGCATCATTAATGCGATACCAGCGGATTTCAGCGGACTTTAACGTTTGTCCTTTAGCGACTGCTTTATACAAATAAGGGCTCGATGAATCGAAATCTTTTTCAAGCATCATCGGAGAATGGGTGCGGGTTCCGGTAATACTGCCGCTACGGCTGTCGACGGGAATATTCAGACCGTGGCTGAAACCGATGATCTCAATACTTCCCTCCCGATTTGCAACATCCACAGAACCTTTAATAGCAGCACCACCGTCATCGCAGAGCCACATATAAGCGGGTATTGGCATGGTTGTCATTTCCTTAAAAAAAACGAGCTTTACGTTATGCCCTTAATGCCATTTTTGGCAATGAGTGGATGTTGTAATATATTGACTTTTCAGAAGTTTATTATCAAACAAAGCATTTTAAGTGCCTGTTTTTTGTGGTGTGATTACCGTGTTTTTCTTTAAGCTAAATTTCACAAGGAGTTTTCATGGCTATACAAGGGAAATTTGTGATCAACGATGCCGATTATTCCCCCCTTAGTGTCAATGGTGTGGGGACGTTCATGGCATTTTCAGGGAATGGGGCCTATCGCAATCGCGGAGGGTGCGGAAAAATTGCAGGAAATGGACCAATACCCACGGGCCGATATTGGGTTGTTGAAAGAGGGGGCGGTGGTTTTTTTTCAAAAAAAGTCGCGTGGGTAAAAGACAGTTATAACAAATATCACAGTGGCGCGGAGTTTAGACGTTCAGAGTGGTTTGCACTCTATCCTGATGACCGGAGCATAGACGATATGACCTGGATTGAAGGCGTTAAGCGAGAGCACTTTCGCCTGCACCCTGGGATACTCTCTGACGGTTGTATAACACTGGCCAGCAATTCAGATTTCGCCCTGCTGAGAAATGCGCTGCTGCATACCAGGCTGATGGAAGTGCCCTGCATGAAAGATCTCATGGCATATGGATATATAGAAGTCGTTTACGGTGGATTTCGCCATGCTGACACTTGTGCGCTGGGTAGCTAAGTCTGCACTCCTGGTTCTCCTGTTCTGCACCGGAGCCATGCTTATTGATCCCGCTACATTTATCAGTCTGGATACGGCCAATAGTTTTGCAGAATGGACGTATGGTGATGTAAATCAGGAAAATTTTGATGATTTGTGGGTTTTGACCTGGATCGCATGCTCGATGCTGTTCTCTTTGGCGGGGTACTTTCTGATTATCAGGATCGCCCGAAAAATGCGCCGTTAGTGGCGCACTCATATTTCGCTCCAATCCCCCATATTTCCTGCCGGTAAACTTCTCCTTCATCCCGCAGTATTTCTGACCTTAAAAACACCCGCATTCGTTGTCATTGTTTTCTCAGGGGTTGTGTTTATCAACTACACTTTTGACACCCCTACAGCGCCGCTAAAAAGAGCGCAATACAACGAGAAAACATCATGATCATTTCAGCATCGACGGACTACCGCGCGGCGGCAAAAAGTAAGTTGCCGCCATTTCTGTTTCACTACATCGACGGGGGGGCTTACAACGAGCATACGCTCAGACGTAACACCGCCGATCTGGCTGATATCGCCCTGCGTCAGCGCGTCCTGAAAAACATGTCAGATCTGAGCCTTGAGACGCAGCTGTTTGGTGAAAAACTGGCGATGCCGGTGATCCTGGCGCCCGTCGGTCTGACCGGTATGTATGCCCGTCGCGGTGAAGTGCAGGCCGCGCGCGCGGCGGCGAAAAAAGGCATTCCCTTCACCCTTTCCACCGTTTCCGTTTGCCCGATTGAAGAGGTTGCGCCGGCCATCGACCGGCCAATGTGGTTCCAGCTTTACGTGCTGAAAGATCGCGGATTTATGCGCAATGCGCTGGAGCGCGCTCAGGCCGCAGGCGTCAACACGCTGGTGTTTACCGTGGATATGCCGGTGCCGGGCGCACGTTACCGCGACGCCCATTCCGGCATGAGCGGCCCGAACGCAGCCGCCCGTCGTATGTTGCAGGCGGTGATGCACCCGCAATGGGCGTGGGATGTTGGCCTGAACGGCAAGCCGCACGACCTCGGTAATGTTTCCGCCTATCGCGGGAAACCGACCACGCTGGAAGATTATATCGGCTGGCTGGGGGCGAACTTTGACCCGTCCATTTCATGGAAAGATCTGGAGTGGATCCGCGAGTTCTGGAAAGGCCCGATGATCATTAAAGGTATTCTGGACCCGGAAGATGCCAGAGACGCGGTGAAATTCGGCGCTGACGGCATTGTGGTGTCCAACCACGGTGGCCGCCAGCTCGACGGCGTGCTCTCCACCGCCCACGCGCTGCCCGCCATCGCCGATGCGGTGAAAGGTGACATCACGATTCTCGCGGACTCCGGCATCCGCACCGGTCTGGATGTGGTGCGCATGATTGCGCTCGGCGCAGACAGCGTGCTGCTTGGTCGCGCCTTTGTGTATGCGCTGGCCGCAGCGGGCGAGGCGGGAGTGATTAATTTGCTTAACCTGATTGAAAAGGAGATGCGTGTAGCGATGACGCTGACCGGGGCGAAGACCATCGGTGAGATTGGCGCCGGATCGCTGGTGCGCGGCGCGGGCAGGTGAAACGGCAGCCTCAGTGGCATCTCAATTTTCCAGATATCCAAGAGAGAAATGCGCATAAGTAACGCTGTCCGGATGTGTCAGCATAGGTGTGTCTGGGGTGCGCCCGTCGGGGCGAAAAGCCGCCATCACACTTATTCTAAAGGCTTATCTGAAGGGAATGCTTATGCTGAAAAATCTTGTTCTGCCGTTTTCTGCCCCCGCTTCCATTGTCGGGCGTTTGTCGGCTGTGGCGTTGTTACTTTCTTCCGTTTCGGCCTGGGCCGCGGAACCGTTGCGGGTGCAGGCTGATGCCGTGCCGCACGCCGAAATTCTGGCTTATGTGCAGAAAATTGACCCCGGCCTGAATCTGAAAGTGATCGAAATTCCCAGCGGGCTGAACCCTAACGAACTGCTGGCGCATGGCGATATTGACGCCAATTATTTCCAGCATGTGCCCTATTTGCTGTCACAGGAAAAGGCGCTGAAGGTGAAGTTTGTCGTGGCGGCGCAGGTTCACATTGAGCCGCTGGGCGTCTATTCCAGCCGTCATAAAAGCTATGCGGATGTGCCGCAAAATGGCACCGTCGCCGTGCCTAACAACGAAACCAATCTGAGCCGCGCGTTGTATTTGTTGCAAAGTCAGGGGCTTATCACGCTGAAGGACGGCTTTAACGATCCGGCTAAAAATCAGGCCACGCCGCGCGACATTGCCACTAACCCGAAGAACCTGAAAATTCTGGAAGTGGAATCCCCGCAGATCCCGCGTTCTTTGCCGGACGTTGATCTGGCAGTGATTAACGGTAACTTTGCGCTGGAAGCGGGGCTGAGCCCGGCGAAGGATGCGCTGGGTCTGGAGAAAGCGCAGGGCAACCCGTATGCCAATATTCTGGTGACCACGGAGAAACTGCAAAACGATCCACGGATTAAGCAACTGGCGAAAGACCTGCAATCGCCGCAGGTGGCGCAGTTCATCAGTGAAACGTTTAAAGGTTCGGTGTTGCCGGTGACCGCGGCGAAAAGCTGACGTGATCTGAGCAGGCGTAAAACGCAAAAAAGGGAACCGGAGTTCCCTTTTTTCATGTCATCAGCTGGCGTTTCGAACGATCAGTTCAGCAGCCCGAGGTGTTCGACCAGGATGGATGTGCCGGTGCCTATCAGCACAACGCCACCCAGCACTTCGGCCCATTTTCCGATGGCAGCCCCTAAAAAACGGCCCAGCAACATGCCTGAGGTGGCCATGATGGTGGTGGCGGCACCGATGGCGAGCGCCATCACCAGAATGTTAACCTGCAGGAAGGCGAGGCCGACGCCCACGGCCATCGCATCAAGGCTGGTGGCAATGGCGGTGGTGACCAGCAGCCAGAATCCGTGACGGTGCGGTATCTCTGTTTCTTCGCCGGTGTCTTTCTTAAATCCCTGCATAATCATACGGCTGCCCAGCACCAGCAGCAGGGTGAACGCGACCCAATGATCCCACTCCATGATGAACTGTGTGGCTGCAAGGCCAATGGCCCATCCGATCACTGGCGTAATGGCTTCAATCACGCCAAAAATAATCCCGGTGCGTAACGCTTCTTTCAGCGGCGGACGGTGCAGGGATGCGCCTTTACCGATTGCCGCAGCAAACGCATCCATCGACATGCCGAACGCCAGAATAACGACCGTATAAAATTGCATAAAACAGACCAGTCAGGCCTTTCGTCGAGCAAAAGGCGCCTTATTAAAAGAGGCGTGCAGTTTGCCACAGAAGATAAAATAAAAAAACCATAATATTCAATCAGTTATAGCATGCGTTAAGAATGTTAGCACAGGCTATATTTGTATGAAAAGGCTTCAAAACTGCAAGGGTATTGGTGGTTAAGGAGGAAAAACGTGAGTTATCATAATAATTTACGCGCCCGCTTAATTATGCAGCGGGTCTTATTTTGAGCAGGAGGCAGCGGCGGGTGACGGATGAGCCGCTCACGGGTGGGAAAGATTTTTTTATGCGTCCGGCTTTCCCTTCGTCTGAATCTGCAAAATCAACGCTGCTTACTGGCACCAGCGGTTGCGGCCCTGTTCTTTTGCCCGGTAGAGCGCGGCATCGGCGGCGGCGATCAGTTCGGCAAGGCGTTTTCCGTGATCATAACCGGTCACGCCCATGCTGACGGTGACGTGTTCGCTCACCTCTGATTGCGCGTGAGGCATGGCCTGCTCGCTGATTTTGGCGCGAATACGTTCAGCCACGGCGATGGCTTCCTCAACGGATGCGCCTGGCAGCAGAACCAGAAACTCCTCCCCGCCATAGCGTGCGACCAGATCTTTCGGGGTGCGCACGGCGTCTTTCAGCGCGCGGGCGATCGCCACCAGACAGTGATCGCCGGCCTGATGCCCGTAGTGATCGTTGTAGCGTTTGAAATAATCGACATCCAGCATGATCAGCGCAAACGGCAGACGCTGAGCTACCGCCATATCCAGATGGCTTTCCATTCCGCGCCGGTTGGCGGTTTCGGTCAGCGGATCCTGGCTGGCCAGCGTGTCCAGATAAGAGATCAGCACCAGATTATCCTGATGGCGTTGCCAGTTTTCGTCGAACCAGTGCTGCAAAATATGACGCCCATAAATCAGAATCAGCGAGAAAAGACACCAGATAACGAAAAACCGCAAATTAAGATCTGAATACAGACTGATGTTGGACAGTAACGCGGATAACCACAGCGGAGTGGCGTACAGCAATAATCCGCGGGGATAAAAGTAGAGTGCTGAGAGTGCCGTGAGGATCAGAATGATGACCAGCGGATACGACACGGGTAACTGCCATAAGGTGACAAAGTAGTAGCAACTGTATGCCCAGATTGCGCCCGTCAGCAGGAACACCAGATCGAACAAAAGACACCGTAACGACGTCAGCCGCTTTTCCCCGATAAAGACGACGCCGAGGCTGCCCGCCGCCAGGGCGATCACCACGCCCATGGTGATGTCGATGATGTCCAGCACAGAGGCGGGTACCGGGGGAACGGCGGCATCGGCATGGCCGAAAATCTGGCTGCGGCACAGGACGATGACCGCAAAACTGAAGTTGATGAACGCAAACCAGGGCACACTTTTTGAGAGCGCGTAGGCAACCATCTCCTCACGCCTTTTCCACAGCGGCAAATTGATTGTTGGCGGTTTTCTTTTCTCGCTCACCATGGGATTGACCTCAGACATTGGGCGATAAGGACGGACAAACAATGTCACCCCGCAGGGTAACGGCATTAAAGTAATAGACACATTCTTGTCAAAACACCAAACACGGTCACGCTTTGCGCTGAAAAAATCCGCTTATTTCTGTGAGTTATGGGCATTTTTCTGCCCGCAGCAGGGCAAATTCACACCAGCATCTATACTGCGTGAATGGGGCCGCAAAGGCTTCCCCAAAACATGGCGAAGACGCATGAAACACATACAAAATAAGTCGTCGCTGCTCAGCGCGACGACCGCCTGCATCGGTGTCGTTTATGGTGATATTGGTACCAGCCCGCTTTATACCTTGCGCGAATGTCTGACCGGGCAGTCCGGGATCACGCTGACCCAAAGTTCGCTGTTCGGATTTTTGTCGCTGATTTTCTGGTTGCTGATGCTGGTGGTGTCAGTGAAATACATCAGCTTTGTGATGCGCGCAGATAACGACGGGGAAGGCGGGATCCTTACGCTGATGTCGCTGGCGGTGCGTCACCTGAATCCGCGCTGGGTGCCGGTCATTATGTTTCTCGGCCTGGTCGGCGGCAGTTTCTTTTATGGCGACGGCGTCATCACGCCCGCGATCTCCGTGCTTTCCGCCATTGAAGGGCTGGAGCTTATTGCGCCGTCTTTCGATCGCTTTATCATTCCGGCGGCCGTTGCGGTGCTGACGCTGCTGTTCTTCATTCAGAAAAACGGCACCGGCAGCGTGGGGAAAATCTTTTCGCCGGTGATGGTGGTGTGGTTTGTGGTGCTGGCGATATTGGGGATCGGCGGGATTATTCGCAACCCGGACGTATTGCAGGCGCTGAACCCGTACTGGGCGCTGCATTTTTTTGTCGAATTCAAAACGGTGTCGTTCTTCGCGCTGGGCATGGTGGTGCTGTCGGTGACCGGTGGCGAAGCCTTGTACGCGGATATGGGGCATTTTGGTAAGAAACCGATCCGCATCGCGTGGGTTGTGCTGGTTGGCCCGGCGCTGGTGATGAATTATTTCGGTCAGGGCGCGTTGCTGCTCAGCCACCCTGACACTATCCAGAATCCGTTTTTCCTTCTGGCGCCCGGCTGGGCGTTGATCCCGCTGCTGGTGCTGGCGACGCTGGCGACGGTGATTGCCTCGCAGGCGGTGATTTCCGGCGTGTTCTCCCTGACGCGTCAGGCTGTGCGCATGGGGTATCTGCCTCCGATGCGCATCATCTATACCTCTGACGTCGAATCCGGACAGATTTACATCCCGGTGGTCAACTGGCTGCTTTACGTCGCGGTACTGATCGCCATTCTCAGCTTTAAACATTCCAGCAATCTGGCTTCGGCCTACGGGATTGTGGTCACCGGCACCATGGTCATCACCTCTTTGCTGATTGGGATTGTGATGGTGAAAAACTGGGGATGGAAAACCTGGGCTGGCGGGCTGGTGATGACGCTGATGCTGCTGATTGACGTACCGCTCTTTGCCGCTAACCTGACAAAACTGTTCTCCGGCGGCTGGCTGCCGGTGGTGATCGGCCTGACCATTTTGCTGATTATGCTGACCTGGAAAACGGAGCGTTCGCGGTTGTTGCGCCGGTTGCGTCAGGATCCGGAAGCGCTGGAAGCCCTGATCACCTCGCTGGAAAAGGCGCCGCCGAAACGGGTGCCCGGCACCGCCGTGGTGATGTCGCGCGGGTTGTACGAGGTTCCGCTGGTCTTACTGCACAATCTTAAACATAACAAGATCCTGCATGAGCGGGTGATTTTGCTGACCATGATCACGGCGGATGTGCCTTATGTGCACAACGTGAGACGCGTGAACATTGAACAGCTTTCACCGACATTCTGGCGGGTGATCGCCAATTATGGCTGGCGTGAAAAACCTAACGTAGAGGATATTTTGTATCGCTGCGGGCTGGAAGGGCTGAAATGTACCATGAACGAAACGTCATTCTTTATGTCCCGCGATACCTTTATTCTCGGCGATCCGCGTCCGTGGTATCTGAAAGCGCGGGGTAAACTGTTCCAGGTGTTGCAGCGCAACTCGCTGCGCGCGCCGGAGCAATTCCATATTCCGCCGAACAGGGTGATCGAGCTGGGGGCTGTGGTGAAATTCTGACGGTTATCACCGCGTATTCTGGCTGAATACGCGGTGATAAGAGGGCTACGCCTGCGGGGTTTGCGTCAGGTTTGTGACGTCCTGCGTGGCAGATTCCTGTGTGGTTTTCGCCTGCTCATTGGTGACCGGTGCGGCTGGCGTCGCAGTTTGCGTTTGCTCAGTGGCGGCCGGTGCGGCTGGCGGTGCGGCCTGAGTTTGTTCAGTGGTCGCCGGTGTAGCTGGCGTCACAGTTTGCGTTTGCTCAGTGGCAGCCGGTGTGGCTGGCGTTGCGGCCTGCGTTTGCTCAGCGGCTGCCGGGGATTCCATTTGGATATTCGGCAGTGAAGGAACAGGTTCTGCCGGAATGGATTCTGACTTAGGTTTCGGCACCGGTGTGGCGGCACGCACTAAGAAGGTGGGTTTGAGATCCGCCACAGAATAGGTGACATGGCTAATCACATCACTGGATGTTGTGACGTCGACAGGGGAAATCGACACGCGGCCAATCAGCGAACGGGCATAGCCGCCCACTTTATGTTTGCCCTCAGGCAGTTTGACCTCCAGTGACTCGCCAACGCCGAGCGCTCCGGCGTCTTTGTCATCCACGGTCACGTAAAGTTTGGTGCCATCATCGGTTTTCGTCGGGATATGCGTCACGGTTACCCGCGTCGAGCCGAAATCGAAAGCCGGTGCCTGTTCGGCGGTTTTCGGTTTTGCGCATCCTGTGAGGGCAAAAACGGCTGCAACGGCAGCAAGGGTAAAACGATAACTCATAGTTCGGTATCTTCCTTTGAGGGATTTTTGTGATCTGCGTATCAATATACCCGATCTGAGGATTGAGATGAATGCGATGACGGGGAACTCGGAACAATCTTCTCTTCAGTTTGTAACCGCCACACAACTTTAAGTTGAAGCGCTTCGTCAATTTGTGTATTTTTATGCAAATTATATGCATAAAAACACAATCACACAGGAGTGACCATGCTTAAGTCCTTAATTCTCACCGGGTGTCTGCTTTCTTCTTTAATCACATCAGCCTTTGCCGCACAGACGACCTACGTTGTCGGTTCCGGCGGCACTTACCGTCCGTTCGAATATGAAAACAGCCAGAAACAGCTGGAAGGTTTTGATATCGACATCATCAAAGCCATTGCCAAAGCGGAAAACTTTGACATCAAACTGGTGAACACGCCGTGGGAAGGTATTTTCGCTACGCTGAATTCCGGCGACCGCGACATCATCATTTCCGGCATCACCATCACCGACAAACGTAAAGCGATGGTCGATTTTTCCGCGCCTTACTTCCCGGCCGAACAGTCCATCGTGGTGCCTGTGGATTCTAAAGTGGATTCCGTTGCCGCGCTGAAAGGCCAGAAAGTGGGCGTGGTGAACTCCAGCACCGGGGATATCGTGGTGTCTGACACGCTCGGCAAAAACAGCACCGACATCAAACGTTTTGATAACACGCCGCTGATGTTGCAGGAACTGGCGGAAGACGGCATCGGCGCAGCCGTCGGCGACGTGGGCGTGGTGAAGTACTACATCAAATCCCATCCTGAAAAAGCCCTGAAACTGGTGCCGGACAGCAAGTTTGAGCGTCAGTATTTCGGTATTGCGGTGGCGAAAGACAACACCGAGTTGCTGGGTAAAATCAACGCCGGTTTGAAGAAAATCGTGGCTGACGGCACCTACGCGAAAATCTACGAAACCTGGTTTGATAAGAACGTTCCAACGCTTCCCGCTCAATAATATTTTCAACACGAACAACGTTAATCAGGGGCGGTAACACGCCCCTGAACAAGGACAGGTATGACCGGATTTCGCTGGGAGATAATCTCAGAATACGCGCCGCTGTTTGTCGAGGGCGCGCTGATGACCATCAAATGCACCATTATTTGCGTCATTTTAGGCACCAGCTGGGGGTTGCTGCTCGGCCTCGGGCGCATGGCTCGCGCCGACGACGGCCCGTGGAAACACATTCTGCGCTTTGCCGTGCAATGGCCGGTGCGCATTTACGTCAGTGCGTTTCGCGGTACGCCGCTGTTTGTGCAGATCATGGTGGTTCACTTTGCGCTGGTGCCGTTGTTTATCAATCCGCGTGACGGCATTCTGGTGGCTAACGGGCTGATGTCTTCGGAGTTTGCCCGAGCATTGCGGTCTGATTACGGCGCGTTTTTATCCTGCGTGGTGGCGATCACCCTGAACGCCGGAGCCTATGTCTCCGAGATTTTCCGCGCGGGTATTCAGTCTATCGACAACGGTCAGATGGAAGCATCCCGTGCGCTGGGGATGGGCTGGGGCAAAACCATGCGTAAAGTGATTTTGCCGCAGGCATTCCGCCGCATTCTGCCGCCGCTGGGGAATAACGCCATCGCGATTGTGAAAGATTCCTCGCTGGCTTCGGCGATTGGTCTGGCCGATCTGGCTTACGCCGCACGTACCGTTTCCGGCGCTTACGCCACCTACTGGGAACCCTACCTGACCATTTCACTGGTTTACTGGGTGCTGACTTTCCTGCTCTCGCTGCTGGTTCAACACATGGAAAAGAGGTTTGGCAAAAGTGATTCACGTTAAGGATTTACAGAAACAGTTTGGCGAAACGCACGTGTTGCGCGGTATTTCCTGTGACATCGCAGAGAAAGAAGTGGTGTGCATTATCGGGCCTTCCGGCTCCGGCAAAAGCACCTTCCTGCGCTGTCTGAACGCGCTGGAAAAGCCCAACGGCGGCGAAGTGGTGGTGAACGGTTTTGCGGTGCATGATCCGAAAACCAATCTGAATACGCTGCGTTCCGGCGTGGGCATGGTGTTTCAGCGCTTTAATCTGTTCCCGCACATGACCGTGCTGGAAAACCTGATCATGGCGCCCATGTCGCTGAAAGGGTTGTCGAAAGCCGAAGCGGTCACGCGTGCCGAAAAGCTGCTGCAAAAAGTCGGGCTGATCGACAAAATCGACGCCTGGCCTTCCAGTTTGTCCGGCGGCCAGCAACAGCGCGTGGCGATTGCCCGTGCGCTGGCGATGGAACCGTCGATCATGCTTTTCGATGAACCGACGTCGGCGCTGGATCCGGAACT
This sequence comes from Rahnella sp. PAMC25559, assembly GCF_050632365.1. GTDB lineage: Bacteria > Pseudomonadota > Gammaproteobacteria > Enterobacterales > Enterobacteriaceae > Rahnella > Rahnella rivi. The sequence continues at coordinate 302,224 of NZ_CP192544.1, read as the reverse complement.
GGTGGGTGAAGTGCTGGCGGTAATGAAACAGCTGGCGCTGGAAGGCATGACGATGGTGATCGTCACGCACGAAATGGGCTTCGCCCGTGAAGTGGCCGACCGCGTGGTGTTTATCGATCAGGGCGTGATTCAGGAACAGGGGCCGCCTGAGCAACTGTTTACCGCGCCGGAAAATCCGCGAACCCGTGAATTTTTGAGTAAAGTACTATAACCCGACGGGCGCTTTCATCAGCGCCCGTTTTCTTTCATGTCATGAGGTCAGTCATGCCTGAATTCCATTCGTATTGTATTTCCGCCTCGGGTGAGGAAAGGAGCGAAGGCGATGCCGATGCCCGCTTTCCTTACTGGAGCTTCACCAAAACCGCGATCGCGATTTGTGCGCTGAAGCTGCGTGAAAACGGTGCGGTGGATCTGGACAGAGGGATTGACGGCGGGGCTTACACGCTGCGCCAACTGCTCAGTCACACCGCCGGATTGCCGGATTACGGCGCGCTGAAGGCTTATCACGCCGCGGTGGCTGCCGCTGATCAACCCTGGTCACGCGACAGGTTACTGAGTGCCACGTTAGCCAACGGCATGTTGTTTGCGCCAGGCGAGGGCTGGTCTTATTCCAATGTCGGCTACATGCTGGCCAGGGAACACATCGAAGCCGCATCAGGGCGGAGTTTTGCGCAACTGGTGGCTGACTTCATCACGACACCGCTCGGGCTGACCAGCATAACCCTTGCCACCACCCGCGAACAGTTCGCCCGGCTTCACTGCGCCGCCGCCGGCACTTACCATCCGGGCTGGGTGTATCACGGCTGCCTGACCGGCAACGTGCGCGACGCGGCCAGACTGTTGCACGGATTATTCAGCGGCAACCTGTTGAACGCGGCGTCGCTGGCCGACATGCAGGTGACCCGTCGGCTCGGCGGTGCCCTTGCAGGGCGGCCATGGACCGAATGCGGTTACGCGCTGGGGCTGATGAGCGGCGCAATGGGCGAGAGCGGGCGGTCTGTGGGGCATTCTGGCGGCGGGCCGTCTTGCGTGAATGCGGTCTACCACTTCCCGGATCTGCGCGAAGCGGTGACCGGTGCCTGTTTTACCGACGGGCATGACGAAGGCGTGGCCGAAACAGAACTCACCCGACGCGTGCTGAACATGGGGTAACCGCAGGCGCTTACCGGTTCCACTTTGTGCTAAATTACCCGCCATTCTTACCTGTCTGCCCGAGGCCATATGTTTACTCCGCTCAACCGTACAACCCGTGAAATGAAAATCAATAATGTGGTGCTGGTCACCCATGCTTTGAAATCACTGGGCTCTGCGACCAAAGCTGCGCTGGCGGTGGCGACGGGGCTGAGCGTCGCCACCTGCGGCACCGTGCTGAATGAACTGAGTGGCAGCCGTGAAGTGCTGGCGCTGGAACGTGAGGTGTCGCGCGGTGGCCGCCCTGCGCAGCGGTATGCGTACAACCCGGATTATTTCTCGGTGCTGAGTATTTATGTGCAGGGAAGTGACGCCGCCGCGCAAATCGTCTGGACCGTGAATACTGCCATTGGCGGATGTCTGGCGCAGGGTGAAGAGCGGTTTCTGCCGCAGGACCGGCAGGGGTTTTACCGTCTTATCGCCGGTATCCTGACGCAGTATCCGAACATCACCGCGCTGGGGCTGGGGTTGCCGGGCGTGGTGGTGAAAGGGCAGGTCGCGACCTGCGACATCAGCGCCTTCGCCGGTGTGCCGGTGGAGCAGGAGCTGCGCGACCGTTTCGCTATTTATGTGCAGGTGGACAATGACATGAACTACACCGCCTACGGCTTTTACCGCAGCAGCTGCGCCGGAGTCACTGCGCCGGTGGCCTATATTTTCAAACCGGAAGTGCCTTGCCTCGGCTGCGGCATGGTGATCAACGGGCAGGTGTTGCAGGGCGCCAGCCAGTTTGCCGGTGAGGTGTCTAATCTGCCGTTCAGCGGCATGGATAAACTGCCGGTGGCCGACGAAATGTCAAAAGTCATTGTCTCGCTGGCGGCGATCATCAACCCAATGACTATCGCGCTGTCCGGCCCCAAAATCAGCCAGGCGCTGATCCCGGAATTACTCACGCGCTGCCACCAGCACATTCCACAGGAGCATATGCCTGAACTGGTGTACAGGCCGTCGATGCGTCAGGATTATTTGCAAGGCATCACCGAACTGACGTTAAACAACTATAACCGTCACGTCGCCTTCAGCACGCAGACCGGCGCGCATTGACTTTAGTTTCCGGACGCCAATATACTCGGCACTTATTAAAAGACTTTTAATAACTCATCTGACCGTCGGAGAACGCCTTTTGTCACTCTCATCTGAACTACCTGATACGCCTGACCACATCGGGAGCCCGGCCAAACGGGTCGCCACCCGCTCAATCTTTTTTGTCACCGGCATGGCGATGGGGTTGTGGGCCGCGCTGGTGCCCTACGCGCAGTTACGCACGCATTCGGAAGCAGGGGATCTCGGCCTGCTGTTGCTGTGCCTCGGCGCAGGTTCGTTACTCTCCATGCTGGGTTCCGGACGGCTGATTGGCCGGTTTGGCTGCCGGGGAGTGATCATCGCCTCGGTCATATTGTATTGCCTGATGCTGCCGCTGCTGGCGCTGTTTAGCGACATCTGGCTGCTGGCGGTGAGCCTGTTCATTTTCGGCATGGGCATCGGGCTGGCAGATGTCTCGGTGAACGTGCAGGGAACGCTGGTCGAGCAGGCCGCGGATAAGCCGCTGATGTCCGGTTTTCACTGCTTATGGAGCGTCGGCTGTATCGCCGGTGCCGGCGGCGGTTCGTTGCTGCTGAGCTCGGGCGTTTCACCGCTCGGCAGTACGTTTTACGCCATCGCACTGGTGATTATCGTGACCGCGTACTCCTGTCGTGGCCTGTTGCCGTTTGGCGCGCACGAGGAAGAGCATGTTGAAGGAAAAGCCAAACGACGGCCTAACTTCCGCCTGGTACTGATGGCGGTGATGGCCATGATCTGCTTTATGGCCGAAGGCGCGGTACTTGACTGGGGCGGCGTATTCCTGACGCGCGAACGTGGTCTGGCACTGGAACATGCGGGCTGGGGTTTTGCCGTCTTTGCCGTCGCAATGTCATTGATGCGCTTGACCGGCGACGCCATCGTCAGCGCGCTGGGGCGTAAACGTGTGCTGGTGGTGGGCGGCATTTTGGGCATTGCCGGTTATCTGATGGTGGTGCTGTTACCGGGCTGGATCCTGCCACTGTGTGGTTTTGCGCTGGTGGGCATTGGCGCGGCGAATATCGTGCCGGTGCTGATCACCCTCGCAGGGCAGGAGAAAGTCATGCCGGTCAATATGTCGGTGGCGATGGTGGCGACGCTGGGTTATCTCGGCGTGCTCGGCGGCCCGGCGCTGATCGGGTTTATCGCGCATCTCTCCAGCCTGTACGTGGCATTCTCAGGCGTCGCGGCGGCTTTCCTGATCATCACCTTCGGCGCGTACAAATTAAAATATTAATGATTTTGGGATAACTGAGTCACACTGAACCGCGGGCGGGTCGTAAAACGCCCGCTTTTTTTCTATTTTCGCCTTTTATCATCTGACCCTGTAGGAGCTGCAATGGCCGTAAAACTTATCGCCGTCGACATGGATGGCACGTTCCTGAATGAATATAGCGAATATAACCAGGCACGTTTTAGCGAGCAGTATCAGGAATTATTGCGTCGCCGTATCAAATTTGTGGTTGCCAGCGGCAACCAGTATTACCAGCTGAAATCCTTCTTTGATGAGCTGGATGACCAGATCGCCTATGTCGCCGAAGGTGGCGCTTACGTGGTCGATAAAAAACAGGAGCTGTATTGCGCCAGCCTGGAGCGTGAACAGGTCTCTCAGGTCCTGCAATGGATTGGCCGCACGCCCGGCATCAATAACCTTGTCTGCGGCAGAAAAGGGGCTTATGTGCTCGAGGGCACCGATGAAGAGTTCATCCGTCGCATGAGCCATTACTATCACCGTCTGAGCAAAGTGCCGACCTACGCGCACATCGATGACACCATTTTTAAATTTGCGCTCAGCTATGTGGAAGATGACGTGTATCCGCTGATGGGGGAAATCACCCAGCAACTCGGCAGCATTGTTGCGCCGGTCACCAGCGGCCACGGATCGATTGACCTGATTATTACCGGTAATCACAAAGCGAACGGCCTGAAGAAAATCCAGCAGCGTTATGACATTCGCGATGAAGAAGTGATGACCTTCGGTGACAGCGGGAACGACCTGGAGATGCTCAGCTACGCCGGATACGGTTTCGCGATGGAAAACGCCTCTGAACCGGCAAAAGCGGCCGCCAAATACCGAGCGCCATCCAACCGGGAAGAGGGCGTGCTGAAGGTGATTGATGACTGGCTGAATGGCCGTGCGCCATTTGACGTTAATCACGGCTGACCAGCCCATGCAGCCACGTCAGCGGCCAACGGCCCTCTGGCGTGGTTGTGCGTGAGCGATTCGTGCGGAAAATCTTATAGATCTCACTAATTAGAAATTTCGCGAAAAAAACGCGAAAATTCCTAGTCAGCCTGCTCGAATGCAGTGAGAATGTTTATGTGCTGTGACATGGTGTAAATGACAGGTTAAATTTAAACGCCATTTATTTTCAGCATGTAAATGTCAATCAGACTGCAATAATAATTCCTCAACAATTCCCCCAGGCACTATATCTGTCAGAACAGGCTTCCTGCTGGCATTATTCACCTTTCGTTTTCTGTTTTGCGGTTTTTAATTCTGCTGGCAGGGCTTTTTTGTAGATTATCGCGAAAACTTCTTAATAATCTGAATTCCACTCTCTGCCGGTACGGGCTCTCGACAATGTTAAGACTGAGAATTATGATTGTTGCGTTGAGAGAATTATCCTAAGGCAGTAAAATAAGGCACTGACATATTATGTAGTAATGTGTCAGCAAAGAGAACGCATAAGGGGTTCTGGTTTAGTTAAGGTTTAACAGGGAAGGGCAAACACAGTTTATATATCGCTTACGCAACCCTGCATGGCGCGGCGGGCGGAAGGTATTACTGATATTGCAGTTTATTTTCAATGGAACAATTTATGAAAGACACAGTGATAATCCATTCCGGCCATTATGAAATGCTGGCGATTTCGCACATTCTTAAAGAAGCAAAAGTGAAGCCGCGATCTTATTCATCATTAACGGAATTCTTTCATTCAGGGCCTGGAATGAGCGTGGGTTTTATTATTCTGGAAGTGAAAGAAGAGTCCTCAAACTTTGATGCCGCCATAAAGTTTTTGCGCAGGCTGAGCTTTTATTACACCCCGCCACAAATTATTGTCATGACCAAAATAGAAAAAGCCGAGAAACTGAGTTTACTGGCAGAACTTCAGGTAGATATGCTCATCTCCGAGCAGGAAGATTTTTCTATTCTCAGAAAAATGTTGATCACCGGCGTAACTGATCTTAACTATCACATGGCGGTGAGCCCGTTCCTCAAACAGAAAGATAATGATTTTACCCGCGCGGCGAAAAAGCATTTAACCGAGATGGAATGGCAAGTGCTGAGTGCCATACAGCAAATGAAAAGCAATGCCACCATTGCCTGTAAACTCGGGCGCAGCGTTAAGACGGTCAGCACGCATAAAAGAAATGCGATGAAAAAGCTGGGGCTGAAAAATTCGATTGAGCTTTATAAATACCTGATGCAGTAACCGGAGAAAGGGCGTGAGGATGAGGGTGTGATGAGGACCCTCACTGCGCGGGCAGAGAGGGGGTGGCGTCAGATGGAGTGGTTGAGCACTTTATTTAGGTAGTTGAACAACTCTTTTGTACTCTTCAGTTTTAACTTCTTCATGGCGCTGTATTTGTAGTAATAGAGATTTGAGGCCGGTATTGCGGTGATTTTCTCGATATTTTTCATCTTAGCGTTCTTCGACAAACACCGCAGTAAAATCGCTTCATTTTTCGTCAGAATGAAGTCCTCAATGAAAGGCAATATAGATTCATATTTCCCCGTCAGCAGGCTATCGAAAAAGAAAAACACTTTAGATAATGCATTGTTTTTGCACAGGTGAAAGTCTGACAACCGGCTGTTAACAATAACATTATCGCTAAGAATGATTATCTTGCAGTCTTCTTTGGTGTTCGTTTTTAAGTTATAAATAAACTTGTCTATGTCGTATTCAAAACTCACTGCGCCGGGTTCGATAATGTAAATATCGAATTTCTGGCTGTTCTTGTCTAAGGCGTATTCTGCGCTGATTTGATTAAAAATAATGCTCTTTGATGTGTTAATCAGAGAGAAGACATTCTCCAATCCCAAAAAAGTCAACGTGCATGAGTCAATAATTGCAATCCGCAACATTAATTCATTCCTTTAAATTAAAAAAATTCCATTTGATAAACGGGTTGTGACTCTGATGGTTTACCTCCGTTATATTCATCCATCATTCTGGTATTTATAATATATAGTATTATTCCTACCGTCAATGTAAGTGAATTTAAAACATTATATAAATGTCATTAAATGTTTCAAAAATAATTTCGCAACAGGTTGAAAATAAAAGAATTTTAAATGACATCGAATGAAATATATTATTGTCGTCGGATTATTTTGCAAATCTTTATTGAATACTAGAATATTCCTACATAAGCAGACAAACCTTACAAAGATATATCCCCTCCTGTTGATTGAAATCAACGTATCAGCCAGGGGTCTTTTGGTTCATTTCTCAGGGCGGTGCAAATATGGCCAGTGTGCGGCCAGTAATGAAATAAGGCTGCCGGAAGCGGGCAGCCTTTAAGCGGTGGTTACAGTGTGTCAGTGAACCTGAGCGGTCAGGGGACGTAATCAGGTGGGACGCCGCTGTCCTCCTGAGGCGCCGGGTTGTAATCCGGCGGTACCGGCGACTGCGGCGGGGAATACTGATTATCACTGTAACCGGCGTCAACCGGCACTTTGTTGCCTTTGGCATACATGCACTGGGTGTAAACCGTGTCGTACTGATCTTGCAAATCGCCGCTGCTGGCTCCGGCGCTGTTGCTGCCCATGGCGCTGCCGATCAGTAATCCGCTGCCCGCGCCGATTAGCGCTCCCGGTCCGGCATGACCGGAGGCGGCGCCGAGCAAGGCACCTGCCGCTGCACCGACCACCGTCCCAGCCGCCGCCGTGCCCGCCGCATTGTTACTGGCGGTTTCTGCGCCGCCGTTAACACTGCCGTAAGCGGCGTTGCGGCAGGACATTTCATCCATCCGGAACGACTGATAACTTTTACCGGTGCCCGGCAGCACCATCACATCAGGCCGGGTAGGGGGCGAAACGCAGCCCGTCAGCGCTGCGGCCAGGGCGAGCATTGCCACCGGAGTAAACCTGTTCATCACTTTTATTACCTGTTAACGGGGTGCTGAATCGCCCACTACCACTTTCATCCATCCCCGCGGACAAGCGGGAACGCGCGGGTAATAGCCCGCCGGATTCTGGCAGTAATACGCATAGTTTGGCGTTTTCTCAACGTAAGTCTGTGGTTGCGCGGGCGCAACATAGACCACTGGCGGCGGCGGATAATAGACCGGCGGCGGGATGCCGATCACCACGTTCGGACCATACCAGCCGCGGCCATAGCCACCGTGCCGGTAATAGCCATGCCCATAATAGCCGTGTCCATAATAACCCTGTCCGTAATAGCCATAGGCGAACGACGCTGAACTGACGGACATCAGTACGCCAGCGGTCAGCATCAACAACAGCAGCCTCTTCATAACCACCTCTGAGATAGAAAACCCGTTGCGCGGAGTCGTAAAAAAAGCCACTTCTCCTGAGGCTAAAGATACTCTGCTGCCAGCGGAAAGGTTGGCGTGGAATTAGGGGGAACAGGACAAGGATGCGTCAGCAATTGTGTGTAAAAAATTCCAGAAACGCGAAATACTGACGTTCGGCTGCAATAAAACCCTCTCCCTTTCCTTCGCCCGCAAAGATAGCGAAAGTGAATGCCATTCACCGGTATTTTCCTCGCTTAAAGTTCACTCTTAAATATCCGGCTCATAAAGCATTTTATTTCTTGAATAATAACTGGTGTAAATCAAAAATAAACGATTTTACAATTTAATTACCTGTGTAAGTTATATTGTTAAAGCGTTACGGCAGATAATTTAAAATTGATTTTTTCGGGTTTACCTTTTTAAAAATTGTCTGATAGCATAATCGCTTCTCCTGAAATAATTTTTAATGCGCTGAGTGTTATTGTTTTTAAATTCAATAAAATCAATGCATTGTGAATTTTGTATTTTCCTTTTTTATATTTCATTGCATTCAGGGGGAAGCCGTTAAGGCATGACTGAATGACGGGCAGAAATGTTTGTAAAAACGTTAACGGAATTCAGGTGTTAATTATTTCATCGTTCAATAAATACCGACATTGAAATATGTCCGCCTTGGGCCGCAGCGGCCTTATCCGCTGCAAATGATCTGTACACACTACTCATGGCATGGAGCCACAAAGGGAGTTGAAATGAATAAAATATCTCGTCTGACCTGGAATTTTGCATCGAAAGTCCAATTTGTCGCGGGTGAGTTGGCAGGGCAAAAGATTAAACGGATAAGTAGCCTGACGGGTATCGTGGCCGCGACGCTGATATCTTTGCCGGCCAATGCGCAGGGTGCCGTTCAGGCAACAGGGGGTGCGAAACCTGAAGATAAGGTGGCTGCGGGCAAACGAGCCACCGACGGGCTTAGCCTCCTGCAACTCCAGGCCGTCACCGGCAGCGATGTGCAATACGATACCAACCCGGACGGATCCTTTGACTACAACAACATCACGTTAGGCGGAACAACGTACAGCAGCACGACCAAAAGCGGAGGAACGCGGATCACCAATGTTGCTGCGGGTACCAGTGGCGGTGATGCGGTCAACGTTGATCAGCTCAATGATTCCGTGACGAAAGTCAAAACGCATTATTCCAGCGTGAATGATGGCGGCACGGCGGGAGCGAACTACAACAATGATGGTGCGAAGGGGGCGTATTCGCTGGCCACCGGTGCGGGTGCGACCGTCGATGCCAGTTCAGGCAATGGCGTGGCTATCGGTAAAAATGCCACGGTGAGTTCGTCAAAAGGCAGCGTGGTTATCGGCGGCGATGCCACCGGCAGCTACAGCGTTGCCGGCGCGAATGCTAATCAGGTTGTGATTGGCAACGCGGCCTCAGCCACGGGTGTGTCTTCGATTGCGCTCGGCGATACCGCCAGTGCGACAGCCTCCTCGACCATGGCCTTCGGTTCGGGGGCCAGCGCCAGCGGCACCGGATCGGCAGTGTTTGGCTGGCGTGCGTCAGCCAGCGGCCAGGCGGCGGTGGCGTTGGGTGCGCAGTCACTGGCATCCGGCACCTCCTCTCTTGCTTTTGGCTATGGTGCGACCGCCTCAATCAACAACAGTGTGGCCCTCGGTGCGGGTGCGGTAACGTCTCCGGTAGTGGCGACAACTGGCACGAAGATCCGCGGGAAGGATTATGTTTTCGCCGCAGGGGCGCCCGCAGGCACAGTGAGCCTTGGCGCGCTCGGCAGCGAGCGCACGCTGACCCGCATGGCGGCCGGGCGGCTGAGTTCAGACAGCACCGACGGTGTGAACGGTTCGCAACTATTTGCCACCAATCAGGCCATTGAGAATCTGAATCTCAGCTTCACCGATCTGGATAACCATGCGTTGAAATATGACACCAACGCCGACGGTTCAGTGAACTACAACCGCATGACGACAGGCGGCAGCGCCTATAACAGCAGCACCCACACCGGCGGGACAATATTGACCAACGTGGCGGACGGCTCCGCGCCGAGCGATGCAGTGAACTTCTCTCAGCTGACCGAAACCAATAACAGTATTAACAGCATCTACAGCAGCGGCACGAAATACACCCACGCCAATTCAACCGGTGCTGATTCCTCAGCGACGGGGGCGGACGCCGTGGCGATAGGTCAGAGTGCTGCCGCCAGCGCAACCAACGCGGTCGCTATCGGTAACGGAGCGCAGGCGGGCACCGCGAACAGCGTGGCGCTGGGCGATGGCGCAAAAACACAGGCGACGGTCGCCACTTCCGGCGTCACCCTTCAGGGGAAAGATTATGTTTTTGCAGGCAGCTCGCCTGTGGGAACGGTCAGCGTCGGCGATACCGGCACGGAACGCACCATCACGAATGTGGCCGCCGGGCAGATCAACGCCACCAGCACCGACGCCGTCAACGGATCCCAGCTGTACGCGGTGACGGATGCGATCAACAACATCAACGGCGGCATGGCGAGTCTGGATACGCTTTCCGTCAAATATGATCTCAACAGCGACGGCACGACCAATTACAGCAAAATCACGCTGTCCGGTGACCCGACCACCCTCACTAACGTTGCGGCAGGCACGCAGGACAGCGATGCGGTGAATTACGCCCAGCTCAGCGCGGTTTCTGCCGTGGTGAATAATATCGCCAGTGGGACAGAGGGCATGTTCCAGGTCAGCAACACCAGCAAACGTGCGAAACCGGTAGCCAGCGGCAAAGAGGCCACTGCCGGGGGCGCCGGCGCCGTCGCGTCCGGGGATAACAGTACTGCCCTCGGCTCGAATGCCCGCGCCTCTGCCGCAAATTCCGTTGCGCTGGGGGCGGATTCTCTTGCCGATCGCGCCAACTCGGTATCGGTAGGTTCTGCGGGGGCTGAGCGTCAGATAACTAATGTGGCGACAGGCACCCGCGGTACCGATGCGGTGAACGTTCGCCAGTTAACATCGGGCGTTACCCAGGCCAACCAATACACGGATAACAAGTTCGGCGCGTTGAAAAACCTGGTGGATGACAATAATGACAAGCTGAGTGCCGGTATCGCCGGGGCAATGGCGATGGCCAGTCTGCCGCAGCCTTACGCGCCGGGCGCCAGTATGGTGAGCATGGGGGGAGGGACGTATCAGGATCAGTCCTCCGTCGCGCTGGGGGTGTCCACTATTTCTGAAAATGGCAGATGGGTAACCAAAATGTCCGGCAGCAGTAACTCGCAGGGGGAAATGGGCGCCGCCGTCGGAGTAGGTTATCAGTGGTAATGGCGTAATGTATCGAAGGAATGCCCCTGTTTACGGGGGCAAACCTTCAGGATCAGGACGGGGATTTCTGACTTGCGGTAAAGCGCCGGAACGCTTCCAGCGTTTCATCACTCACATGATGCTCGACGCCTTCGGCATCCAGTCGTGCGGTTTCGGCACTGATGCCCAGCGCAATAAAGAACGCCTCCACCACGTTGTGACGCTCGCGGTTTTCCGCCGCCAGTTTCTCGCCTTCCGGCGTGAGGAAGGTGCCGCGATAAGGCAACTGATGAACCAGCCCGGCATTCGCCAGACGCTTCAGGGTTTTCGCTACGGTGGGTTGCGAAACGCCCAGACGTGCAGCCAGATCCACCTGACGTGCTTCGCCAAACTCGCGGATCAGATCGGAAATCAGTTCAACGTAATCATCCATCAGTTCCCGTCGGTGCGCCTCGCGCACCTGTAAAAAACCCTGAGCGTGTTCTTCAACATCCAGCAACGGATTTAATTTTTTATCTTTCACTGCGCCTGCCTCTTTCTTGCTCAACGGTTTCTTACCGCCGCCGCTTTGCGCGACAACGAACCGCATTGTAAACCAACAACACATATCTACCAATTTCTGCGAACTTTGCCTTGGCTATGGAGTATAGCCTATGCTATACCTGAATAATAAACCGCCGACGGCCGGACACAGTGACAGGAGAAAATTCATGGGAAATGGACAAAACATTGTAAAACTATTCAGTCAGTCGCCGTTCCGTTTACGGCTGATGCTGATCGGCATGATCGTGGCGCTGATCACCGGCAATGCAACGGCGGCGGAGAAAGACAAAAAAAAGTTTAAAGTGGTGACGACCTTTACGGTGATCCAGGACATCGCGCAGAACGTTGCCGGTGATGCCGCCACGGTGGAGTCCATCACCAAACCCGGCGCGGAAATTCATGATTATCAGCCGACGCCGCGTGACATCGTAAAAACGCAGTCTGCCGATCTGATCCTGTGGAACGGATTTAACCTCGAACGCTGGTTCGGGCGCTTCTTTGCTAACATCAAAAATGTGCCGTCCGCGACCGTCACCGACGGCATCGCGCCGCTGCCGATCCAGGAAGGCCCTTACCTCGGCAACCCCAATCCGCACGCGTGGATGTCGGCGAAAAATGCGCTGGTGTACGTGGAGAATATCCGCGCAGCGCTGGTGAAATACGACCCTGAAAACGCCGCAACCTACGACCGCAACGCCAAAAACTATGCCGAAAAAATCACCCGGCTGGATGCGCCGCTGCGCGAACGTCTGGCAAAAATTCCGGCTCAGCAGCGCTGGTTAGTCACCAGCGAGGGCGCGTTCAGCTATCTGGCGAAAGATTATGATTTGAAAGAAGCCTATCTGTGGCCAATCAACGCCGAAGAGCAGGGCACGCCGCAGCAGGTCAAAAAACTGATCGACCTGGTGCGCCAGCAAAACATCCCGGTGGTGTTCAGCGAAAGCACCATCTCGGATAAACCGGCCAAACAGGTCAGCAAAGAGACAGGCGCGAAATATGGCGGTGTGCTGTATGTCGATTCCCTGTCTGCGGCGGATGGCCCGGTACCGACCTACATTGATTTGCTGAAAGTCACGGTCGGCACCATTGCGCAAGGATTCGGCCAATGAGTGATACCGCGCTGCATCTCGACGTCGATAACATTTCGGTGACCTACAATAATGGTCACACCGCCATAGAGACTGCGTCGTTCCGCCTGAGCGGCGGATCGATTTGCGCGCTGCTGGGCGTCAACGGCAGCGGCAAATCGACCCTGTTCAAAACCATCATGGGCATTATTCGCCCGACGCACGGCAGCGTGACGCTTGATGGCCTGAACGTCAGCAAAGCCCTGAAGCAGAATCTGATCGCTTACGTGCCGCAGTCTGAAGACGTGGACTGGAACTTTCCGGTGCTGGTGCGTGATGTGGTGATGATGGGGCGCTACGGCAAAATGTCATTTCTGCGAATTCCCTCGCAGGAAGATAAAAAACAGGTGGCGTCGGCGCTGGCGCGAGTTGGCCTGACCGATCTGGCACAGCGTCAGATCGGCGAGCTTTCCGGTGGTCAGAAAAAACGCGTGTTTCTTGCCCGTGCGCTGGCACAGCAAGGGCGCGTGATGTTGCTCGACGAGCCGTTTACCGGCGTGGATATCAAAACAGAAAACGCCATTATCGATCTGCTGCGCCAGCTGCGTGAAGAGGGGCATCTGATCCTGGTGTCGACCCATAACATCGCCAGCGTGCCGGATTTCTGCGACCGCGTGGTGTTGATCAACCGGACGGTGATCGCCGCCGGGCCACTTGACACCACCTTCACCCATCCGAATCTTGAGAATACGTTCGGCGGCGCACTGCGCAATATCGGCTATTTAGTCCCGCAGGAAACGGCCGCGATGCCAGAAACCCTGTCACCGATAAGGCGGGTGAAATGATTGACCTGCTGCTTGAGCCGTTTCATTACAACTATATGGTGAAAGCCATCTGGGTCAGTGCGGGGGTAGGCGCGGTGTGTGCGTTTTTGTCAGCGTACCTGATGCTCAAGGGCTGGTCGCTGATGGGCGATGCGTTATCGCATTCCGTGGTACCGGGCGTGGCGGGCGCGTATGCGCTGGGCTTCCCTTACGCCATTGGTGCCTTTGGCACCGGCATTCTGGCCGCGCTGTCCATGACGCTGCTACGCCATTTCACCAAACTGCGTGAAGACGCCATCATTGGCTTTGTTTTTTCCACCTTCTTCGCCCTCGGCCTGCTGCTGGTGTCACTGAATCCGACCTCCGTCAACGTGCAGTCGATCCTGTTCGGCAACATTTTAGGCATCGACGACGCCGACATTTTGCAGGTGCAAATCATCGTCGGCATTTCCCTGCTGGTGCTGTGTGTCATCTGGCGCGACCTGCTGGCGGTCTTTTTCGATGAAGCGCATGCGCGCTCGGTCGGCCTTTCTCCGCTGTGGCTGAAGGTGATTTTCTTCACCATTTTCAGCGCGTGCAGCGTGGCGGCGCTGCAGACCGTCGGCGCGATTTTAGTGATCGCCATGGTGATTACGCCCGGCGCAACAGCGTATCTGCTCTCCGACCGCTTTTCGCACCTGCTGATTATCTCAGTGATGATCGGCGCGGTAACCAGCGCGGTGGGCGCATGGCTCAGTTATTACCTCGACGGTGCCACCGGCGGGGTGATCGTCTGCCTGCAAACCACCGTTTTCCTGCTGGCATTTTTGTTCGCACCGAAACACGGCTGGCTGGCGAATCATTTCCGTCTTAAACGTTCAGGGAGCCGCGCATGATGGCCTGGATGGATGTGCTGATGGAGCCGATGAGCTTCGACTTTATGCAGCGCGCGTTGCTCACCGCCGCGGCCACCAGCGTGGTCTGCGCGATATTTTCCTGTTTTCTGGTGCTCAAAGGCTGGTCGCTGATGGGCGACGCCATCTCTCACGCGGTGCTGCCCGGCGTGGTGCTGGCCTATCTGGCGGGGATCCCGCTGGTGATTGGCGCGTTCGGTTCCGGCCTGTTTTGTGCGGTCGCTACCGGTTTCATCAAGGAGCATTGCCGTGTAAAAGAAGATTCGGTGATGGGCATCGTGTTTTCCGGCATGTTCGCCGCCGGCCTGGTGCTGTTCTCGCGGGTGAATACCGAGCAGCATCTCAGCCATATTCTGTTCGGTAACGTGCTCGGCGTCACCGACAGCGAAATGCTGCAAACGCTGATCATCGCGTTTATCGTCACCCTGGCGATTATCATCAAATTCAAAGACCTGATGCTGTTTTGTTTCGACCCGGTACAGGCGAAGGTTATCGGGCTGCCGGTGCGTTTTTACCACTATGCGCTGCTGTGTCTGCTGGCGCTGACCATCGTTGCCGCGTTGCAGGCGGTCGGCGTGGTGCTGGTGGTGGCGATGCTGATCACCCCCGGCATCACCGCCTTTCTGCTGTGTAAAACCCTGCCGAAAATGATGGCGGTGGCGGTCACCGCGTCACTGCTGGCGGCGGTGTCCGGCACCTTTATCAGTTTTTATATCGATGCCGCGACCGGCCCGACCATCGTGCTGATTCAGGCGCTGATTTTCCTGCTGGCGCTGACGGTGCATCTGCTGCGCAAGGCGGTCAAACCGCGTCAGGCCGCCTCAAATCCCTGACAGCGCACCGAATGAATAGTGTTCCGGCGGAAGTTTTGCGATGCTGCACGCCGGACATTTTTTATGAGAAACGCCAATGACCCCACAATTCGCTCCCGTTGAACTGGAAAAAGCCTACCGTCTGATTAACCACGGCACGACCGCGCTGGTATCTGCGCATCACGATGGCGTGGACAACGTGATGTCTGCCTCGTGGGTGTGTGGTCTGGATTTCAGACCGGCAAAACTGACCGTGGTGCTGGATAAGATCGCCAGAACGCGCGAGCTTATCGAACAGAGCGGATACTTCGTGATTCAGGTGCCCACGGTCGCGCAACTGCAAATGACCTACGATCTGGGTAACCGTACGCTGCGCAATGACCCGGATAAACTGGCGAATTGCGGCACTGAGCTGTTTCGAATGGCAGGCCAGGGGGATTTACCTTTCGTCGCCGGTTGCACTGCGTGGCTGGCCTGTAAGCTGATCCCGGAGCCTCATAACCAGCAGGCGCATGATCTGTTTATCGGCGAGATTGTCGGTGCCTGGGCGGACACCCGCGTGTTCAAAAACGGACACTGGCATTTCGAAGAAGCCGATCCGTCGCTGCGCAGTTTGCACTACATCGCAGGCGGCCAGTTCTACGCCACCGGCGAACCGCTGAACGCTAATACTGATCTGAAATAATCCGCTGATACACCGGAGCTGGCGGTTTTATGACTACACCGCTGGCTACCTGGCACATAAAGGCCTACCATCGACCCGCACCATGCATTAAGACGTACCCTGGTTTTTTGAAGTTCCATGCACCACGAGTTAAGGATTGTTATGAGCGAAGTCGAAAGTTCGATCAGTGTTGGCGATAGTTTTACTGTCAAGAACGGCTCAACCCACGAAGTCACTGGCTTTGTGAAGAAAGGAGAAAGAATTTATCCAACGGTTAAAACTGACCACGGCGATTCTAACTTCACCTTCATTAAAGAAATTGTTTCAGTGAACAAAGCGTAACGTTAACGACCTTACCGAAGATCGCGGCCTGTTGTCTCCCTACGCAGAGCAGGCTGCGTGACGATGCTCCTTCAGATTCTATTTTCCGCTCCTTCTCTGATTTCACCTCTTTTTCCCCGATGACGTCTCAGCCAAACCGCACATCATGACTTTCCTGACATTCTCCTCAGCCAGTGCTGACCTCTCAGGCTGGCCGGATGTGACCGGTACAGGATTTGTTGCGCTGTAAATGGTAGTCAACATGGTATTCGTTGGCGTTACGGATCATCACTGAGTAATTGATGTAATCGCCGGTATCGCTGTAAGACAGCGACGTCAGGCGCAGCAGCGGCGTGCCTTCGGCGATGTGAAACAGGGCGGCGACGGTGCTGTCGGCGAGGATCGGGCTGAAGCTTTCATAGTTTCCGGCGATGCAGATATGACATTCGTCTTCGATGTAGGAAAATTTAGAGCCTTCCAGATGCTTCACCGAAAGATTGCCAAATAAACGGCCAGGCATGTAGCTGTCTTCCAGCACCAGCGGTTTGCCCTCCACCGACCGCAGGCGGCGCGAATAGTAGATACGTTCATCGGTTTTGATGCGCAGCTGGCTGGCGATGGCCGGGGGCGCGCCCATGATCTTAAATTCCAGCACTTCGCTTACCGTCGGGCGGCCCAGTTGTTTCATCAGTTCACAAAACCCCATCAGCCCGCGCGTTTCATGCTGGACATCCTTTTGCGCGACGAAGGTTCCGCTACCGTGACAGCGCCGCACCAGCCCCCATTCGATCAGCAAGTCCACCGCTTTACGCAGCGTCATGCGCGAGACGCCAAACTCCGTTGCCAGCTTTTTTTCGCTGGGTAAAGCATCACCGATGCCGAAATCGGCAGAATTAATGCGAATTCTTAAGCGTTCAGCAAGCGTTTTGTAGATCACCGGCAGACCTCTTTCTCCGTGCGCGAATCTCCGTAGCCGGGCCTTGAAAGCCGGTTACGCCCCTGTAAATCCTCAATAACCTGTTCTTGCCTTGCTGGGTTTTAAGACCCGCTAATTTCAGTGTATAGAAAAAGCCTGAAAAGTAGATCACTTCACCCGCAGAAAAAGCATGAATGCGATCACGAAACGATTAATCATTTTGCGATCTTATTTTTCATTATTCCTACTCTCTGATCAGAAAATAAAAAACGTCATTAAAAACATTTTAATAAAAAACTCTGACCCCGAAGTAAAATGAGGATTATATATGCTCAGTCAAATCCAACGTTTTGGCGGTGCGATGTTTACGCCGGTATTACTGTTTCCGTTTGCGGGAATGGTGGTGGGCATCGCGATTATGCTTCAAAACCCGATGTTCATGGGTGAAACGCTCACCGCCCCTGACAATCTTTTTGCTCAAGTTGTTCATATTATTGAGGAAGGCGGCTGGACGGTATTTCGCAATATGCCGCTGATTTTCGCCATCGGCCTGCCTATCGGGCTGGCGAAACAGGCACAAGGCCGTGCCTGTCTGGCGGCGCTGGTCAGTTTTATGACCTGGAATTATTTAATTAATGCCATGGGATTAACCTGGGGAGATTATTTCGGCGTTAATTTCAACGTCGAACCCGGCGGGCAAAGTGGGCTGGCGATGATTGCCGGAATTAAAACACTCGATACCAGCATAATTGGGGCGATTATTATTTCCGGTCTTGTTACCTCAATACACAATCATTTTTTTGATAAACAACTTCCCGTCTTCCTCGGTATTTTTCAGGGCAGTTCCTTCGTGGTGATTATTGGTTTCCTGCTGATGATCCCCTGCGCGTGGCTGACCCTGCTGCTGTGGCCGAAAGTGCAGACCGGTATTCTCTCGATGCAGCATTTCATGCTGGTTTCCGGTTCGCTGGGCGTCTGGGTCTACACCTTCCTCGAACGCATTCTGATCCCGACCGGTTTGCATCACTTCGTCTACGGTCCCTTTGTCTTTGGCCCGGCGGCGATTGAAGGCGGCATTCAGGTTTACTGGGCTGAACATTTGCAGGCCTTCAGCCAAAGCACCGAACCGCTGAAAACCCTGTTCCCGCAGGGCGGCTTTGCGCTGTTCGGTAACTCGAAAGTCTTCGGGTCGATGGGGGTTGCGATGGCGATTTACGCCACCGCCGCACCGCAAAACCGCGTGAAAGTGGCGGGGCTGCTGATCCCGGCAACGCTCACGGCCGTTCTGGTCGGCATCACTGAACCGCTGGAATTTACCTTCCTGTTTATTTCCCCGCTGCTGTTTGCGCTCCATGCATTACTGGCCGCCACGCTGGCGACGCTGATGTACATGGCCGGCGTGGTCGGCAACATGGGCGGCGGCCTGCTCGATTCTTTCCTGCCGCAAAACTGGATCCCGATGTTCCACAATCACGCGGCAATGATATTCACTCAAATCGGTATCGGGCTGGTGTTTACCGGCATCTGGTTCCTGGTGTTCCGCACGGTGATCCTGCGCCTGAACCTGAAAACGCCGGGGCGCGAAGACAGCGAAATCAAGCTCTACAGCAAAGCCGATTATCAGGCGCAGAAAAAGGCCAGCGACCGCACGGCACCGTCCTCTTCACAGGCCCAGGCCGCCGGGTATCTGCAGGCGCTTGGCGGTCACGGCAATGTTATCGACCTCAACAACTGCGCGACGCGGCTGCGTATCACGCTGGGCGATATGGCGCTGACGCAAAGTGACGACATCTTTAAAGCCCTCGGCGCACACGGCGTAGTGCGGCGTGGCAACGCCATTCAGGTCATCGTGGGTCTGCACGTTCCTCAGGTGCGCGACCAGATAGAGACGCTGATGAAGCAAGACGCTTTCACACAATCATCCACATCCGGGGCTCGTTCCCCGACAGAAACATCCCTTACGGAGGCAGTATGATGAAGAAATTCTCAGTCGTTGTGGCAGGCGGTGGCAGCACATTTACACCGGGTATCGTTCTGATGTTACTGGCAAATCAGGAGAGATTCCCGCTGCGGGCCATCAAATTTTATGACAATGATGGCGCACGTCAGGAGATTGTCGCCGAAGCGTGCAAGGTGATCCTCAAAGAACAGGCGCCGGAGATTGAGTTCAGCTACACCACCGATCCCCGTGCGGCATTCACGGATGTCGATTTCGTGATGGCGCACATCCGCGTGGGTAAATACCCGATGCGTGAAAAGGACGAAAAAATCCCGCTGCGTCACGGAGTGGTCGGACAGGAAACCTGCGGGCCGGGCGGGATCGCCTACGGGATGCGCTCAATCGGCGGCGTGCTGGAAATCGTCGACTACATGGAAAAGTATTCACCGGATGCCTGGATGCTCAATTATTCCAATCCGGCCGCCATTGTGGCGGAAGCGACGCGCCGTTTGCGCCCGCAGGCCAAAATTCTCAACATCTGCGATATGCCGATCGGCATTGAAGGGCGCATGGCGGAGATTGCCGGGCTGAAATCCCGCAAAGAGATGCGCGTGCGCTATTACGGGCTGAATCACTTCGGCTGGTGGACATCAATCGAAGACGCACATGGCAACGATCTGATGCCCAAAATCCGCGAACATGTAGCGAAATATGGCTATGTTCCTCACACCGGTGAACAGGCAAGCGAAGCCAGCTGGAATGACACCTTCGCCAAAGCCAAAGATGTCTGGGCGCTGGATCCGTCCACTTTCCCGAACACCTATTTAAAATATTACCTCTACCCGGATTACGTCGTCGCGCATTCCAACCCTGACCATACCCGTGCCAATGAGGTGATGGAGCATCGCGAAAAACATGTGTTCAGCGCCTGCGCCGCCATTACTCAGGCCGGGAAATCGTCCGCCGGTGAACTGGAAATCGATGAACACGCGTCTTACATCGTCGATCTGGCGACGGCCATCGCGTTCAACACGCAGGCAAGAATGCTGCTGATTGTGCCGAACGAGGGGGCTATCACCAATGTCGATCCGCAAGCGATGGTCGAAATTCCGTGTCTTGTCGGCAGCAGCGGGCCGGAACCACTGACGGTTGGTAAGATCCCGCTATTCCAGCAAGGATTGATAGGCCAGCAGGTGGCGGTGGAAAAACTGGTGGTCGAAGCCTGGGTGGAGAAATCCTACCTGAAACTGTGGCAGGCGATCACGCTGTCGAAAACCGTCCCGAGCGCGTCTGTCGCCAAAGCTATTCTGGATGATCTGATCGAAGCCAATAAAGACTACTGGCCGGAACTGAAATAAAACAGAAGGTTAAGGGAGAAACGGCGCAGCCATCGCGGTTGCGCCGTTTTTTTTATACGCCAGATGACATGTTTAAAACGCCTGATCCCTAAAGGCGGCCAGCGCCTGCGCATCCGGCAGCGCCGTCATTGCGCCGCGTGCGGTGGTGGCCAGCGCGCCGCAGGTGAGTGCCTGACGGATAATGGCGTGCCACG
Organism: Rahnella sp. PAMC25559; assembly: GCF_050632365.1. Taxonomy (GTDB): domain Bacteria; phylum Pseudomonadota; class Gammaproteobacteria; order Enterobacterales; family Enterobacteriaceae; genus Rahnella; species Rahnella rivi. The sequence continues at coordinate 281,669 of NZ_CP192544.1, read as the reverse complement.
CCTCGGGTGACGGTTGCGGGCCGTGCTGTGCCAGTCCCGCCAGCAGCCCGGCAACAAACGCATCGCCCGCGCCGGTGGTATCGACTGCCTGCACTTTCGGCGCTGGATACTGCATCAGCGAGGCATCCTGTTTGCGGTACACCGACACGCCGTCTTTTCCCTGAGTGACCAGCAATAACGCCGGATCGTGGCGCTGACAAAGCCGCAGAATGCCTTCTGACAGCAGCGATTCGCCGGTCAGATACGCGAGTTCATCCTCAGACACTTTGATCACGTCCGCCAGCGACAGTGCCTGCTCGAGGCATTCGCGCAATGCATTTTCATCCGGCCATAAATCGTGACGGATATTCGGATCAAAGCTGACCTGGCCGCCTGCCGCTTTCATCTGCGCCATGGCTAAAAAGGCGGAAGAACGCGAAGGTTCAGCGGAAAGTGAAATTGAGCACAGGTGCAAAAACTCTCCGGCGGAAAACGCAGGAATATCGACAGATTGCAGAAACAGATCGGCGCTCGGGCGCACCATAAACGTAAACGATCGTTCGCCGTCAGCATCGTTTTCCACCACCACGGTGGAGGTCCGGTGGTGCGGATCGCGGTGCATAAATTCGGTGTTCACCGCTTCGTCATCCAGCGTTTTACGCAAAAATGCACCGAAAGGATCGTCGCCCACCCGGCCAATAAAACCGCTGTTTCCGCCGAGACGGCTGATGCCGACCGCCACGTTGGCCGGTGCGCCGCCGGGGCACTTCAGTAAACGGCCATCTTCTTCGGGGATCAAATCCACCACGGCATCGCCCAATACCCAAACCCGCTTATTCATCTTCATTCCCTTTTTCTCGTCCTGATAAATCATCTGTCGATAAAGTAGAAGAACCGGTTTAGCTAATCAAGCACAAATGAATTATTAGGATTCAGTGACGATTTGCCAGCAAGATCACAATTCCACTACAAGACTGGCGAACTTCGTTGCCTAAAGGCGGGGGGAGTGCTTATTGTGCTCAGGAAAACCAGTTTAGCAATTTAGCTAAACAGTTTTTCCCATAATAATTACATTTCTTCTGAGGGATAAAAATGATGATGAAACCTCGCTATCTTGCTGTTGCTATTGGACTTATTCTTTCTTCTGCGGCTCAGGGGGCCGATATTTCCGCCAGTGCGATTGAAGCCCGCTTCAACGCCATGGAAAAACGTTTGCAACAGGCTGAAAGCCGCGCCGCCAAGGCCGAAGCCCGCGCAACGCAGGCAGAACAGCAGGTGAAGCAGCTGGAAACACGCACCGCCAGCAACGAGCAGCAAACCCGTCAGGTGGCGAAGACGGCGGAAATCACCCAGCAGCAAACGGCGGATGTGGCAAAACGCACCGAAACGTTAGCCAGTAATACCAAAACCAGCAGCAGCGATAACAGCGGGTTTAAATTCACCGGTTACGCCCGTTCCGGCGTGATCATGAATGATTCCGCCACCTCGACGGAAAGCGGCCCTTACGTGACGCCAGCCGGACAAACCGGGGGCGCGGTCGGCCGTCTGGGCAACGAAAACAACACCTACGTTGAGCTGAATCTGGAACACAACCAGACCATGGCCAGCGGCGCCACGTCACGTTATAAGGTGATGCTTGCCGACGGCCAGCGCAGCTATAACGACTGGACCGGCGCGACCAGCGATCTGAATATTCGTCAGGCGTTTGTGGAACTGGGTTCGCTGCCGACGTTCACCGGTCCGTGGAAAGACTCCACGCTGTGGGCGGGTAAACGCTTTGACCGCGATAACTTTGATATTCACTGGCTCGATTCCGACGTCATTTTCCTCGCGGGCACCGGCGGCGGGATTTATGACGTGAAGTGGGGCGATAACCTGAAAAGTAACTTCTCGCTTTACGGGCGCAACTTCGACGATCTGGACGATAACAACAACAGCAATGACGACACCCGCATTGAGAACTACATCGTCACGGCGAATAACTTCGCCGGGCCGTTCCAGTGGATGGTCAGCGGGCTGCGTGCCAAAAACAATCAGGATCGCGAAAACACCGGTACACAGGGCGTCACCAATGCGGCGGATACCGGCTTCCATACCCTGCTGGCCTACCACGGCGACAGCTTCTACGGCCTGCGCGAAGGGACATCGAAAACCGCGCTGTTGTACGGTCACGGTTTAGGCGCAGAAGTGAAAGCGCTGGGCTCGGACGGCCATCTGACCGACGACGCCAGTACCGTACGTCTGGCCACTTACGGCATCACGTCGCTGAGTAAAAACTGGAACATCGCTCCGGCGATCCTCGCGCAGCAGAGCAAAGACCGTTACGTCTCCGGCGATGATTATCAGTGGCTGACCTTTAACACCCGTCTGATCCAGCAGATCACCGAAAACTTTGAACTGGCCTATGAAGGCAGCTATCAGTACATGGATCTCGATCCGCAGGGCTATCAGAATAACAACAAAGTGAAAGGCGGATTCTACAAACTGACCTTCGCGCCGACGTTTAAAGTGGGGGATATCAGCGATATGCTCAGCCGTCCTGAAATCCGTTTCTTCGCCAGTTACATGGACTGGAGCCACAAACTGGACAGCTACTCTTCCAGCGACTCGTTCGGGACGGACGGTTTCACCTCCGGCGGCCAGTGGAATTTCGGCATCCAGATGGAAACCTGGTTCTAAAAAGCAGGGTGTGAATCACCATGATACGCCTGAGCACATCGGGCGTTATCGTTCAGGGTAATACAAGGAACATTATGAATATCAATGCAATCGCGACTGAACTGCTTCCGTTACTGGGAGGCAAAGACAATATTGCCAGCGCGGCACACTGCGCCACGCGTCTGCGCCTGGTGCTGGTGGATGACAGCCTGGTGAACAAAAGCGCCATCGAAAAAGTCGAAGGCGTGAAAGGCTGTTTCAGCAATGCGGGTCAGATTCAGGTCATTTTTGGCACCGGTCTGGTGAACAAGGTTCACGCCGAGTTTATTAGAGTGGCGGGGATTGGCGAATCCAGCAAATCCGAAGCGGCCAACATTGCGGCGCAAAAGCTCAATCCGTTCCAGCGTATCGCGCGCGTGCTGTCGAATATCTTCGTGCCGATCATTCCGGCCATCGTCGCCTCCGGCCTGCTGATGGGGCTGCTCGGTATGGTGAAAACCTACGGCTGGGCCAACCCGGACAGCGCGATTTTTATCATGCTCGACATGTTCAGTTCGGCGGCGTTTATCATTCTGCCGATCCTGATCGGGTTCACCGCGGCGCGTGAATTCGGCGGTAACCCGTTCCTCGGCGCCACGCTGGGCGGCATTCTCACCCATCCGGCGCTGACCAATGCCTGGGGCGTTGCCAGCGGTTTCCACACCATGAATTTCTTCGGTCTGGAAATTGCGATGATCGGCTATCAGGGCACGGTGTTCCCTGTGCTGCTGGCGGTCTGGTTTATGAGCTTCATCGAAAAACGTCTGCGGAAAGTCATTCCCGACGCGCTCGATCTGATCCTGACGCCTTTCCTGACGGTGATTATCTCCGGTTTTATCGCTTTCCTGATCATCGGCCCGGCAGGCCGTGCGCTGGGTGATGGCATTTCCTTTATTCTCAGCACGCTGATCACCCATGCGGGCTGGGTCGCGGGGCTTATCTTTGGCGGGCTGTATTCGGTGATTGTTATCACCGGGATCCACCACAGCTTCCATGCCATTGAAGCCGGGCTGCTGGGCAACCCGAACATCGGCGTGAATTTCCTGTTGCCGATCTGGTCGATGGCTAACGTGGCGCAGGGCGGTGCCTGTCTGGCGGTGTACTTCAAAACCCGTGATGCGAAAATTAAAGCGATCGCCATTCCTTCGGCATTCTCGGCTATGTTGGGCATTACCGAAGCGGCCATTTTCGGTATCAACCTGCGCTTTATGAAACCGTTCATTGCCGCCTTAGCCGGCGGTGCGCTCGGCGGGGCATGGGTGGTGGCGATGCACGTCAACATGACCGCCGTCGGCCTGACCGGTATTCCGGGGCTGGCGATTGTGCAGGCCAGTTCGATGGTCAGCTACCTGATCGGTTTAGTGATTGCTTTCGGCAGCGCATTCCTGCTTTCCCTGCTGCTGAAATACAAAACGGAGAGTGAATAATGTCGGAAGTGAGTTTGCTGAAACAGGCGTTGTGCAGCGTGGTGGCGGGGCAGGTGAAGGCCGCCGCCGACCCTTACCGTCCCGGCTGGCACCTTGCGCCGCCGGTCGGTCTGCTCAACGATCCCAACGGTTTTGTGCAGCACAACGGCCGCTACCATCTTTTCTATCAATGGAATCCGCTGGCCTGCGCGCACGGGGCAAAATTCTGGGGGCACTGGAGCTCAGCGGATTTACTGCACTGGCAGCATGAGCCGCTGGCGCTGGCACCGGCAGAAGAGTATGAGTCGCACGGCTGTTATTCCGGTTCAGCTGTCACGGACAACGGTCAGCTGACGCTGATCTACACCGGTAATGTGAAATACCCGGACGGCAGCCGCACCGCGTTTCAGTGCCTGGCGCGTGAAAACGTGCGCGGCGAGTTTGAGAAAACCGGGCCGGTGCTGGATTTACCCGCCGGTTACACCGGCCATGTGCGCGACCCTAAAGTCTGGCAGCACGAAGGCCGCTGGTACATGGTGCTGGGCGCGCAGGATCTCAGCCTGCAAGGCAAAATCCTGCTGCTGCGCTCTGAAGATTTGCTGTCATGGGAATCGCTGGGTGAAATCGCCGGTTCCGGCCTGAACGGGCTGGGCGAGTTTGGGTATATGTGGGAATGCCCGGATCTGTTCCGTTTGTCCGGCAGCGACGTGCTGATTTGCTGTCCGCAGGGGCTGCCTGCACAGGCCGATCGCTATCTGAATACGTTCCAGTCCGGGTATTTCGTCGGGCAGCTCGATTACGCCCTTGGGACGCTGGCGCATGGCGAGTTCCGCGAGCTGGATCTCGGCTTTGAATTTTATGCCCCGCAAACCACTCAGACCGACGATGGCCGCCGTCTGCTGATCGGCTGGATGGGCATTCCCGACGGCGATGAGTTTTATCAGCCAACCGTCGCCCAGGGCTGGATCCACACCATGACCTGCCCGCGCGAACTGACGCTGGAAGACGGCAGGCTTATTCAGCGCCCGGCGCGTGAACTGCGCCAGTTACGCGGTGAAGTGCAGGCGTGGCGGGGCATCGCGCAGGACGCGCCGGTCTGGACCATCAGCCGTGCGGAGGTGGAAATCGACACCGCCGGGCCGTTTGCCGCGGATTTGGGCGGAAATCTGCAACTGGCCTGGGACGGGGAATGGCTGCGTCTGACACGTAAAAACCGTCGCAGCGGCGAGCAGGAGCAGCGCGTCTGGCGCGGCGCGTTACGCTCCCTGACGCTGTTGTGCGACAGTTCATCCGTTGAAATTTTCATCAATGACGGAGAGGCGGTGATGTCGTCACGCTATTTCCCTGCGTTACCGGCGCAACTGACCTTCAGCGGGGCACAGCAGATTGCGCTGCGTTACTGGTCGTTGACGGATTGCGTGATAGACTAAACGTCTTTCCGGACAACAGAATATGGCGCAGTGAAAAAGACCAAACGCATTACTATCAGCGGCATAGCCGAACTGGCTGGCGTGTCGAAATCGACTGCCAGCCAGGTGCTCAACGGACACAGCAAAAAGTTTCGCATTTCCGATGTCACGCGCGATCGCGTGCTCGCGGTGGCCGCTGAGCAACATTATCAGCCGAGCATTCACGCCCGTTCACTCAACGCGGCGCGCAGTTACACGCTGGGGCTGGTGGTGCCGGAAATGACCAACTATGGCTTCGCAGCCTGCTCAAACGAACTGGAAACCTTGTGTCGCGAGAACGGTATGCAGTTGCTGATTGCCTGTACCGATGAAAATACCAGTCAGGAAACCATGGTGGTGAATAACCTGATCCAGCGCCAGGTGGATGGGCTGATCGTCGCCTCAAGCATGCTCAACGACGCCGAATACGTCAAAATCAGTCAGCAGTTGCCGGTGGTGCTTTTTGACCGGCACATGCAGGACACTCAGCTGCCGCTGGTGGTGTGCGAAGCGATCGAATCCTCCGCTGAACTGGTCGCCCGCGTGGCAAAAAACCATGCCGATGAGTTTTATTTTCTCGGCGGGCAGCCGCGAATTTCCCCGACGCGTGACCGTCTGGCGGGCTATCAGCTGGGCCTTGAACGTGCCGGCGTCAGCCTCCAGCCTGAATGGATCATGTACGGCAATTATCATCCGAGCTCCGGCTATGAGATGTTTGCAAATCTCTGCGCGCGTCTGGGGCGTCCGCCCAAAGCGTTGTATGTCGCCTCGTGCGGCCTGATGGAAGGGGTGTTGCGTTATATGAGCCAGCACAAACTGCTCGAGAGTGACATTCACCTGTGCAGTTTCGATGACCATTATCTTTATGATTCGTTGTCAGTGAAAATCGACACCGTGGCACAGGATTGCCGCGAGCTGGCGATGCACTGCTTTGAAGTGGTGATCGGTCTTATCAATGAGCAGCAGCCTGAAGAACTCCGCTGCTACTTAGCCCCCCGGCTGCACTGGCGGCACCCGGATTCTCTCCCCGCCTGAGACGAACCCGTTCCCGACACCGCATCAGGAACGGGTGCCTGCGCATTACCGGTATACCGGCAACAGATTCACGCTCGAAAGAATATGCACCACCGCGTTGAGCACCCCGAACAGCAGCACCAGCACAATCATTTTATTCCCGCCCCAGACCCGATAAAGCGGGCTGCCAAAGCGTTTACGCGATTTGCGCGCCATCAGCGCAGGTACGATCACCGCCCAGACCGTGGCCGCCAGCCCGGCGAAGCCGATGGCATAAATGAAGCCGTCCGGGTAAATCACGCCGCCAATCATCGGCGGAATGAAGGTGACCAGCGCCGTTTTGAAACGTCCGGTTTTGCTGTCGTCAAACTTGAATAAATCTGCCAGATAATCGAACAACCCGAGCGTGACGCCAAGGAAAGAGCAGGCGACGGCGAAATTCGAGAAAATCGTCAGCAGTAAATCCAGGCCTTCGCTGTTGAGGATCTGGCTCAGTGACTGCACCAGCACATCAATATTGCCGCCGCGTTCAGCGATACCGATGAAATCCGGACGCGGAATATTGCCCATGGTCCCCAGCATCCAGATCACATACAGCCCGAGCGCCATCAGCGTGCCCAGCAGCAGACATTTTTTGATCACCTGCGGGTTCTTGCCGTAATACTTCATCAGGCTCGGAACATTGCCGTGATAGCCAAACGACGCCAGACAAAACGGCAGCGTCGCCAGCACATAGGGCATATAACTCGGATGGAGTTCCACGCTGTTGAGCAGATTGACCGGCCTGATGTGCCACAACAGGCTGCCGAAGGTCAGGAAGAACGCGATGATTTTTGCGCCGAGCACGATGGCGGTCATCCGGCTGACCGCACGGGTGCTCAGCCAGACGATAAACGCGACGGCCAGCGCGGTCAGCATTCCGCCCAGACGTGGTGAAAAGCTCACAGACATTTCACGCATCGTATGCTGGATAACCGAGCCGCTGGCCGAGATATAGGCGTAAGTCAGAATGTACAGCACGAAGGCGATGGTGATGCCGTTCAGCCGGTTCCAGCCTTTACCGAGCAGATCGCGGGTTACGGTATTAAAACTGGAGCCAATCGGGTAATTGAGGTTGGCCTCGAGGATCATCAACCCGGAATGCAACATGCAAAACCAGGTGAAGACCAGTGCGGCGACCGACCAGAAGAACCAGGCGCCGGACATCACCACCGGCAGCGAAAACATCCCGGCACCGATGATGGTTCCGCCGATAATCATTGCACCGCCAAAAACGGAACGGAGTGGGGCTTCCCTGGAAAGCGTCGCCATAGTGCGGATCCTCGCGTGGCTTTTATCACGATTCATATAACGAATTGCTGTAAAAGAAGAGATGGTAAAGGACGTCAGAAAGCGCGTGATTATTCTGCGGCTCTGACCTTAAGCGCGACAATATAGTGCAAACGAGCCATATTGTACACCGTGAACTAGTTCACTGGTACGAAGGGCAGCATGAGGAGTGCAGTGCCCCCGAGCCTGTAGACAAATCTGGGTCTACATCTTTACTGTTCAAATGCTCTTATTAAAGAGAACGTGATATTTTTAAATATCGCTAAGACTACACCTCTTATCGCGGATAGATTGCCGAATATCCTGACAACTGGGTATATAAATAATTCCGAATAGGACAGGCGGCAAAAAGTCCGTTAGTTAAATGAAATATATAAGTGATTTCTGAACTCAGAAAGGCTTGCCAATCAGAGTTACTATTTGATGTCAGGGTTACATTCATCATTATTGTCGCATACGAGCGGAATAGACGATGTAAACTGATCATCACCGTTATCGGGTCAAGAATAAAGGGGCTTACCTCACATCAGAAGAAAAACGGAGTTGAGGCGATTGTAGCTAAGGGTATTCCCTCAGCTACATGAATAACTCATTTCACCAGGATGGTCGTAATATGTTTTATTCGTGATGAAGGTATTGGGCCATTGATATGCAGTTCATCGACAGAACAGTATAGATTCTCAATAGCTTCTCTTGCAAAAAGCCTGGCCTGATCTCTCGGAAACTCAACGAGTGCCCTTTGCAGAGTAAACTCAGCGATATTTTCAATTAACGCGTCAGAGTTAATATTTTTATTTTCAACGAATGAAAATGTCGGCATCCCTTTTGTATTAATTTCATAAAGATGCTGGATTTTTTCCCGTCCTACATACTGATTAATGTCTAAAAATTTTTTCGCCCCTTCTTTGGAACGCGAAGCAAATACGTTCTGTTCCCCAAAAACGCGAATCTCTTCAGTCTCACGACTCAGTGTACCAGCAAATCCATTCTTTTTGATTTCATCAGGTGATCGGGAATCGTAGCGATAGGCCAGTTTATTGTTTATAGAAATGTAAGCGCCAGTATAATTAAAATTGCCTGTGGTTCTTTCAAAACTATTTTTTGGAGTCGCTACTAAAGATTTAAATCGATTAAACATATCCATGTCCTGAGAATTAAAAATGAAATTTTAACACGGTGATGTTATACACGTAAAGTAGACACCGCTCTAAGCGAGGTTCTGATTTTCAGATGGTTCCTGGCTAAAACACTGCAACGCTTTAGTGACGCTAAATAAATGTGCACCGATATAAAATTGTTTGCTTGCGATGCTCTTCACGTAGCCCAGAGCAAATATGTGGCTATCATTCAGGAATGAACGTTTGTTCCTCGCTCTTTGCGGACCATTTACGCCCGCATGTCTGCTTTGTGCCAGAAGCGGACGTTACTAACGACAGGATGTACTAATCAACGGGGAGCAGGTCACTTGATCCTCACAGGCACTGTGGCGGCGTTTAGCATTATAAAACATCTCGACATAATCGAAGATATCCGCCTTCGCTTCTTCCCTATTTTTATAGATCCGTTTCTTTATGCGTTCCCGTTTTAGCAACTGGAAAAAGCTTTCTGCCACTGCGTTGTCGTGGCAATTACCCCGACGACTCATGCTGCTTTTTAAATTGTGAGCTGTCATAAAATGCTGACATCTTTCGCTCGTATATTGAGAGCCCTGATCTGAATAGATTAATACTTCTGCCGTTGGTTTACGTCGCCATACCGCCATCAATAATGCATCCATTACTAACTCAGCGGTCATTCGTCCGCCCATGCTCCAGCCGATAACCCGGCGTGAGAAGAGATCAAGAACAACAGCCAGATACAGCCAACCCTCATGCGTCCTTATATAAGTCATGTCACTCACCCAATGCGTATTTGGGGTTGGGACAACGAACTGGCGTTCAAGGTAATTTGGACTGGCAAAAGAAGGCTTTCCGCCACCGTAATAGCGTCGTTTTCGGTATCCAGTCTGAGATGCTAGTTCAGCGAGCCTCATCAGGCGCGCGATCCTGTTACGTCCGACGCATTCACCCAGATCTTTCATATCGAGCCAGATTTTCCGATAGCCGTAAACCGTACCGCTTTCAAGCCACAGTTGTTTAATCAAGCCTGTTTGCCGTTCATCTTGCCGGGTACGCAAAGATTTAGGCCGCTTTAGCCACTGGTAATAACCATCTGTGATGGAGGCCAAGAACCAGGCATAACCTGCGTAAAGCATAAAAGGACGACATTTTTTTTATGAAGGCGTACTTCAGCCTGACGTTCTTGCAAAGTACGCGGCGGCCTTTTTTAAGATATCCCGCCCTTCAGTTACTCGCTTAAGTTCTTGCCTGAGGCGCTTTACTTCATGCTGAAGTGCATCGTCCTGCTTACGCTGCGGCTCGGGCTTATGGTAGCGCTTAACCCAGGCGTAAAGACTATTAGTGGATACACCAAGTCGAGAGTAGACCTCAGATACAGGGTACCCCTGCTCAGTGATCTGTTTTACGGCTTCAATTTTAATTCTTCAGTGAACGTTTTGACTGACATAAACACTCCTTCATTAAGCCTCCATTATGAGGCAAAAAAGTGTCTACGAAACCCGGGTCTATTCAGAGCTAGAATAATATCATCAGTAAAACGTTTCTTAATTACTCTTGCGGGATTGCCGCCCACAACTGCATATGGAGGGACATCTGAAGTAACCACAGAACGCGTTGAAATTATAGCTCCATTGCCAATCTTAACGCCTGGCATAATCATCGCCTGATAACCTATCCATACATCATTACCAATCACCGTATCACCTTTGTAGGGTAAATCACCGGGTTGAGGCATGCTTTCTTCCCATCCGTTTCCGAAGATGTAAAACGGAAAAGTAGAGAAGCCGTCAATTTTGTGATTAGCCCCATTCATAATGAACTGAACACCTTTTGCTATCGCGCAAAACTTACCGATGATCAGCTTGTCACCAATAAATGGAAAGTGATAGAGAACATTACGCTCGAAGTTTTGCGAGTCCTCTGGGTCATCATAATAAGTAAAATCACCGATAATGATGTTGGGATTTGTCACGGTGTTTTTGATGAAACAAACCTGTGGAAAACCCTGCATTGGATGTGTATCAGCGGGATCCGGTCCGTACATAATTTCTCCCAAAAAGTCGTTTTGTTGCTTTAACGTGAATATAGCATGAAGCCAGTAACCCTTTAAGCGTAGGCATAATGTCCCCTTTACGCGCATAGCTGCCGGTTAGATACCGCAGACACGGGGTGAACAGCTCAGGCATGTAATAAAAGTTCTAGTTAAAGATTTTTTTGTGAGGGCGTTCAGCCTGTATTGAACAGACGGAGGGTTGTGTCCAGATAGCGCGAGAATTTAATAGCAGGCAATAAAAAATGCCGATTGCGCGGCTATATTGTACATAGCCGCACAATTAACTGGATCGTAAACTCTCAATTGCACTGTTGCTAAGCGTGAGAACCGATTTAACGCTGACGCTGATCCTATCTATAATGGCCTGCCGGGGGCCAAGACGCCATTCTTCACTGTTGTAAAAAGATTCCTGAGAGGATTTGAGCTGGGAGAGGCTGTTATAAGCTCTGATCAGATAGTATGCGTCGTTGTCATGTGCGGATATACCAAAAGAAATAATATCCATACCCGCGGAACGGTGAAGCGGAGCACTCTCCTCCGTCATGATTCTGTGGAAGTCTTTCCCGGTGCCGGGTTTAAGGGTGTACAGCAGAAATTCGACTGTTTTCATCTTCGATATCCTTTTCATTTTCTTATCATGCTGAGCCTGAGCGTCTCCCGAGTGCCAAAAGCGAACGTTAAGGACATTGCGAGGCGTTATGCGATAACGAGTCGGTTAACTTGCCTTCAAGAATGTTACGGATCAAATCCAATGGGAAGATTGTTTCATTGGTACATCTGAGTTCTTCTATTGTCCACCAATAATGATCGCGAATGACTTTCTTTTCGTTACTACTCCACCCAGATCTGTCGATATCTGATTCATCTGTATTGATAATAAAGAAACGTTCTTCTGCAAGAACAGTCTCCTCACTGGGCAAAACCATTGGGAAGGTTCTGGATGCTATTTGCGGTCCCGTAGTACTTCTTTTCAGACCTGTTTCTTCAAGTAACTCACGCAAAGCAGCCTGCTCGAAAGATTCATTGTGTTCAAGCCCACCCCCTGGGGTTGCCCAGTAGGATCTCCCACTCAGAGCATCATCTTTATGAACGAAGTTAAAGAGCAGCACGTGATTTTCAGGCGAGAGTATTATTAATCGCGATGATGGACGAATGCGCACAAAGTCACCTCAAAAGAGTTTAAAACCCTATTTAGAATTATATATAAAAATAAATTAATGTATGAACAATCAGTAAGCCTGAATGTTTTTCAGCTTTAACATAACTCAAATGTCTGCTCCTCGCTCAAAGCAGACCCACCACCAATCTCAGTCTCATAGCCACACGCAAGACAGTTGCCTGGAGCCGCAGCGCCCCGTCGCCCGTGAAGACACGGCTTCAGCCGTTGCTGATCAGTGTTTTCAGAAAACGTTATCGAGTGGATTCCAGACGCTTTTCCAGGTTGACCATGGAAAAAATATTATTTATATCGTTCGGGGTTATCAGGCTGACTGTGTGGAGGGGAAGGTGTTTGGTTGGAAATTACTCTTGGCTCTGCTGACAGTAACGGTTGTTGGCTTCGCACTCTTTGGCTTCATTTTTTCACTCCAGCAGCTGGGGTAAACGACCGTCATTCTTTACTGCTGTTGGAGTATTTACAGTGCCTTAAAATGAAAAAACCCGCTCAGGGCGGGTTTTTTATCACTTTCACTTATCTGCTCAGGCTGTTGCCTTCATCGCTACCGTAAGTGTTAGTGCAATTATCGGCAATTACAGCGCGATAACATTTGCAGCTGAAGGGCCTTTCGCGCCGTTCTCGATAGAGAACTCCACTTTTTGGCCTTCGTCTAAGGTTTTAAAATCGCTGCTCTGAATGGCGGAGAAGTGTACGAACACGTCCTTGCTGCCGTCTTCAGGAGTGATGAAGCCGAAACCTTTTTCAGGGTTAAACCATTTTACTAAACCAGTCATTTTGTTAGACATAGATACTTCCTTTCGTTTTTGAGCCGCTTATGCAGCGAAGATGGCCTGTTTTGCAGAGTTTTACTTATTGGGCACTTAGGAGGAGGCTCATGAAGAAGGGTATCTAGGATAACGCTTAAATGAGGACTGCTTTACTAAAACTGCTTTCATAAGGTCTGTGTTCCAAACCGATGCCGTCATAATAGACCTGGTTTGATTTTTTATGCAAGGATTAATTTTCGGTGAATAATTAAGCAGTCGAAGCACTGAAACAGGATGAGGGCAGGGGGAATCCATTATTGATGCATAAACAATAAAAGCCCTGACTGTACGAGTCAGGGCTTTTAAGGTACTGCTAACTTAAAATTTAACATTAATATACTTCGTTACTTTTTACTGCTATTTGGTACTGCTTTAAATGCACAAGTTACTACAGATAACATTGGGTACTGAAAACTATAACTCCCTCCTTTATCGATTTAAAACCACCTGACAACTTACACGAACACAAAACCAAGTCAGGCCAAACTACTTCAACTCGTACATTTCCCCTTCGCGATATACACTCTTTGATGCGTGGCTTTACTTCCTTCGCGATATTTAAACTACTGACACTCATTGCTTTCGCGAACTCATAGTCAATAAAAACAAAGCCTTACATCATCGCGTTTGTACTAACACTTATTACACTTGCCTACAACTATTACTACAATTAACACAACTACATGTATTTCAGACTATACATCAGGTACATCTACTCACATTTAATACTACAACTTGCGTCATCCAAATAGATTATTAAACTAACGTATTCAATCTTTTTAAAACTAACAGAAATACACTTTCGTATCGCTGTTGAAGCCTAATTTACGGATTTTTAGTACCGTGTCAACACTGTTTTTAATAACATGTTTTTATTAACAGTGTGCGTCAGTTTGCGGATTTAAGAAGCTTCTGATTCCTTTATCTTCTGCATCTGTTTGAGCTGTATTTGCCTGTTGATCACTTTCACGGTGAAACACCTCAATAAAACTGTACTAACCCTTTATTGCGTTCGGTTCACCTGTTCGCTTCATTTCCCCTTGAATGTTGAAGCTGGCAACCCGCGTACTGTCACAAGTACAGACATTTATGGCACGTTTAAATGACATCCCTGCCGGGATAATAATTTCGAGCTTAGTATCTTTATTACCCAAGTGCTCTACCCTAAGGGTAGCGCTGAGTTATTTAGCGCTAATATGTACTGATGTTTTTGCAAATGCAGACCGGCCAGTGAGCCGGTTTTTTTGTGGAGGTATCTGGAAATGTGGCACCAAAAATATTAACTTGCACGCTGCTGCCGAAACAGTAGCCGGCCCGCCAGGGCCGTGACTCTGCCTGCTGATGGCCCGCTGGCTAAAGGGGGCTTATTTTTTACCCAGAATTACACAAGACAGTTGCTCGCAGCTGTTCTGTCTGTTGAAAAGGCATTACGCGCTTATGCGCCTGCGCACATTGATTCACTTTTGAAAGAAGAGCCCGATGATGATCAAGATAAACATGCTTCCCCTCTGCGCGCTGGCCGCGATCGGCCTGACGGGGTGTCAGAGCCATCAGGATGATGTAAAGAATGAACGTGCGAAAAACGCCGCCACCGTGCAGCAGCCGGACACCTGCGGCGCGGGTTCCTTCAGTTATCTGATTGGCAAACCGGCCTCGGCACTTGATACGCTGCGGTTCGCGCAGCCGATGAGACACATCACACCAGACACGGCGGTAACGATGGATTACCGCGCCGAACGTCTGAATATTGAGTCTGATGAGAAAGGTGTGATCACCCGGTTGTACTGTTCCTAACCGATCTGCTTGTTTATTAAACAACTCGGGCGGGTTGCTGTGATTATTCTTAGAAACCTCATCGGAAATTAAGGTTTAGATCACAGATTTCATTACATTTTTTAATATTCAGAACGTCGATTAACCCTGTACTAAAATACAGTGTTGACACGCAGTTTATAACGAGTAGATTAGAACTTAACGCTGGAGAGGAGATGGTTAAGAGATTTATTATCCGGCGTGTATTACCGAGTAGTGAGTACCAAAGTTATTGAGCTGTAAATAAATGCGATGAAGGCCACGATGTATTTAGTATGGGTTCTTCAACACCGGGCTGAAATACCAAGCCACGTGAGAAGAGGATGTCAGGCCTTGAAGTAGAATACTGTAATCGCATCATGTGGACCATAACGCGATGATGTAAGGCCTTGTTATGAAGAGTAATGTTCGCGATTTGGGTACGTAAGTATGAAATCGAGAATGTCGCGAAGAAAGTAAGGCAACGCATCAAAGAGTCTATATCGCGAGGGCGATGTACTCATTAAGACAAATCTTAAGGATATGCCTTAATGAAATTAGCAGGATGAACGCTTATTCCATAAAACTCTAGGAGGACAGCAGTAAAGCAGTAACAAATATATCCTGTGAAAATATGTGCATCATGAGAAGTAGAGTTAAGTAATTAAGTTGATGAATGTTAAATATTAATTTGGTAGTACCCTGAAAGCCCCGGTGATTCATTACTGGGGCTTTCTCTATTTAGGGGTTGTGATAATTAAAAGTCCGGGTATATCACGGAATCCCAAAATCCTGTGATTATATAATCCACATGATTTTTATGTTCCGCTGATGGTTCCCGCCAGGCTGGCTTCTGCCCCGAGCAACACCAAAAAACAGACCAGCGTGGATTCACGGCTGGCTTTTGCCACCGGCAGGCCGCTCGCGACATCACTGACCGCATCACCTTTCTCAAGCCGGTACTCATCAAGAGTAATTTCACCGTCCATGACATACAGCCACTGGGCAAAACCCGGATGTGACGGGATCGCCGTAGTGGAATCTTTCTCCAGCCGGATATCATAGACATACACCGCCTGATGAATTTCCAGCGGCGAATTGATCCCTTCCGGCGCGGCCAGCATGGTCCAGTGATCCACCCCGATACCTTCCGGACGTTCCATAAACTGAACGCGGCTTTCTAAATCGGCTTTGCGAGGCCGGATAAAAATTTGCAACATTTCGGTCGCGACGAGCGGGGTGGATTCCTCATGCCAGATGCTTTTACCGGCGTTCATCATCATCAGTTTTTTCGGCGAAAGCGCCACGCGGTGCCCTGCGGCGTCTTCATGGACCATGGATCCGCGCCACAGATAGCTGAGAATTTCATCATTATTGTGTTCGTGCAGGGTGACCATTGTGCCCACGTCCAGCGTGGCGTGGTCGATGACGCTGAGCGGGCCGAATGCCTCATCCCCCGCGTCCGGCAGAATAAGCCCTGGCCGCATACGTCTGATTTTGAAAGGGCCGTATTCGAATGTTGTTTTAGGCGCGGCGCGCAGTACGTTAAACATAATCTCTCCGGCTGATTTTCAGGCTGACAGGTTTTTTTAGCACACAATCTTCTCTAAAGCGCACCGTCCTGACAAAAACGGACGAATACACCAGAAATAAAGGCCGCGTCCTTGCGGCACTGCGCTCGTCAGGTCAAATCCAGCAGGGCGTTCAGCTCGGCGATTTGCTGCTGCCAGCGGCTTTGCAACTCTGGTTTCTGATGTTTCGGCTTCCGCGCACGGTCTTCCTCCAGCTTACTTTCCAGATCCAGCAGCATCGCCAGCAGGCGTTCCTCTTCTGTTTCCTGCACCGGTATTGCGGATGTCTGCTTCACGACTGCCGACGCAACCGGCGGCGGCCCGCCTGCTAACATTGTGTATACCGGTTTGAGGTCATGCCACTCCTCCAGCCGCTGTTTGTCGATAAGCCAGAACCGGTTGCAGCTTTGTTCAATAAGACGCCGGTCGTGCGACACCAGCAGCACTGCGCCACTGAAGGTTTTCAGCGTTTCCGCCAGCTCTTCTTTGCCTTCCATATCCAGATGGTTGGTCGGCTCATCGAGCAGTAACAACGAGTAGTTCGCCAGCGTCAGGCCGATAAACAGCAGCCGTGAACGCTCACCCCCGCTCAGCGTGCTGACCTTTTGCTGATGGCGGATGTACGGGAATCCGGCGCCGATCAGCGCCATTTTTCGTTGTTCCTCCAGCAGCGGAGCAAACTGTGCCAGCGCATCGCTCAGGCTGTCGTCGTCACGCAGCTGTTGCAGGCTCTGATCGTAATAACCCGTACGCACGCGGGGGTGAAAAATCACGCCGGGAACCGCTGAGTCCCGGTGGATAAACGCCTGCCACAGCGTATGTAAAAGTGACGATTTCCCGCAGCCATTGCGCCCGATCAGCGCAATACGGTCACCACTTTTCACCCGCATCTCTTCCAGATTAAACAGCACCGGAGCCTCCGGCGCGGGGCGTACCTGCAAACCGGACATCGCCAGCACGCGGTCAGCCGGTAAGGCTTCACCGTTAAGCCGCAATTTCCACAGGTTACCGGCTGTCACCTCGGTTTGATCGTCCTTCAGCCGTTCTGCCTGTTTTTCCATCTGCTTGGCCTTGCGCGCCAGCCCTTCGTTGTCATACACGCTGCCCCACACCGCCAGCCGTTTGGCGCTTTTTTCCACGCGGTCGATCTCCTTTTGCTCGGATTTGCGGCGCAAGGCGTCAGCGCAGTCTTTTTCCTCAAGCGCCAGACGGGCCTGCGTACAAGGCAAACGGATAAATTGCAGGGTTTTATCGCGCAGGATCCAGGTGGCATTAGTGACGTTATCCAGCAGGCTGCGGTCATGGGAAACGAGCACAAAGCTGCCGTTCCAGTTTTTCAGAAACTGCTCAAGCCACAGCAGGGTGGGGAGATCCAAATGGTTGCTCGGCTCATCGAGCAGCAGCAAATCCGGCTGGCGGATCAGCGCCCGCGCCAGCAGCAGGCGGGTGTGCTGGCCGCCGCTGAGCGTGCCGGCGGTCAGATCCCAGGCAGTTTCGTCAAACCCCAGCGTGGCAAGCAGCACTTCTGCCTGCCAGCGTTCCGGCTGATGCAGACTTTCCGGCAGATGATTCAGCACGGCGTCAATCAGCGAACCCCCGGCGAGCGCCGCCGGCAGATGCTGTTCAATACGGGCCATCAGACACTGGCCGGAGAGCGTCACCGTGCCGGAAGACGTGGCCAGATCGCCACTGAGGATTTTCAGCAGGGTACTTTTACCGCAGCCGTTATGGCCGATAAGCCCGATGCGGTCGCCTTTTTTCAGGCCGAAGGAAATCTCAGCCAGCAGCGGGCCGAAGGTGTTATCAAAGGATAAGGATTGTGCAGACAATAATGTTGTCATGTTGCTTACTCAGGTTTTCAGGCATAGCTATGCCCATCGTCAGAAACGCCGACGATAACCGGTAAGCCGGAGGGAAGTTCTCAGGTTGTCAGTTAGCTTCGCTCAGGCGGGTTATCGCGGCACGGTGCCGGAAATACCTGAGCAGTGACGATCGCTAAGGACGAGTGAAATTAAAAAAACTTCACGGGTCAGCATGGCAATCCTCCTTATATAACGTTGGTGAATGAATGAGTTGAGTATATTGGGGATTTTGGATTTGTTCCAGTGACGAAAATCCCCGCCATACATTTATGCGGCAATCACTTCGTTTTCCAGCTTCTGCCGTTTGCGCAGGCCGGGGAACCACGTCATCCATAAGCCGACCACGATCAGCGTACCCACACCGCCGATGGCGGCGGCAGGCACTGCGCCGAGCCAGGCCGCCATCAGGCCGGATTCAAACTCGCCGAGCTGATTTGAAGTGTTGATGAAGATGGAATTGACTGCGCTGACGCGGCCGCGCATATCGTCAGGCGTGTCGAGCTGCACCAGTGCGCCACGGATTACCATGCTCACCATATCGAATCCGCCGAGGGCGAACAGCGCCAGAATGGATAACCACAGCGAGGTGGAAAATGCGAACACCAGCGTCGCGGCACCAAATCCGGCGACGGCAGCAAACATGATTTTCCCGACGTTGCGGTTAAGCGCCCGGTGGCTGAGCCAGAAACCGACAATCAATCCACCGACCGCAGGCGCGCCGCGCAACAAACCTAATCCCCATGGCCCCGTGTGCAGAATATCGTGCGCGAAAATGGGCAGCAGGGCGGTGGCGCCACCGAGCAGCACGGCAAACAGATCCAGAGAAATCACGCCCAGCACGTCGGGGCGGTTGCGGATAAACCCGATCCCGGCGAAAAGTGTTTTGAACGTTGCGGGTACGCGGCGCGGTGGCGTATGTTCGTAACGTAAACGGCTCACCATCACAATCGACAACAGATACAGCGCCGCACACACCGCGTAAGCCACACTGGCGCCCGCGACATACAAAAAGCCGCCCAGCGCAGGGCCGACCATCGCCGCAGCTTGGCCGGAAACGCTGTTCGCCGCCATGGCGCGTGCCAGCAAATGCGGCGGCACCAGCGCAGGCAACATCGATTGCAGGGACGGCGCTTCCATCGCTTTGGCCGTGGAAATCATGAAAATCAAACTGAGGATCACCACTTCATTTACGTGATGCGTCAGTGTCAGCCAGGCCAGCGCGGCGATAGCGACCCACTCGGCAATTTGCCCGAGCAGTACCACGCGGCGGCGGTCGAACTGATCGGCAACGTGGCCGGCGACCAGCGCCAGCAACACCGACGGCAGAAATTGCACCAGGCCGATCAGCCCGAGGTCGAACGCCCGGCCGGTCATCGAGTAAATCTGCCAGCTCACCACAATGGAAAGCATCTGGAAACCGAAGCTGGATGCCGCACGGGCGATCCAGAAAGCGACAAACGAGCGGTGCTGTAACAGTGAGTCCGACTGGCCGGAGAGAGCAGACATGACAAATCCCTGAAGAAAATGAAAGATGCCGGGTCTGCGGTCGGTGACGACTCGTTAGCCCGGCAATTATTGTGTATACAAATAATTAACAATCAAGGTGAGTCGTATATTTATCACAAAACCTGCGGCAAATCTTTAACCCGCAGAGTGAACAACGCTGTTGTGCGCGGTCTGGCGGTGCAGGCTGCGGATTGCCACTACGTTTATATCGGTGAGTCGGTTGCTGGCAACTGACCAGCCCCAGTCTTTCATTAGCCTTCCAGCAAGCCAGCGTCCTATCCGGTAGCCTCTTTGGGTTGCCATGGTGGCGATGCTCCTTGCTCCGGCAGAACCGTGGCTGATGCCATGCAGCTCAAGTAGCTGACTCCGCAATACAGTCCGTCTGCCGTCTGGATTTTCAGGACGGTTTTTCCAGTATTTGTAGCTGCTGCGATGAACCTCGAACACATGGCAGAGAGTGGACACAGGATAACGCGCTCTGAGTTTCCCGATTATCGAGAACTGTTCAGGGGGCTGACATCAGAGCGCGGTAGCCTTTTGTAATATTTTATTTTCCTTTTCAATACCTTGCAACTTTCTCTTTAGCTCGCGTCTTTCGATTTGTTCCGGTGTAATCTGAGAGGTTTTTGGCGTTTTTCCCTGCCGCTCATCACGCAGTTGCTTTACCCATTTCGTCATCGTAGAAAGTCCGACATCCCTGTTCAGGTGGCCAAATTCAGTAAACCACTTCAATGCTAAGGATGGCGGATACATCGAAGAGTCAGACATACCGGTGCTGCAAGCATGGCAGAAATACCGTTACTCAATCACAAAGGTTGATACTGCACTGGCCCCAAACATCTCTTGGTCTGTCGCTCCAACTTTATAATCATACTTTTTAACAAAATTATCATACTAATTGTATTTAAAGTTGGTCAGATCATGGAAATGTTTCACATACAATAATCACAAATTAATACCCTCACGGAATAATAGTCACTCTCAGTTATTGATATTTTTTTTCAATTCTTTTATAAGCTGACATTTATTTGCAATATGTTTAGGAGTAATCTTAATCGTAATTAATGGAATGGATGACAGGGGTTCGAGAGTGAAGATCAGTAAAATTTGTTTGTATACCGTGCCGCTTTTGCTGGTTGCAGGAATAGCTTATGGTAATTTCAAGGGAGGTAGTGAGCCGACTTATGTTACTGAAGCTATGAGTGCTGTCAGTAACAAGATGTCTTATGACTACGGTATAACCACCTGTAAAGCGAATCAGTATCAGGTTGATAAGTGGAAAATTTCATGCATGTCTGCAAATACCCCCACTGCTCTAAGTTATTCTGTGTTACCTGCAGAAAAGGCACCCTACAGCGTTCCTACCCCTTTCTATCTTATTGCTGACAATGATGTAGCCAGGAAAGCTGCAGGAGAAGGACTGCTGAGTTTTATGATGATAGACATCCGAGCTGAAGCAGATCAGGTTAAGCAGTTGGCCACTAACTAATTTGTCTGATGCCTCTTTGAAAAAAGCTCATAACCCTCCCATGGAGGGTTTTTATATATGTAAACCAGTCAGGCAGTTCAAAAGTCAACAGTTGCAAATCCACGTTCCACCTCATAACTTTTTTACCTTGCCGATAAGCAATGGTTTTCCTAACCTCTTAAAACGTTCAAGAATAGCTTTAACATTTAAGGAGGGCATATGGGCGAATCTGAAAAGTACGATGAGATTTGTGTGATTCTTGGGGGATGTTGTCTTTGGTTTACGCCAAAACGGCTACGAAATCAGCCGTAAGAATTTGATAAAGGTTTCCGCTAATAAGCGCATGCATTTGGTTAATGAGTGTGAGGTTGAGTGTTACAAGTCTATTATTAACAAGCTTTCTGATGCATAAAAAAGCCAGCGACAGGCGGGCAATGAACATCAGTTTTTACATTTGGGAATTACTCGGATAGAACGCATTAATTATAACGCGAACATGTTAACTCAATCGGCAGAGTAGCTAATCATAAGCGTTGTGTTTGTTAGATGGGGTCCGGCGGAAGTGTAGATTTAGAAAAGTCACCTTAAAAATTAAGAATTAATTAACATTCATTTACTAACGAAAAATAATTTCGCTTAATAGTAAGTTGTTCCATTTGATTAATTTAACTCAAATAAGTGTTTTGTTATTAATGTTAAATTATAATTGTTAACTAATAAGGTGAGTTTCTCAAGATAAAGAGCGTTAATTTTATTTTTTATAACTAAAGCTTATAAGTGTGCTTTATTTCTCAGTAATCATTATCTACATCATTCATTCTTGATTTGACTACCCAAAAAACCAGCCCGATGACAAACACAAAAGCGATGATCACAATCAATGTGATTTTCACAATATTCTGAGCCTTTTTATTTAAAATCTTGTGACAATGATCCTACTCTTATCGTACGCATAAGTTATCTTAAAAATTAAATTATTTTTGTAATAAAATAGTACAATAAATACTAATCATCATCTTAACCATTATTATCTGATAAGAAAAAAACGGCTCGCTGGCTAGGTTGAAAAATTGTTGTTCTGGAAGTTTCAAAGGCAAATCTATCCCTACTAGGAGATTTTTTCGTTGCCTGAGGGGAACCCCGTCAAAAAAGTAGTTAATGGCTCAAGTGAACACATCCCTCATCTCAAGTTTATTTCCTTGCCAGTCAGCAGCATAACTAAGGTGTCGCTGAAGGGTATCTTAGCCTTCTTCAAAACTAATCCTCTTCAAACGTGACTCATTTAACCTTTTCATTAGCAAGCAATAGGGCAGTAAGGTTGGATGAAATTCAAACGGGGGCACTCTGGAAGAATCATGGGAAGAGGAAAAGGCAGCATTTATCACGGGCGAGCGACCCACTCGGCAATTTGCCCGAGCAGCACCACGCGGCGACGGTCGAACTGATCGGCAACGTGGCCGGCGACCAGCGCCAGCAACACCGACGGCAGAAACTGCACCAGACCAATCAGCCCGAGGTCGAACGCCCGACCGGTCATCGAGTAAATCTGCCAGCTCACCACAATGGAAAGCATCTGGAAACCGAAGCTGGAAGCCGCACGGGCGATCCAGAAAGCGACAAACGAGCGGTGCTGTAACAGTGAGTCCGACTGGCCGGAGAGAGCAGACATGACAAATCCCTGAAGAAAATGAAAGATGCCGGGTCTGCGGTC
Organism: Rahnella sp. PAMC25559; assembly: GCF_050632365.1. Classification (GTDB taxonomy): domain Bacteria; phylum Pseudomonadota; class Gammaproteobacteria; order Enterobacterales; family Enterobacteriaceae; genus Rahnella; species Rahnella rivi. The sequence goes on along the minus strand of NZ_CP192544.1, from coordinate 258,733 downwards.
GGTGACGACTCGTTAGCCCGGCAATTATTGTGTATACAAATAATTAACAAACAAGGTGAGTCGTATATTTATCACAAAACCTGCGGCAAATCTTTAACCCGCAGAGTGAACAACGTTGTCGTGCGCGGTCTGGCGGTGCAGCCTGCGGATTGCCACCATGCAAAACGGCCTCCGCAGAGGCCGTTGTTTACCGTTTTAAACAGGAGGGAACCTTTACCAGCGCAGTTCGCGGCCGGAATATTCCACAAAATGATGGCCGCCTTTGCCGCGCCATTTTTCGAACACATCAGCAATGCCGTTGGTGCTTTCAGAGATGGTCAGTGTGGCATTTTCACCACCCATGTCAGTCTGCACCCAGCCCGGATGCACGGATAAAAGCGTCTGACCCTGCTTGTCGGTTTCTTCTTTCAGCGGACGCGTCAGCATATTCAAAGCCGCTTTGCTGGCGGAATAGAGCGGGTAAGTGGCGACGTCGTTTTCATTCAGGCTGGCCAGTTCAGACGTCATCAGCGCGATGACACCTGTTTTCGCTTTCAGCAAAGGCAGCAATTCTGTTGCGCAGCGCACCGGGGAAAACGTGTTGGTCATAAACAGCCTGACGATCTCTTCATCATCTGCCTGATTGACGTCCTGATGATCCGGGCCGAATGCCCCTGCGTTAACAAAAATCAGGTCGAACGTGCTGTCTGAAAGCGCATCTTTCACCGCCTTGCGTTCATCAGCTTTATTGATGTCCAGCTTCAGCCACTCTGCAGAGGACGGGCTGCCGGCAGGAACCGCATCACGCGTCGTCGCGGTGACCTGCCAGCCGCGTTCTGCCAGAACTTTTACCACGCCTAAACCGATACCGCGCGAGGCGCCAATGATCAATGCTTTCTGAGAATTAGTCATATTCATCCTTTTGTTCAATGGGTTATATCAGATATTCGTTTTCAGCCTTTCGTCATGTTACCGGCAGTATGCGGCAGAGCCCGCGGGGCAGCAATGGCTTGCTGTCCCATTTTCCCGGTGTGCGGTTGACGTCTTCACGTTTTACACACCGACCGGTTTTATAAAATAATTAAAATAGTTTCATTGCGAACAGGTAATGATTTTTAATGAGTTTTTGACAAATTTGACTTAAACGGACGTTGAATTCGCGGTGCGACAGAGGCAATTTCCCGTTTTATGGCTAATCTTATTTAAGCTGCTGTCAGGTTTATATATTTAATATGGCCTTTTGCGGTGGTTCTCAGGAGTTTAACGTACCTTATTTGCTTTTTTTTAATGAAAAGTATGGTAACCAATGGAGATATCAAAATGATTGAAAACCCTAACCCTGCACCAGGGCATTACAATAATACGCTGGTTGAACCGGTAAATTCTGTTCCCCTTAAACGTATTTCATGGAGTGCGGTATTCGCGGGTGTCATTATTTCAATGGTGGTTTATCTGCTGTTGTCCATATTAGGTACCGCGGTCGGAGCCAGTACCATTGATCCGCTGAAAGAACAAAATCCGCTGGACGGTCTGGGTATGGGCGCGGCCATCTGGACCGGTGCCAGTATGTTGATCTCCATCGCGGCCGGTGCTTACGCCAGCGGCCGTCTGGCCCAGCGCGAAGGTGCGCTGCATGGTCTGTTAATGTTTGGCGTCAATACGCTGATTTGCGCCTGGTTCCTGCTGGTGGTGGTGAATAATGCCATGAGCGGCGCGATGAGTGTGGTGGGTTCCGGGTTGCAAACGTTAGGCAGCGGAATATCCGCCGCCGCGCCGCCGGTGACTCAGATGGTAAAAGATAAACTGGGCGAGAATAATATTAACCTCGACAGTTTACAGAATGAACTTGAAACCACGTTGCGTCAGACGGGTAAACCGGAATTACAGCCGGAGAACTTGCAAAATAAAGCGGAAGGTGAAGTCAATAATGCACAGGCGCAGGCCGGTGACACCGCGAACCATCCGCAAACTGCCGACACTGATTTGACCAACTTTATTAAGGGCCTTATTTCCCGTAATGAAGCGACATTCCAGGCGGCTGACCGCGAAGCGCTGAAAAATATCATCAAAGCGCGTACCGGTAAAAGCGATCAGGAAGTGGATCAGATTGTCAGCCAGGCTGAGAAAACCTATCAGCAGGCGCGGGCAAAATACGAAGAACTGAAACAGCAGGCGGAGCAGAAAGCCCGTGAAGCTGGCGAGAAAGCCGCCGCCGCCACGGCGAAAGCCAGCTGGTTCGCCTTCTTTATGTTAATCGTTGAAGCCGTACTGGCCGGTGCGATGGGCATGTTGGGTCGCCGCACTCAGCCTGAGCCGGTGTTTACACATCAGCGTCATTAACGGCTAAGTCAGTTGTCGTTTATACCCGGAGGGAGATAGCGATATCTCCCTCTTTTTATGTGCAGATTCACCCCGCGCCGCCGCGCATCCCGCAACATTCCCGTACCCCCCTCCCGCCTGAACGCCCGCAAATGCCATGCGTTATTGCCACCCTCCGGCGCAGTGCGTAATGTGGAGGTTTCGAACAATTCTCTCAGGTGAAAAAAGCATGATCACCCTTAAATGGTTTAGCCTCGTCTTTGTCTGTGTTTTGCTGCTGTCATTTGGATACAGCTATGCCAAAGCGACCCAGACCAAAGAAGAACCCGTGCAAAACTGGTCAACGGCACGCCGTGATTCCGCCGGGATTGCACCCGATCCGGTTAAGCTCAAAGACACCGCGATTGTGCAGATTTACGTTGCACCCACTTACGGATGGCGCGGGCTGGTCGCCGTCCACCCGTGGATTATTTTCAAACGTGAAGGGGAAACCGCCTTTACCCGTTACGACGTGGTCAGCTGGGGCAGCGACAACGTCGTTCGCCGCAACTACGCCATACCTGACGGCTACTGGTTTGGTTCAAGGCCGAGAAAGCTGGTCGATCACCGGGACGCGTCAGCGCAGGCGCTGATCCCGCAGATCGAAGCGGCCATCAAAAATTACCCTTATCCGCATACCTATCACGCCTGGCCGGGCCCGAACAGTAACACCTTTATGGCGCATATTGGCCGTGAAGTGCCGGATCTCAAGTTAGATATGCCATCGAATGCGATCGGTAAAGACTATCGCGGCATCACCAATCCGATCGGTTTACCGCCGTCGGGGCGTGGCGTTCAGGTATCGGTGCTGGGGCTTCTGGGCGTCACGATGGGCGTGGAAGAGGGCGTGGAGGTCAATGTGTTAGGGCTAAATCTCGGCATTGATATTAAGTCTCCGGCGCTGCGTTTACCCTTCATCGGGCGTGTGGGTTTTGATAATCCCGGCAATGCCGAACTCTGAGCAGATACCCCTTCAACACATCAGTTTCATTAAACAATTCCGCCGTTTTTTATTCTGCTGATTTTTCACCTTTGCCTGAAGTGATTCAGGCAAAACACCCTAAGGAATTATTCAGAATAATCGTTCGCTTTTCTCTCATTTCACCCTCCTGACACGCCGTATAAGACAAATTCAGGTGATTTTCTTTGTAAGGATTTCGCAAATATTCCTAGGATTTGCCTGACTTTTGTAAAGCTTTTCCGACGATTGTGAACGAATCCCCTGATTTCAGTGTGCTTTTTGTCACTTCACGACATCTTTTTGTGAGAAAAATAACACCCTGATATCACAGGCAAATTCATTCATCTGATGAATGCAAAACTTAGGATTTTTCGCACCGCGTGAATGTGTCCTCCGATTGTTTCAGAGCGTTCCGACGGTTTTCAGCCACTATTTCTGAGTGAGGAACATTGCAATAATGATGCCGTAAGTGAAAAGGAAGAGATGTTTCGGAAACAGTGCGACAGCGGCACGAGGATGTTTCCGACAGGATACCGACAGGAGCGTCAGATGAAAAAAATGCTTAAGAGTGTCGTAACAAAGTGCAGCGTGCTCACTCTGTTTCTGACGCTGCCGTTTATCACACAGGCCGCCGTTTCAGAAACAGCGCCACAGTGGGCCACTGCGCCGTCGATGAAAGGCATGGATTCGGTGGATCTGAAAACCGCCATTTTGCAGGCGTTTTCCCGCAGCCCGTCCGTTACCCAGCAGGCGTATCAGATGGGGATTGGTCAGGCGCAAATCCGCGAAGCGCAAAGTGCGTGGTATCCGCAAATCGGGCTGACCGCCAATACCGGTAACTCGACGCAGCAGGACTCCTTCAACAGCCTGAACAATGCGGCGGCTTACGGCCTGACGCTCTCACAGCTGGTTTACGATTTCGGCAAAACCAACGCCAGTATTCACCAGCAGAAATCTGCGCAGGAAAGCTATCGCTACAAACTGCTGGCGACACTGTCTGACGTCGCCGAACAAACGGCAACGGCGTATCTCGATGTGCTGAAATATCAGGATCTGACCCAGGCCGTGCAGGATAATATTAATGCGCTCGAAGAAGTCCGGCGAATGTCTTCTTTGCGCGCCGATGCCGGATTAAGTACCCGCTCGGATGTATTACAGGCGCAATCACGTATTTCCGGGATGCGTTCAACACTGAAACAATATCAGGCGAGCTTATCTGCGGCGAAAGCCCAATTAGCGTCGCTGACCGGCGTGAAAGCAAATCATTACCTGCCCGTGTCCGGTGTGAATTTAGATCCGCCGGTCATGCCGGATAATATTAATTATTCGCGTGTGCCGTCCGTGTTATATGCGCAGGCGCAACAAGAGTCCGCCTCATTTGAAGTGAATAAAGCCAAGTCTGATTATTTACCGACCCTGAGTTTACAGGCCAGCCGAACCCGTTACGAAACAACCAATAACCCTTACTGGAATAATCAGATCCAGCTGCACGTGAATGCTCCGCTCTACCAGGGAGGCGCGGTTTCCGCCCGCGTTAGCCAGGCGGAAGGGCATAAAAACATTGCCGCCACGCTGGTCGATCAGGCCAAGCTGGATGTACTGCAAAAAGCCTCTGTGGCTTATGCCAACTGGGCTGGCGCACAAGGGCAGTTGCAGGCCAGTGCGGATCAGTTGCAGGATTCTGTCCGCTCGCGTGATGTGTACAAAAACGAATATAAGCTCAATCAGCGCACCCTGAATGACTTACTCAGCGTGGAACAGGATGTATTCCAGGCGCAGTTTTCACAGGTCAGCGCCCGATACGACAGCTGGTATTCGCAAATAAATTACGCCACGGCGATGAATGATTTATTGCCACAACTCGGTATTAACCAGGGCGTGAGTCAGTCACTGCCTGATTTAAAGTAACCTGCAGTTCCGACAGAAAAACAATGCCAGGTTAATGGCGTTGTAATAACACCTATTGGGTATATAAAAGGAATGGACACAATATCATGAGCAAAACCATGGATATTATTTCTCGTAAAACGTCATTGAAAAATGTTTTCACCGCAGAAGGAAATACATCCGTCGCGATGAATGAATCCGGTGTGGTCGTTATTCATGACGCAGTGAAAAATGTCGCCAGCTATGAACGCAGCGGCAATGATCTGATTATTCATATGCAGGATGGTTCGGTTATTCGCTGCGTAGGATATTTCGAGAATATAGGTGATAAAGACGAGAATAAACTGGTCTTTCAGGATGAAAATCAGCAGATGACCGAGGTGAATTTCACCGACGCCACTGCCCCTCATGATACGCCGGTATTTACCCTCACCGCGGCGGAAACCCCGCTGGCGGATATGAGCAGCTTAATGCTCAGCACGGCAGAAGTGACCGTGGAATGGCCGTACCTGCTGGCCGGCGTGCTGGGCGCGGGCGCGGCGGGCGCGTTGCTGGGTCACAGCGGCGGCACCGACGAAAAAACCAGGGTCATCGATAACACCAAAGATGTCGAAGTGGCACAGCCGACGTTCCTCGTGACCGACACGCAGGGCGACAGCCAGGGCATTCTGGCGAATCAGGCGGTGACCGACGACACGCGTCCGACCTTCACCGGCACCGGGTATCCGGGGGCGGATATCGCCATTGTGGATGCCAGCGGTAACATCATCGCCACCACCGTGGTTGACGCAAACGGGCAGTGGACGGCACAACTGGCCGCGCAGTCTGCCGGTTCGCATACCTACATGGTGGTACAGGAAAGCAACGGTTCCACCACTAGCGCAGGCTCCATCACCCTGACCATTGTCACGGCCAAAGCCTCCCTGAGCATCGACACCATGGCGGGCGATAACGTGCTCAACGCTGCCGAAGCAGGCAGCGACGTGACGCTTTCCGGTAAAAGCGAAAACCTGGCGGCGGGCACCACCGTGACCGTTTCCCTTAATGGCTCAAGCTGGCAGACCACCGTGGGTGCAGACGGCTCCTGGTCCGTGCAGGTGCCGGCGGCAGACGCGCAGGCCCTGGCTGACGGCGTTCACACCGTGCAGGTCAGCGGCGTGGATCGCGCCGGTAACAATATCACTTCCGCCTCAACGCTGACGGTGGATACGCACCCTCCGTCGCTGACCATCGGCACGCTGGCGGGCGATGACATTCTTAATGCGGCGGAAGCGGGCAGCGACCTGATCCTCAGCGGCACCTCGGATGCCGGTGCCGGTCAGACCGTCACTCTGAACCTGAACGGCCAGACCTACACCACGACCGTTGGCGCAGACGGCAACTGGTCCGTGAGCGTTCCGGCCGCGCAGGCAGGCGCACTGGCGAACGGCAACGTCACCCTCAGCGCCAGCGTCAGCGATGCGGCGGGCAACAGCACTTCCACCACGCATGATTTCCGCGTAGACACCACCGTGCCGGTCGTCACCATCGATACCATCGCCGGTGACAACATCCTTAACAGTGCGGAGCAAATGCAGGCGCACATCGTCAGCGGCACCAGCACCGGCGGGGAAGCGGGCGACACCGTCACACTGGTCATCAACGGCCAGACCTACACCACAACGCTGGCGGCGGATGGCTCATGGAGCATCGGTTTACCGGCGTCCGTGTTCAGTTCACTGGCAGACGGCAGCCACGATGTCAGCGTCAGCATCACCGACAAAGCAGGCAATACCGGCAGCCAGACCTCGACCCTCGTACTGTCTTCCGATTTGCCGGAACTGACCATCGATACCGTCGCGATTGAAAACGTGATCAACGCCGAAGCCAAAGGCGCAGCACTGGCCGTCACCGGCACCAGCAGCAGCCCGGATGGCACCTCCGTCACCCTGACGCTCAACGGTGTGGATTACACCACCCGCGTCAGCGGCGGCCAATGGTCCGTCAGCATTCCGGCGTCCGATGTGGCGAAACTCGGCGAAGCCCGTTACACCCTGACGGTCGTCAGCACCGACGCGGCCGGCAACACCGGTAGCGCATCGCATCAGGTGCAGGTGGATTCCGTGCTGCCGCAGGTCACGGTGAACGTCACCGCAGGCGATGACATCATCAACGCCACAGAAATCACCGCCGACCAGATCCTCAGCGGGAAAGTCACTCATGCGGCGGCGGGCGATACCGTGCTCGTCACCGTGGGCGGCCACACTTATCAGACCACCGTCGCAGACGACCTGAGCTGGAGCGTCAGCGTGCCAGCGGCAGACTGGCAGGCGCTTGGCGACGGAAATCTTACCGTCAGCGCGTCAGTGACCAACCAGCACGGCAACACCGGCAACGGTGAGCGCGAAATCATCATCGACGCCAGTCTGCCGGGCTTGCGCATAGATACCGTTGCGGGCGATGACATCGTCAACAGCATCGAAATTCAGCAAAACCAGATCATCAGCGGTACCAGCACCGGCATTGCCGAAGGCAGTACGGTGATCGTGACGGTGAACGGCGTGGAGTATCGGGCGAATGTGAGCGCCAGCGGCAGCTGGTCTGCGGCCATTCCGGCAGCAGACGTGGCGAACTGGCCTGCGGGCGAGCTGAACATCAGCGTGACCGGCTCCAGCACGTCGGGCAACAGCGTCAGCATTGCCAACAACATCACCGTAGATCTCAGCAGCGTGGCGATTGCCATCGACACCATTGCGCTGGACAACATCCTCAATGCCGCGGAAAAAGCGGCAGATGTCACGCTGAGCGGCACCACACAAAATGTCGAAGCCGGTCAGCAGGTGACGGTGAATTTCGCGGGCGGCACCTATCAGACGACGGTGCAGGCGGACGGCAGCTGGAGCGTCACCGTTGCGGCGGCGGACATCAGAAATCTGAAAGACGGCGACACTAACGTGAGCGTCAGCGTGAACAACGTCGCGGGCAATAACGCCAGCGCGGCGCAGGAACTGACGGTAGACACCGCCGCGCCAACGCTGAGCCTTAACGTGATCGCCGGTGACAACGTACTGAACAGCGCCGAAGCGGGCGCGGACGTGGTGCTGAGCGGCACGACAACCGCCGAAGCCGGTCAGCAGGTGACGATTACCCTTAACGGCAAAACCTACATCGCCGACGTGGCGGCAGACGGCACCTGGAACACCACGGTGCCAGCGGCGGATGCGGGGGCGATCACTGACGGCACTTACACCGTCAGCGCCAGCGTCAGCGATATCGCCGGTAATACCACCGGCGCGACAGGCTCATTGCTGGTGGATGTCACTGCACCAACCCTGACTATCAATACCGTGGCCGCCGACGACGTGATCAACGCGCAGGAGCATCAGCAAAACCTGATGATCACCGGCGGCAGCACCGGCGTGCCTGCGGGCGGGCTGGTCACCGTTGAAATCGACGGCCACAGCTACACCGCCGCGGTGGATGCGTCGGGCAACTGGAGCGTCGGCGTTCCGGCGTCTGTGGTCAGCACCCTGAACGATACCGGTTACACCATCACTGCCAGCGTGAAAGACGCGGCGGGCAATCCGGGCTCCGTCACGCACGACTTCACGGTGGATACCGCTGCACCGGCGCTGACCATCAACACGGTCGCCTCTGACGACGTGATCAACGCCATTGAAAAAGGCGAAGCGCTGACCGTCAGCGGCACCAGCGACGGTGCGGACGGCTCAACCGTTACCCTGACCCTTAACGGCAAAGCGTACAGCACCCAGGTCAGCGGCGGCGTCTGGACGCTGGACGTTCCGGCAACTGATGTCGCAAACCTCGGCGAAGCAAACTACACGCTGAACGCCTCCAGCACCGACGCGGCGGGCAACACCGGCAGCACCACGCACAACGTGCTGGTGGACAGTTCGTTGCCATCCGTGATCATCAATGCGGTGGCGGGCGACGATATCATCAACGCTGCCGAAGCGGCGGCAGACCAGACCCTGAGCGGCCGCGTCACCAACGCGGCAGAGGGTGACACTGTCACTATCACGCTCGGCGGCAAAACGTATGAAGCCAAAGTGCAGGCAGATCTGAGCTGGAGCATCAGCGTGCCATCGGCTGACCTGCAAGGGTTCGGCGACGGCGACCTGACCGTCAGCGCCAGCGTGACCAACCAGCACGGCAACACCGGCAACGGCGAGCGCGATATCGCCATCGACGCCAACCTGCCGGGCCTGCGTCTGGATACCGTGGCCGGTGACGACATCGTCAACAGCATCGAAGTCCAGCAAAACCAGATCATCAGCGGCACCAGCACCGATCTCGAACCGAACAGCACTGTGACCGTAACCGTGAACGGCGTGGATTACTCCGCAAGCGTACAGGCCAACGGCAGCTGGTCGGCGGCAATCCCGGCAGCGGACGTGGCGAACTGGCCTGCGGGCCCGCTTGCCATCACCGTCAGCGGCGCGGACGCCTCAGGTAACCCGGTGACCATCACGCAAAACATCACCGTTGATCTGAGCAGCGTGGCGATCACCGTCGATACCATCGCGGTGGACGACATCATCAACGCCGCGGAAAAGGCGGCAGACCTGACGTTGAGCGGCACAACGCAAAACGTTGAAGCCGGTCGCGATGTGACCGTTAACTTTGCGGGTCACACTTACACCGCCAAAGTGGCCGACGACGGCAGCTGGAGCGTGACCGTTCCGGCAGCGGACATGGCTGCGCTGAAAGATGGCGACGCCACGGCCACCGTCAGCGTGACCAACGCGGCAGGCAACAGCGCCAGTGCGGCGAATACCGCAGAAGTGGACACCTCTGCGCCAACGCTGAGCCTTAACGTGATCGCCGGAGACAACGTACTGAACAGCGCGGAAGCGGGCGCAGACGTGGTAGTGAGCGGGACAACAAACGCGGAAGCCGGTCAGCAGGTGACGATTACCCTTAACGGCAAAACCTACACCGCCGACGTGGCGGCCGACGGCACCTGGCGCACCACGGTACCGGCGGCAGATGCGGGGGCGATCACAGACGGCACTTACACCGTCAGCGCCAGCGTCAGCGATATCGCCGGTAACACCACCGGCGCAACCGGCTCGCTGCTGGTGGACGTGACCGCGCCGGTGGTGACCATCAACACCATCGCCGGTGACGATGTCATCAACCTCAGCGAACACGCTCAGGCGCAGGTGATCAGCGGCGGCAGCACCGGCACGGTCAGCGGTAACACCGTGACAGTGGTGATTGACGGCAACACCTACACCACCGTGGTGGACGCCAGCGGCAACTGGAGCGTCGGCGTTCCGGCCAGCGTGATCAGCGGGATTTCTGACGGCACTTACACCGTCAGCGTCAGCATCACCGACAGCGCAGGCAACACCGGTTCTCAGACGCATGATGTCACCGTCGACACCGGCCTGCCGGGCCTGAGCATTGATGCGATTTCGCAGGACAACGTGCTGAATGCCATTGAAAAAGGTGAAAACCTGACGATTTCCGGCACCGGCACCAACCTGAGCGAAGGCACGCAGGTTACTGTGACGCTGAACGGCGTGACTTATACCGCGCAGATTGCGGCGGGCGTCTGGAGCCTGACGGTTCCGGCCAGCGCACTGGCGGCACTGGGCGAAGCGAACTACAGCGTGACCGCCAGCGCCAACAGCGATATCGGCAACAACATTACCGAAAGCGCTAACCTGCTGGTCGATACCTCGCTGCCATCCGTCACCATCAATGCGGTGGCGGGCGACGATATCATCAACGCCGCCGAAGCGGCGGCAGACCAGACCCTGAGCGGCCGCGTCACCAATGCGTCAGAGGGTGACACTGTCACTATCACGCTCGGCGGCAAAACGTATGAAGCTAAAGTCCAGGCAGATCTGAGCTGGAGCGTCAGCGTGCCATCGGCTGACCTGCAAGGGTTCGGCGACGGCGACCTGACCGTCAGCGCCAGCGTGACCAACCAGCATGGAAATACTGGCTCGAATGAACGTGATATCGCCATCGACGCCAACCTGCCGGGCCTGCGTCTGGATACCGTGGCCGGTGACGATATCGTCAACAGCATCGAAATCCAGCAAAACCAGATCATCAGCGGCACCAGCACCGATCTCGAACCGAACAGCACTGTGACGGTGACCGTGAACGGCGTGGATTACTCCGCAAGCGTGAAGGCCAACGGCAGCTGGTCGGCGGCAATCCCTGCTGCGGACGTGGCGAACTGGCCTGCGGGCCCGCTGGCCATCACCGTCAGCGGCGCGGACGCCTCCGGCAATCCGGTGAGCATCACGCAAAACATCACCGTTGATCTGGGCAGCGTGGCGATCACCGTCGATACCATTGCGGTTGATGACATCATCAACGCGGCGGAAAAAGCGGCAGACCTGACCCTGAGCGGCACAACCCAAAACGTCGAGGCCGGTCGCGACGTGACCGTCAACTTTGCGGGGCACACTTATACCGCCAAAGTGGCCGACGACGGCAGCTGGAGCGTCACCGTTCCGGCAGCGGACATGGCGGCGCTGAAAGATGGCGACGCCACGGCGAACGTCAGCGTGACCAACGCGGCAGGCAACAGCGCCAGCGCGGCGAATACCGCAGAAGTGGATGCTTCCGCGCCGGTGGTGACCATTAATACCGTCACCAGCAGCGACGTGCTGACCGCGGTTTCGGGCAATGCAGACGTCACGCTGAGCGGCACCAGCACCGCTGAAACCGGGCAGACCGTCACCATTACGCTCGGCGGCAATACTTATCTTGCGCAGGTTGCCGCAGACGGCACCTGGACCACCACCGTACCGGGCACTGTGTTCTCCGGCCTGGGCGATGGCAGCTACACCATCAACGCCTCGGTCAGCGATATCGCGGGCAACCCGGCATCGGCAACAGGCACCGCGCAGGTAGATCTCACCGCGCCGGTCGTGACCATCAACACCGTCGCGGGCGATAACGTCATTAACAGCAGCGAACATGCGCAGGCGCAGGTCATCAGCGGCACCGTCTCCGGCGTGGAGGCAGGCAGCGTTGTCATCGTCACCATCAATAACGTCGATTACCGTACGGTCAGCGACGCCAGCGGCAACTGGAGCGTCGGCGTTGCGGCGGACGTGATCAGCGGTCTGAACGACGGCAGCTACACCATCACCGCACAGGCGACGGACGTGGCCGGGAACACGGGTTCTGCAAACCGCGATGTGACCGTCGAAACGACCGCGCCGGTATTTACCATCAATGACATGGCCGGTGGCGACAACATCCTTAATGCCACCGAAGCGCTCACCACACTGACCATCACCGGTACGGTGTCCGGTCTGGCGGATGGCACCCAGGTTATCGTCACGCTTAACGGACTGGACTATCAGGGCATCGTGACCAACGGCGCATGGAGTGCAGACGTTCCGGCCAGCGATCTGGCGAACCTCGGACAGGCGTTGTATCAGGTGAGCGTGCGTGGCACCGACGAGTACGGCAACAGCGGTTCAGTCAGCAAAGGCCTGCAAACCTCTTCTGACAGCCCGGCCGTGACCATCAACGTAGTAGCTGGTGATGACGTGATCAACGCCAGCGAAGTGACCGCCGATCAGGTGATCAGCGGCACCGTGCTCCATGCGGAAGCGGGGCAACAGGTGGTGGTCACCGTGGGCGGCAAGACGTATTACGCCGAAGTACAAAATGACCTGACCTGGAGTCTGACCGTTCCGGCTGCCGATCTCGCCGCAATGGGCGACGGCGCGCTGACGGTTTCCGCAACGGTGACCAATCTCAGCGGCAACACCGGTTCCGGTGAGCGTGATATTGCCATCGACGCGGCGATCCCCGGTTTACGCATTGATACCATTGCCGGTGACGATATCGTCAACAGCATTGAAATTAACCAAAACCAGATCATCAGCGGCACCAGCACCGGCATTGCCGAAGGCAGCACGGTGATCGTGACGGTCAACGGCGTGGAGTATCGGGCGAATGTGAGTGCCAGCGGCAGCTGGAGTGCGGCCGTTCCGGCAGCGGACGTGGCGAACTGGCCTGCGGGCGCACTGACGGTTTCCGTCAGCGGCACCAGCTCAGCCGGAAACAATGTCACCATTTCTGACGACATCACGGTGGATCTGACCGGTGTGGCGATCGCCATCGACACCGTCACCACCGACAACATCCTCAACGCGGCGGAAAAAGCGGCAGATCTGACCCTGAACGGCACAACGCAAAACGTTGAAGCCGGTCAGAATGTCACGGTGATTTTCGCCGGTCATACCTACACCGCCAAAGTGGCCGACGACGGAAGCTGGAGCGTGACCGTTCCGGCGGCAGACATGGCGGCGCTGAAAGACGGCGACGCTACCGTTTCCGTGAGCGTCACCAATCTGGCAGGCAACAGCGCCAGTGCGGCGAATACTGTGGAAGTAGACACCGCCGCGCCAACGCTGACCATCAACACCCTCGCCGGTGACAACGTGCTCAACAGTGCGGAAGCGGGCGCAGACGTGGTAGTGAGCGGCACGACAAACGCCGAACCCGGTCAGCAGGTGACGATTACCCTGAACGGTAAAACCTACACCGCGGAAGTCGCGGCAGACGGCACCTGGCGCACCACGGTACCGGCGGCGGATGCGGGCGCGATCACTGACGGCACTTACACCGTCAGCGCCAGCGTCAGCGACATTGCCGGTAACACCACCGGCGCAACCGGCTCGCTGCTGGTGGACGTGACCGCGCCAACCCTGACCATCAACACCGTGGCAGCCGACGACGTGATCAACGCGCAGGAGCATCAGCAAAACCTGATGATCACCGGCGGCAGCACCGGCGTTCCTGCGGGCGGGCTGGTGACGGTTGAAATTGACGGCCACAGCTACACCGCCGCGGTGGATGCGAACGGCAACTGGAGCGTCGGCGTTCCGGCGTCTGTCGTCAGCACCCTGAACGATACCGGCTACACCGTCACCGCCAGCGCGCAAGACGCGGCGGGCAATCCTGGCTCCGCCACGCACGACGTTACGGTTGATACCGTTTCTCCGGCGCTGACCATCAACACCGTGGCCTCTGACGACGTGATCAACGCCATTGAAAAAGGCGAAGCCCTCACCGTCAGCGGCACCAGCGACGGCGCGGACGGCTCAACCGTCACCCTGACTCTTAACGGCAAAGCGTACAGCACCCAGGTCAGCGGCGGCGTCTGGACGCTGGACGTTCCGGCAACTGATGTCGCAAACCTCGGCGAAGCGAACTACACGCTGAACGCTTCCAGCACCGACGCGGCGGGCAACACCGGCAGCGCCACGCACAATGTGCTTGTCGATACCTCGCTGCCATCCGTGATCATCAACGCGGTGGCGGGTGACGACGTGATCAACGCCGCCGAAGCGGCGGCAGACCAGACCCTGAGCGGCCGCGTCACCAATGCGGCAGAGGGTGACACTGTCACCATCACGCTCGGCGGCAAAACCTACGAAGCCAACGTGCAGGGAGATCTGAGCTGGAGCGTCAGCGTGCCATCGGCTGACCTGCAAGGGTTCGGCGACGGCGACCTGACCGTCAGCGCCAGCGTGACCAACCAGCACGGCAACACCGGCAACGGTGAGCGCGAAATTGCCATCGACGCTAACCTGCCGGGCCTGCGTCTGGATACCGTGGCCGGTGACGACATCGTCAACAGCATCGAAATCCAGCAAAATCAGATCATCAGCGGCACCAGCACCGATCTCGAACCGAACAGCAATGTAACCGTGACCGTGAACGGCGTGGATTATTCCGCAAGCGTACAGGCCAACGGCAGCTGGTCGGCGGCAATCCCGGCAGCGGACGTGGCGAACTGGCCTGCGGGCTCTCTGGCGATCACCGTCAGCGGCGCGGACGCCTCCGGCAATCCGGTGAGCATCACGCAAAACATCACCGTGGATCTGAGCAGCGTGGCGATCACCGTCGATACCATTGCGGTTGACGACATCATCAACGCGGCGGAAAAAGCGGCAGACCTGACCCTGAGCGGCACAACGCAAAACGTTGAGGCCGGTCGCGACGTGACCGTTAACTTTGCCGGTCACATTTACACGGCCAAAGTGGCCGACGACGGCAGCTGGAGTGTGAACGTTCCGGCAGCGGACATGGCCGCGCTGAAAGACGGAGACGCCACGGCGACCGTCAGCGTGACCAACGCGGCAGGCAACAGCGCCAGCGCGGCGAATACCGCTGAAGTGGATGCTTCCGCGCCAACGCTGAGCCTTAACGTGATCGCAGGTGACAACGTACTGAACAGCGCCGAAGCGGGTGCAGACGTGGTGGTGAGCGGGACGACAAACGCCGAAGCCGGTCAGCAGGTGACGATTACCCTTAACGGAAAAACCTACACCGCGGAAGTGGCGGCAGACGGCACCTGGCGCACCACGGTGCCAGCGGCAGACGCGGGGGCGATCACCGACGGCACTTACACCGTCAGCGCCAGCGTCAGCGACATTGCCGGTAACACCACCGGCGCGACAGGCTCGCTGCTGGTGGACGTCACCGCGCCGGTGGTGACCATCAACACTATCGCCGGTGACGATGTCATCAACCTCAGCGAACACGCTCAGGCGCAGGTGATCAGCGGCGGCAGCACCGGCACGGTCAGCGGTAACACCGTGACAGTGGTGATTGACGGCAACACCTACACCACCGTGGTGGACGCCAGCGGCAACTGGAGCGTCGGCGTACCGGCCAGCGTGATCAGCGGGATTTCTGACGGCACTTATACCGTCAGCGTCAGCATCACCGACAGCGCAGGCAATACCGGTTCTCAGACGCATGATGTCACCGTCGACACCGGCCTGCCGGGCCTGAGCATTGATGCGATTTCGCAGGACAACGTGCTGAATGCCATTGAAAAAGGTGCAGACCTGACGATTTCCGGCACCGGCACCAACCTGAGCGAAGGCACGCAGGTTACCGTGACGCTGAACGGCGTGACCTATACCGCGCAGATTGCGGCGGGCGTCTGGAGCCTGACGGTTCCGGCCAGCGCACTGGCGGCACTGGGCGAGGCGAACTACAGCGTGACCGCCAGCGCCAACAGCGATATCGGCAACAACATCACCGAAAGCGCTAACCTGCTGGTCGATACTTCGCTGCCATCCGTCACCATCAATGCGGTGGCGGGCGACGACGTGATCAACGCTGCCGAAGCGGCGGCAGACCAGACCCTGAGCGGCCGCGTCACCAACGCGGCAGAGGGTGACACTGTCACCATTACGCTCGGCGGCAAAACGTATGAAGCTAAAGTCCAGGCAGATCTGAGCTGGAGCGTCAGCGTGCCATCGGCTGACCTGCAAGGGTTCGGCGACGGCGACCTGACCGTCAGCGCCAGCGTGACCAACCAGCATGGAAATACTGGCTCGAACGAGCGTGATATCTCCATCGACGCCAACCTGCCGGGCCTGCGTCTGGATACCGTGGCCGGTGACGATATCGTCAACAGCATCGAAATCCAGCAAAACCAAATCATCAGCGGCACCAGCACCGATCTCGAACCGAACAGCACTGTGACGGTGACCGTGAACGGCGTGGAATATTCCGCAAGCGTACAGGCCAACGGCAGCTGGTCGGCGGCAATCCCTGCTGCTGACGTGGCGAACTGGCCAGCGGGCGAGCTTGCCATCACCGTCAGCGGCGCGGACGCCTCCGGCAATCCGGTGAGCATTACGCAAAACATCACCGTTGATCTGAGCAGCGTGGCGATCACCGTCGATACCATCGCGGTGGACGACATCATCAACGCGGCGGAGAAAGCGGCAGACCTGACCCTGAGCGGCACGACGCAAAACGTCGAAGCCGGTCGCGACGTGACCGTTAACTTTGCCGGTCACATTTACACCGCCAAAGTGGGCGACGACGGCAGCTGGAGCGTGACCGTTCCGGCGGCAGACATGGCGGCGCTGAAAGACGGCGACGCCACGGCGACCGTCAGCGTGACCAACGCGGCGGGCAACAGCGCCAGCGCGGCGAATACCGCAGAAGTGGATGCTTCCGCGCCAACGCTGAGCCTTAACGTGATCGCCGGTGACAACGTGCTCAACAGCGCCGAAGCGGGCGCAGATGTGGTATTGAGCGGGACGACAACCGCCGAAGCCGGTCAGCAGGTGACGATTACCCTTAACGGTAAAACCTACACCGCCGACGTGGCGGCAGACGGTACCTGGAACACCACTGTGCCGGCGGTAGACGCGGTGGCGATCACCGACGGCACTTATACCGTCAGCGCCAGCGTCAGCGATATCGCCGGTAACACCACCGGCGCAACCGGCTCGCTGCTGGTGGATGTCACCGCGCCGGTGGTCACCGTCAACACCGTCGCCGGTGATGACGTGCTGAACACCGCAGAACATGCGCAGGCGCAGGTGATCACCGGTGGCAGCACCGGGACGCAGGCGGGCAATCTGGTGACGCTGGTGATTGACGGCAACACCTACACCACCGTGGTGGACGCCAGCGGTAACTGGAGCGTCGGCGTACCGGCGAGCGTGATCAGCGCGCTGGCCTCCGGCGAAACGACCTTCACGGTGAGCATCACTGACAGCGCGGGCAACACCGGCAGCACAGGGCATCTGATCACCGTCAATACCGATGCGGTCAGCCTGAGCATCGATGCGATTGCGCAGGATGACATCATCAATGCGGCGGAGCACGGCAACAGCCTGACGCTTTCCGGCAGCAGTGAAAAACTGATTTCCGGCACAGAAGTCGCCGTTGTGCTGAACGGCAAAACCTACACCGCACAGGTGGATGTCAACGGTGACTGGACGCTGAGCGTTCCGGCGACCGATGTCGCCAGCCTGACGGACGGTAACTACACCGTGACCGCCAGCGCCCGCGATACGGCGGGTAATCCGGCCAGCGCCAGCCATGACGTGCTGGTGGATACCACCGCACCGGCGCTGTTGATCAACCCGATCACCGCCGACGGCATGCTGAACGCGGCGGAGCTGGGGCAGCCATTAACCCTGAGCGGCACCTCCACGGCGCAGGCCGGTCAGACGGCGAGCGTGACGCTCAACAGTGTCACGTATACCGCGCGGGTTAACGCCGACGGCACCTGGTCGCTGCAGGTTCCACAGGACGACGTGGCGGCCTTGCAGGATGGCACCCTGACGGTCACTGCCAGCACCACGGACGTGGCGGGCAACCCGGCCTCGGCGAGCGCGTCAGTGATTGTCGATACCCTTGCGCCGACGCTGACCATCAGCACCATTGCCGGTGATGACATCATCAACACCACCGAGCAACAGGCGGGTCAGACCATCAGCGGCACCACGTCGGCAGAAGCCGGTCAGACGGTCACCGTGACCTTCAACAACCGCGAATACCACGGCACCGTTACCGCAGAAGGGACGTGGAGCGTGAATGTGCCTGCGGCAGATTTCAACGGTGTGGCCGACGGCAGTTATACCGTCAGCGCGTCCGTGACGGATGTGGCGGGGAACCCGGCAGCGGCGGATTCTTCTGTCAGCCTCAGCGGTGTGGTGCCTGAAGTCACCATCAACACCTTCGCGCAGGACGACGTGATAAGCGCGGCGGAACACGCCGGGCCGCTGGCGATTTCCGGCACCTCAACGGCACCGGCAGGTTCCATCGTGACAGTGACGCTGAACGGCCAGAGCTACACCACGCAGGTCGGCAACGACCAGAACTGGACGATGAACCTCAGCGCCAATGCGGTGAACGCACTGGCGGATGGCGAGAATTACACCATCACCGCGTCGGTCACCAACAGCATCGGCAACGTCGGTGCGGCCAGTCACGACATTGCGGTAGACACCACCGCGCCATCGATGACCATCACCCTGGATTCGATCAGCGATGATACCGGCCGCAGCAACAGCGATTTCGTGACCAGCGACAACACCATCACGCTTAACGGCACGCTGTCTGCGGCACTGGGCAACAACGAATTCGCGCAAATCAGCCTGGATGGCGGGGTGACCTGGACTGACTTAACCGTGACCGGCACGACCTGGCGCTATGCGCAGGGGAGCGCGCTGGCGGATGGCAGTTACACCTATAACGTGCGCGTGATTGATGCGGCAGGCAACGTCGGTTCGACGGCGGCGCAGACCGTGGTAATTGATACCCAGGCACCGGACGCCAGCCAGACCATCAGTATCGATGCGATTTCGCAGGATACCGGCCTGAGCAGCAGCGACTTTATCACCAGCGACACCACCATTAACCTGCGCGGCACGCTCGGCGCGGCGCTGGGGGCGGATGAGTATGCCCAAATCAGCCTCGACGGTGGCACTACCTGGCAAGACGTCAGCATCAGCGGCCTTACCTGGACCTATATTGATGGCCGTACGCTGACCGACGGGGATTACAACTACCAGATGCGCGTGGTCGATCTGGCCGGGAACGTCGGCGCGACCGCCAGCCAGGTGGTCACGATCGATACCACGGCACCGGACAGCAGAAAAACCGTCAGTATTGATGCAATAAGTCCGGATACCGGTCTGAGCAGCACCGACTTTGTGACCAGCAGCACCGCGCTGACCGTCACCGGTAAGCTCGGCGCGGCGCTGGCTGCCGACGAGTTCGTGCAGGTCAGCCTCGATGGCGGTGTGACCTGGTCGAACGCGACCACCATCGGCACCGGCTGGACATTTGTGGATGGCCGCACGCTGACGGACGGTGATTACACCTATAACGTCCGCGTGGTGGACACAGCGGGTAACGTCGGCAGCGTGACCTCGAAAGTGGTTACCGTTGATACCGTTGCGCCGGACAGCACTAAAACCGTGACCATCGACAGCATCAGCACGGACACCGGTATTTCAGACAGCGACTTCGTGACCAGCGATACCTCGCTGACGGTCACCGGCTCGATTGGCGCGGAACTTGGCGCAGGCGAAGTGGTGCAGATCAGTGTCGATAACGGCGCGACCTGGACCACCGTGACGCTGCAGGGCAGCACCTGGCGCTACGTGGATGGCCGCACGCTGACCGACGGCCAGACGCTGTATCAGGTTCGCGTGGTGGATCAGGCCGGTAACGTTGGCCAGACCGCGCAGCAGGTGGTGACCATTGACACCACCGCGCCGACGCAACTCATCACCATTGGCGCGATCAGCACTGACACCGGCGATTCCGCCAGTGACTTTATTACCAGCGACAATACCCTGACGTTCACGGGAAGGCTGAGCGCGACGCTGGCGACCGACGAAAGGGCGCAAATCAGCCTCGACGGCGGCAACACCTGGACGGATGTGATCGTCAACGGCCAGTCATGGAGCTATGACGCCACCGGCACCGTGCTGACCGACGGCAATCATAACGTGCAGGTCCGGGTTATCGATCAGGCAGGCAACATCGGCACGATCGGCAGCCAGACCGTGGTCATCGACACGCTGAACCCGGAAGCGGTAGCGACCATCGTTCAGTATTCGGATGACGAAGGCGACCGTCAGGGATCCTTCGGTTCCGGCACTTACACCGATGAAACCGCACCGACGCTGAGCGGCACGCTGAGCAAGGCACTGGCCGATGGCGAAGTGCTGAAGATCTACCGCAACGGCGTGTTTGTTGGCGTCGCGACGGTGGTCGGTCTGGCCTGGACCTTCTCGGATTCGGCGCTGGCTGACGGCACCTATGTTTACGTCGCGACTTCGCAGGATCTGGCGGGGAACACCACGTCATCCACCGATTTTACATTGACCGTGGATACGTCAATTCCGACCACCATTGCCACCGTGACAGCGGAATCTACGCAGGACACCACGCCGATCATCAGCGGGACTTTGTCCGAATCACTGGGCGAAGGCATGTATGTGCAGGTGGTGGTCAACGGCGTGACCTACACGTCGGAAGCTGGCGGTGCCGTGGTCGTCGATCCGCTCAACAACACCTGGTATTTGCAGGTGCCGGGCGCACTGGGGCTGGCAAGTTATGACGTGACCGCGCAGGTAAGAAGCAGCGCCGGTAACGGTAACGATGCGGGCATCAGCACCAGCGCGATCATCGTGTATGCCGAAACCGCCGTGGACACCAGCTGGGCCACCACCGCAGGGGCGACAACCACCAACGCGATGGCGTTCAGCGTGAACGCTAACGGTTTGTGGAACATTGTCACCGGTATCTCCGATTACACCAGTACCGACCTGAACAGCTATACCGGCACCACGCTGACCAACTCCCGCGGCAACATTGTGGTGAGTTATACGCTGGCGGATACCGACCGTAACGGCACGTCAGACATTTATGCGACGGAAACCAACTACGGCGGCAGCATCCAGGGCAAATGGACGGCGAACCCGGACGGCACTTACACCTACGGCCAGCAGGCTGTCGGCACGCTGATCTGGTACGGCGGCGTGATTGCTTATGACAAAACCGGCGATGGCTGGGTGGATCTGGCCTACGGCGATGCGGGCGGCGACTCCCGTACGTATCTGGTCAATAACAACGGCGTACTTTCCGCGGACGGTACCAACGGCGCGGCAGGGCTGGCGGGGGTGACATACCGTGAAATCTCCGGCGTGGATATCAACAACGACGGTACCGTGGACATCGTTCAGCACACCAACCGCAACGGCGCGTATGCGCTGACGGTGGTGAGCAACAACGGAACCGGCACGCTGACAGAAACCCAAAATATCGCCAACGTCTTTGTGCCGAATGCGGCCAACACCACCACGGCGGCGTCGATGACATGGGCGGACTTCAACGGCGACGGCCTGATGGATTTGTACATTTCCTCCGGTCTGAATCCGAACGGCACGTACAACTATGGCGGCGCGATTTATTACAACAGCGGGCAGGGCACCCTGCTGACCACGCCAACGGCGGTGGGCGCGGCGACGACCAATGCGGCATCAGCCGGGTATCTCTCCGCCGCCGTGGACTGGGACGGTGACGGTGATATGGACATCATCAAGTTCAGCACCTACTCCGGCAGCCAGACCGCCACGCTGTTTATGAATGACGGCACCGGTAACAACTGGAGCAGCAACACGCTGGCCACCGCACTGGTCAACGTCACGGGGATTGCCACCCTCGATTACGACTGGAACGGAACACAGGATCTGCTGGTGTCGCAGGCTAACGGCAAAGTGGTGTACATCGCCAACAACAGCACCATTGCCGACGGCACGGCGATCCACCTGCGCATTCTCGACGGCGAAGGGATGAACGTGTTCTACGGCAATACCGTTCAGCTGTACAACTCAGCCGGTGAACTGGTGGCCTCGCAGATCATCAACGCCCAGTCAGGTATCGGGATTAACGATGCCTCGGCGCTGGTGAACTTCTACGGGCTGGATCCGAATGAAACCTATTCGGCGGTGCTGGTGCGCAACATCAACGGCGTGTCGTCCAATGCCACCTGGACTGACCTGACCGCAGGCGATGGCACCAGCAGCTACTCGGTAACGGCGGATGCCGCCACCGGCGGACAAAGCGGCACCCTTACCGGAACCGGCTACAACGATACGTTTATCGCGGAAAGCGGCACCTATATCTACAACGGTTCCGGCGGCTGGAGCACCACGTCAGACCATGCGACATGGAGCGCCACCGGGGGTCAGGACATCGTCGATTACCGCAATGCCACCAGCGGAGTCACCGTGGATCTGAGCAACACCAATGCCCAGAATACCGGGTTCAACACGTCAACCTTCAAAGATATCGAAGGCATTGCCGGGTCGAACTTTGACGATGTGTTCACCGGCAGCGCGGGCGATAACGTGTTCGAAGGGCGCGGCGGCAACGACACCTTCAACCTGGGCAACGGCGGGCACGACACGCTGCTGTACAAGTTGCTGGACAGTTCTGACGCCACCGGCGGTAACGGTGCCGACACCATCAACGGCTTTACGGTCGGCACATGGGAAGGCACGGCGAACACCGACCGTCTTGATCTGAGCGATCTGTTGCAGTCGAGCGGTTACACCGGTACGGCAGATGCCAGCTACGTGAACGGCGTCGCCACCCTGGGCGCTGGCGTCGGCAATCTGGCGGAGTACCTGAGCGTCAGCACTGAAGGCAACGACACCGTCATCAAGGTCGATCTGGATGGCAGCGGCACAGCGCAGTCGATGACCACCATCGCCACGCTGACCAACGTTCACACCGATCTGGCGACGCTGCTGGCGAACCATCAGTTAGTGGTTGGCTAACGGCAACCGGAAAGCGGCGGGGCAGAGGGATGATCCTCTGCTCCGCTTCTCCCGCTCAATATTCATGTTCTGGAATGAACGTGAAGGAACAATGAATTAGGGAACAATGCAGATGAATAAAGAGATCATGTCAGAGAAAAGCAGTACCGCACCGGAGGCCGTGGCGTTCGATGGCCGCGCCGCGCAGGCGGAGAAACAAAAGGGGTATACCGCGTGGCTGAGCGCCATGCTGGATGTCGCCCGCCACTATCGTCTGGATTATTCAGAAGAGCATGTGAAAGCCACGCTCGCCTGGGAGATGGGCGCACCGCAAGACAACGTGCTTGATGAGATGGCGCATAAACTCGGGCTGGCGCGCGTGACCCGCTCATTCCATCCTGCCGATCTGGACCCGATGTCCGTGCCGTTTATTTTGACGCTGGACAATGGCCGTCTGGGCGTGGTGACGCATCTGGACGCCAGCGGCCAGTGCGCCGTGCAGTTTACCGAGGATCAGGGGCTGGAAACCACGCTCACCCCTGAACAGCTTTTATCGCGGGTGCAGAGCATCACTCTGCTGCGCCCTTTGCAGGCCCTGCCGGATGCGCGCGTTGATAACTACATCAAGCCGTACAAAAAGAACTGGTTCTGGGATCTGGCCCTGAAAGACTGGCGCCGCTACGGCGACATCATGGTGGCGGCGATGATCGCCAACGTGCTGGCGCTGGCCGGTATGTTGTTTTCCATGCAGGTGTACGACCGCGTGGTGCCCTCGCAGTCGGTGCCGACTCTGTGGGTGTTATTCGGCGGCGTGATGATCGCCATTGTGTTTGAATTCGTGATGCGCATGGTGCGCGTCCATATTTCTGACGTGGTGGGGAAACGCGCCGATTTGCGCATTTCCGACCGCGTTTTTGGCCGCGCGCTGCGCATTAAAAACGGCGCCCGCTCCAAATCCACCGGCTCCTTTATTTCGCAAATCCGCGAGCTGGAATCGGTGCGTGAACTGATCACCTCGACCACCATCAGCGTGATTTCCGACCTGCCTTTCTTCCTGTTATTCACGGTCATTCTGTGGATGATTGGCGGCCCGCTGGTGTTTGTGGTGCTGCTGGCGATCCCGCTTTTGCTGATCCCAGGGTTACTGATCCAAAAACCGCTGGCGAAACTGGCGAACGAAGGCATGCGCGAATCCGCAGTGCGAAACGCCTCACTGGTGGAAGCGGTGGAATCTCTGGAAGACATCAAACTGATGCGCGCTGAACAGCGCTTTCAGAATCAGTGGAACCACTGCAACGAAGTCTCCGCCGACATCAGTATGCGTCAGCGTTTTCTCACCAGCCTGCTGATGACCTGGACGCAGGAAGTGCAGTCGATCGTTTACGCCATCGTGCTGCTGGTGGGCTGTTATCTGGTGATGAACGGCGACATGACCACCGGTGCGCTGGTGGGAACC
This sequence comes from Rahnella sp. PAMC25559, assembly GCF_050632365.1. Taxonomy (GTDB): domain Bacteria; phylum Pseudomonadota; class Gammaproteobacteria; order Enterobacterales; family Enterobacteriaceae; genus Rahnella; species Rahnella rivi. The sequence goes on along the minus strand of NZ_CP192544.1, from coordinate 234,006 downwards.
ACTATCCTCGCCTCCCGCACCATCGCGCCGCTGGCGCAGATCTCCGGTGTGCTCTCCCGCTGGCAGCAGGCCAAGGTGGCGCGTAAAGGGCTGGATGAACTGATGCAGCGGCCTGTCGATCAGGAAGACGGGCAGAAAATGGTGCATAAGGCGCAGATCGCCGGTGAATACCAGGTGCACGATGCGGTGTTCTATTACGACGAAGAAGAGAAAGTGGCCAATCTGGCGCTGAACAACCTCCACATCAGGCCGGGCGAGAAGATCGCCGTGCTGGGTAAAAACGGTGCCGGTAAATCGACGCTGTTGCAGGTGCTGGCCGGCATGCAGCAGGTACAGCAAGGGCAGGTGGTGCTGGATAACGTCAACATCAAACAGATCGATCCGGCGGATTTACGCCGTGACGTGGCGCTGCACAATCAGCACGCCAGACTGTTTTTCGGCTCGGTGCGCGACAACATCACCATGGGCAGACCGCAGGCCACGGACGACGAGATCCATCAGGCGCTGGTGTTAAGCGGTGCGCTGACCTTTGTGCAGCAAAAAGAGAATGGCCTGAATTTCCTGATCCACGAAGGCGGCGTTGGCCTCTCCGGCGGCCAGCGTCAGGCGCTGTTATTAGCGCGTCACATCATCATGCAGCCGCAGGTGTTGCTGCTCGATGAACCGAGCGCATGGCTGGATGAAATCTCCGAGGCGAATCTGATCACTCACCTGGCCGCGTGGGGTAAAGGCAAAACGCTGGTGGTCGCCACCCACCGTCTGGCGCTGTTGCAACTGGTGGACAGGATTATCGTGATGGACAACGGACGCATCACGCTCGACGGCAGCAAAGACGAGATCCTCAGTAAACATTTCAGACCGAAAGGGCAGCCAGCCCAGGCCGCGAAAGCCGTCAATAAGGAGATGACATCATGAATGGAAACCAACGCCATCACCGGCCACTGAGTGAAAATACGTTGCCGCGTTCGACCCTGCTGGTGTGGAGCCTGGCGCTGATGCTGTTGTGCTTCACGCTGTGGGCGAATTTCTATACGCTCGACGAAGTCACCACCGGCACCGGCAAAGTCATTCCTTCGGCGCACGAACAGATCGTGCAATCGCTGGAGGGCGGTATCGTTCACAGTATTGACGTGCGCGAAGGCGAAGTGGTGGAGCGCGGCCAGCGTCTGGCGCAGCTCGACCGCACGAAAACCGAGTCCGGCGTGCAGGAAAGCCAGTCACGCCTGCACGCCGCGCTGGCGACGGCGGCACGCCTGACCGCACAGATCAACGGCACACCGCTGACCTTTCCGGCCGATCTTGACGATGAACCGGAGCTGGTGAAATCCGAAACTGAACTGTACAACTCCAGCCGTAACAGCCTGGAGAAGCAGCTTTCCGGCCTGAAGCAGGGCGTGGCGTTGATCCGCCGCGAGCTGAGCATGACCGTGCCGCTGGTGAAACAGGGCGCGGCCAGCGACGTGGAGGTGCTGCGTCTGCAACGTCAGATCAACGAAATGGAAAGCAAAGCCACCGATCTGGAAACCCAGTATCACGTGCGTGCGGGCGAAGAGCTGGCGAAAGCCAATGCGGAAATCGAAACCCAACGCTCGGTGGTTTTAGGCCGTAAAGATTCCCTGAACCGTCTGGAGTTTTTCTCCCCGGTTAAAGGCATTGTGAAGAATATTGACGTCAACACCGTCGGCGGCGTGATCCCGCCGAATGGCAAACTGATGACGCTGGTGCCGATTGACGATCAGATGCTGGTGGAGGCACAAATTTCACCGCGCGACGTGGCGTTTATTCACCCCGGCCAGAAAGCCAAAGTGAAAATCACCGCCTACGACTATTCGATTTACGGCAGTTTTGACGGAGAAGTGACCACGATTTCGCCCGACACTATTCAGGACGAGGTTCGCCGTGACGTCTATTATTACCGCGTGAACATAAAGACCAACGCCAATTATCTGGAAAATAAGCATCATGAAAAGTTTTATATTTTCCCCGGCATGATCGCGACAGTGGACATCAAAACCGGCAACAAAAGCATTCTTGATTATCTGCTGAAACCGCTGAACAAAATGAACGAAGCCATGCGTGAGCGTTAAGCCTGACGGCGGCATGACACAGAAAAGGGCGCGTTACCTGAGGTAGCGCGCCCTTTTTGCATCACCCGCAATCGTATTACTGGAAGTAGATATCGCCGGATTCGGCTTTGAGAATTTTGCCGTCGGTGTCGGTGATCATCGCGTAATTGCCCGCGATGTAGGTCCAGTGGCTGCCTGCGTCAGGGGCGGGCAGGTGGCGCTGTTGCCAGTCAACAATTTCATAAGGCTTGGTGCGGTATAAACCGGGCACGGTGTCGCCCAGTTTGTATTCGGTCGAGTCATCGAAGAACGATTTGATCTCATGAGAAGGGGTCGCCGCAGACGCGGTGTGCGACAGCGTCATCACGGAGGAGAAAACCAGAGCTGACAACATCATCATTTTTGAGTAACGCATAATATATCCCGTTAAAAACTATCAATATAACGTCCGTCGTCAGTCCTTTGTCGTCGCAACGAAGCCTGTACTTTTCAGTCTGGTCAGGATAATAACGAGAAACAGGCCGTAAGGCGGGGCGAATAATTGTGTCGAAATGCAAATGAGTGAAAGGGTTTCCCCTGCGGCGGGCAAGGGGTGCCTCAGACTCAGAAATATCCTTAATGACACATGACGGGGTCAATCTGTTCTACCTTTAGTGTTCCTTCATTCGTTTTTATACAAGGAGCCTGTGTATGAACAACAACAAAACGATCCCCGTTTCCCTTAACGATCCGCACGTGGACACTTTTCCAAAACCGCCGTTTGAACAGCAAAAGCAGCCGTTCCCCGGTCTGGTCAGCAAGATGATCCCGGTGCCCGATCACGGTGAAACCTCTTATAAAGGCAGTTCACGTCTGAAGGGGCGTAAAGCGCTGGTGACCGGCGGTGACTCGGGTATCGGCAGGGCGGTGGCGATAGCCTTTGCCCGTGAAGGGGCCGATGTCGCGATAAACTATCTGCCCGATGAAGAGCCGGATGCGCAAGATGTGGTGGCGTTACTGCGCAAGGAAGGCGTGAAAATCGTCACGATACCGGGCGATATCCGTGAGGAAAAATTCTGTCAGACGCTGGTGAATGAGGCGGCTGAACAGCTTGGCGGGCTGGATCTGCTGGTCAACAATGCGGGGCGTCAGCAGTTCTGCAATTCGATCAAAGACCTGACCACCGAAGCCTTTGACGCCACGTTCAAAACTAACGTCTATGCCATGTTTTGGATCACCAAAGCCGCGCTGGACTATATGCCACGTGGCAGCGCAATCATTAATACGTCTTCGGTTCAGGCATTTTTACCGAGCGATAATCTGCTCGATTATTCACAGACCAAAGCGTCGATTGTCGCCTTCACCAAAGGTCTGGCGAAGCAACTGGCCGCAGACGGTATTCGCGTTAATGCCGTGGCGCCCGGCCCGTACTGGACCGTTCTGCAAACCTCCGGCGGCCAGCCGCAGGAAAAGGTCGAGAAATTTGGTGAGCAGTCACCGCTTGGCAGACCGGGGCAGCCCGCCGAGATTGCCGGCATGTACGTGGCGTTAGCCTCCAGCGAAAGCAGCTACACCTCCGGACAGGTGTGGTGTTCGGATGGCGGTACCGGCACGGTCTGACCGACATGTCCCCTCAGAAACAACAAAGGCGCCCTCAGCAGGCGCCTTTTTTTTGGCAAGGCAGGGTTAACGGCTCATCTCGTTGAGTTTCGCCATCACTTCATCCGACAAGGTCAGCCGCGCGCTGGCCAGGTTTTCCTGCAAATGCTGCGATGATGAGGTGCCGGGGATCAGCAAGATATTAGGAGAACGCCTGAGCAGCCATGCCAGCGCCACCTGCATCGGCGTGGCCTGTAATTCTGCGGCCACCTCATTAAGCTGTGTTGACTGCAAAGGCGAGAACCCCCCCAGCGGGAAGAACGGCACCCAGGCGATCCCTAGTTCAGCCAGCTCATCCACCAGCGCGTCGTCGTTGCGGTTGGCGAGATTGTACATGTTCTGCACGCAGGCGATCGGCGTGAGCTTGCGGGCATCGGCCACCTGTCTGGCAGTCACATTGCTCAGCCCGATGTGGCGGATCAGCCCCCGCTCTTTTAACGCCATCAGCGCTTCCAGCTGTGGTTCCAGCGAACCTTCTGCGGGCTTATACACGTCGAGCATACTGCGCAGGTTAACGACGTCCATTGTCTCCAGCCCCAGATTGCGCAGATTATCTTCCACCGCGCGGGTCAGCTCCGGTGCCGAAAACGCGGGTAACCAGCCCCCCTTTTCATCGCGCCGCGCGCCGACTTTGGTGACGATGCACAGATCATCGGGATAAGGATGCAAAGCCTTTTTGATCAGCCGGTTGGTTTCATGCGGGCCGTAAAAGTCGCTGGTGTCGATGTGATTGACGCCCGATGCAACCGCGTCTTTCAACACCTGAATCGCCCGCGCTTCATCTTTCACCGGACCAAAAACACCGGGGCCTGCCAGTTGCATTGCGCCGTAACCTAAGCGTCCAACTTCACGGTCGCCGAGGCGATAAGTCATTGAGGGTTGTGACATGGGGGTTCTCCTGTGTGTGTTCATTCATTGTATCGGGCAACTGGCTGTGCAACTATCCGGTGAAATCAGGACAAACTGTACGAGGTTACGCACAATGCCAATGGACATCGCTCTGCTGCACGCCGTGGTGGAAGTGGCGAAAGCCGGGGGATTTCGGGAAGCGGCGCGGGTCACCGGCAGCAATGCCTCGCGGCTGAGTGATGCCGTGCGCCGTGCGGAACAGCAACTCGGCATCCGCCTGTTTCATCGCACCACGCGCACCGTCGTGCTGACCGAAGCAGGCCGGGCGCTGATGGAACGCCTGTTACCGGCCATGAATGAGGTCGATGCCGCGCTGGACGCCATCAATCGTTATCGCAACACGCCGGGCGGCACGCTGCGGCTGAACGTGCCGGTCAGCGCCACGCGCCTGATTCTTCCGGCGCTGGTGCCGGCGTTTTTACAACGTTATCCGGATATCCAGCTGGAGATCATCGCCGAAAGCAATGTGCAGGATGTGTTTCGCGACGGTTGCGATGCGGGTATCCGCTACGATGAATGTCTCGAACAGGACGTGGTGGCGATCCCCATCGGCCCGCGCCGTCAGCGTTTTGCCGCTGCTGCGTCTGCGGATTATCTCGATCGTCATGGCAGACCCGCACACCCGCGTGATCTGATGCAGCACGCCTGCCTGCGTGGCCGTTATGCCAGCGGCATCATGACTGCCTGGGAGTTTGAGCGGGAGGGTGAAAATCTCAGCGTACAGGTCAGCGGCCCGCTGGTGGTCAGCGTCGGCGGCGCGGTGGATCTGGCGGTGGATACCGCGAAAGCGGGCGGCGGCATTCTCTATCTGTTTGAAGACTGGCTGCAACCCGCCTTTGCCAGCGGTGAGCTGGAACCCATCTTACAGCCGTGGTGGCTGTCGTTTTCCGGGCCCTATCTTTACTACAACGATCGCCGTCTGATCCCTGCGCCGTTGCGGGCATTTATCGATTTTGTGCAGGAGGAGAACCTCCGTTGTCACCGCTGACCCCACGTCAGCGGTGCGTGCCTTCAGGGCAGGTCGTGCTGCCAGCTTTTGTAGACAAATTCCAGGGTATAGCCGTCAGGATCGACCACACCGGCGGCGTAATAGCGCGGATCGTAATAAAGACGTGCGCCCGGCGCGCCGTTATCCTTCGCCCCGGCGTTGATTGCGGCGGCGTACGCCTCATCCACCATGGCCTTACTGCTGGCGACAAAACCGATATGCGAGGCATCGCCGGTGGCTTTTGCCTGGCGCAGCCAGAAAAATATCCGGCCATGTGCGCCAAAACCGGTGAGATCAGGGTGCCCAGGCGGCCCGTCTTTGCCGTCGTAATCGACCCGCGAGGTGATGCCAAGCGGCGCCAGCGCAGCGGTGTAAAACCTGACCGAACGGTCAACATCACGCACTGAAACAAAAATGTGATCGAGCATAGAATCTCCGTCCGTCATTAAATGTGGTAGCCACCGGCGACTTCAATGGACTGCGCATTGATCCAGCGGCTGTCATCCGAAATCAACCCTGCGATCGCCTTTCCTACATCGTCCGGTTCGCCGACGCGGCCCAGTGCGGTTTGTGACGCCAGCAATGTTTCCAGCTCATCGTTGAGGCCACCGCCCAGCCCGGTCCGGATTGCGCCGGGCGAAACCGAATTTGCGCGAATGCGACGCGGGCCAAACTCTTTCGCCATATAACGCGTCAGTACCTCAAGCCCGCCTTTGAAGGCGGCATAAGGCGCAACGCCGGACGTTGTAACGCGTGTGGTGGCGCTGGTCACATTGACAATGTGGCCGCCATCAGTGAGCAACGACAGCAGTGTTTGCGTCAGGAAGAACGGGCCTTTCAGATGGACGTTAAACAGGCTGTCGAACTCATTTTCAGTCACGGTTTCAATCGGGTTAAACAGGCCGAAACCGGCGTTGTTGATCAGCACATCAAAATCACGGCGTTGCCAGACATCTTCCAGCACTGCCACAAGTTGTATACGAAAGGCAGCAAACGTCTGTGTACGGGAAACATCAAGCTGCATTGCCACGGCTTTGCCTCCGGCGGCGTCGATTTGCCTGACCACCTCGTCAGCCGCTTCCGGGTGACGATGCCAGGTCAGTATCACGCCCATTCCTTTTGCTGCGCACTCAATTGCTGTACTTGCCCCGATGCCGGTGCTTCCGCCTGTGATAAGAATGACTTTCATGATGTTGACTCTCGTTGTGTGGGTGTGCAGTAAGACTAAAGAAAGGCACCGGCTGAGGCTTCTGCGTTCCTGCTCGATTCTTGCCTGTTTCTGCTTTAAGCTCCCCGCACCCCTTTACCGCTGAGGCAGGATATGGATTTGCAATCCCAACTTGATGAACTGCGCGGACTGGCCGCTCATGCCGGGAACTGGCGAACAGAAACCGGGATCCCGCGCGTTGCCATGGTGCAGGGGAAAGTCCCGGCGGCGGCGCTGGCCGCAGTCTATGAGCCGATGATCAACCTGATCCTCAGAGGAAGTAAAACCATGACGGTGGGGGAGAAGGTCTTTAATTACGACCCCGCCTCTTACTTTGTCATGTCTGTGGATTTGCCGGCGGTGGGCGCAGTTCACCCGGCATTGACCGGCGAACCTTATCTGGCCGTGAGCCTGACCATCGATCCCCAGCGCGTTGCCACCTTGCTGGATGATTTACCGCATTCGCAGATGAGGGGCAGGCCGGAAGGCGGGTTCTCGGTGGCGTCAGTCACGCCGGAGTTGCTTGATGCCTGGGTGAGAATGCTGCGTCTGATGAAAACGCCTGATGACATTCCCGCTCTCGCGCCGGGCTACGAGCGTGAAATTCTTTATCATGTTCTCAAAGGCCCCCACGGCTGGATGCTCAGAGATATTGCCTCGCCGGGTACGATGCTGGCGAGGATCAGCAATGCTATCCAGTGGCTGAGGCACCATTTTGCCGAAGAGTTTGTGGTTGAAACCCTGGCCGGGCGCGAGGCGATGAGCGTTTCGGCGTTTCACCGGCACTTCAAGGCGGTAACGGCCATGAGCCCGTTGCAGTATCAGAAACGTGTCCGGCTGCTCCATGCCCGAACGCTGCTTTTAGGCCGTCAGCAGAGCGTCACTTATGTCGCTCAGGAAGTGGGCTACCGGAGTGTGCCGCAGTTTAACCGCGACTATGCGCGCATTTTCGGGCTGCCTCCGCTGAAAGATGTGGCGCAACTGCGTAAGGTGATCAAGGTGCGCGAGAGCCAGTGACGCGCCCCTCAGTCGAGTTTCAGCGCCGCCATCACCAGCGAAAATGCCGGTGAATGCTGTTTTCTGCTGGGGTAATAGAGGTAGTAGCCGGGAAACGGCAGGCACCAGGCATCGAGCACCCGCAGCAGTCGGCCTTCTTCGATGTGCGGCGCAAACTCTTCTTCCGGTAAAAATGCAATGCCCAGACCGGCCAGCGCCGCATCCACCATAGGGGCGGAAGTATTAAAGGTCAGTTGCCCGTTCACCCGCACGTTGACCGGCCCCTCTTCGTTATCAAACTCCCAGACATAAAGCCCGCCGGACGTGGTCTGGCGCATATTCATGCAGTTGTGTTGCAGCAGGTCATGCGGCGTCTGCGGCAGCGGATGTTTAGCAAAATACGCCGGGGAGGCCACCGCCGCCATGCGTAAGGCGGGGCTGACGGGCATCGCGATCATGTCTTTATCGATGGTGTCACCCAGGCGCACACCGGCATCAAACTTATCGGCGACGATATTACGAAAGCCGTGGTTGGCATCAAATTCCAGCCGGATGTCGGGGTATTCGCGTAATAACGGCGACAGTTTTGGCATCAGCAGGGTTTTAAGCACGTGCGGGCCGCAGGTGATACGTACGGTGCCGGCCGGTTTATCACGCATCTCGGTCAGCATATCCAGCCCGGCTTCAATCTCGTCAAAGTGTGAGCCAATCGCCAGCAATAACCTCTCTCCCGCCGCCGTCGGCGACACATTTCTGGTCGTGCGCGTGAGCAGGCGAATGTCCATTTGATTTTCCAGAGCGGTAATGGTCTGGCTCAGCGCCGGTTGCGTGACCCCGAGCAGCGCGGCAGCGCGGGTAAAACTCCCTTCACGGGCGACCGTGATAAAAGCGATCAGATCATTGAAATTACGTTTCATCACAGCTTCCGTCCTTCTATTAATAAGCAGGGCTTATAAGCCCATTAAGGATTCATTACCTAGTAAGAATATACCCGCCCTGTAGAATTTCCGGCAAGCAATAACGTCCGCAAAACAGGAAATACTTTCCCGGCGTTATCCCTTTAACTTTATGTTATTTCAGTTTTTATTCCCGTGAATAAAGACCGGGCGGGGCTTGCCAAAAATTCATCATTTAGCGTTGAAAAAGGAAGGAAATGTGACATCTGCCGTTGAAAACGCGCTGCCTGACCAACATCGGGCCGCGCACTGGAACGGGGTATGGGCGATTACCCTGTGCGTATTTGCGCTGGTGGCGTCGGAGTTTATGCCCGTCAGCCTGCTGTCACCGGTTTCCCGCGATCTGGGTATCAGCGAGGGGCTGGCCGGGCAGGGGATCGCCATCTCCGGTGCGCTGGCGGTGCTGACCAGTTTGTCTATCTCAACACTGGCCGGAAATATTGACCGAAAAATTCTGCTTTTAGGGCTGACGACCCTGATGGCTGTTTCCGGCGTGGTGATAGCCCTGGCCCCTGATTACCTGACTTACATGGTTGGGCGCGCACTGATTGGCGTCGTCATCGGCGGCTTCTGGTCGATGTCGGCGGCGCTGGCTATCCGGCTGGTGCCACGGGATCAGGTGCCCCGCGCCCTGGCGATATTCAACGGCGGCAACGCGCTGGCGATGGTGATCGCCGCCCCGCTCGGCAGTTATCTGGGGTCGGTGATGGGCTGGCGCGGCGCATTCTTTTGTCTGGTGCCGGTCGCGCTGGTGGTCTTTATCTGGCAGTGCTTCAGCCTGCCTTCCATGAAAACGGCGGCGAAGGAAAAAAAGGCCGGAAATGTGTTACGCCTGCTCAGAAAACCACAGGTTGCCACCGGGATGGCGGCGTGCGGGCTTTTCTTTATGGGGCAATTCGCGCTCTTTACCTACCTGCGCCCGTTTCTTGAAACGGTGACCGGGGTTGACGTTTCCACGTTGTCATTGATTTTGCTGACCATCGGCATGGCCGGTTTTATGGGCACCCTGATCATCGGCGTTTTTCTGCGCAAAGGCTTTTATCTGACGCTGATGGCGATCCCGCTGATGATGACGGCCATTGCCGTGATGCTGATGCTGACGGGGCACCGGCTCTGGATTGTCGCGCCGCTGCTGGGCCTTTGGGGGCTGGTGGCGACGGCGGCACCGGTCGGGTGGTGGTCATGGGTAGCGCGTACCTTTCCCGACAACGCCGAAGCGGGCGGCGGGCTGATGGTCGCGGTGGTGCAACTTTCCATCGCGCTGGGCTCAACCGCCGGAGGGCTGGCTTTTGACTCTGCGGGCTGGCAAACCACCTTCGCCATCAGCGGCGTTCTGCTGACTCTGGCGGCCTGTCTGACATTTGTTACATCACGCACACAACACTGACGACATATTCACTTTTACCGGGCGAACGGATGCCCAACCCATACCACTCCTGTTGAGGATATTTCGATGAAAATTTTTTCTATGTTGGTCGGGCTGTTAATCAGCTCGTTTGCCGCCACCGGCGCCGATATGTCTGGCGGCGCAGATAACTTTTACAAAAGCGACAAAGTGACGCAGCAAAAGGTGACGTTTAAAAATCAGTATCAGATGGAGGTCACCGGAAATCTGTTTATGCCAAAAGACAGGGATAAGAATGCCAGGTATCCGGCCATTGTGGTGGGGCATCCGATGGGGGCGGTGAAAGAACAAAGTTCCAATCTCTATGCACAGAAACTGGCTGAACAAGGTTTTGTGACGCTGGCTATCGATCTCTCTTTCTGGGGCGAAAGTGAAGGGAAACCGCGTAACGCCGTCGCACCAGATATTTACGCTGAAGATTTCAGCGCCGCAGTGGATTACCTCGGTACGCGCCCGGATATCGACAGAAACCGGATTGGCGCGCTGGGTATCTGCGGCAGCGGCAGCTTTGTGATCAGCGCGGCGAAAATTGATCCGCGCATGCGGGCCATTGCTACCGTCAGCATGTATGACATGGGGGCGGTGAACCGTCACGCACTCAATCATTCACTCACGCTGGCGCAGCGTAAGGACATTATTGAACAGGCGGCGCAGCAGCGTTACAGCGAATTCACCGGCGGCGAAATACGCTATACCAGCGGTACAGTGCATAAAATCGATGCGGACACGCCGCCGGTGGCGAAAGAGTTCTACGATTTTTACCGCACGCCGCGCGGGGAATTCACACCCAAAGGATCTTCCCCGGCGCTGACGACGCACCCGACGCTGACCAGCAACGTCAAGTTTATGAACTTTTATCCGTTCAACGATATCGAAACGATTTCACCGCGGCCAATGCTGTTTATCACCGGCGAAAACGCGCACTCCAGGGAATTCAGTGAAGATGCCTACAAACTTGCCGGTCAGCCGAAAGAGTTAGTTATCGTACCCGGTGCGGGTCATGTTGACCTCTACGACCGCACCGATCTGATCCCTTTTGCAAAACTGACGTCATTCTTTAAACAAAACCTGAAATAAAACTTAACTATTTCTTCATCACTGCGCCTGATGCGACGTAAGTCATCGCATCAGGTATTTATATTTTCAAATAATATAAAATCTTAATGAATTATTTATAATAATTATTTTGACAAGTTAATCATGATTGATAAATGATTTTTTAATATTTAAGAGTAAACTAAGTCCTATTATTTCACGGTCATTTACAAAAACATAACGTACAGATCAGTGGCAGAGGAAATATGGGGTAATTTCAGCTATGTCATTCAAATAAGAATGAATTAAGAGTAATGTGGGAACTGATTAGTCAGGCTTAAAAATTTATGGCCGGACGATTTTTATTCACTTTTCAATAATGGATTATATCGCTATGCCTGGGCAAAAAAGTATCTGTGAAAGTATATTAGACTATTGTTATTCGATTTGGGTTGCACCCAAAGAGGAGTATTACCCCTCCTCTGATGACGAGGATTGTGCCATCTCACGCAGGGGGATCTCTAAACGTGATAAAGCTCATATTTCAGAAATGGAAATCAGAAATCGGAGAAAGCAATCTCAAAAGAAAGCGAATCAAAATCTTAATAAAGCCAGGGTGCAGAATGCTCAACCCGCGCCTCAAAATATTGTCGACATGTTCCCACGGCTGCCCGGTTTTTTCCCAGAATTCGGTGAGCGGACCGTTTCAGCCTCGACATTCAGACATGTTGAAGTGGAAAGTAAAAAGAGCAAATGGCGTTCATCGCCTGATATTTCTGGAGTGGGTGCGGAATCAAAGACTTCTAAAAAGAACAGTAAATCTTCTCTCAATTCACTTACCCAGATCCCAGAGCAGAAACGTTGGACAATAGATGAAACGCATTTGGTTTTCTTTGAAAATGAGAAGAGATTATTTGATAAATATCAAGAGTTTATCGATTTGATCACAAAGTATAATGTGAGCCCGCTGGACCGTGAATTCGAACAAAAACGTTGGGACGTCAAACTGACTCATCAGAAGATCGGCTATAAACTCTGGAGAGCAAAGCTAACAGATTCTGGCCGGGTAAGCTTTTTAGTTAATGCAAAGGACAGGGTTGTCGAAATCTATACTGTGGGCAAGCATGACTAACCTCGTTTAAACGCACTTTCAACGTGCGGAGTGAAAACCTCTCCGCACACGCTTCATTTTACATTCGTCACGCGGTCAGATAACCAATCCTGTGGCGACATTTTTACGGGCGATGACTCTGTTAATCAGCTGACCATTGAGTCTGTAATGTATCGGCAGGAAGGGGATATCTTTTAGATAACAGATATGTTCTCCGTCCCCTTTTTCGGGGCTTAGCCCGGAAAGATTCAGAACATAACAATAACGAAGTTTATTTTGCCACGACTGATACGGGGCGTTTCCGAAAATAAGCGGGGCATAACGGGCACTGTTCTGCCTCATCAATTCCGGCGCAATATCAGTCAGATAGATCCGGCATAAACCTGCGGGCTGGCCGTGTTCATTTTTATTACTGGCGTTAATGGCGTTATCGCGTCTGATACCCTGCATACCGGCTTCATTAGTATAATGGAAATAAACATTTCCCTTATTGCTGTTTTCAGAAAGAAAGTAAGGCGGTTCCAGAAAGGTTTTAACCTGTTCAGTAATGAATTTTGATTTCACAGGCAGCGCCGACGGGCGGGTATAAGGATGGAACGATCTTTTCATTTAATATATCCCTTATTCAATGAATATCATCAGGTGAATGTATTTTTCGATATTTCCTTTAATTTGGAAACGGCTATGCCCGCCGGGTTAATGGTCAGGCATATTGATTCCAAAACGTTGTGATTTTTTCTGGGCGGCTACTGTTTATTCGTTAAAAGTATCAACCGGCTGTTTAACGCCTCGAGATGTTCAGCAATTTGTTTAATCTCGGCGTTGCTGACGGGTTGCTGTTTGTCGAGCTTACGTTGCAGGTCATCCAGCTGCGCCTGCACCGGTTCGCCACCCTGCTGGAGTGTCTGGCGCATCTGATAAATCGCGGTTTTCAGCTCAGAAATCGTCATATAGGGTTTGCGCTTTTGTTCAGCTTCCAGCAAACGCAGCTCGACACTGTTTAGCTGGTTGTTCACCAGCGCCCAGCTGTTGATGTCCGGCAACGTGGCACTCAGTTCGGTGTGATGATTTTGCCAGCGGGCCGAGAATGCATTCCCAGGCCAGAGCGCATTCAGGCGGATCGCCGCTGAGGGTTGCGCCAGCCAGTTCAGGGTACTCATCACGCATACCGTGACCGCAATGCCCACGCCGCCGCCGCAAAGCCAGGCTTTCCATGGGCGTGGCGCAGGCAAGGGTGCCGGTTTGACCACCGGCACGATTGCGGGAGGCGTTACCGGCGCAGGCGCGACGTCGGGCACGGCAGGCTTCGCCATCAGGGCGCGCTTTTGCAGCGTTTGTCGGCTCGATTGCAGATAGTCGAGCAGATTGCGCAGAGGGGCCTGACTGCGCGATTGCAGGGCCAGCGCATGTTCCAGCATCATCGACACCGCCCCTTCAAGTTGCTGGAGGGTATCGACTTCTGCGCTGTTTAGCGGCAAACCGTACAGGCTGGTCGCCGCATGGGTGGAATACCATTCGATAATTTGCTGACGCAGATCGGTTGCGGCCACCGGCGGCCAGCACTGGCGCTGCTTCTTGCCAAACCCTTCCGCCAGCAGCAGTGTGGCATTGGCCATACCCGCCCAGCCGTGGCGCTGGCAGCTGATCAGACAAAACCAGACGCCGCTTTGCAGGTCGTAGCCGTGGCGCTGAAAAATCTCCAGGCACTGGTTTTCCTGCGTGAGCCACCATGACCGGTCGTGCACGTGGCCTTTCCAGCCGTTCACGCTGTTACTGAGCAGTAAAAATTCGTGATGATGCCGGGGATCGTGGCAGCTGATTTTCACGTCGCCCGGCGTCACGCTGTAATTAACTTTTGTCATGAGCCCTCCATGTCACGAGTTTATCCTTGCTGACGCCAATCTTCAGGCCGCCCCGGACGGGTTTCTCATCCTGCAACAGGGTGTCGGTCAGCAACGGCAGAATGTGCCGGTTCAGCGCCTGATCGATATCACGGGCACCGCTCTGCATCACCTGACAGAGTTCTGCCACCCAGCTCACCACGCTCTCGCTGTAACTCAGTTGCACCTCGCCGTTGCTGGCGGCGTGATAGCGCTGGCAGATGCGATCCAGCTTCAGCCGGATGATTTGCGCCAGCGTTTTCGGTTGCAGCGGCAGGTAAGGGATCAGCGTGACGCGCCCCATCAATGCCGGACGGAACACGTGCTCGAACTCCGGGCGGATCAGCGTACACAGGGCTTCCGGCGACGTTTCCCCTTCAGCGCAGGCGGCGGTGATTTTCGCACTGGCCAGATTGGATGTCATGATAATCAGCGTGTTACGGAAGTTGATTAACTGACCTTCCGCGTCTTCAATCATCCCTTTATCGAATACCTGATAAAACAGCTCCATGACGTCCGGGTGCGCCTTTTCCACTTCATCGAGCAGCACGACGCTGTACGGATTGCGTTTCACCGCTTCGGTCAGCACGCCACCCTGACCGTAACCGACATAACCCGGCGGCGATCCTTTCAGGCCGGACACGCTGTGCGCTTCCTGATATTCCGACATGTTAATGGTCACCAGACTTTGCTCACCGCCGTACAGTAAATCTGCCAGCACCAGCGCCGTTTCGGTTTTACCGATGCCCGATGAACCTGCCAGCATATACACCCCGGTCGGTTTCAGCGGATCGTTCAGATTGGCGCGGCTGATGCGCACTTGGGTGGCGATGGTGGAGAGCGCGTGGCGCTGGCCGATAACCCGCTGCTCCAGGCGGTGAAGTAATTCACCCAACTGTTGCTGTTGTTTTTCTACCATGCGGCCAAGTGGCACACCGGTCCAGCCGGAAACCACATCGGCGATGCAGGTGGCATCAACGCATTCAAACACCAGCGCATGAGCCTCATGCAGCTCAGCCAGCTCCCTGCGCAAGGCGGCGATAGCGCTCTCATCACGACTTTGTTGCAGTTGCTGCACCAGACTCTTTTGCTGTTCCCACAGCGGCCGGAGGTGGGCGAGATCGGCCAGCAGCTCAGTTTCCCGCAGCGCCAGCGTCGCCAGCCGCTGATCGTGCTGCCCTTCCTTTTGTAAGGCCTCGCGCTCGGTGTGCAGATTGCTGAGCAGGGCGTTGATGTCTTCGATCTCTTTCGGATGATGCGATTGTGACACCGCCACGCGGGCGCAGGCGGTATCCAGCAGGCTGACGGATTTGTCCGGCAGTTGTCGCCCGGCGATATAGCGGCTCGAGAGATTAACGGCGGCATGGATCGCACTTTCGAGGATCTGCACGCCGTGGTGACGAGACATGGCCGGTGCAATGGCACGCAGCATGGCGGTGGCGCTGTCGATACCCGGTTCAGCTACCTGCACCAGCTGGAAACGGCGGGTCAGTGCGGCATCTTTCTCAAAATACTTTTTGTATTCCGCCCACGTTGTCGCCGCCACCACGCGCAGTTCACCACGCGCCAGCGCCGGTTTCAGCAGGTTTGCCGCGTCGTTTTGTCCGGCCTGACCGCCCGCGCCAATCAGCGTATGGGCTTCGTCGATAAACAAAATGACCGGCTGAGGCGCGCTGGCGATCTCTTTCATCAGCGCCTGTAAACGGTTTTCAAATTCACCCTTCACGCTGGCACCGGCCTGTAACAGACCGAGATCCAGCGTCAGCACGTCCATCTGTCTGAGCACCTCCGGCACATTGCCAGCGGCGATACGCAGCGCCAGACCTTCTACCAGCGCGGTTTTCCCCACACCGGGTTCGCCGGTGAGAATAGGGTTGTTCTGACGGCGACGCAGCAGGATGTCGATCATCTGACGTATTTCTGCTTCGCGCCCCAGCACCGGATCCAGTTCACCCTTACGGGCCTGAGCGCTCAGATTGCGGGTAAATTTGCCGAGTGCGCTGTTGCTGCTCTGCGTGGCCGGAGACGCTGCATTTTCGCGGGTGTTACACGCGTCAAGCAGCAGCTGTTCCGCCGCATCCCGCTGGCAGTTCAGCGCCTTACGTACGCCGCTGGTTAACGACGGTGCGGTGTTCTCTTCCAGCAGACAGGCCAGCAGGGCGGCCGGGGCGAGCTGCGTGTGTCCCCAGCTGGCGCTGGCGTGCAGCCAGGCTTTTTCCAGCCACTGAACCAGCCCGGTCGAAAAGACCGGCGCGCGGCTGTTGCCGCTGCGAAAGGTGTTCAGCGCCTGCTGGGTGGCGCTCAGCAAGGCATCCGCCGCCAGACCTGCGCCTAAATTCAGGCTTTCCATCAGATCGCTGTGCTGGACAATCACCGCCAGCAAAAGATGCTCAACGTCCACTTCATGGTGGGTGCGCGAAATCGCCTGACTGACGGCGGCATCCAGACAGCTGCGGCTTTCCGGGGTGAGTTTGTCAACGATGCGTTTTAAATAGCTGCTCATAAATATCCCTTTTATTCAATTACCGGCAGTCAGCCGCGTTTTCCGGAAGCTCGGACATGCGCCCGCGCAGTGCTGCCGAGGGGGTCTGGTTTTGCTGCTGCTGTTCCAGCGCCCGTTTTTGTTCGTTGAGAGCGTCCACTTGCTCAGCAACATTTGCCCAGCCCGCCCAGGCATTTTGCAAAATGGCCTGATCCGCCAGTTTAAAGCGCACCAGCACATGTTTGATGTTCAGCGCGGTCAGAGAATCTGCGTTGTCATCAAAATCCCGGGCATCAAGCAGTGCTTCGCCACGGGCGAAATTCTCGAGAAAATCAGGCCACGCGCTGTCTCCGGTATAACGATAAGACGCGGTGAACGCGGGGAATTTCACGTCAACGTTGACGGTCTGGCACTGGCCGGGAGACCAGATGAACTGGGCCTGTTCGGCGAAGTTCATGCTGTCGAGCACTTTGCTGCCGTTCGTGCATTCCAGCGTAAGACGGACACCGGTTGGGATCAGGCGCGCGCCTTCCGGCACGGTTGCCGGGCCGCTGACGATGGCGAGGCTGTAAGGTTTTTGCTCCAGCACTTTTTTCTGCTGCGTCAGTTGCTGCAATTGGTCGTCCAGCACGGAAAGCTGATCGGCGTTCTGCGTGTTCTTGCGCTGTGGAACATCGAGCACGTCTTCAGGATTGAGCATATAGCGGGCGATCCGCACAAACTCTTCGTTCAGCGGCAGTGTCTGACCGCGGAACTGACCCGGCTGCGGCCCTTCATCGCTGACGATCAGCAGCCCTTTGGCGGGCCCGCGCACGAAGTCGGCAAGATACTGCCAGGTCAGGCTTTGCTGGGAGGCGTAATCCTGCCCGATGGCATTTTTACTCATCGGCCACATGATTTTGCTGTGCCACTGTTCATTGAGCCAGCAGGCGGAACGGGCCAGCGCGTGGGAGAGCAGCGCACTGGCATCGCTTTTATACAGCGTCCAGACCGCTTCAACGCCCGCTTCATCGCTGTGCGTTTGCATCGCTTTGTGCAGCTGGTCAAAACTGGCGAAAAGGGTGACCAGCGGGTTAACAGTTTTTGCATCAGTCTGGGTCGCGAACAGCCCTTGTGTCAGTACCGGGCTGAGTGCCGCCTGATTCAGTGCTTCACCGGTGGCGGCGGTCAGCGCGGACTGCCATTTCAGCCACACTGCGGTTTGCGGTACCGCTGACGTGGCGGACGTGGCGGAAGATCCGCCTTGTAACCATTTCGTCAGCCCGACGCGCAGTTTCGCATCGGCCCGTTGTACTTTTTGCAGGGTCGGGTGTACCGCCGCCTGCGACGGAAGTTTTTGTAACCGGCGCAGCTCACTCAGCCACACCTGGGCATGGCTGTCCGGAATGTTGTCGAGTTCAAAGGCGATGCGTTGCGCGAATTTAATCCCCGGGCTCTGCCCCTGGCTCAGCGCAATCAGCTGGCTCTGCGTCAGCGAACGCGGCTCACTGTTTTGAAGCCACGGGGTCACGGAAAGCAGCAGGTCACGCCACGCATTCTGGCGCTGGACCGTTAACGTCTGCATGAAATGCCGGAGCAGCGGTTCCTCTGTGCGGCCACCCGCCTGATTGATCAACGCCACCCATTCGGTCAGTTGCGCTTCACCCTGACGTGTCCAGATGCCTGACAGCGTCTCCTCATCCTGCGTTTGCGGCCAGAACTCCCGGGTCTGAAACGCTGGCAGTGAATCAGCCGGCGCCACCAGCCATGCCAGCGACTGATCGTAATTGATCAGGGTGGATAACAGGCGGTGCAGCGCTGCCAGATGCTCTGCGCTCATCGGCTGTTGCATCACCCAGCGCTCCTGCGCCAGCCGTGCGTGTTCGCTCGCCGCCGGATCTGGCGCGTTGAGCCGCAGGGCATCAGGGATCGCCGGTTGACGGCTGAGCGCGTCGAGAGTGACGTTGTCACGCATGTCCTGCCGGGTGATGATGGTGTGCGCCAGATCAAGCACCATCTGGCGCTGAGCCTGTGCAGAAGCATCCATAAACGCCTGCTGATACCCTGAAATCATCTGCGTGCTGCTGAGAACCTGTGGCGGCAGCGTGGTCATCAGACGCTGTTCAATCAGCCGGTGCTGGTAATTGAGTACGGTGGAAAACGGCAGGTAAACCAGCGGTGCGTTGTGGCGGCTTTCGTTTTTGACCAGTAATTCTGCCAGCGACGCCGAGGAAAGCGTGGCGTAGTTGCGCTGCATTAATCCGGCGCTTTTCACCGCGCTGTAGCCGAGAGCGATGACACAACCGAGCAGCAACAGACGCCCGGCCATCAGGCGGACTCTTTTATTGTGCTGCCAGAGCACGTCGCGGGTGCTGCTGAACGCAGGCAGATAATGCATCAGCAAATCGTGGACAAAGTAGGAGGTACGGCGACTTTTGTTTTTATCCTGCTGCTCGCTGGCCGTAAACCACACGCCGCCAAGGGAGGTATTGGTGAAGTAGGCGTTGGGCTCACACAGTGATGCCAGGAAAACCAGCAACGGATTTTGCAGCCCGATAAACGCTTCCGGGAAATCAAGCAGCGCCGCACGCACGTCGGGCGCAACCGGCGTACCGGCCATGCTGAGGCGGGCGAGATCGAAACCGTTTTTCAGTGCGGTAACCAGCGGCAGCAGGGTGGAAGCATCTTTGCCGTCGATGTCCGGTGGCGTCTGCCAGTAATACCCCAGCACCTGTTGTTGCTGTTCGGCGGAAAGATGTTGCGTCCACAGGCTGAACGCCGGGAATTTGTCGCACTGGGTGATGGTGATGTAGAGCGGCAACTGACGTTTCAGTTTGCGCATCAGCGGCTCGATTTGCGCGCGGATTTTGCGGGCTTTATCGTGCAGCGTGCTGATATCGTCATTCATCAGATCGGTCACGGACAGGCCAATCATCACGCCTGCCGGAGCGGGGACTTTCGCCATCCAGCCAACCAGTTTTCCCCATGCGCGCTGGAACGCAGGCGCGCCGGTCAGGAAATTCCCGGAAAGATCGAGGAAACAGACGTTGCGGAAAAACCACCAGCGCAGGGTATAGGTCGGGACAACGGTGTTATCCCCCGCGTCGTTTGAAAACATCGGCAGACCGGAACCCGCCAGTAAAGAGGTTTTGCCACAGCGGTCGCCCAGCAGCAGATACCAGGGGATCGGCGGGCGTTTGCGCTGAATGCGTTTCACCACCGCCGCACCGGATTTCCAGTGCTCAAACAGCACGTATTCCCGGCGGGAAAGGCGAAACTTCTGGAAGAAACGGTTAACTCTCTTCTCTTTGATCAGCAAGGTGAACCAGAGGAGTGCGCCCCACAGCAGCACACCGGCCACCAGCACACCCAGCCAGACCAGTAAAATGGTGCCCGTACTCCATTCCAGCCACAGCCCGACGGTGCAGCAAAACAGAAACACCAGGCACAACAGCAGCAGCCATCCGGCGAAAACGAATAATTTTTTCAGCATACGTTCTTATGAAAAATAAAGGGTCTGAAGAAGTACCAGGGTGGCGTGAATCAACGCGATACCCAGCACGGCAAGGATGATGCGGCTCTTTGAGGACGACGCGAGCGAGCGTTTGCGCAGGATCACCGGCGTTATCTCTGCGTCATTCGGCCATGTCTGCCATTCCTGCGGCAGACACAGGCTCCGCTGGCTGTCAATCAACGCCGACAGCGCCGGTTGCTCCTGCCCGGTGCTGTATTTGCCGTGAAAACCGTGTTGCAGGCAGAACAGAAACACCTGTCGCGCCTGCAAATGCTCTTCTTTCAGATGGCTCAGCCGGGCAAAGAACATCTCGCCGCCGATGGCGGTCTGGAAATATCGGCGTTGGAGCAGATCGCTGCGCCAGTTCTGCGCGAAGGGCAGGGTGGAACACAGCACGGTTTCATCCAGCCAGACAACCACAGCGAAGAACGCCTGATCCCGTTCAAAATCTGAAATGTCGTGATGCTCTGCTTCCTGCACCGCCTGTTCGAGCCGGGTGATGCAAAGCGCGTGGAATGTGCCGTAATCCTCGAAAAGCTCGGGCTGATGGGCAAAGCGGGCGGCCAGTTTAAACACCGGTAAATAGCAGTCGATCAGTTTCATTGTGATGGCACCATGAACACCAGTTGTACCTGTAAATCTTCGGGCGCATCGGCCCAGTAGAAAGCGATACTTTTCTGCTGTTCAACATGTTTCCAGGCGTTTTCATGTTGGTTCAGCACGAAGTAATAGGAGTCTTTGCGGTTGGGGACGCCGCGCGGTGACGGGTTTTCCCATTGCGAGGAAATGCCGGGTAACACGTGCTGAATGAGCGCGCTGATGGCGTCCTGGCTGGCGATTTTGAACTCGCCGCCGCCGGTGAACTGAACGTGCCAGGATTCGAGTTTTTCCGAACGCAGCAGCAACAGGACTTTGCTGCCCGCCGGCGCTTTGGCTGTCAGCAACTCGCCGCGGTAAATCTTCTGGTCATCAGGTTTGAGCGTGATGTAAGTGTTGTCTTCCAGCGCCAGCCCGTTGAGCAGGGTGATCAGCGTTTTTTTGACACTGTTAAAACAGTCAATTAAACGGTAGTGATCGTACGGCAGCAGGGCTGCGCCGCCATCATGCCATTCGCCATTAAACGAGCACATGTCGTTGAAGGAGGATATCTCCCCCACCAGCTGGATCAGCAGTCCGTAGATGTGCCACGGATGCAGGGCCGGTGCGCGGCAATAATGTTCGAGCAGCGGCAGCGCGCGGTTTAACGAGCGCATCGCCAGAAGCTGTGTGATGTCACCGGCGCTTTTGCCGATGTCACTCAGGTGCTCCGGGCGTTTGTATTCTTCGAGTTTATGGGCGCGACTGCTGAGTTCGGCGCGTATCCCTTCCAGCAGATTTTTGAGCGCCGGTGAGCCTGCCAGCGTGACTGCGGGCGGGCTGAAACGCGGATCGAGCATGACGCGGTCGTTGTCATAGCGCAGTTGCAGCAGTGGTAAACATTCGCAGTCGACGGCGGTTTCTTTCTCTTCCTCGCTCAGAATGCGCACGTTATACGCGATTCGCGGCACGGCACTTTCAGGGCCGTCGTGATAGACGTCCTTCATCACGCCATCGCCGCTTTGGTTGATCCAGCGGCTGCTGGTGCCTGTGCTGACGTTCGGATGACCGGGGTCGAAGCGGCGCAAGGCCAGCCACAGCGTGAAGGGTTTCTCGCGCTGCTTCCAGGCATCACGAAACTGACGTGGTTCAATCAGGCAGTTACCGGGATATTCCAGATAGTAGCCGGAGGGCAGGATCAGACGCAGGTGGTCGATTTTCAGTGAAAAATCCACCAGCGTTTCCGGATTGATATCGCACTGGATCACGCCGACGTTCCACGGCTGCGTCAGCTGGCGCTGTTGTGCCAGCATGTAGCTGTGATGTAAATCCACCGACTGGAAATGCTGCGGTTGCAGATACAGCCCGGAGTACCAGTAAATTTGCTGTTGTTCAGGATACATTCTATTTCTCTCCCTTCGCGGCTGCGTCGTCCGGCGTTTTGATGGCCTGAGGTTCCGTTTGCGGCTGCAGGTCTTGCGGTGAGGCATTCTTTATCAGCTGCGTGATGCTCTGGCTGCCCAGCGTGACGTCGAGGACCAGCGGCGATAATTCTGCCGTCCACTTTTTAGTCCACCAGCCGGTGCTGGTCAGGGTGACCGGAATGCTGACCATCGCCATGTGCTGCTTTTTCGGGAACGGATAGTAGCCGGCGACAATCGCGACCTGGCGGGTGTTCTCGCTGCGATCAATGTGCAGGGTGGTTTTCTGGCCGGGCATGGCGGCGTAGCGGTCAACCTTCAGAATGTCATCCTCGGCGCCGGCACCGTTAAACAGGCTTTTTAGCTGGGCCGGATTCGAGAGGATCTTATTGAGCGAGCTGGCTTTTTGCGCCTGAATGACCAACACCGTGCAGCTGTTGGCGATCTCGTTCCAGGCATTCAGGCCGGGTTCAGCGTTAATACTGAGGGTTATCCCGCCCTGAGCAAACGGCGCGGTGACCTGATTTGCCGCCTGCTGCTCCGCAGAGACGCTTTTCGTCTGATCGCCGGAGCAACCCGAAAGCATCAGCCCGAGAGTCAGGAGTAATAACGTCGTCCTTAAGGCTTTCACTCTTGCTGTCCTTTTAACACGTTGTTGATTTCCCGCAGGCTGCCGCTGTCGGTGAGCATCTCTTCCAGCCATTCGGTGAGCGTCATGTTGGCCCAGCGCGCCGCACGTTCCATCAGAAAAGGCACCGGGCTTGAAGGTTCGGTCTGGCGAAAGAAGTGAGCGATAGACAACATCTGGCTGATGGCAACGTCTCTGGACAGCGTCTGGCGGCTGACGGGCGCGATAAACGCCTCACCCGGTGCCACTTCTTCCTCGGGTTGTGTCGCGTAGTTAAGGCTCAGGGTGTTGCTGGCCAGCGGAATGGCGCGCTGTGCCAGGCGTTGCAGGAAATCAGCCAGATCGTTCAGCGTCTGGCGTGTCTGAGCAAACAGCGCGTGCGGTTCTTCCTGGCTCAGCGAGAAATAGCAGGATTCCAGCCGGTCGAGCTGGAGCTGCAACCGTTGCAGAATCTCATCCTGCTGACTGATTTCAATCGAGGAAAACGTCGCCGCGAGACTGTCGAAACTCTCCATGGTCAGATCGCCTTCTTTGGCAATCAGGTCGTCACGGGAATCCGGCCAGGTGCAAATTTTGTGCTCGAACGCCAGCACCTTCTGCCAGTGCGCCAGCGCCGACTCAGGCTGCCTGAGCAACGGGCGGACATACAGCGCCTGGCTGATATCGCGATCAAGCCGGCTGAGCTTGCCATAGCGGAATGTGGCGCCGTCATCGTCCAGCGCAGGCCAGCACTGAAACCAAAAGTGGGTGATGAATTCGCTGAGAAACTGAAAGCCCGTTTCCGTGCCTTCAATGCCTTGCAGATGGGTCAACGCCTCGGCAAACCAGCAACTGACCTGCAGATCTTTACTCTGCTGCGTCAGTGCCGTGACGCACAATGTGCGCACTTTGTGCCAGTCTGCCCGGCGCGGTTCAGCAATCGTCCATTCATCCTGCGGAAGGTAGTCCGGGTCGCTCTCCCGCGCTTTGCGGATATCATCATAAATTTGTTCATACTCCAGGTTGATGCCTGCCGGATTTTCCGGGCTGACGGGCATCAGAAGAGCGGCTACTTCTGGCTGAATGGCTGACATGCTTTTTTATCCAATAAAAACGTATTTAACCGATGAGAACTTTCGGGCAACCCATGACGATTGTGCCGCCGTGGGCACAGCTGTCACCCATGCGGGCGGCAGGTTTTTTGCCGATCAGGACTTTGAAACTGCCCATGACGATGCTGTCCGGCGGGCCTACGCAAACGGCCATTGACCCCACGGTGGCGGCAGGCATGCCGCCGATCAACACGGTGGGCACGCCAGGCGGCAATATCGGGCCACCCACATGGGGGATGGGCGGCAATCCGGGCGTGACCATCGGGCAAACGTGCATATCTGAAACGCGGGCTGCGGGTTGTGCCATTAGGCTTTCTCCTGATGGATCCACTGAGTCAGCAGTTGGCGCGTGCCCTCTGCCGGTGTTTCGGGGTCGCCTGCGGCCAACATCAGCAAGACGCAGCGACGCATTTCCGGGCTCAGATGGGGCTGCGGATAGACCGGCTCCAGCCCTTCCGGGCTCATGCTGCCTTGCGACCAGAACAGCGACAGCGCAAGCGCACCCGCTGGCGTTTCAAAACCAAGCGTGTCGGCGTGATGGAAAATCTGCCAGCGCAGTTTCTCGTCGGGTTCGGCGTACCAGCGCTGCATTTCATCCAGTAGTGACGCCGCCGCCGGTTGGGCTGACCCGCGCAAAATGCGGATCAGCCACAGGCTTAACGCGCGCGGCGAAGCCTGCTGAACCCACAGCGTGAGCGCCTCTTCCCACTGCCCGGCGGCGATGCGTTGCTGCGCATCCTGATGCCACTGCGCCGCCCCCGCACTGTGGGGATAACCGTAATCGGACATGATGCCTCCTTAACCAATGTTGATGATGCCGCCTTTGATCTGCGTCATGCCGCTTCCCTGCACCGTGGTCATTGCGCCTTTCAGTTCTGCGGTGCCTGACCCTTCGATTTTGATCATTGTGCCGCTGATGGTGATGCCACTCGGTGAAATCGCGATTTTGTTCGAGCCTACTTTCAGCTCGATAGACTGCGTGGATTCGATCACGCAGCTTTTGTCGGTTTTGATCTTGCCGCTGCCGCCGGTCGCCGTGAGGGAGTAGTTGCCGTTACTAAGGCTGGTGGTCATGTTGCCGGTGATTTTTTGCTGCATATCGCCTTTGTTGAGGGTGATGTGCAGCGATCCTTGTTTCAGCACCAGCGTGTCGTCGCCTTTGGTGATTTCGGTGTTGCGGTTGGCGCCGATTTTGCTTTTGACTTCATGCTTCACCTCGCTGGTGACATCATTTTTTACCGTCAGCAACAGATCCTTTTGCGCGGTAATGGTCAGCTTCTCTTCACCTTTTTTATCGTTAAAACTCAGGCGGTGGCCGTCTTCCATTCCACCTTTGCTGGTGCTGCGTGACGCGAAGCCGGATTCGGTTTTCTCGTCCGGTAAAGTGAACGGCAGTTTGTTCTGCCCGTTGTAAACGGAGCCGGTGACCAGCGGGAAATCCGGATTGCCCTGAATAAAACTGACCAGCACTTCGCTGCCGACGCGGGGAATAAACTGAAAACCAAATTTGCTGCCCGCCCAGGGTTGGGAAAGGCGCACCCAGCACGAGCTGGTGTCGTCGTTTTTGTTTTCGCTGTCCCAGGGGAACTGGATTTTGATGCGCCCGAATTCATCGGTGTGGATCTCCTCGGAAGAAGGGCCGACCACTTTGGCGATCAACACACCGGCAATATCGGGCGGTGTGCGGGTGCAGACTGGCCGCCATTTCACGCTGTTGCGCAGTGCGTGAATGTCACAGCGATAACCGCCGGTGCCGCTTTCAAAATTGTTGCTGGCCTCGAGGCTCAGCGACTGGACGCGGTAAGTGTCGTTGTCAGTCGGGTGGCCGGTGAGGGTGAACACTTCGCCGCAGCTCAGCCAGTGGGCGTTGACCGTTGCCTCGTACAGCGTGGTATTCGTCTCAAACCCTTCCATCGCGATTCTGGCTTTACTGGTGAGTTGCGAGCGTTCGGCAAACGGTGTGATGTCAGTAAAGTTCAGATTATCAACGCTCTGGCCCTTTAACGTTGATGCGTATTTGTCGGCTACACCGGCCGCTTTTTGCATGTTGTAGCCGGAAAGCGCGACTTCTGCGGGCATCAGATGCGAACTGGAAGACCAGCTGTCAATGTTACCCCCGGTCAGCACATCGCCCTGATGATGCCAGGCCAGACTGCCCGCTTTGGCGGCCGGATGTCCGGCGGGCTGATCGGCCAGCACCAGAGTGTGTTTATCTGCCTGATGTTTGAAGAAGTAGTAAATGCCTTCTTCTTCCAGCAGACGGCTGATGAAATCGAAGTCAGACTCGCGGTACTGCACGCAATATTCACGTTTCTGATAGGTGCTGCCGAGCTGAACGTCCACCTGATTAATCTGGTGTTCACCCAGCAGTTTTTTGACTAAATCTGGCACCGAAATGTTCTGCCAGACGCGCATCGAGCGCCCCATGCGCAGCAGCGCAAAAGCAGGTTCGAGTTTGAGAATGCAGATTGTCTGGTTGTTGGCATCCCGGCCACGCTGGATCTGGGTAACAATGCCGTGCAGGTAGCGCTGGGGCAGGTTGCGGTTCCCGTCGCCAATCTGGCATGACACCGCTTTGCCCTGTAACGCCGCCAGACCTTTTTCATTCATTTCGGTCATGGAACGCAGTTCATAGCAAAAAGGCGCGGAAACAGACTCCGTGCCCTGCAAAGAAAGCAGTAATAAGTCAGAGGCGATGGTGCCGTTCCAGTGCAGAAAATGATTTTTCTGCATTTCTTTGAGCTTTGCGGTTAGTAGCATTTTCATCTTCCTTTTGAAATGCGCAGTGCATGCAACGTTATGCGGCGTAAACCGGCAGGCAAACCTTGAGCAATTGCTCAGGGTCGCGGTGACCAATACAAATTCCCAGGCCGAGCTGCCCCGCGCCCAGCGGAACGGGCAGGGTGTGGCGGCTGCTGATACTGAGGTGGATCGAGAAATCCAGACCCGGCCCGACGTACTCCTGAATGCGCCCCCAGATCTCCTGATAAAACTTCCCCTGCGGGATAAAGTGCTGCGACTGGTTCTGATCCATCGGGCCAAACGTGACGTCAAAATGTGACTGCACTTCCCAGCGCACGCGGCCAATCATCGGCGCGGTGTCCAGCGTTTGCCCCGGTTTTCCCAGCTGGCAGTGTTCGGCAGGATCGACCGTTTTCCAGCCGCCGGTAAAAGGCGTGATGTGCACAGGTACGCCGTAGTAATGGCTGAGCCAGACTTCAAGATTGACCAGCGATCGCACCGGTGAGGAGAACAAATGGGCGTAGTTTTCGCCGCCGGAAACGGACATCGAGGTCAGCAGGCCGGTCAGCGCCAGCGTCGCCTGTTGTAAGGGCGGCTGCGTTTCCGATTCGGCGCGGGCATATAAATGGTTTTTCTGCCAGGCCAGATAATCCAGGCAGTAAAGCCGGTGGCCGAACATATCAAGGAACGCTTTTGCGCTGTGATCGCCATAACGATAATGACGCTCGATCATCCATTCACTGTAGGCCGTCGGTAACGCGCCCAGCGCACCGGTCATCCCGTTCTGCCACACCGTCACGCGAAGCGGATCTTCCGGCGTCTCCTGTTCAATGCTGGCGATTTGCCCCGCCGGTGCTTCCAGCGAGAGTGTTGAGATCAGCCGCAGTCTGGCGTCCAGCAAGTCGGCGGAGGGCGTGTCTGCGGGCGTGTTACGGTGCCGCAACTTGTGCAGCAACGTTCTGACCTGCTGGTAAAAATTGAACCGGCTGGTGATGCGCGTTAAATCCATGACAGTTTCCCTGCGCGCACCGGCCAGAGACGGCGGGTATGCGCTTCGTTTTCAATCTGGGTGGTGACGCGGGTGAAACTGTTGACGGGCGCATACAGCCCCAGGAAGTGATCCAGAAAACAGCACATCAGGTAGTATTCCGGTTCGTTGATCGCCTCATGAGTGAAGGTCAGCGTCAGCGACACCCCGCGCGCCAGCGTTTGCGGATCATTCGCCACCAGCCGGGTGGTGACCGGCTGCACGTCAAGATGCAGGATCATATTGATAATCCGGGTGATCGCCGGCAGGTCATGGAAGTTGTACAGCATCAGCGTTTCACGCAGTACCTGCACGCCCTGACTGCCGCTTAGCAGCATATGATTGAGGGAAAGCTGAGAAATCAGACGCCAGCGCAGGGCGCTCTTGTCCGGCGGCAAGATTGGCCGCGTCGGGCGGTTCAGCGCGCAGATCTTCAGCCCGGCCAGCGGCAGGTCGGAGTCAAAATCCCCCTCCGGATGACCGTTTTTCATCTGCCCCGGAATGGCCTGATTAGTACAGGTCAGGCTGAGGGTCACGATGTCGGCGTCAGGCCTGGCGGGCTGCGTGTTGCGGTTCGCAAAGGCGATGAACACTTTCCGTCCGGCACCGCTGGCAGTCATGGTTTCGCGCTGGAAACTTTGCCAGTAAATACCCGCATCGCCTTCAAGGCGCGAATGGTCAATGCCAAACAGCGGCTGAACAGGCAGCGAGACTCTCTCGTTATCTTCTTTACTCTGAATAAACACGTGGTTGATCGCCCAGACGTCAATCTGCTGCTGACGGCGGATGTCGGGAATCACCGGGTATTCGGCGGTGTTTTCCGTCAGGGTGATCGGCTCTGCGCGCTGGGCGAACAGGTTGATGGCCGGAGTGCAGTTAAGCCTGAAGAAAGAGGCATCAATAATTTTCGCCAGCTTCTCCAGGTGCTGGTTGAGGTGCGTGCGGTTAAACACCACTTCAAAACTGAACAGGGAATTGGCGCTGGCGTGAAAAGAATCCGGTAACTGAATGTCCAGAAAGTAGAATTTTTGTGGAAAGAAAAAATAGTCCTGCAATAACGCATGGATCGGCGCGACGCGGGGATCTTGTGCCAGCAATCCTTCTTCATGGGTAAAACCCGCCGGGCTTATCGCCGAGCTTTTCAGCGGGTAAAACGCCTCGCCCTGATGAACGTGCAACTGACTGATTTCAGAGCACAGCAGGGTATAGAGGATATTCACGGCGTTACTCGGTCCGTGCAGAAACAGGCGTAAAGATTCCCCCGCCACCACCGCGCCGGACCACACCTGAAAACCTAAGTGCAGATGCCAGTTAAGATCTTCTTCATTAAAGTTCAGCCGGGCTTTGTCTACCGACAGTGGCAAAAGCACCACCGGATACACCGTCTGGAACTGACACACGACGTCTTCAATGTGGCGTGAAAACAGTGATGCCCCAGCGGCAATGGTGTTTTTATCGGTAATGCCGCTGGTTTGCCGGTTAGGCTCAACCGACACGATGCAGGTTGACGGCATGGCACGCAAAAATTGTGGCGCGATGGCGGTCAGCAATGCTTCGGTGACTTCCGGCATATCGTCATCTAAGCGCTGATGAATGCGCGAGGTTAACAGCGCAAATGATTCGATGATTCTTTCGACGTGCGGGTCTTCAGACTCACCTTCGATCATCCCGAGACGGCGCGCGATTTTAGGAAAACGGCTGGCAAAGGCTTTGCCATGCTGTTTCAAAAAGGTCAGTTCTTTTTGGTAATACGACAGTAGCCTATTCATTGAAATAAAACTTACCCGTACAGTCGTCCCAGACCAGTGCGAATTTCATTGGCAATGCCTGATGAAATGCATTTATTTCAAATATGACGTTGGAAGGATTATTGGTGTTGGTAATAATTTCCACCTGAGTTAATCGCGGCTCAAAGCGCTGCAACGTATTTTTAATCCGTTCTTCAATGACTATTTTCCGGCGATCGGTTTCCTGAATCTGCGAAACTGATTCATTGATGCCGTAATTTAAAATTGATGCATTCACCAGTGGAATGTTTTCAATGGCAGGAAAGCGCGAACGTGAAGAAAAAAGCATCTTAAGCTCGTTCATTAGCCAGGTGCTTTTGTCTTCATTCCGGTAATTTTCTTCTTCTATGTGCGGCTGGTTATCACTGAGGCGAAGTAAAAATGATGGCATTGGAAATCTCATGTCAGTAAAGCAGTGCTTACGCACTGCTTTTTGTAAATAACGATTACTTGAGTGCTTTCTCAGGAATGTCGTATTTGATTGGCCCGATTTTATCCAGACCGGATTCCAGCGCGTTCGGCACGTTGAAGGTGACTTCAACCATGCCTTCGTAACCGAATGTCAGGTTCATGAACAACTTGTCACGCATATCAAAGCTCAGGCTGCTGAACTTACAGTCGTTATAAACGGAACGCTGAATTTCATAATCCTGGTCGAACTGGTCTGAGCCACGATGAACAATAGTGATCGCGATTTTTTTATAGCCGCGTTTCAGGTATTGCTCGTACAGATTGCTGGTTTCTTTGGTCACCAGAATAGAAGCACTGCAAGACTCGAAATAGGTGCCGTCGGGCCCGGAATAGGTGGTCAGACCCGCAGGGGAAAAACCTTCCATCCAGCCTTTATATTTCTTCTCTTCGGAAGAACCGGCAACATCTTTGCCGTCGATAGTGATTTTGATGAACTGACAGTCTTTTAACTTCGCCATTTTTTATTTCCTTTTATAAATGACAATTACGTGTTGGCCGCCGCAGGCAAGTCTGCGACTAAACGTAGTGACATACTTAAACCTTCCAGCTGGAAGTGAGGTTTCAAATAGGCAATCGCGCGGAAGGTGCCAGGCAAGCCAGGCACTTCAACCACTTCAACGCTCGCTTCACGAAGCGGGTAACGGGCTTTGGTTTCCGGCCCGGCGTTATCAGAGGCGACTACGTATTGCATGATCCATTTCTGCAAATACTCTTCGCATTCGCTGCGTGACATGAAGCTGCCGACTTTGTCGCGAACGATAGATTTCAGGTAGTGAGCAAAACGCGACGTTGCAAGGATGTACTGCAACTGGCTGGACAGACGTGCGTTGGCGTTTGCCTGATCCGAGTTATACAGGCGCGGTTTGTTGACCGATTGCACCGCGAAGAACGCGGCATAGTCAGTGCCTTTACAATGCACCAGCGGAATGAAGCCAAGATCGGACAACTCTTTCTCGCGGCGATCGGAAATGGCAACCTGCGTCGGGCACTGCATGACGCGTTCACCGCTTTCAGACACGTAGTGATAGGTTGGCAGAGCATTGACCAGGCCGCCGCCTTCCACACCACGGATCGAGGCGCACCAGCCGTACTCTTCGAACGAGTCGACGATGCGGCCCGCTAATTCGTAAGCGGAGTTGATCCACAGGTAGTCCGAGCCCACTTCGTTTTCCAGAATTTGCTCTTCAAAGCCGAACGTCTCGACCGGCACAGTTTTGGCGCCATACGGCATACGGCCCAGCACCGCAGGCAGCGTCAGGCCGATGTAGCGGCTGTCGTCTGTCTGGCGGAATGAACGCCAGCGGGCGTAATCCGTGGTGTCGAACATTTTTGCCAGATCGCGCGGGCGCGGCATGTCGGAGAAATCGTTCATCGACAACATGCCAGGCGCGATGGCACTCAGGAAGGGCGCATGTGCAGCGGCAGCGACGTGGGAAATTTGCTCGAGCAGCTCGATATCCTGCGGGGTGTTATCGAACTGGAAATCACCGACAAACGCGGAGAAAGGCACGCCACCGAAAGTACCGTACTCGCTTTCGTAGACGCATTTAAACAGCATCGACTGATCGAAATCCGACGCGGATTTAAAGTCTTTCATCAAATCTTGTTTGGTGCACTGCAGCAGGCGCACCTGGGTATTTTCTGTGACGCTCGATTCCACCAGTTTATGCAGACCACGCCAGGAAGATTCCTTTCTCTGGAATTCTGGTGCGTGCATGATCAGGCTTATCTGGCTGGAGAGCAGCTCATCAATCGCCGTGATACGGTCTTCTATGCTGCCGATGAGATCGCTCGATACCACGACTGCGCCGGATACCACTTCGGCAAGGAAGTTGTTCAGCTGGGACTTCATGCGTCCGCGATCAGATTCGCGACGAATGGCCTGGGTGTTATCAATGATTTTATCGAGATAATCTTCGCTCAGCGCAGAACCGGCCGCCACATTGAGAATTTGCTCAGCACTCATTCCTGCTCTCCTTGCGTTTCACTGAGGTTTAACGACGTGAAATTTTGCTGCTGCAATAACTCGGAAAGCTGTTCTTTCAGGCGTTCATTGCTGGCCGCGCGGTTGCGCAAATCGCACAGCTGCTCACGCAGTTCGATCAGTTTGCGCAGCGGGTCCACCTGGCGGGCAATGTTGTCCGGCGAAAAATCTTCAATGCTGTTGAACGTCAGCGACACGGCCAGATTTCCGGTGTGCTCAGGTAAAGCGCTCTCTACCAGAAACTCCGCTTCAGGTTTCATGGACGCCATGATGCCGCTGAAATTGTCTTTATCAATGTTGAGGAATTTGCGCTCACGCAGGGAGTCATTAGTTTTACTAAAATCGCCCATCACGCCAATAACCAGAGGTAATTCCTTGACGGTTTGTGCATCACCAATATCCACGTCATAAGTAATTTGTACGCGGGGTGGCCTTGCTTTATCTAATTTATGCTGTGTATTGCTCATATATTTATCCGACATTATTTGACTCATCCAATGAGCCAGGTGGGGATTCATTTTAAAATCTAACGATCTAACAATTTTCTGGAAAAGGTTTTTTTTACATACAGATATAGTGAATGACAAACACATTCACTAAGCGCTGGTATGCTGAAGTTATTCATTGATTACTAAATAATTTAATATGCATCACCATGATGAATCAACTGATTTAATACAATCACCAGGGTCGTTACATGGCCGCACAGACTACCATAAAATTCTTTTTAAGCTATCCTTTAAGACGAATTTTTACTGATCATGAAATACTCTTTATTTATTATAGGGATGTTCATTAAGTAACGGATTAAATTATATTTACACGGATTATGTTATTTAATTAATTATTAATAATATCTATATCATTAACGGACCGAAAAATATTTCATGGCGGCCGCATGAGATTTAATCAATTCAGGCATGCATGAGAAATTTAAAAACCATCACTGTAAACATGACATATTACTCAGGGTAATATTGGTGAGTAAGTTATAATAAATAACTATTTATCTTAACAAAAAGTCATCACACATTGTTTTTGCGGAAGTTTTTGCGGAAGTTTTTAGCAGAACAGTATTAAGGAGACTTGCAGTAATTGAACATCGGGAAGAGGGGCTGTTGGCGTCAGGAAAGGGATTTTCAACACGTCGGCGACCGCCACATTGATGCTGCCGGTCGCCGTAATGTTACCTGGTGTTATCAGAAGCTGTAGTTTGCCGTCACCGACAGGTTACGCGGTTCGCCGTACACCACATACTGATTCACGCTGGTGTCGTACTCTTTATCAAACAGGTTATTGACGTTCGCCTGCACCGACAGTTGTTTGGTGACCTGATAGCGGCTGAACAGGCTGACCAGCGCATAGCTGCCTTGTTCCGCATGACGGGTGCCATCGCCATCCGGGCCTGAGACGTCATCCCAGACGTGGGTCTGCCAGTTCACACCGCCACCGACCGTCAGATCCTGCAACATCGGTAAACGATAGCTTGTAAACAGCTTCAGCTGGGTGCGCGGCAGGTTCGGGTTGACCGCTTCGCCATTTTCATCTTCTGCAATATAACGGGTACCGCCGAAAGTCATCTGCCAGTTGTCGGTCACCGCGCCATTCACTTCAAATTCCACGCCACGGCTGACGGTGCCGTTTTTCCCTTCATAAGCGGCATCTGTCGAGCCAGGAATGGTACGGCCTGTGGCCTGGGCGACGTTATCCAGTTCGGCGCGGAAAATCGACACCGAGGTGGTCAGACGGCTGTTCATCCAGTCGGATTTCACACCGGCTTCGTAGTTTTTGCCGATGACCGGCGACAGGTACGCGCCATTGATATCGCGGTAAGTCTGCGGCTGGAACACCGATGTGTAGCTGGCGTAGGTTGACCAGTTTTCGCTGATGTCATACACCAGACCGGCGTAAGGCGTGATGTTGTTCTTCTCGATCTGGTCCGTCAGGGTGTGCGAATTCCAGTTGGTGTAACGCGCGCCCAGGATCAGGTGCAGCGGATCGGCGAGAGAAAGACGGGTGGCGACATAGCCGGATTTCTGGCGAATGGTGTCTTCCTGCGACAGGCTGCGCGGGCTCCATTCGGTTTCCGGGAACTGACCGTTAAAGTTATTAAAGTTACCCAGCTCTTCCGTGGAGATATTGGCGAAGGCGCTGTAATAGGTGTTCTGCTGCTTGCTGTAGCTGATACCGGTCATCAGCTCATGCTCACGTCCAAACAGCTCAAAGGGGCCGCTGGCGAAAGTATCCACGGAATCCACTTTACGCTTACCGGTGTTGTAGCCGGTGCCGCCCACGACCGGATAACCGGCGTAAGAAGAGACGCCCGCGCCGGTGGTTTTATCGAAATAACCGTCGATATACATCTGTTTGCTGTCGATCAGCGTTTCGTTATGCGTGCCGTTCAGCGTCACCACCCAGCCGTTATCAAAGGACTGTTTGAGGGTGGTGAACAGTTTTTTGCTTTCTTTATTGTTGTAGGCCCAGTCCGGTGCGGAGTTAAACCCGCGACGGTAATTTGTTTTGCTGCCGTCAATGTACCAGCGCGGCATTCCGCCCCAGGTCGGGCTGTCGGCGTCGGTCTGCTGGAATTCGTAACCGGCGGAGAGCAGGGTGGAATCGGTCACGTCGGCATCTATGGCGGCATAGACGAACTTTTTGGTTGCGCCGTAACGTTCGACGTAGCTGTTATTGTCCTGATAACCGGTGACCAGACGGCCACGCACGTTGCCCGATTCACTCAATGGCGTGGACAGATCGGCAACATAGCGCTGTTTGTTCCAGCTGCCGTAGGTGGCGGAAACGTTGCCGGTGAATTCTTTGCTGTCGGCGTGTTTACGCACCATGTTTACCGACGCGGAAGGGTTACCCGGCCCGGTCATCAGACCGGTTGCGCCGCGCACCACTTCGATACGTTCGTACAGCGCGGTGTCAGATTCGGCATCGCCCAGGTTCCAGCGCGGCTCAAACACCGTAGGGATACCGTCGGTCATGTAGTTGTCGATGAGAAAACCGCGCGAGTAATACGTGCGGCGATCCATATCCGCGACGTTTTGCGTAATGCCGGTGGTGTTATTGAGTACCTGACCGAGCGTTTGCAACTGCTGATCCTGCATACGCTGTGTGCTGATGATGCTGACCGACTGAGGAATATCGCGCTGCGTCAGCAGCATTTTGGTGCCTGCGGTGGTGACCGGCACGCTGTAATCTTGTGCGGTGCTGCCGGTGTCGTTGCCCGTCTGACCGGTGACAACCACGGTATCGTCGGCGGCTTTCGGCGCGGCGGCTGGTGCAGCCTGCACGGAATGGATCGAAGAGGAAACAAAAACGGCAATAACGGAAAGCGAAAGTTTCCGGCCTAAATGGTTATTCCCTTTACGGGCTGATTTCACTGTATGACTTTCTGTTAAGGACGGCCCTGAAACGAACAACATTGTTATTCTCCAAACGATTATTTATTTTTTGATACTGCTTATACGTCGCCACTGCTTTTTATGTTTTATGTTCGCGTTACCGCCCGCCATTTTTCGCCAAACCCTGATAAACACCGGGCTGGAGGGGCAGAAAATGGGCGTGGACAATAAAACGAATGAGAATAATACGCATTGAGCTTTCAGGTGTAAATAAATATAACAAAGGTAAAGTTCGTGGCGGAATTGGGAAAGGGCAGAGATAAGACATAAATTTTATAATGATGATACTTAAGTGAAATATCAGTGCAAACATGCCGGAGAACAGGCTTTTATCATTGCGTTCATTTATTTGCGCTTTGCATCGCATAGTTGCGATGAATGTTTTTTTGCATAGTTTAGCCATTAAGAAATCTAGACATCTAAACGTTCGTTTTGTAGAGTGGAGCCACCTCGCGGATCAACATGACGCAGCGCTTGATTCGGTTAAGAAAAACACCAGGTGACGACACAATGATCAGTAACATTAAAATCCTCGATGGCGGCATGGGCCGCGAACTGGCCCGCATGGGCGCACCCTTTCGTCAGCCTGAATGGTCGGCGCTGGCGCTGATGGAAGCGCCGCAATTTGTCCGGGCTGCGCATGATGCCTTTATCGCCGCGGGTTCTCAGGTGATCACCACCAACAGTTATGCCGTCGTGCCTTTCCACATCAGCGAGCCGGTGTTTGCAGAGCAGGGCGCGGCGCTGATTGCGCTCTCCGGCAAACTGGCGCGTGAAGCGGCAGATTCGTCACCGTCTGCCGTGCAGGTCGCGGGTTCGCTTCCTCCGGTTCTGGGATCTTATCGTCCGGATCTGTTCGAACCGGTAGCCGCCAAAAAATTGCTGCGCGTGCTGGTGGATAATCTGACGGATTACGTCGATGTCTGGCTGGCCGAAACGCAGAGTTCTGTGGCCGAAGTGGAAGCCGTTCGCGAGATGCTGGGCAATGACCCGCGCCCGCTGTGGCTTTCGTTCACCCTGCAGGACAACCTTGATGAATTCGGCAACGCGCTGCTGCGCTCGGGTGAATCAGTGAATGTCGCGGTAAACGCAGCGTTGCGGGTGTCTGCGGGGGCGGTGCTGTTTAACTGCAGCCGCCCGGAAGTGATGGCGACGGCGGTCAACACGGCACGCGCCGCGCTGACGGCACAAGGTTCCGCACTGGATATTGGCGTGTACGCCAACGCATTCGAGCCTTCCGATAACAAACGTGGCGCGAATGAAGGGCTGAGCAAAATGCGTCAGGACACCGATCCTGCCGGTTATCTCGACTTTGCCAAAGACTGGGTGGCGCAGGGCGCCACCATGGTCGGCGGCTGCTGCGGCATCGGGCCGGAACACATTGCCGCGCTGAAACAGGCATTTACTGAACAATAACGCATAACAAAACGTCAGAACGTATTGACGACATTTGAGGGCGCAGGCCCTCCCTGACAGGGGAAAACCATGATTGATCGTCGTTCATTTATTAAAAGTGCGGGGGCACTTTCCATTGCGGCTGCCACCAGTTCCACGTGGCTGGGCAAAGCCTTCGCCGCTGAGGCTGAAAAACCGAAGAAGGGCGGCCACTTAGTGGTGGGCGTCGATAACGCCTCCAGCACAGACCGCCTCGATCCGGCGTTCTGGTTCGAAACCTACATGTATTTTGTCGGTTCACAGCTGTTCAATAATCTGGTGGAAATCGATGAAAACGCCAGACTTGCGCCATCGCTGGCCGAATCCTGGGCATCCGCTGACGGCAGCAAAACCTGGGTACTGAAAATCCGTCAGGGCGTGCAGTTCCATGATGGTCGCTCGCTGGGCGCGAAAGACGTGGTCTACTCCCTTAATCACCACCGTGGCGAAAAATCCACTTCACCGGTGAAGGGATACTTAGAATCCGCCACCTCGATTGAGGCCACCGGCGAACATGAAGTGACGATCAAACTGAATGCGCCGGATGTCGAATTTGTCTGGCTTCTCAGCGCCGTGCATTTTGCCATCACGGCAGAAAACGAAAGCTTTGATAAAGGCATCGGCACCGGCGCGTTCATTCTGGAAAAATTCCAGCCGGGTGTCACCACGCTGACCAAACGCAATCCGAACTACTGGAACAGCGAACGCGGCCACGTCGATTCTGTCGAAACGCTGGCGATGAACGACTCAACCGCGCGCGTGGCGGCGCTGGTCAGTGGCTCTGCGCAGCTGATCAACCGCGTGAACCCGCGTATTGTCAGCCGTATCGAACGGATGCCGAATCTGAAACTGGTGCGCGCCAAAGACAGTATGATTTATACCTTCCCAGGCCTGTCGAATCTGGCACCCTTTGATAACGTCGATGGCCGTCTGGCGCTGAAATACGCCATCGACCGTCAGCAAATCATCGATACCGTGCTCGGCGGTTACGCCAGCGTGGCGAACGACAACCCGATCTTCCCGTCGAACCGCTACTTCGCCAAAGACATTCCGCAGCGTCCGTACGACCCTGAAAAAGCGCAGTTCCACTGGAAAAAATCCGGCTTCAGCGGCCCGCTGACCCTCAACGTGGCGGATGCCGGTTTCCCCGGTGCCGTCGATGCCGGTCAGCTTTATCAGCAGTCAGCGGCCAAAGCGGGCATTAACCTGAATGTGGTGCGCGTGCCGGACGATGCGTTCTGGAATGATATCTGGCAGAAGAAAGCCTTTGTGTCGTCGAACTGGGCAAACCGCCCGACCGCGGATGCACTGCTTTCACTGGTATTCACCAGCCAGTCTTCCTGGAATGAATCGGCGTGGCACGTACCGGCCTTTGATGCGATGGTCAAAGCCGCGCGCGGTGAGCCGGACGAAGCGCGCCGCAAGCAGATTTACCACGACATTCAGGTCATGCTGGTGGATGAGGGCAGCGAAATCATTCCGCTGTACGCCGATGCGCTGGACGGGTGTTCCACCAAAATCAAAGGGTTCACCTCTGTGCCGGGGATGCCACTCAGTGGCAACCGTGCGGCAGAGAAAGTCTGGATCGAAAGCTGAACCGGGTAAAATAATGTCAGATTTGTCCTCTCAAAAAGTGACACAACGGCCTGCGGGCCGTTTTTCGCACTCCCGTTCCGGCCTGCTGAGCATGGTGCTGGTACGCCTGTTTTACGGCGTACTGATCGTCCTCGCGGTGTCGGTGCTGATTTTCGCCGGTGTGCAGTTGTTACCGGGTAACGCCGCCACGGCTATCCTCGGCCAGAGCGCTACGCCGGATGCCATTCGTGAACTGAACCTGCAACTGGGGCTGGATAAACCGGCGGTCAGCCGTTATCTGAGCTGGCTGTTTGGCATTCTGCACGGTGATTTCGGCACCAGTTTCTCCACCCGCGAAGCCATCAGCGGCCCGTTGTTTACCCGCCTTGGCAATACGCTGTTTCTGGCGGGCTGCACCGCGGCCATCGCCGTACCCCTGGCCCTGCTGATTGGCTTTATCTCGGTGCGTTTTCACGGCAGCTGGGTAGATACCCTGCTTAACGCCATCACCCGCGCCACCGTTGCGCTGCCGGAATTCTTCTCCGGTTATCTGTTGATCCTGATTTTCGCCATCACGCTGGCGTGGGCGCCGAGCAACAGCAGCATCACGGCGGACATGCCGCTGGCGGCAAAACTGTCGGCGATTTCCCTGCCGTGCGCCACGCTGGTGCTGGCGATCCTCGGGCACATGAGCCACATGACCCGCGCCGCGCTGATTGCCGCGCAAAGTTCTGCTTACGTGGACACCGCGCTGCTGAAGGGGCTGTCGCCGTCGCGCATTCTGTGGCGTCACGTTCTGCCCAACGCAATCGGCCCGATCATTAACGTCGTGGCAATCAATCTGGCTTATCTGATGGTCGGCGTGGTGATTGTCGAGAACGTGTTTGTGTATCCGGGGCTGGGACAGTACATGGTCGACAGCATCAGTAAACGCGATATTCCTGTGATGCAGGACTGTGCGTTGTTGCTGGCCGGGATTTATATCCTGTTGAATTTGCTGGCGGATGTGATGGCCCTGGTTGCCAATCCGCGTTTGCGCCACAACCGTTAAATCTTAGGAATTGCTGCAATGCCCGCTTTCGCCTCACTCAGACCCGCCTCCGCTCTTGGCCTGCTGGTGCTGAGCCTCTTTATTCTCATCGCTATTTTTGCGCCGTGGCTGGCACCCCATGCGCCGGATCAGACCCTCGGTATGTCGTGGGATTTGCCGGGGCCGGACGCCATTCTGGGCACCGATAATCTTGGCCGCGATCTGCTTTCGCGCCTCATCTGGGGAACGCGCGTTTCTCTCGGCGTGACTGCACTGGCGACGCTGGTGGCTTTCGCCGTCGGCTGCACCTTAGGCTTTATTGCCGGTCTGCGCGGTGGCTGGCTGGATCAGGTGATTTCACGCTGTAACGATATTGTGATGGCGATACCCACGCTTATTCTGGCGCTGATCGTGCTCGCGGTGCTGCCAAAAACCATTCTGGTGCTGACGCTGGTGCTCGGCCTGCTGGAGTCTACCCGCGTGCTTCGGGTGGCGC
Organism: Rahnella sp. PAMC25559; assembly: GCF_050632365.1. Classification (GTDB taxonomy): domain Bacteria; phylum Pseudomonadota; class Gammaproteobacteria; order Enterobacterales; family Enterobacteriaceae; genus Rahnella; species Rahnella rivi. The sequence continues at coordinate 194,168 of NZ_CP192544.1, read as the reverse complement.
GGTCATTAGCGGTGGATATCGGCGTGATGGAGTTTGTTGACGTGGCGCGGCTGCGCGGTGAAAGCCTCGGCTGGATCCTCTGGCACGTGATTTTACCCAACGCGTTGCAGACGCTGATCGCCGAATTCGGCCTGCGTTTCATCTTTATTTTGCTGTTTCTCTCGGCGCTCTCGTTCCTCGGTTTAGGCATCCAGCCGCCGACCGCAGACTGGGGCGGGCTGGCGCGCGATAACAAAGACGGCATCTTGTTCGGCGTCTGGGCGGCACTGGTGCCGGGCGGTGCGATTGCCGTGCTGGCACTCGCGGTGAACGCCGTGGCGGACTGGCTGATGAGCGGGACCACGCGCGTCTGGGGGAGAAAAGCATGAGCGGGAATTTACTGAGCGTCGACAATTTACGCGTGGTTTCACAGGGAAAAAATCCGCGCACGCTGGTGGATAATGTGTCGTTCACCGTAAATCGTGGCGAAGTGCTGGGGCTGATTGGTGAGTCCGGTGCCGGGAAATCGACCATCGGGCTGGCAATTCTCGGCCATTGCCGTCAGGGGATGCGCATCGAATCCGGCAGCATTTTGTTCAACGGTCAGGAGCTGACCACGCTTTCCGATCGCCGTTTACGTCAGGTTCGCGGGCGGCATATTGCCTACGTGGCGCAGTCTGCCGGGGCGGCGTTTAACCCGGCGATCACGCTGGGCGAGCAGGTGATAGAAGCCGCGCTGAAACATAAGGTGGCGGATCGCCGGCAGGCGCAGGCAAAAGCCCTCGAGCTGTTTGAATTGCTCGGTTTGCCTGAGCCGCAACAGTTTTATCAGCGCTATCCGCATCAGGTGTCGGGCGGCCAGTTGCAGCGCGCGATGATTGCGATGGCGCTGTGCGCAGGCCCCGAATTGCTGATTTTCGATGAGCCGACGACCGCGCTGGACGTCACCACGCAGCTCGGCGTGCTGAAAGCCATCCGCGACGTGATCCGCCTTTCCGGCGTGGCGGCGATTTACATCAGTCACGATCTCGCGGTGGTGGCGCAGTTAAGCGATCAGATCATGGTGCTGCAACAGGGTAAAACCGTCGAGCAGGCGCCCACTCCCCAGCTGCTGACGCAACCGCAGCAGGATTACACCCGGCGGCTTCTTCATGCGCAGGGAGAGGTGAAAACGCCGCAAACCGGCGACGCACCGGCGGCCCTGACGATAAACAACATCAGCGCCCGTTATCATGCGCAGCCGGTATTGCGCAGTGTGTCTCTGCGTCTGCCGCGCGGGCGCACGCTGGCGGTGATCGGCGAATCCGGTTCGGGGAAATCGACGCTCGGCAAGGTCATTTGTGGCCTGCTCAGCCCGGAGTCCGGAGAGGTGAGCCTGGGGCAGGAGCGTCTGCCTGCCAATCTGCGTCAGCGCAGCCGCCTGCAACTGCGTGACGTGCAGCTGATTCATCAGATCCCCGACACTGCACTGAATCCGAAAGAACGCGTCGGCAGCCAGATCGCCCGCGTGCTGAGCTGTTTTTCCGATCTCAACCGCAGCCAGCGCGATGCCCGCGTCAGGGAGCTGCTGGCGCAGGTCGGCCTGCACGCTGAACTGGCAGAACGTTTTCCGGCCGCACTCTCCGGCGGGCAGAAGCAGCGCGTTTGCATTGCGCGGGCGCTGGCGGCTGAGCCAAAACTGATTGTGTGCGATGAACCGACATCGGCGCTCGATCCGCTGGTCGCGCGCGACGTGCTGGCGCTGCTGCGTCGCATTCAGCAGGACACCGGCATCGCCTATTTATTCATCACGCATGATTTACAGGTGGTGCGTGAAATCGCCGATGAAGTGGCGGTTCTGAAAGAGGGCGTGATTGTGCGTCAGGGGCCGGTGGCGTCGACGCTGGTTGAACCGCTGGATGACTACACCCGCGAACTGCTGCGCTCGGTGCCTGAAATGCGCGTCGGCTGGCTGGAAGAGAGGTTTGCCAGCGTTATTCTCTGACCTTAATCCTCCTCACACATCCTCCCTCTTTGCAGGGGAGGGTGTCACCCCGCTTTGTTCAGTAACGTTATAAATTCATTCACCTCTTTTTACACTTTCCATTCTGCTGCGCACCTAAAGTTCCCCTTATTTCTACCGATAACCCCTCTGAATTAAATAAGATATTTGAAAGTAGTTTCGCTATGTAATCGTCAATATTTTGAATTATTTTTGATGGTATTTGTTTTTTATAGTCAGGAAATAAGGGAAAAAATGTTCAATTTTATCAGCAATATGAAGGTAGGCGCTCGTCTGGGTGCGGCCTTCGGTCTGGTTGTTTTGTTATTAATCATCGTCAGCGTTACCGCCATCACCAAAATAAGCAGCATTAACGACGCCGTAGAACAAATTATCGGCGATCGCTATGTCAAAGTGCGTCTGGCTTTTGATGTTCGTGACAGTGTCAATTCACAGATTAAATTCCTGCGCGGCATTGTTATTGATATTAAAAACCCTGAGCAAAATAAAAATCGTTATTTGCAGCTTGATAGCGCAACTCAGGAAACGAATTCCTCAATGAATAAAATTGCCGCGATCCAGAGCACGGTGACCGGGAAACAAAAAATTCAGGTGTTGCAAAAGGCCGGTGAAACGTTCGAAACCGCCAAGCAGGAGCTGATCGCACTGACCCGCGCCGGGGATGTGGACGGCGCCAACGAATACGTGTTGCGTAAACTGACCACCTCGCAAAACGCGTTCTTAGACCTGGCGAACGCGTTCGCGAATTCACAGGACCAACAACTGCGCGCCGAAGGCAAACAGGCCGTCGCAGAGGGCGCAACGGCCATTCAGCTGACGCTTATCTTCTCCGTCATCGCCGTTCTGCTGGCGATGATCATGGGCTATTTCCTCACCCGTTCGATTACCCGCCCGCTGGGCACGGCGGTGCAGGTGGCGGAAAGTGTCGCCGCCGGGGATCTGACCACGGACATTCGCGTGACCTCCACCGATGAAACCGGCCAGCTGATGCAGGGGCTGAAAAATATGAATGAAAACCTGCTGAGGATCGTCACCGAAGTGCGTTCGGGTACGCAGGCCATCAGCAGTGCGTCCAGTCAGATTGCGGCGGGTAACCTGGATCTCTCTTCCCGCACCGAACAGCAGGCCAGCTCGCTGGAAGAAACCGCATCGGCCATGGAAGAAATGACCGCCACCGTGAAACAGAACGCCGACAACGCGCGTCAGGCGAATCAGCTTGCCGCACAGGCTTCGCGTGTTGCCGTCGAAGGCGGGGAAGTGGTCGGGCAGGTGGTCAGCACGATGGAAGGCATTAACGTTTCCTCACGCAAAATTGTCGATATCATTTCTGTGATTGACGGCATCGCTTTCCAGACCAACATTCTGGCGCTGAATGCCGCGGTAGAAGCCGCCCGCGCGGGTGAGCAGGGGCGTGGATTTGCGGTGGTGGCCTCGGAAGTTCGCAACCTCGCGCAGCGCTCTGCCTCTGCGGCAAAAGAGATCAAAGTGCTGATCGACGATTCTGTGTCGAAAGTCGATAACGGCACGCAACTGGTGGCGAAAGCCGGTGCCACCATGGCGGAAGTGGTGTCCAGCGTGAAGAACGTGACGGATATCGTCGGTGAAATCTCCATCGCCAGCCATGAGCAAAGCACGGGGATCGAAGAGATCAATAAAGCCATCACCCAAATGGACGAAGTGACGCAGCAGAACGCCGCGTTAGTGCAGGAAGCCTCGTCGGCTGCGTATTCCCTGAACGAGCAGGCCGAGCGTCTGGCGGAGTCCATCAGCATCTTTAAAGTCAGTGCGGCGGGAGTGAACACGCCGGTGCGTCAGGCGCCGCCGTTGAAAAGACCGGCGCTGCTGTCTCACCGCATGAATTCTCCGCTGGACAAAGGTGATGAAGGTTCCTGGGAGACGTTTTAATTCCGGGTTAATCGTCTCTTTCCGATAAACCTCTGACGCCAGCCCACGGGCGTCAGAGGTTGCTCAGCCTCTGTTTCTTATTCCGATAGCCGCTTTTTCTCCCGCTGAAAACCTCTTTCTTTGATCCCGCCGTATAATGCGCGCCATTAAAAATACTCATCAAAAATTTAAATGTATGATGTCAGCGTTACCTATTGTTGATATGCTGTACATAATTACAGTATAAGGAGTGAAATCATGGCTGTTGAAACAAAATTTGTGGTAGTCAGAAAAGGTGAAGAAAAAATGACATTTGCCAATAAGAAAGAAGCAGACGCCTACGACAAAATGCTCGACATGGCAGATACTTTTACTGACTGGCTGTTACAGAGCAACATTGAAATCGACGAAGCGCTGGCGGAAAACATCGCCATGCACCTCGCCGAGCAGAAAGACGCCGTTCAGCACATCCTGCGCACCAGCAAACTGCCTGAAACGGAAAGTGCCCCGGCGAACGTCGCAGCTCAATCAGACGTGACGGAAGAGGCTGATGCACAAGACACGCATACCGAAGACGCGCAAATGGAAGAACAGCCGGAAGAAGCGGTAAAAACCAAAAAGGTACGCGCCGTCAAAGCGGCCTGATGACCTGATAATAACGCCCTGATCGCGGTTTCCCGCTGTCAGGGCGTTTTTGCGTGGGCAGGCGGGCGACGCGCACTGCCACCGGGATCGGATCAGGAACACATCTCTATACAGAAACCATAATTATCCGCGTTATGTAACGCGTATTGCGGATCTTTATCGCGTAAGTTTTTTGCCTCGTGTGCATATTTCTCGGCAGAGTAGTTGCCCGTTTTCCGGTTAGTGCCAATCACCAGATGAGAAAGCTCGTGTGCCAACGCAATAATCTGCACGCCGTTGTTATTCCGGTTTTTCATCAGATATTTCACCCGGTCATTGGTCTGCGCGGTACAGAATTTCTTGGTTAAATAAATGGCGGGAACACGTAAAGGATCATCGAGACGCCGGGAATAAGTATACGCAATCGCGGTGGGAATATTGGCAAGGGGATCAAAAGCAATCGTCAATGGCTTGGTTGAATTAACGAAGTTCTGTAATAACGTCAGCCTGGCCAGAAGTTCCGGTGACGACTCCATGTGCTTTCCAAACCAGCTTTGCCGCGCCCAGCGCGCTCTGGCGGTATCCTGAGTGCAATATTGCAGGCCTGCCACCACCGCATTCCATGCCTGCATAATCACTTCCCGCGGGGCGATATGTTCAATGACATCTTGGGTAATATGAGGAGTCATAAAAACCTTAATTATGTGAAGCGATCCCGCCTCGTTATCTGAATGGACGAGTAGCATACCTTTTTATTTAGGCCGTTTTTAGCGGGGCGTTGTTAATTCGTTATTCCGGAGGGCGTTATTTCAGAATGATTTTTCAGGCTGGCGGAAATAAGCTAATAAGCATTTATACCATCAATTATTTTTAATTCATACATTCTAATTTCGAATGTATTTTTTCATTATTACGGGCGCGGCATCACGGCAATGCTTTTTCGCGCTCACCCGGCCTCTCCGGGTAAATCCACTAAAATCCTCATAAAAAACAAGCATAACATCGCGCCGCGGGGGTAAACTGTTTGCGTTCATGAACTGACTTCATGAGTGCCACCTTCTGCCGCCATGCTTTTTAAGGAATACGCCATGCTAAAAGAAAACTTCAATGAGCTTCAGGTCTTTCTGGTTGTTGCCAGAGAGAGAAGTTTTACCAAAGCAGCGGGTAAACTGGGCGTCTCGCAGTCAGCGTTAAGCCATGCGATTAAAGGGCTGGAAGAGCGTTTAAACCTTCGTCTTCTCACCCGTACCACCCGCAGCGTCGCCCCGACGGAAGCGGGGGAGAGCATTATTGCCTGTCTCGAGCCACGCCTTGCCGATCTTGAGCAGGAACTTGACACCCTTCTTCAGAGCAACCGCGCCCCGTCCGGCAATATCAGGATTTCTGCGGGTGAGCATGCCGCCCAAACTCTGCTGTGGCCAAAGCTAAAACCGTTCTTGTGGGAATACCCGGAAATTAATGTCGAACTGGTGGTCGATAACGGTTTCGTGAATATCGTCGATGGCCGGTTCGATGCCGGGGTTCGTCTGGGCGAGAGTGTGGATAAGGATATGGTGGCGGTCAAAATGGGGGGAGACATGCGCATGGTGGTAGTCGGCGCACCGTCGTATTTCAGCGATTACGGCACCCCGCGTACGCCGCATGAATTGCAGGATCACCGGTGTATTAACATGCGGCTGCCTACTGCCGGAGGCATATACCACTGGGAGTTTGAAAAAGAGGGCAAACCGTTGCGCGTGAGGGTCGAAGGGCAGCTGATTTTCAATCATCTGGCTGAAAGAATTGATGCCGTGTTGTCCGGATTTGGTATTGCCTGTGTGCCGGAAGATTTGGTGGCAGAGGCGGTTAAATCGGGAGCCCTGATCCAGATCCTCGACGAATGGTGCCCGTCATTCCCGGGCTATTACCTGTATTACCCGAGCCGCAAGCAGCACCCACCGGCTTTCGCCCTGATGATTGATGCGCTGCGCTACAAAGAATGAATGACCGGCGGAATCTGCGAGAAACAGCCGGTCAGATGGCTTAACGCCCGACCCGCGCCTGCAATGCCGCCGGATAGCGCTCGCCGGTAATGTTGACTGAGTCCAGAGCCTGCGAGATTTTTTGCAAATCATCCGGTGAGAGCATCACGTCGGCTGCGGTCATGTTCTCTTCCAGACGATGCAGCTTAGTGGTGCCGGGGATAGGAACAATCCACGGTTTTTGCGCCAGTAACCAGGCCAGCGCAATTTGCGCGGAGGTAACGTGTTTTTCTGCCGCCAGTCCGGACAGCAAGACCGTCAGGTGTTCATTGGCCTCAAGCGCTTCAGCGGCAAAACGTGGCACTATGCTGCGGAAATCATCCTCGCCAAAGGTGGTACCCGTTTTGATGGCCCCGGTCAAAAAGCCTTTCCCTAACGGGCTGAACGGCACGAAGCCAATCCCCAGTTCTTCAAGCGTCGGTAAAATCTCGTGCTCAGGCTGACGCCACCACATGGAGTATTCACTTTGCAGTGCCGTCACCGGCTGAACCGCATGAGCCCGGCGAATGGTTTCAACACCCGCTTCGGACAACCCGAAATGCTTCACTTTCCCTTCGGCAATCAGGTCTTTTACCGCCCCTGCCACCTCTTCAATCGGTACGTCAGGATCGACACGGTGCTGATAAAGCAGATCGATAACATCCGTTTTCAACCGACGCAGTGAACCTTCAACCGCCTGACGAATATGCTCCGGGCGGCTGTTTAAATTCTGCTGTTTATTATCGTCGCCAAAGGTGAAGCCAAACTTGGTTGCAATAACGACCTGGTCGCGAAACGGTTTTAAGGCTTCCCCGACGACATCTTCATTCAGATAAGGGCCATACACTTCGGCGGTATCAAAAAATGTCACGCCGCGCTCAACGGCGGCCCGGATTAACGCGACAGCCTCGCGGGTATCCGTCGCCGGGCCGTAGCCGTGACTCAACCCCATACACCCCAGGCCGAGCGCCGAGACTTCAAGCCCTGAATTACCGAGATAGCGTTTTTGCATTGTTCAGTTCCTCACGATTTAGGTGAATCACAGGCGATGACATATCGCGGTGATGAATGAAGAGTAGCGTTAATCCATTAATAAATAATGGCGTGTAAACGGATAGACTCTATGAACTGAGCTCATGAATAGGGCGTTCACCTGACAATGTCGTCATGCCGGGCACGCATGGCTGAGACTACATGGCGTCTGCCAGAGCAGGGTGCGGAAAGCGTTGCTATACGAAAAAGGCGCTGATTATCTTTTTAGTGAGATCAAGCTGATAGTCCTGCGAACGAGAGGAGCGGGGGTTTATCCACGCCGGGAGCATTGATCTGAAAATCTCATCAACTATACTGTATATAAACACAGTAATTGATGTGAGAACCCCTTATGATGCTTTACAAGATAGCCGCGCGGCAGCAAAAAACGAATATTCCTTTGTATTTAAACAATATTTCAGCAGGTTTCCCGAGCCCGGCTGCCGACTATGTCGAGAAAGGGATCGATCTGGTGGCACATCTGATCGCCCATCCTTCCTCTACGTATGTGCTTAAGGTGTCCGGGGATTCTATGCGGGACGCGGCGATTATCGATGGTTCTATGCTGCTGGTCGATTTCAGCCTCAAGCCTGCCCACAATGACATTGTTGTAGCCAGCCTCGATGGGGAATTCACCGTCAAAAGGCTGATGCTTCATCCTTTTCCGCATCTGCGCGCTGAAAATCCGGCTTATGCGCCGATCCCTCTGAATGAGGACCGAGAAGTCGAGATCGTCGGCGTGGTGACAACCGTTATCAGCATGATGCATCGCAATGTACGCGCTCGCTGATGTGAACTCGTTTTACGCGAGCTGCGAAGTGGCCTGGCGGCCCGATCTGCAAGGCAGACCCGTCGTGGTGCTTTCCAACAATGACGGCTGCGTGATCGCACTGTCTGCGGAAGCGAAAGCGCTCAACATAAAAATGGGCGCGCCATACTTCAAACAAAAAGCCATTTTTCAGCAACATAACGTGGTGGTGTTCAGCAGTAACTATGAACTTTACGGAGATATGAGCCAGCGCGTGATGGATACGCTCGAGCAGATCTGTCCGCAGATTGAAATTTATAGCATTGATGAAGCCTTTCTCGATCTTCGCGAGTTACCTCACAACACGGATTTGCACGCATTTGGCAAAAAGATACGGCAGACCGTGGGGCAGCATACCCGCCTGAAGATCGGCGTCGGCATCGCGCCGACCAAAACGCTGGCAAAACTCGCCAATTATGCTGCCAAAAAGTGGACTCAGTCCGAGGGCGTGATTGATCTGTCTGATCCCGCACGCCAGCGTAAACTGATGGCGCTTCTGCCCGTTGACGAGGTGTGGGGCATCGGGCGAAGGACATCAAAAAAACTGCATGATGCCGGTATCGATAAAGCCCTCAAACTGGCCGAATGCGACCTGGGATACATCAGGAAAAACTTTAGCGTGGTGATGGAAAGGACCGTGCGTGAACTGCGCGGAGAACCCTGTCTCGGATTTGAAGAATTTGCACCGGCTAAACAGCAAATTGTTTGTTCGCGCTCTTTCGGCACCCGGGTCAGCGCCTATCAGGAGATGCGCGAAGCCATCTGTTTTCACGCCAGCCGCGCGGCTGAAAAACTGCGTGGCGAGCATCAGTTTTGCCGGCAAATCTGCGTATTTATTAAAACCAGCCCTTTCGACAACGGCGGCATTTATTACGGCAACCTCGCCAATACCCGGCTGATGACGCCGACGCAGGATACCCGCGACATTATCTCAGCGGCGTTACGCTGCCTGGATAACGTCTGGAAAGAGGGCTACCGCTACCAAAAAGCGGGCGTGATGCTGGGTGACTTTTTCAGCCAGGGTGTGGCCCAGCTGCATTTGTTCGATGAGTCTCCGCCCCGGCCCAACAGCGATGCACTGATGACACTTTTTGATGACATCAATAAGAAAAGCAAAGGCACGCTGTGGTTTGCCGGGCAGGGCACCGACCGGCGCTGGCAGATGAAGCGCGACATGCTCTCACCGGCCTGGACCACCCGCTGGAGCGATGTGCCGACCGTGCGTGCGTGATGCGGGTGCAGCGGCCAGACGGGAGCCTGGCCGCGGAGAAAAGTCCCGTTACGCCAGTTTCTAAAACTTCTCAATAACCTCAGCTTAACTGGATAAAAAAACACGTCAGGTTCCACTGTCTGCATGAGGGTATTTGCAGATTTACTGCATCAGTGACAGGTCGAATTGCTTAAAAGTATCTCTTACTCTTTTGAATTACTTGATATTTAGCACAGCTTAATCGCATGTAAGTATTTGTGCTTTGCTCATTTCAGGCACGCGTTGTTACTATGCACTCCGTTAAGCAAACGCTCTAAAACAAAGTTAAAACCCAGCGAGCAGACTCTGCTACGCTTCACAATGAAATTCTTTGGTTTTGGACGTTTTTTTAACTACATCAAACAGGGGTTTGAGACGGCATATGGTGAATAAAGAATTTATTTCTAATATCCAAAAAATGCATGGTTTTGATTTAAATCTCCTGTTGGTTTTTGAAGTCGTGTTTACCTACAAAAGCGTCACGAAAGCCGCACAAGTTCTTAATGTGAGTCCTTCCGCGATCAGTCAGTCGCTGACCAGGCTCCGCGATTTCTTCTCTGACGCATTGTTTATCCGTAGCGGAAACGGGTTAGATGCGACAAAAACCGCAAAAGACTTGCACGTGCATTTGAACACGAACTTCAACCTTCAGCAGTTATTGGGAAGTTTGAACGATTTTTCCAACGTCATGGCAAAGAAAAAAATCGTTATTCATGCCACGCCTTATGTCGCATTGAGATTATTGCCTGCCATTTATACCGCAGTGGATAATGCAGGGCTGAATTGTGAAATTGTTCATATCAGTGCGGATTTAACCGAGAACAGCGCTGAAGATATTTTGACATACAGAAAGGCGGATATTGTATTTGATATAAAGCAAAATTATTCGTTCGCTACGATTTCAAAACATCTTTTGTCTGAAAAGGCTGTGCCTATTTGTAGAAAGAATCACCCGAGATTAGGAACGACATTAAGTCCGGAAGAGATGCAATTTGAGAAGTCTACGTTCCTGAACGTAAACTCTGATGGGCTTAAGAAAACCCAGGCTGATATTCAGAATTATTTTAGTAGTCGCAATTTTTTGTTCAGCAGCGGCTCGATGTTCGTGAATGCCAGCATTGTTGAAACGTCGGATATTGTGAGTTTTGTTCCTAAATGGTTTGCGGATAAATTCGCGACCAGCTTTAATTTTAAAGTACTCGAGTGTTTATATGAGCCTGAGCCAGTAGATTTTTATATGATATATAATAAAAAATCACTTGATGACAGTCATTTTGTAGAGCTTTTAGAAATAACCGATAGATGTAAAGAATCAAACGTATGGAACCCTGCGCAGTAAAGGAACTACTTCAAATAGTCGTTAATTACTGAAGGAATTAATCTATCGTCATCGCACGATAGATCCTTCTGTTATTCAACTCATAAATCAATCGGCAATCACTATCTTCTGTTTTGCTATCTTATTCTGTTTTATTACAGAAGGCATGTCAGCAAAAAAACAGAATAGGATCGGAATCAAATGAAAAGAAAATGTGAAAAAGTCTTTATATTAAAAAAACTATATAAAGAGTTGTCGTCTGCTTGTAAATCAATGCAGCACAACAATATGAATAATGCCTTTACTGGTTCTGAAAACATAACCCGTAATACTCTGATCAGTATTCTGGGTGGCGGCGCACTGCTTTTGGGCGGCTCTGCCTATGCTGCATCTGCCGACTGGACAGGTGCGGCTGATGACAACTGGAGTGAAGCATCAAACTGGTCATTATCATTGGTGCCAAATAGCGCAGGGACCAGTGTTAACTTTATTCATAATGATGCTGTTAAGATTGATGGAAAAACCGTTTCCCTCGGAACGGCCACCAACACGGTTGGCTCGCTTTCCATTGCGTCAACCGACATTTCCGCTATGTCGAATTTTGGCATTTCCGGCGGCACACTGAATTTCGATAATCTCGGCTCTGACTCGCTGATTTCTCTCTTAGACAGTATTAACGCGACGATTGATTCGAAAATCACCACCAGCAACAACCTGAATATTACCAATGACAGCACCTACGGCGCAAAACTGACGCTGAATGGGACGATTAATGGCGGCGGTAAAAAATTAACATTTGAAGATGGTACAAATACCAAGATCATTGTTAATGGGGCAATATCTAATGCATCTTCCGTTAATAAAGAGGGTGTGGGAAGCCTGGCTTTAAATGGCGCGAACTCCTTCAATGGTCAGTTTAATTTCAATGCCGGTATCGTTGCTGTGGGTAATAATGCCGCATTCGGAAATTCCACCATTGTTTTAGCCGACGGTGGCGATCAAGAATTCGATGTTTCATCCGGCAGTCGTACCCTTAGCAACCAGGTTACGCTTAATGACGGATTCAGCGTTGCCGGCGCAGGTAAAACGCTCAAATTAAATGCTAATGAAATCGCCACGCTGACAAAAGACTTAAATCTGGAAGCCGGTAATGGCGCAACATTAGATTTCGGATCTAATTTCGCATTGCAGGGTAGCAGTGCCATCAACAAAACCGACAAGGGCACCCTGGTACTTGAATCAAAAAATAACACCTTCTCCGGTGGCCTGAACATTCAACAAGGCGCTGTCGGCACTGGCACAGTTTCCGATACATTAACGATCGGTAATGCCAGTGGCACCAACCATATGCTCGGCACCGGCGATATTGACGTTTCGAGCGCATCTTCAATTCTGAATATTAATACCTCTGCAACAGGCAATGTCGATTTTGCAGGCAGCACCACCAAAATAACAGATGGTGCGACGATTAATGTGTTGGGCGGAGGTACGACTACATTATCTGGCGGTACTATTGATTTTGGTAATAGTGCAACCAAAGGAAGCCTTCACTCCAGCGGCTCAGTTGTTTTGGGCAATACCACTTTACTTAATAGTAATGGCGTAATACTGGATGTAGGGAAAGACCTGACGATATTGTCAGGTTCTACCAGTGTGCAATCCGGAATAGGCATCACTATGGATTCCGCCTCAGCACAGAACATTAACGGTACGGGTGCCATTACAGGCGTCGGGGCGTTGACGAAGTCAGGAAAAGGCACCCTGACTGTGCAAAGCGGAATAACCGGTTTGAGCCTTCTGTCGCTCACCGCGTTAGACGGAACTCTGGATCTGGGCACCGCCAAGATAGCCACCTCTACCGTCAATTTAGGCGGCGGTACGCTTGTCATGAATCAGGCTGATCAGATTTCCCCGTGGATGGATCTCAATTTAGTTCAGGACACTGATTCAACACTGAATTTTAACGGCTATGATCAACACTTCACCGGCGTAAACAGCGGCAATAACAGTTCACTGACCGTCAATATGGGCGGTACAGGGGGAAGCTCCAACCTGGTTGCTTTGGGTACGCTTTCCGGTGCAAGCGATGCACTGCGTATCGGTGGCTGGGAAGGCAATCTGGGTTCATCGCTGGATCATGTCACTGTTGATAACACGCTGACTGCCGATCAACTGAGTTCTGTCTGGTTCCAGGGCTTTAACCAGGGCGCAGTTCAGGTGGGTGACGAACTCCGTCCGCTTGAAAACATGACGGCAGAATGGAGCGGAGCGTCAGGAAGTTCTGTGTGGGGGGACGGCAAAAACTGGGTGGGTGGAGATACCTATAATATTCCTGACCACGCAGGTGCATCTGTCATATTTGGTGCCTCCGCAACCGGCCTCAACAGCCTGAGTTTAGGGGGCACAGCTCGTACCATTGGTTCATTAACCGTAGGTACTGGCGCAGCTACCGGTTATGCCATGACGGTTAGCGGAGAAACTCTGACTTTTGATAGTGGCGATGCTAACACGCAAGCGGCTATCACCCTGAGCGATCACGATGGTACGTTGAACTTTAACAATGTTCAGTTAAACAGCGATACAGTAGTGACCACCGACTCACAAAGGTCAATCGGGGCTGTGGGCGTTGGTTTTTACAGCGTAATGACAGGTGCCGGGCAACTGATCGTCAATGGTCTGGTAAATCTGGGCCAGAGCCTCGATTCTTCTAATTTCAGCGGCGATATCACTCTTCTTTCAAACTCTATGCTTCGACTCGCTAATTCAGTGGGCACCGGCGAGATAACAATTGAAAACGGGGCATCCATTGTTTCCAATAATATCGGGCTAGATTCGATTGCTGTCGTGGATAACGCACTGAATATCAACGGTGATTTCTCGGCGCAAAATATAGATTTCACCCATGCTCAAGATTTCAACTTAGACGGTATTGACAGAACGATCCGTGTAAATGGGCAGGTCACCTTTGAAAGCGGGACCAACTTCACCGGAAATGGCTCTCTGACGTCAGTATCCAATGGCTATGGCGGCGGAGTTTTAAACCTGGAGAGCGCCAATAATACCTTTGGCGGCGGTCTGTTTGTCACGAACACGGGAAATGCCGAGGGAGGGGTTACAACCTCATTAACCAGCGATTTGAATATCGGTCAACTGGAAGCCGGTCATAACTACCTGGGTTCCGGCAATATTACCGTGAGTAACGGCAACAAGGTCACGATAGACAGTCATGGCTATAACACCACGCTCAACGATTCAACACTGACGCTGCAAAACAACGGTGGATTGGATTATTTAGACGGCGGCACTTTCACTCTGGCCAGTGGTGTACTGGACGGCGGGACGGCGAGTAGCAAAGGAACGCTGGGCGTATCAGGGGATCTTATTTTCTCTGGCACGACGCTGGTCAATACACCCAATATCGTTATGAGCAGCGAAGATTCAAATACCATTAGCTCAACGGTTGGCGGCACAATTTCTGGTTTGGGGCATGTCTCTAAATTAGGCTCCGGCACGGTAAAAATTGATGACAGCATCACGGATTTATCTGCCATCGATCTGAATATTACCGAAGGGACAATCGAATTATCCAGGGATAACCAGATCACCTCGTCTACTAATCTGGTGCTTAATGGCGGTGCGCTGGATACCGATAACTATCAGCAAAGTTTAGGCTCATTATCCTTGCTGGATAACTCCACCATTCTGATGGATAACGGTGGAATAACCGTAGCCTCACGTAATAAAAAATCCAATGGTTGGGTCGACGGCAAGATATTAACGCTGGCAAGTTCCAGTGCCTGGGATCAGGTGGGTGGCTCGTATCTGCGCTTCGCCGCGGACCCAACGTTTACCACTAAGCAATTATCTAATGTGGCGTTTACCGGCTATGAATCCGGTGCGTATGTCTCAAACTCGCTGTATAGCGGTTACTGGACGCTATTACCGAATGGCGATGCGACCAACGAATGGAATGGCGCGACGTCAAATTCCGATTACCTCTGGAGTGATGCAGCAAACTGGCTGGCGGGTATCGTGCCTGATGCCGTCGACCAAAGTGCAACCATCCGCGATCTCGATGGCAAGTTAAATGGTAAAACCATCAAGGTCGATGGCGATTATACGTTAGGCCACCTTATGATTGAGGCGGTCGGAAAGGAAAGCTTTACGCTGGGAGGGAATGGCTCTCTTACCTTTGATGACAACAGTGACGCCATCCTGCACCACTCGGGTAATAACATCGTCACTTTCGCTGCCGATGTGCATCTGGCTGATACACTTAACTATATTGATGATGTTGCCAAAACCGTCGGTTATCTTGACTGGACGGGCGATGTCGATGGCAGCGGTGGCATCAACAAAACTGGCACGGGTACGCTGCGTATTTCCGGCGGGTCGGCAAACTCTTATACCGGCGGGTTCTTCTGGAAAGATGCCTCTGTTATTCAAATTAACGAAGACGGTTCACTGTTCGGCACCGCGGGTTTAACCTTAGGTAACGGCGCCGCCGGCACCTATACGCTTGAATCTCGTGATGGGGATCATACCGTGGACGGGCCGTTAATCATTGACGGTAATCTGGCATTACGTCGTGATACGGATGCCGGCATCATCACCACCAATGGCGGTGACCTGACATTTACGGGCTCAACAACATTAACCGCGGGTCAGCATTCCCTTGATGTCGGCTATGGAAGCCAACTGATTCTGGATGGCGATATCTCCGGCTCGGGTGGTATCAGAAACACCGGCTCCGGTACGCTGGTTCTGAATGGCGCTAATAATACCTTCACCGGTGGTGTAGTGCTCGATGGCACTAATGTGGTGGTTGCCCACGACCAGGGGTTGGGAACGGGTACGATCTCTGTCACTAATGGTTCTGTAAACCATGGGATAACCTATAACAGTACCGGTAAATCTGACTTCCTGGAGTTAAGTAATGAACTGAATTTAGCCGGCGGCATGACACTGTCAGGCAATATTAACTTCGATCACCAGGGGACCAGTATCGTTTCTAAAGTTAACGATATGGGTGCGAGTAGCGGTTCTCAGGTCGCATTTGGCAAGGACCATATTCTGGATGGTGCCGGTGGGTTTAACTTTGGTCGTATCGGTTCATACACAAACTCCGGCAGCTTCGTATTTCTGGGGCAAAACACCTTCAGCGGCGGGGTGACCCAGGCGTCTGGTCAGCTATTTGTTGGCGCGGACTCGGTTAAAGATGCTTCAGGCAATATCATTAGCGGTGCGTTGGGGACCGGTGCGTATACCTCGAACGGTGGCTGGCTGGGCTCTTACAGTGAAACCGGTGGCGGGATCACCTCTCGCCGCATGTCCAACCAGATTTACCTCAATGGCGCAAACATCGGTATTACAAGTAGTGGCGATGCCAAGACCCTGATTTGGGACACCTCAACCATCGATTTGTCATCCACGAATATGGCTTTATCGAATAACACCACCCTTTCTGTAGAGTCACAGTTTGTCGACAATCAGACGGGTAAACCCAGCCTGCTTGCGATAAGTGGTCCAGGTACTGTGGAATTAAAGAACGGCGACAATCAGATTTCAGCTGGCATTAAGGTCGGTACTTTGTCTACGTTGCTGGCTACAGCAACGGGCGATGTAACGACCGGAGCTGTCGACCAGGGTCATAATTACTTCGGTACAGGCCATCTCAATCTTGATAACGGTTTGACCAAAATTGTCACCGCAGACGGTTCTACCGTTCGCCTTTCTGGTGACGGAATGACCATGAGTAATGGTGCAAAACTGGTCATTGAGGGGGGCGCGAACACTAACACCGTGTTCGATGGTAACTCAGCCTTTACCGGTACGAATACCACAGGCTCTATCACGACCTCAGGTAAACTGATTAAGAAAGGTGCCGGCACCACCACATCTGTGGGTGCCAGGTTGATTACCCCTGAATTGCTGATTGAACCTGATGCCATTCTGTCCCTGACGAATGCCAATCTGGTCGGCGTTGTCGGAACACTCACTCTTAACGGCGGCACTCTGGCGGTGAACGGTCTTAATCAGACCTTCAGCTCAGCCTCGCAAGTGGTGCTGAACGCTGACAGCCATATCGATTTTGGTGATGGCGCCAGTATCGTTACCGTGGGTTCCCTTAATATGACCGCCGACGGAAAATATGTCGGTCGCTCAGACCTGACCTTAAACCTTGATAACTGGGACGGTAATGCCAGCTCAGGCGGCGGTGCGGATCAGTTCGTGGTGCTCAATGGCCTGACGGACAATCAGAAGATCCAAAACATCTGGTTCACCGGCGGGTATGCGCCGGGTGCGAAAACGCTGATTAACCCGAATGGCAGGATTGAACTGGTTCCAGTAGGCCTGGCGTATGTCTGGGATGATCATACTAATAACGATCTGTGGTCATCCAGCAACTGGACCGATGTCGGCTCACCAAACGGTGCTGGCGATTCGGCGGTGTTTGATAATACTGACGCAAATCTTGATGGCAGCACGATTTCTCTCGGCCGAAATACGACTATTGGGTCTATTTCGTTTGAAAGCGACCAGGGTCAGGCCTTCACGCTGAGCGGGGGCACAATCACCCTCGATAGCGGTGATGTTGATACACCAGCGCTTATTCGTGTCATGAGTAATACTGCGCCAACCATCGCTTCACAGATTCTTTTGCAAAGTAATCTGAACATCTCTGAAGTGGATGCGCTCTCGGTACTGAACTTAACCGGTACGATCAGCGGTCCGTTTGTCGGTATTACTAAATCAGGCTTCGGTACTCTGGGTCTGATGTCTGCCGATTCAAACTACACCAACGGGACAACCATTGAAGGTGGCCTGCTGCAAGTAGGTGCATCCAGTTCACTGGATCAGTATGGCCGTGTGCTGAAAGGACCTGCGGGTCTGGGGGTGTTGACCCTGGCAAGCGGCACCAGTATCGAAGCAAC
This sequence comes from Rahnella sp. PAMC25559, assembly GCF_050632365.1. Taxonomy (GTDB): domain Bacteria; phylum Pseudomonadota; class Gammaproteobacteria; order Enterobacterales; family Enterobacteriaceae; genus Rahnella; species Rahnella rivi. Next base: position 176,337 of record NZ_CP192544.1, on the reverse strand, counting down.
CGGTGGCAATCAAACCTTACATAATAGCGTGGTATTCAACGGAAACGTGGGTGTCATGGGTGCCAATACCCTGACGCTTCAAGGCTCTCAGGGGGGTGAAGGCAAAATCGCGTCGGCGACGACGTTGAACGTGGCTGATGCGGCTGGCGCACTGACATTTGGCAGTGATCTGTTGCTGACCGGCACCGAGAACCTGACCAAAACCGGTTCGGGTACGGTTAACTTCAATTCCACGGCCACCAATTTTAGCGGCAATGTTCTTGTTAATCAGGGCAGCGTCGGTATCGGCACCAATAATGGCTTTGGTCAGGGATCTGTTTCTCTGGCGAACGGCACCACTCTGGTTGCCAACACCAACGGGCTGGCGGTCGATAGTAATATTTCCCTGGCTGCAGGTACTGAGTCCATCAACAGCGGTGCTCATAATCTCACCCTGACCGGCGACATTACTGGCGCAGGTACGCTGAACAAAACCGGTAGCGGTACGCTCACTCTGGACACTGTCTCCACCTACAGCGGCGGCACATCCGTGTCCGAAGGCGCTGTGGTCATGACTAACAATGACGCAGCGGGCGCAGGCAATATCAGCATCGCATCGGGTGCAGCTCTGAATGCTAATTTCTCAGGCGATACGCTGAGCAATGTGCTGACAGGTGCCGGTACCCTGAACATCAAGGGTACTGATTTGAAGGTTGCTGCGGATAACTCCGGTTTCAGCGGTGTGCTGGACGTTAATAACAATGCTTCAGCCATCGTGAACGATGCCGTAAGCCTCGGGCAGAGCAGTGTGGCACTGAGCGGCAACGGCGAACTGACGATTGCTCCGGCAGATGCAGATTTCATCTTTGATAATCAGCTTTCTGGTTCCGGTCTGCTGACCGTTGATTTGGGGGGTACCGATCACCAGTTCAACTTTGGTGCAAACACCGGCTCAGCCTTTACCGGTACAGCGGATATCGCTCATGGTATTGCGAATCTGGATGCCAACGCATCAACCGCGTTAGCTAACGCAACGCTGAAGCTTGAAGCTGGCAGTAAAGCAACCATGACCGGTAACGTCACGGCAGGTAACACGACGCTGAACGGTGGCAGCTTGCTGACCACGATGAACTCATCAGGTGTGATCGATGGGAAAATCACCACCAATACGCTCACGCTGAACAGCGGTTCCGTGCAGCTGGATCTGGCAGCAATGAATTCTGCTGCGGGTCTGTTGCTGGCCGATGACGGTGTGACGAATCAGCTGATTGCCGCCACCACCATTGCCGGTGATGTTAAAAACCTGCAAATGGTTGACGGCAACGGCGCGGTAATGGGTGCTAACAGCGTACAAAACATTACCCAGGGTGGGAATGTTGTCGCGAAAGGCAACTACAGCGAATCTCTGGCAAGCACCGGTGCGGGCGGCAACGGACTCTACGTTTCCTACCAGCTGGATCAGGTTGATTTGCAGGATAATCAAACCCTGTCATTGAACGAAGGCGCAGCAACCAACACGGCTGCTGAACTGAAAGCCAAACTGACAGGCGCAGGTAACCTGGATATCGCGGCGACCAATGCCATCACGATTTCAGGTGTTAACAATACCTATACCGGCACGACAACCGTTTCATCCGGCACCGCGAAAGCGGGTGGCGTGAATGTCTTTGCCAGCAGCAAAGCCGTTGATGTTAAAAAGAATGCCACGCTCGATCTGAACAGTAACGCGCAGCAGCTGAACAATCTGACCGGCGCGGGTAACGTTCTGGTGTCAGCAGGATTAACCGCTAACAACACCGCAGACAGTACCTTCAGTGGTGTCCTGAACGGAACAAGTTCATTAACCAAAACCGGCAGCGGCAAGCTGACCCTTTCCGGCGACAACACGCTGGGCGGCACCACGCAGATTAATGCAGGTACCCTTGCGTTGCAGAGCAATAAATCGGTGGGTAATTCGGCGGTTTCTGTCGCTGCGGGTAGCAAACTGGATCTGGCATTTAGCAAGCTTGGCTTCAGCAACACGATTGCCGGCAACGGCACAGTGGACATTACGGGTACAGATGTTGGCCTGACGGGTGTCAATACGCTGGCAGGCATGTGGAACATCGTCGGTTCCGCGGCTGTGACTGCGATGAACAACCTCGGTACTGCGGGCGTTAACCTCAGCGGTGCTGCGAGCACACTGAATGTCACGCCGGCAGCGGGCAATATTGCCTTCGGCAACAAACTGACCGGAAACGGTACGCTGAATGTGCAGCTTGCTGACAACACGAAATCGTTTGATTTCACCTCAGCAGCGGGTAACGCCTTTGCGGGTACTGTCGACCTGAAACAAACTTCATTTGCTCTGAAGGGCGACAATACCTCAGCGTTGACCAATGCCACGCTGAAGGCCGACAAGGACGCCATTGTGACGGTCGGCAGCGGCAATCAGCAAATCGGCGGTCTGACATTTGCCGGTGGTAAAGTCATTTTCGATGCCACTATCCCGGCTCAAACCCAGGCTAACGGCATTATTACAGCCAAAAACATCGACATTAACGGTGCAGGTACCGTGCAGGTAACGACGCCAACGTTGATGCCAACGGCGCCATCCGCAGGCGGCAACACCAATATTCTGTCTCAGGATGACTCAGGTGCTATCACTAAGCTGGCCGGTGCAGGCTCCATTACCGGTGCAGGCGGCGCGCTGACGCTCGTTGATCAGAACGGCAAGGTCATCAGTAACGGGCAGTCCATTGATATCTCCAGCGGCGGCAAAAAAGTTGCAACAGGTATTTATGATTACCGCCTGAATACCGGTGATAAAAATGACGGCATGTATGTCTCTTACGCTCTGAAAAGTGTGGATGTTATCGACGGAGAGACGTTGTCTCTGACGCCTGATACCAGCGCAAGCGGTCTGGCAACAGACATGTCTGCCACCATTACCGGCAAAGGGAATCTTGATATTTCCGCCGGTGCGGGGCACACGGTGTCACTGACCAACGCGTCTAATGCTTATACCGGGAAAACAACTGTTACCACCGGTACCCTGGCAGCAGGTTCCAATAACGCATTCGGTAAGACAAGTCTGCTGGATATCGCCGCGGCGGCAACAGCAGATCTGAATGGTTACAACCAGACGGTAGGCAGCTTCAGCGGTGCGACAGGCTCTACGCTCAATGTTCACGGCGGGACATTGTCGATGACCAACGGCGGGACCTCTGACGGTGCATTAACCGGTGCAGGTCAGCTGAATGTTAATGGCGGTGATTTCTCAGTGAAAGGGGCTAACACCTCTCTGAGCTCGAATGTCTCTGTCGCTTCCGGCGCGTCTGCAACGCTAAACAACGTGGCAGGTCTGGGTAACACCGGCACCGTCACCACGGCGGGCAAACTGGAACTGAACAATGCGTCTGGCGTAATGGCGAAAAACATTGCCGGAAGCGGTTCTCTGGATCTGACGAATGGTTCAAACGTCACAGTGACCGGAACTAACACACTGTCCGGCGCGATTAACATTGCGGCTAATAACTCCGTGACGGCGTCACGTGCAGCCAACCTTGGCACAGCGACCATCAACAACACCGGCGGCTTTATTCTGGATACCGCCACCAACTGGACATTCACTAACGCCCTCACCGGTGCGGGTCTGTTCACGAAAAATGGCACAGGTAATTTGACCATCAGCCGCGCGAATAATCGCACCGGCAGTACCAACATCGCCGCAGGTAAAATGACCCTGACCGATAAAGGCGCGCTCGGAACGGGTGTGGTTAACGTCAATACCGCTGCCGGAAACAGTGCGCAAGGTCTGAACCTGGCGTTCGGCACGGCACAAGGCTTCGCCTCCACGCTGGCAGGTGCGGGTGTGACGTCAGTCACCGGCGCAGGTACAGCAACGATCACGGGCGCAAACTCTGCGTATACCGGTAACTGGAATATCAGTGGCAAAGCGGCAGTCGATGCGGCAGCCACCACGTCCGGTCAACACCTTGGGACGGGTGCCATTAATCTGGTCAGCGGCGGTGCACTGAACACGGATACCACAGGGGCATTTGCTTTCAACAATCTGCTGACCGGTAACGGCACGCTGAATGCATCGAATGCGGGTAACGCATTCTCCTTCGGCAGTGGTGCAGGCCATGCATTCGCCGGTACCGTGGCGCTGACGGATAACACCTTCAGCTTGTCTGGTGACAATACCGCCACCCTGGCCGGTGCAACATTGTCGTTAGGTGCCGGCAACGTGACCACGGTGGGCAACGGTGTGCAAAACATCGGTAACCTGACGCTGGCGGGTGGTCGCATTGATTTCAGCAACACCACCATCCCGACGGATATCGTGGCGAAAGGCAGCGTTTCAACCGGCGTACTGGATGTCACGAAAGCCTCTGAAGTGAGCATCAGTGCAGCGGCGGCGGCGCAGGTCATTAACCCGGCACCGTCAGGCACGTTGAATCTGATGTCTCAGGATGACGATGCAAAACTGAAACTCATTGACTCCACGTCAATCGCGGCAGGTTCCTCTGTGGGCAACCTGACGCTGGTCGATGCGCAGGGCAATGCGATCAGCGCAATGAACATCAATGACATCATTGAAGGCGGAAACACGGTGGCGATCGGTACTTACGATTACACCACCAGCTTCGGTGATACCAATGATGGCCTGTACGTGGGTTACGGCCTGAAGAAAGTGGATCTGCAGGCGGGTCAGTCCCTGACGTTGACGCCTGATGCCGGTGCCGCCGGTGCCGCAATGGACTTCAGCACCCAAATTACAGGTACGGGTAACCTGGCAATCAACGCTGGCGTGGGTCGTTCGTTGTCGCTCTCTAACAACATGAATGATTTCACCGGTGAAACGGTTGTTCAAACGGGCGACTTAAAACTTGCTGCAGACGATGTGTTGGGCAAAACCGCCAATCTGGCGATTGACGGGGGTGCATCGGTTGATATGAATGGCCGTTCACAAACCATCGGCGCGCTCGCTGCGTATACCGGCAGCGTACTGAATCTCGACGGGACACTGACAATTTCTGACAGCCAGCGTTCTGCGGGTGATGTATCCGGTGGATTTGCGAGCGATAACACGCTGTTCGGCAACGGTAAACTGGTTATCGATCCTTCCGTCATGAGCGTAGCGGGTACTCAGCTTGGCTTTACCGGCCAGATTGATGTCACCGACGGTTCACAACTGTTCCTCAATACCGCCGAAGCGTTTAACAATGCGCAGGGTATTACGCTGACCACTGACAGTGACAAAGTGACATTCGCTAACCTGTCAGCGCAGGACGCGTCCTGGACTTCCACACCAGATGGTATCAGCAGCGTTGGTTTCTCTGGTCTGGGTAGCGTTGAACTGCGTGATGGCTCGAATGTAGCCTTGACCGGTGACAGCTCGGCATTCGAAGGACAGTTTGATGTCGCGAAAGACTCAACGCTGACTGCTGATGAGTCGAAAAATCTGGGTACCGCAGACCTGCTGCTGGAGGGCACATTCAACGCCAACACTGAAACTGACTGGACATTCAGCAATAACGTGACCGGTAACGGTGAGTTCAACAAACTCGGTTCAGCGACGTTCATGGTGGACTCCCAACTGAGCGGTTTCAGCGGGAATACCACCGTCAGCGATGGCGTGATGATGCTGGGTAACCGCACATCATCAGCTTCAACGATGGCGGGTGACCTGAACATCAATGCGAACGGTACCTTCTCCGGTATCGGTGCGGTGAATGGCAGCGTCAATAACGAGGGTCGTATTGTTTCTTACAACGTACTGCCTCTGGTTAACGGCGGCGGTGATAGCGCAGTGTCTAACCTGACAGTAGGGTCATTGACCAACAGCGGTCTGGTGCAACTGGCCGGTCAAAATGTCGGTAACTCCCTGACGGTTAAGGGCGACCTGATTGGTGCGGGCGGTACTGTTGCCATCAATACCGTTCTGGGTAACGACGCCTCCGCGACGGATAAACTTATCCTGGATGGCGGAAAGACCACCGGCACGACCTCTCTGGCTGTCTTCAATAATGGCGGAGCAGGTGCAAAAACCGATATCGGCATTGAAGTTGTTGACGCCATCAATGGCGCAATCACGGAAAATGGTTCATTCACGCTTTCTTCACAGTCAACGGGCTATCGTTCTACCACCGGTACCCTGGCGATAGGGGCCTACGATTACGGTCTGGTGCGTGGCGGCAAAGGGGGCGATGCAGAAAGCTGGTACCTGAGCTCAACCAGCACAGAAGCTGAAGACGGTAATGAAGGTAACGAGGGTGATGACGATAAAGGCGGTGATGACGACAACAACAATAACAGCAACGCAGGTCTGCGTCCGGAAGCCGGGGTCTACGCAGGAAACATGCTGGCAGCTCAGTCAATGTTTGAAATGACGCTGCACGATCGTGAGAGCTATAACCGCTCAACCGGTCAGAACGGCGTTGAAGATGAGCATGCAAGTTGGGCGCGTGTTACCGGCAGCCACTCCTCAGGGAAAATGGCGAATGGCGCACTGTCAAACTCTGCGGATATATCTTCTGTCCAGATGGGGGTTGATCTGCTGAGCAAACCGGATACGCAGTTTGGTTCAGTGTATGCCGGTGTCATGGGCGGCTGGGGTTCTGCTAAGACCTACGCCAAAAAAGATCAAGGCAATCACATTCACGCCGATGGCTCTGTAAGTGGTTACTCAGCCGGTGTTTATGGCACCTGGTATGAGAAAGACAAAGATCTGGGCGGCGCCTATGTCGATTCATGGATGCAACACAACTGGTTTGATAACAGCGTTCATGGCTTCGGTTTACCAGAGGAATCGTATGGTTCTCAAATGGACATCGTTTCAGTGGAAACTGGCTATGCTATTAAGCTGAGTGATGATGAAAACACTAAGATTTTCGTCGAACCTCAGGGCCAGTTGAAATATTCCTCTTACCGTTCAGACAACCATACAGAAGTCGGTGGGACGAAAGTGAGTACAGAGGATGCGGAAGGTGTTACCGCGCGTGCAGGTGCCCGTCTGTATGGCGTTCATACGCTGAAAGGCGGTCAGACGATTCGACCGTTTGTTGAGGTCAACTACTGGTACACACAGAACACCGGCACAGTCGTGATGAATGACGACGCGATTAAAAGTGGAGCACCTAAATCGTACGGAGAAGTGAAAGCAGGGGTTGTCAGTGATGTGACGAGAAACCTGCAGGTCACGACGCAGGTCGGCGGGCAGTCTGGAGATAATGACTTCACCTCATTGTCCGGCCAGATCGGTATCAAATACTCCTGGTAAAGCCATTTTGTAATATCAGGAACAGTGCCCGGTTGAAATCCACCGGGTACTGTTCCCCCGAGCATTCATTAATCTCACCGCGACGCTTCGCGTGTGGAAACCCTATTACTTACTCCCGGGCCTTGCGCCCACAAGGAATTAAAATGTCTACAACAATGCTTTTCTATAAAAACGTTACTGCACTTTCCCGTGATAGCCATAAGAAGTTAAAACTCGATCCCGTCAACGGGTTTGATATGGCAGCGAATACCCATTGGTTACCGGTTGTTGGTGGAGAGTTTTATCAGGCATCCCCGCATTATCCGATTGTATTCGCCGCTGAAACCAAAGAGGGGACAGAAGTTATCACCCCCATTCTGCTGTTAGGCCTTGAAGCGGGTCATAATGATTATGTGGCTAAGGATATGAGCTGGAAGGCCGGCACTTATTTACCTGCCTTTGTACGTCGTTATCCATTCGTACTGGCATCAACAGATCAGGAGTCAAAAGACTTCACTATTTGTTTTGACAAAGATTTCGCGGGCTTCAACGAGAAGAAAGGGAAAGAGCTGTTTAATAAAGACGGCTCAAACAGTGAGTTCCTGGATGAGACAATCAAATTCATGAATGGATTCACGGTTGAAATGGAGCGAACGAAAGAGTTCGTGGCGCTGCTGAGCAAATTCCAGCTTCTGGAAAAACGTAATGCAGAAATCACCAGCAGCACTGGTGCATCCTTTAAAGTTCAGGATTTCCATGTTGTGAGTGAAGCTAAACTGGCGAAACTGACCGGTGAAGAACTGGTTGAGCTTAACCAGAAAGGCTATTTGGGTTGGATCATTGCTCATCTGATGTCATTGGCCAATCTGCCAAAACTTCTCGATATGCATTTGGAGAACCGCAAAAGCGCTAAGTGAATTAAAGAAGCGTGAGTCGTATATATCTACTATCTGAACAATAACCTGCTTAAGCTGTGTTAAATCGACTCGTGGAGTGCGCGCACTCCCGAGTCGAGAACCTTCCCGAAGACCTTTCCCCCTCTCAAACCCGCAGACAGAATGCACTGTTTTCGCTTTAAACTACCCTTGCCAGTTCAACAGGTGAGAGTTGATCCCCTCGATGATTTGTACAAATGAAGAGTTATTGAGCGATGTTTTGTTATAAATCATGTAAATAGACACCGGCTTCATACTCAACTCCGGTTTCAACATTTTGATGTCATAACTGCCCTTCATTTTTTCAAACAGGCGTTTAGGGATTGCACCGACCAGATCGCTTTTTTCTGTCGCGGCCAGAACACATAAAAGTGAACGCGTTCTCATGCCGATATTTCTTTCGCCAAAATAGTTGTCAGCGTAGACCTGAAACTCGTTAATCACTTCGCTGTCTGTTTCTAATAAAACGAATTTCTCATGCCGGGATTGCTCAACATCTAGCGTATCAGTAAGACGCGGGTGCGTTTTACTGCATATAAAAACGATTTCTTCTTCGAATATTTTTTTAGAAACGAACTGCATACTGAAATGCGGATTGGAATCAAAGATAATGTCTGCCCGCCGGTAAATCAGCGCCTCTTCAGCGGAGTTCGACGTAGGGTCACTGATGGTATGCACGATCTCGCATTGTGGGATGCTGTCCAGGACTAACGTGGTAATGACGGGAATGAGGATGCCTGAAAGATACGCTGAACAGTCAATCACCAGACGATTGTGAGAGGTTTGTTTCGAGACTTTCTGAAAAGCAAACAGGAAATTATCAAAGCTCGGGCTCAATGCCTGATGAATACTGACAGCCACTGTCGTGGCACTTAATGATTTCCCTTCCCGAACAAACAACGGATCCCCAAAGTACAATCTGAGTTTTTGCAAAGACTGACTGACGGAAGAAGGCGAGAGGTCGAGAGATTCAGCAGCCATGGTGACACTTCCATAGATGTATACCGCTTCAAACATGACTAACAAGTTGAAGTCAAAATCTTTTGTAGTCCAGAATACATCGGTAATGTTACCTGACTGCATGCTCTCTCCTTATAAACGAGTGGCTATATTTCTCTGGAAAATGATAGTCATAATTATAAGTCACGGTTAAAAATTTGCTGCAGTTTTTCTTCCGTCAGGAAAAGCAAATCATCCAATACCGGCGTTATCCTGGAGCCTCTGATAAGCACTAATACCGGATAATCGGTGGGATGGTTGAGTGATAACTGCTTTTTATAATCAGACCACTTTTTAATATGACCATCAGACTCTGCGCTGGCCATAATGAATACGGTGGTAATGAATTCATCGTACTCATATAGGTTATTCAAAAGGAACATAAAACCTCACTCACTATTAATAAAATAACAATGTAGGAAATAAGAAGTTACAGATGCAGACTCCTTAAGCAGATAATATTTCAACGGCTCATCCTCCAGAAGTTTCGAGTCAAAGACAATGCCATATCCTGAAAGATGTTTTTGCAAATCTGCATGAACCCTTATGGGCGTTACTCTGTCTGTATAAATGCTCTGGCTCAGCGTTATTCTCAGGAGTGAAAGTTCTCATCAGACGTCAGTCGGGTGCATGAGATTAAATTTATCGCCATAAAAAAGCACACTGAATGGCATAAATTCCTGACAGGATGTTTTAATATTTACACGGTAAAACAGCAAGTTACCTTAATGTGATGAGTGGATGTTGATTTTTAGAATTGATCATTCAGCAAACGATATTGCAGCGGGGGTTGGGTACGAATATTATTTTCGCAAGCAGGAGGTCTGGCAGAGGTTAATAGAGTTCAGATTCTTAATGACTGCACTACTTATATATAAACCCGGCGCGATGATGTTTTATCTTTTCATCCTCCGTTAATTTTTCTCCAGCAATATGATAGGTTATTTTTTATCATTCAGGTCAATACGTAATATGAAGAAATTATCTTTATTTACGCTGGCAGCAATCACATTCTGCCCGCTGATGAGCAGTCATGTCATTGCCGCAGAAAGCCTGCTATTGCCAGATTTAGGCAGTGCTGAAACGGTAAAGAATAACGCTTCTGCAGAAGATCTTTCTGCGCAGACAAATAATGGTTTTGCAGCCAAAACAGCGCAAACCGCTGTGAGCGAAGCACAACAGAATTTTGAAAATTTAACACCGGAAGGGATGAAGTCTCAGGCCTATCAATATGGCAAAAGTGTTGCCACCAGCGCGGCACAGAATCAGATTGAAAAAACGCTGTCGCCTTATGGCCATGTCAGTACACAAATCAGTCTCAATGACGACGGAAGTTTAGACGGGTCATCGCTGGATTATCTGATCCCCTGGTATGAAGGAGAGAGCAATTTAATTTTTACCCAATTCTCTGCTCACAATACCGATGATCGTACCATTGCTAACTTCGGGGCAGGGTTACGCCATAACCTGAATAAAGACTGGCTGGTGGGCGTCAATGCCTTTTACGATTACGACCTGACCCGAAATCATCGCCGTTACGGCGTAGGTGCAGAAGCCTGGACTAACTACCTGAAGTTTAGCGGCAACTATTATATTCCGCTGTCTTCATGGAAAAATTCGCCAGACCTGGAAGATTACGAAGAGCGCCCATCCAGAGGGTGGGACGTTCGTGCGCAGGCTTATTTACCGGCATACCCGCAGCTGGGCTCGTCGGTCATCTATGAAAAGTATTACGGCGAACAGGTTGCGCTCTTTGGGACGGACAGTTTACAGAAAAACCCGTCGGCAGTGACCTTGGGTGTGGATTATACCCCGGTACCGATGATCACCATGGGGTTGGGCTATAAGAAGGGTAACTCTGATAACACCGAACTGACAGCCAACGTGGCGCTGGATTACCGTATCGGTGTGCCGATGGCGCAACAACTGGACCCTTCAGCCGTTGCCGATATGCGCAGCCTGGCGGGAAGTCGCATGGATTTCGTCGATCGTAATAATCATATTGTGCTCGAGTATCGCGAGAAAAGGGATCTGGATGTCGGCCTGTACCTGAAACCGACCGGCACGCCCGCGCAATGTATTCTTTCTGATGCGCCGGATGAAGCCCAGGCTTATGAAGGATGTCACTGGACGGTTAACGCCACCATTACGTCGCATCTGAAAATTAAAGACGCGCAGTGGGTTCCGCTTGGCGGTTTCTCTGCGGAAAGTAAACTGGCTTTACCGGCCTTGTCTCCACAGCAAAATATCAGCGCCGGTCAGAATAACCACTGGGCGCTCACGTTCCCTGCATGGGTCGATTCTCCCGACCCTGAGGCCAACAAATACGCGCTGGCGGTGATGCTGGTTGATGATAAAGGGCACGCGAAGCAATCCAATATCGTCAACATTGAAGTGTCTGAAGCGCCTGTTAATTATCAGCTGGTGATTAACGATGCCGGTGAAGAGAAAAAAGCCATCAAGGTGTTATCTAACGGCAACGATGTCGTCACCCTGCATTCAAGCGGCAGTAAAGTCGCCGGGCTGGCAGGAGAAACCACGGCTCTGGCGGCTGAAAGTCTGAATATGACATTCCATGCTTACAAGATGGAAGATAAAAGCCACGCTCAGGAAGTTGAGATTCACGCGTCGAAAAGTGACTGTGAAACGCATACGCAATGTCTGTTTTATGAACAAAAGCCGGAGCAGGGCGAGGCGGTGATCGGCAGTACAATGAGCGGTGTTTACTCTGTCATTGCCAAACCAGAAAATAAATCGTCACAGAAAACCAATGCGGTTGTTATTGATTTCACCCCCGCGGATAAAATGATTTATACCGCCATCGTCGATAAAGAAAATCCGACAGTGAATTTAACGGCAACAAAGGGTAATAAATTACAGTTAGGCCATGAATATGAATTTAAAGTGGCCTACGACAGTAATAATAACGGGCAGTGGGATGCCAGTGACCGTGAAACAGTAACAGAAGAAAATAAAACGCCGATCATCTCTTTGATGAATTACCGCTGGCAATTCACCAAAAATAGCGCGAACGGTACGCCGGGTGGGTTTGCCACTCCTGCGACGGATAATCACGACATTATCCTGCCGAAAACCAATGCTGAAGCCAGCACCGTATTTTCCGCTGCCGGACCAGACGGGGTCCAGGGATATGAATTAAGGGTTGACTATCAGTTGACTCAAACAGGAATACAGACTGTTAAAACGATGAATAAGAAATAATATTTCCTATCGCGATTTGACATTCACTCACCCATTTTACTTTAATGAGATATGACCCAATGAAAACGTTTAACAAAACACTCCTTGCCACATTATTAATTGCCAGCTGTGCGCCAATGGCTTTTGCTGATACAACAGCCAGTGCCGGTACAATTGAAGGTAGCTCTCCCATTATATACGGAACAGGTGCAGGCGCAGCGGCGCATACCGTGACATTTGCTAACGGGCATGAAAGTGGTTCTGTCAACGCAATGTCGCCGGGAGATAAAATTACCCTCAGCTATATTTTGAAGGATAATGAAGGTGATGCTGATGACAGTATAAAAACCATTACGTGGTTTACCACCTCGGATGGCCATGGTGCTGATAAAAAAATCATCAGTGGCGCCGCCGGTAAGGAAACGTACACCCTGCAGCAGGCGGACGCCGGGCTTTATCTGGGGGCAACCATTGATGAAGCCACTCTTACCGGGAGTCCTAAAGGGGGACAGCGGATCACCATAAATGATGTCAGTACCAACGACGCGACGGACAATATTCCGGACGGTCCGGTAGTAGGCGGCACGGTGGCAACCATGATTGTGGATACCACATCACCAGATGATAACCTGATCGGTAAATCGAGCAGCAGTCTGATTCTGGGCCATACGTATCAGTTCAAAATCTGGTATGACACCAACGGTAACAAGGTCTGGGATGCGGGAGAACTGGATGCGTCATCCAACTACAGCTATAACTGGATCTTCGACGGCACCTCAGCGACCACGGGTACGGCGGGTGGTAAAGCCGTCAGTTCAACCGATAACAAGGATCTGAAACTGCCGTTGACTAACACCGAAGCGAAATCTGTCTACGCCAATGCGGGTGCTGACGGTATCCAGGGTTACCAGCTGCAGGTAGATTATACCGCTAAAGTTAAAGCAGTATTGAAATCCGTTAAACGCAAATAATAATCCGTAATATTAATTAGCCTGGGCGCGCTGGCGCTCAGGTTAATTAATCCGTGTGATGTAAATTGCCATACCTTAAAGCATGGTGACGTGATGAAAAGTAAATTTAAAAGCAAGGCACGGATAGCGTTGTTTATAGCACTCCTGATCAATACCCCTTTTCTGGTTAATGCCAATGAAATGACCGGTCGGACAGGGGCAGTATCAGGAACTCCCCCTGTTTTATATAACAAGGATAATAAATCCGGGCATATCGATGTCGTCAGAAAAAGAGGCGGCATTGAGGATGACGACCAGCTCGATATTAATGACAGTTTGTCCCTCGCGTGGCGATTTTTGATGGTGAGGGGGATGAGGAAATAACACTTCCCTCCGTAGAGTGGATTTGTACCGACACCAATAATAGCCGGCACGTCCTTGCGACGGGTACTCTGGAATATATTATTTCTCCAAATGATAAAGCCTGTACTATCGGGGTCAATCTTACGCCGAAAACATTGACCGGCGCGCCTCAGGAAAATACTGCGATCGAAATCGCGGACATCAGCACGTATATTGATAATGATTCTATTCCTGACGGACCGGTAAATCCGCATTCCATTAATATGACGGATTACACTGTCGCGCCGAATAACGCCACCGCCCGAATAACCGTTCCCGCCAATGCGAAACTGATGACGGCTTTTTCGGGAGCACAGGTGCAGTTAGAAACAGATAACATTCCTGATGAAGTAACCTGGAGCAGCAGCAATGATGCTGTTGCGACGGTGTCTGATACCGGTTTAGTGACCTTTAAAGGGAAGGGGGCGGTGAAAATCACTGCGCGTCATAATGAACAGAGTGTCTCTATGACCCTTAATCCTCAGTTGTTCTTTGTCATGGGTTCGACAAATAAGACGTGGGATGACGCAAAAACGGAGTGCGAAGGTATGGGCGGACGTTTGCCTACGATCAGCGAGCTGAGCGACGGAACAGACATTCGTAACGTTCCGGGTAATGGATTATGGGAAGAGTGGGGGCAAAGTATTAAGGATGTTCCACATTCTGGCGTTGTGTTCTGGTCTTCATCGTCCAACGGTGTCAACAGTTATTTATACGCTTATCTTTCGGATGGGCACCTCAGCTCAAACAGATCTACCGTGACGGAGGGCTTTGCCTGCATCCTGAACTGAAAACGGTTCTGGCTAACGTCAATATGAAAGAAAATGAAAGAAAAATACGCGGCTATAATAAGAGGCAGGTTGATTTTCACTGTTTAAGAGCAAATCTATGACACGCCCAAAATCTGAAAACCTTATTGTAGCCGCGCCGGTGAAGCCCGCAGAGTCCATCAGTAAACTGATAAATTCTCTCTCGGGCCTGTCCCGGCCTCTGGCGGCAACCCGTGGACGCGAGGGGATAAAGCTCATTGATGAGCATTCAGAATTCATCGTAATTCTGATTTTAGAAGGCAGCATTGAGATCTGGCGTAATCGTGATGAACTTCTGGTCGCCACCTCTTATGCCCCGGCGATCATCGGGCTGCAAGGTTCTGAATTCCGCTATCAGACACACACCTTCACGCCGCAACCGGAAAGTAAGATTGCCTGGTTATCACACCAGACGGCGCTGGATGCCATCAAAGCGCATGATCTGATGGAAGACATGATCACTTATCAGTCGTATATGAACGACCAGCAGACATATCGCGACTTTCTGATGATCAACAGCTCCAGTTATGAAATTATCTGCCGGTTATTGACCGAGATTTCTGAACGTCCTGATTTCCACGAGATTCGTGTTGAACAATACATCCTGACGCGCACGCGGCTGGCGCGAAGCGGTGTGATGAAAATGCTTGCTGACCTGCGTTTCGGCGGATTCATCGAAATGGAAAAAGGAAAACTGTTGCGTATCAATCTCCCATTCCCTAAAAATTACTAAAATCCGCGTTGAGGAAGCGGAATCGCCTGCACGCTCGTTTATGGAGAATGACAATGAACCCGTCCCAACCCCGTTTTGCACTCACCACCGTCCCGCCACCGAAAACCTTTCCCCACGTGAGCACGCCCGTTATCAGCGATAAGGTCATGGCGCTGCGTCTGAAGAAGATTGTGACGGCTATGCATCAGCACAAGCTCGATGCGCTGGTGATTTACGCCGATAAAGAGCATGGCGGAAATTTTGAATACCTTGCGGGCTTTATTCCCCGTTTTGAAGAAGCGCTGCTGATGGTGACCGCTGACGGTGAGCTCAGCTATGTGATGGGCAATGAGAACCTCAAACTGGTGCCCCATGCGCGAAACAAAGGTAAATGCCTGCATGCTCCGGCCTTCTCGCTGCCGAATCAACCGATGGATAACGATGCACCGCTGACACAGGTTTTGGCCGATGCGGGGCTGACGCGCGGAAGCCGGATTGGCGTTGTCGGCTGGAAGTTGTTCACCAGTACGCTTCACGACACGCAGTATCAGTTTGATGTACCGGCTTTCATTCTTGACGCGATCATTGATACGGCTGGCGAGCGGGAAAACGTGATCAATGCGACCGCGCTGTTCATTTCGCCCGCGCACGGCGTGCGTCGTTTAAATACGGCCAGTGAAATCGCTTTTTATGAGTTCGGTGCCAATCTGGCATCCACCAACATATTGGCCGCGCTGGATAACATTGCGCCGGGTAAAACGGAAAGACAGATAGGTCAGTTACTGGCTGCTGACGGGCAACCGGGCAACGTGGTGATGATTGCCGCCACCGGCGATCGTTTCGCTAATGCCTGTTTATATCCCACAGACAAAGTGATCCAACGCGGCGACAAATTCTCGCTGACCGTTGGTTTCAAGGGCGGCCTGACCAGCCGTTCAGCGTATGTGGTGGCGGCAGAAAATGAACTGGCGCCTGACGTGGCCGACTATCTGCCAGCGCTGGCGATCCCTTATTATCGTGCGGTCACCACCTGGCTGGAAACGCTCCGGCCCGGCCTGACGGGCGGTGAGCTTTATCAGACCATCGAAAACGTCATGCCGAAGGCGCAGTGGCATTGGCATCTTAATCCGGGGCATCTGGTGGCCGATGAAGAGTGGCTCTGCTCGCCAGTCTATGCCAACTCGCCGATAGCACTTGAGAGCGGCATGATATTTCAGATCGACATCATTCCTTCGCTGCCCGGCTACGGCGGATGCAGCATTGAAGACACGGTCGCACTGGCGGATGCGGCATTGAGACATGAACTGCAAAGCCTCTTCCCGGAGGTCTGGCAGCGCATGGAAATCCGCAAAGCCTATCTGCGGGATGTGCTGAACATCAGCGTGTCAGAGGATGTCATTCTTCTCTCTAACACGGTGGGATATCTGCGTCCGTTCCTGCTGGATAAAGGCAGGGCGTTGGTGCGTCAGCCCTGAACATATCGCCAGCGCCTCGTGTGGCTGGCGAATAATACCGCTGTTATTTCCGTTATCCTCCCCGATATTCCAGAAAACGCCTCTCCCGAATGATTATTACAAAATTGTCATCAATTTGACATTAAGCTGTTAGCCACTGGCAGGTAAACTCCGTGTTATTCAAACAATATGAACCGATGTCATCACGTCATCTGTTTAAATAAACTCAGACGCCGGGTGTGTTAATAATTCACCCTCGCGGATAATTAAGCCATTGTCAGAGATAACCTCAAAATCAAAAAGGATGAACGCATGTATAAAAGTAAATTGTTATTGGCCGGTATTATTCTGAATGCTCTTTATATGACATCTGCCGTTGCAGCGAACCCTCTCAGCGTTCATGTTTTAAACTTACAAAGCGGGCTGCCGTCAGCCGGCGTAAGCGTCTCTCTCGACAAGCAGGAAGGGGATAAGTGGGTGCATCTGAGTAATGGTGTGACCAATGAACAGGGGCGTATTCCTTCGCTTTACCCGGATGAAAAAGTGATCGAAAAAGGGAATTATCGCGTGACGTTCAAAACCGGAGAATGGTTTGAAAAACACCACACGCCAACCTTCTTCCCGGAGATCCCAATTATTTTTAAAGCGGATGGTTCAGTGCCGCATTATCATATTCCTTTGCTGATTAGCCCTTATGGTTTCTCAAGCTACCGCGGAAATTAATAACGGTTTTTAAACCATCAGTTATCCCATTAAAAATACAATGTGTATTTTCTATTCTTTAACCGTCCTCTGAGGACGGTTTTTTATTGCGGGGTATAATAGCTCCCGCCCGGTTTGCCGATTGCAGCCCGAATCCCGCAGCAGACAGCGTGGGAGCGCCTGCTCACATTTCGTTTTTTCAAAATAGCGCCTGGCGCCACCCAGATGTGCCTGCGGATTTCGCTTTGCTCAGATTTGAGTCAAATCAATAAACGCGCAGGTATTGTTGCGAAGGCGGGATCGGAACGATAACTTCCCTGTTAGCGAGGTTTGATGAGATATTTATTATTTTAATAACTTCCAGTTATTCCGTTCATTTTCGGGTCGGCGGTTACCCGGTTTTGTAGGATAATGATGTACGGTTTACGGGAAACAACGCTTTAATAACAGGGTGATGGGATGCTTGAACTGTTTGACGTGAGCTATGAAGAGCTCAGAATGACCAGAGTAGATGAACTTTACCGGCTAAGAAAAACAACTTTCAGTGATCGTCTGGGATGGGAAGTTGTTTGCCAACAAGATATGGAATTTGATGAGTTCGATAATGACTCAACACGCTATATTCTCGGGCTGTATAAGGGGAAACTCATTTGCAGCGTGCGCTTTACCCCTCTCGACCAGCCAAACATGATAACTCACACGTTTCGCGCGTGTTTTGATTCGATCCCGCTTCCTTCTGCGGGCGTTGAGTCGAGCCGTTTTTTTGTCGACAAATTGCGGGCCAGGGAGCTTCTCGGCGAACGTTATCCTGTGAGTCAGGTACTTTTTCTTGCCATGATAAACTGGGCTCAGGACAACGGACATACCGGTATTTACACCATCGTAAGCCGTGCCATGTTGACGATATTGAAGCGCTCAGGCTGGCAAATACAGACACTTAAAGAGGCATTTCTTAGCGAGCGGGAACGCATCTATCTGATCTACCTTCCTGCCGGAGAGGACGATCAGCGGATCATGGCCAGAGGGCTTAACGGCCAAACAGCCTCTGTGTTTACCTGGCCGCTGACGCTGCCGGTATAATCAGCTCCAGTTCAACGCCCAGCCTGATTGCCTGGCGGGCGTTACTGACACCCAGCTTAGCAACGACATTTCCCATATGAAACTTTATCGTGCTGACTGAAACGCCGATAATCGTCGCAATCTCTGCATAGGTCTTCCCCATACTGGCCCAGTAAAGCACCTCATTTTCACGGATGGTGAAAATGTTATTTTCCTTTCTTGCCGTAATTTGACGCCCGCGGGCTGATAAACCGCCAACAAGCCGATACATCTGTTCATTTATATCGATGAGAAGCATCTGCAGGTTCCCACGTTCAGAAGTAAGTCGCTCTTCCAACTCTTGCTGGCTGTGGTCGGCAATGATGATAGACAGCAATGCCAGGTTTCCCATCTGGTCATGCAGCACAAAGGTATAGCCATTTAAAATGTTGTACTGCCTTGAAAGGGTGAAGATTTTTGTAAATTTCAGGTCAGACATGAGCGTGATGTTTTCATCCCACGCAAAGGGAGAGGTTCTTTTGAATGCGGTGAGTATTACCGGGTCGGTAAGCTGAAAGTTGTTGGCCCGATAGAGATTGACCCACTCATCAGGATAACTTGAGATGATAAGGACTTCTGCAGGGTTTTTTTTCCTCACGACCGTATACGCGTAGTCGGGGCTGCCAAGCGGAGACAGTTTCCGCTCGATATAATCTTTCAATGTTTCAGTGATCGTGTGATTTTGTTCAAAAGCACTAAACATACTGACTCCCTGAGGGGCTGCTTATCCCTTAATGCCGACATCTATACTTAAGTACAGGTTTTTTCAGGACTTAAGTATAACTTACGGCCCATTACTATGAATGATACTTTCATCAACGAAAAAGAAACCTCACACACTGCTCCGAACAATGTGTGAGGAGGCCAATGGACGGCCAACACCAGGGAAACACTCGTTGTAAAAAAACATAATAAATTAAATTTTAAGAATATAAAATTTTTTTGATACAAAAGCGCCCATTGGGTGCTTTTTTTTTTGCCAAAGTAACCCGACGAAAAGACGAGTAAATTTGTCTCTCAGCGGGCATATCCGTAAGCGTATTGGTTCAAGGAAGAAGAGAGGAACGGGTATTAACAGGTGAATATTTGAGCGAGTTTTTTTATACCGTCAACGATTTCCGCAGGTGAGTGCGCAGCAAAACCCAGCAGGATGGCCTGGCTTGTTGGGGGTGTCTGGCAATATCGCGAAAGAGGCTGTGCCCCTAAACCCACTTTACGGCACTGATCAATCACATAAGATTCATCAAATTCCTCCGATAACCAACAGACAACGTGGATGCCTGAATCTGAAGGTTTGGCGAACATAATTTCGGGTAAATGTAACTGTATGGCTTCAATCATAACCCGCTGGCGTTCGTACTCACCCGCCTGACGTGCCGTGCATAGTGTCCTTCAGAAATGAAGGTGGAAAGTATCATTTGCTCTAAATAAGACGTGCGAGTATCTGCATAATATTTAGCAATCTTAAAAGACTCGACTAAATTCTCCGGCACAACCAGAAATCCTAAATTAAAACCCGGGAACATCATTTTAGAGAATGAACCCGCATATATTACCCTCTGTTGCTTATCCAGTCCCTGGAGAGCTTGTATTGGCTGACCGGTATATCTGAATTCACTGTTATAATCATCTTCAAAAATCCACATTTTATTTTCAGATGCCCAGTCAAGCAGAGCCATTCTTCGGGATAAACTCAGTGTGCCGCCAAGAGGAAATTGGTGGGAGGGCGAAGTGAAAATCATTTTTGCAGATGGCCAGTGTTTTATGCCGTAGGAAATATCCATGCCATCCTGATCACTGACGACGGGGCGAACTGTTGCACCCACGGAGGTAAATGCGCCTAAAGCACCATCATATCCTGGTTCATCTAACCAAACTTCGTCACCCTTTTGCAAAAGAACCTGTGCGGCAAGATTGATCGCTTGTTGGGTGCCATTTAAAATTATTATTTGTTTATCAGAACAATTTACGCCACGCGTAGTGCGAACATATTCACAAATCGCCGACCGCAATGGTTTATACCCCAAAGCTTCATTGAGATCCCAATCCTGATGGCGAAACTGACGCCAGATCCTTCCCAATAATCTTCCCCAAAGTTCATACGGAAACAAATCCACACATCCCACGCCGATATTAAATAGCATATTATTTCCTGAGTGTGGGCGGGTCATGTCCCATACTTTTTTCATTACGTTCATATGAGGGTTGAGATCATTTCCATTGTTTTCACTATTTGGATTTTTATGAGCTGAGATGGATTTAATTTGAATCACTTCATCAGGAATAGTGTTTGTGACATAAGTTCCTGACCCGCTTTTGGTTATGAGATAACCTTCATCAATGAGGCGTTCTACACCAGATAAAACCGAGTTTCTTGAAATAGACATCATCTCAGAAAGTGTTCTGCTGGAGGGGATTTTCCTTCCCGATTTAAGCTGACCACTCAATATCATTTCTTTTAAAGCCAAATAAAACTGCTCTTTAATTTTTCCTTTTTTGAGCAATAAACTCGGGAAGCTGGCAGCATTTTTCTTCATGACCAAAGTGGACCCATAAACTATCAATAAAGTGTACCTTTTATGATACCACTACGCGGGTTACTCTTTCATCCACAAATTCGTGAGGTTATGATAAGGCATTAATATGAAAGATGAAAGTTTAAAAATAGTAGTGGCACCCGTTGAAGAAATGGATTACTCCCGGTGGCTGACGTACTGGTTGAGCTATCAGGCGTTTTATGAGGTTGAGTTGTCTGAAGACATCACAAATGAAACATGGAAACGTTTTTTAAATCCTGATGAAGAGATGTATTGCGCAGTGGCAAAGAAAGGGCAGGAAATTCTCGGGTTCGTTCACTACGTTTTTCATGGTTCAACATGGTCTGTAAATGAATTCTGTTATTTGGAAGATCTTTTTGTTGCCGAAAATACCCGGGGCAAAAATATAGGAAAACATCTTATCGAATACGTTAAACAAAAGGCCAGCGAGAAACAATGTGCAAGACTCTACTGGCATACACAGGAAAAAAACGTCACCGCGCAGCGACTTTATGACCGGGTAGCAGAGAAACCAGGTGTCATAGAGTACAGATTACCTCTCTAAACAAGAAAAGGGGGGAGAAGTACTCAGCGTTCTTTATTTCAAGCTGATATTATTATTTTTCGCCCATTTTCTTATTCTGCCATTAGCATTGGCATAGGGTGAGGATGTGTTGAATGATATCATTCTCCCCATAGTCCATTTTGTGTACCAGGGTTTACCATATAAATCGTCATCAGTGCGTTCATCAATAAGTTTCACTATGTGATCTTTTACTGACTCAAGCTCAGTAATTAACGCCCTGTAATTCAATTCGCGATAATCAGAGTAAAATTTTTGCGCCAGAAGCCCAAGTTCATTCCACTTAAAACCGGTTTCAGGAAAATCAACGGGCAATCCTTTCTCATCGTAAGTAATCCACTTTACAACCAGAGTATTCCAGCCGATCAGATAAGAAACCAGATCATGAATACTCATTTCAGTGCCCTTGCTGTGTCCTTCCATTGAATTATCGGAGATGAGTTCAGGGGGAATGACATTGAGATAGCTGATTAATTTATTGAAATTTTTATCAATGGCTAAAAGCAATTCGGATTTTGTCTGCGGCACATTCATACTGAGTTACCCCCGCTTCAGAAAACGATAAAAACGCTATGTGATGTTTCACTATCAATAAATTATGCACTTCCTGCCTGAGATAATCCCCCTTTGTCTTCTTTCCCCATAGCGAAAAATGACTACTGTTGCCCAGAGATTTCCCCGCCGCTACTCAACGGTAGAAAGAACGAAGGCGCGTGCCGAGGGTGACAAATGGCGATAGCCGATGACGAGGTCGAATTCAATTCCAGGGCCTGATAAGGGGTGATAGCTAATCTGATCACCGCGAAAGCCGCTCATACTTTGAGGAACGACAGATACGCCTCCTCCAACAGACACCAGTGACAGCACGGCATGCATCCCGTGAGCTTCCTGAGTAATGAGCGGCACAAAGCCTGCTTCAGCACACAGGCGGATAACCTGCAAATGAAAGCTTCGCCCCTCAGGCATTAGCCACAAAATGAAGGGTTCGCCTGCAAGCGCGGCAAGCGTAAGGTCTGAGCGCTTACTCAAAGGATGATCTTTTGGGATAGCCATACACAGACGATCAGTGTCGAAATTTACCTGTTCGATGTCATCAGCTTTTTCAACAGGGGGGATCAGTACACCGATGTCTAACGTCCCGTCGCGCAGCGCAGCAATCTCTGCGGCGGTTGTGGCCTCTCGCAACTCAAGCCGTACCTTCGGATGGCTTGCCCTGAATTCACGAATAATATCGGGCAACCGGCCATAAAGTGCGCTTCCTACATAACCCACGCGTAAAAAACCCGTTCGACCTTCAGCCACATCCAGCGTAGAAACAATGGCTTTTTCAGCCTGTCGGAGGGTTTTGCGTGCCTCACTGACAAACTTTTCTCCCGCAGGCGTCAGGCCAAGTACGCGGTTACCACGCTCGATAAGAGTGACGCCGAGATCTTCCTCCAGCTTCTGTATGGCACTGGTCAGCGGAGGCTGCGACATGTTCAGACGTTCCGCGGCCCGATGAAAATGTAACTCCTCCGCGACAGCAATGAATTGCTCCATTCTGCGTAAAGTAATCCGTGCCCGACTCACTGCCGCCATCTCCGCCATCCTTCTTGTAATTGAGCCAATCTTCTCACGATACAATTAAAGTATTAAGAAGACACCTAAAGAGTATTTTATATATCAAAGGTATCACTCTATGTTGTTTTCACAATAACTGAATGGAAACGACGAGGGGTGCATGGTGGATTTTAAAGGTCGGGTAGTGCTTATCACCGGTGCGGGGCGCGGATTGGGGTTCGCGTATGCCCGCTGTATTGGTCAGTTTGGCGCAATGGTTTTGATTCAGGATATCGGTGCCAATTCTGACGGGGAGGGGGCCAATCCTGATATTTCAAAACGGGCGGCAGAGACACTTCGGCTGGAAGGGCTGAATGTACACGCGATCCCAGGGGATCTGGCCTCACGCGAGAGCTGCCATAAATTGTGCACAGACGCCCTTAACGTCGCAGGCCGGCTGGATGCTGTGATCCACAATGCGGGTTGGGTGGCGTACGAGAATATCGAGTCAATAGAGGAACGTTCTTTTGATCATATGATGGCCATTGCCGCTAAGGCACCTCTCTGGCTTGCACAGGCGGCATGGCCTGCGATGAAAGCTGCGGGCTATGGCCGTATCATCATGACGACATCTTGCCGGGCACTCTATCCGCAGTATGTTCAGCAGGGTCTTGCCTCCTATGCGGCAGCCAGGATGGCGGTAATAGGACTTACCCATGTCCTTGCCAGTGAAGGCAAAAACGATGGCATTATCGTCAATGCTATATCACCCGTCGCCAAGACACGGATGTGGGGAATTGAGGGAGAACCTGACGAACTCCGCCCTTCGGAAGTGGCACCGGGAGTGGCCTATCTTGCCTCAGCAGAATGCACAGAAGGGGGATGGATCCTGCGCGCCGCGAACGGGCAATTCCATGCAACCAAAATGATGGAGGCCGACGGTGTGGACTATCCGCGAAATCTTCGCGCTGTTAAAGCATCCACCGCTCAGGAGGTTGCGCAGAACTGGCAGTCGATCGCGATACCTCATGTGGAAACGCGACAGTGAATGGCGTAACGGTGGTATTTCCAGGCAAGGCCGTACTGGGCGAGTCACCCCTCTGGAGCCGCTCAAGAGCCAGGCTTTTATGGGTTGATACTCTTCGGGGCTCTCTCAATTTTTTTGATCCCGCAACGGGCAGCAATGTGGCACACGCCATGCCCCGGCCGCTGGGGTTTGTCGTGGAAAAAAATACCGGTGAGTTGATTATTGGCCTGGGTTGCCATGTTGAGCTAATAGACAGAGCAGGGAAGAGGCGATGGATCGCCACTGCGCCACACGCACAGGAGGGCTTTCGTCTCAACGATGCGAGCCTGGACTCCGCGGGCCGCCTGTGGGTTGGGCTGATAGATGAAGAACTGAAAGACGGTTCAGGCTATTTGTATCGTCTCGATCCAGACGGTAACTGGCACACCGTCGATTCTGGTTTCACGCTTATCAATGGAATTACCTGGAGCCCCGATGGCAAAACACTCTACGTGACGGATTCCCGGCGTGGCGTCATTTACGGATATGATAACGACCCCGGCTCAGGCGAGGTCAGTAACAGAAGGGAAGTTATCAGCATTCATCCAAAAAAGGGTAAGCCTGACGGACTTATCGTTGATCAGCATGGATTTCTCCTGAGTGTCCTCTTTGACGGGGCTGCCATCGCGCGGATATCTCCGCAAGGAGAAATCGAGCGATGGATTAATCTTCCCGTCCAGCGACCGACAAGTTGTACCTTTGCAGATGATGATCGTTATCTGTATGTCACCTCAGCACGACTTGGACTGTCGGAAACGCTTTTAGAAACGATGCCTTATTCAGGGGCTTTGCTGAGAATCGACTACAGGCGTGCACTGGAACGGTGAGTGTGTTTTGCAGACTGCTATCATCAAGCAGACAACGATCCCGACACCGTTCGGGCTTTTCACGCCTGTCCGTTCTCAACGCTTTGAGTAAATGACACGCCGCCAGACCGTCAGATTTCACGTAGCGACGCCAACGCCTAATCAAAAATGAATCGCCGTAGAAGGGAACGAAAGTGGGGGCAATGCGAAATTCCACACCTGAAATGATTAAACGCACCAGTTATTTAACATAATATACATTATACGTACTTATCTACGGCGAACTACAGCTTCTACTTTTTCGATAGTGTCTTTCATTTTAATACCGCTACTGCGACCGGCATGATGCATTGCCGGCCGCAGACTACCTTTCAGACTTCCTCCGAACTCTGCCAGTCCGTAATCAGCTCGCCATAGATAATTTCCGCTTCCTCCAGACGGCTCAGCAGACAATATTCATCCGTCTGATGCGCCATGCCCGGTTCGCCTGGCCCGAGAATAATGCACGGTGGATGCTCGAGCGCCGGTAACAGCAGCGACGCATCGGTGAAGTACGGCATGATTTTCGCCTCCAGCGTGGCGGAGTGCAGCTTCTGACAACGCCGGTAAACGCCGCTTATCCAGCCGTTTTCCTGCGGGCTGAGCACTGCGGGTAAATCCACCAGCGTTGAAATGGTGACGTTGTCACCGAGTGCTGTCGTGAGATTCTGCCGGATGGTCGCATGTTGCAGATTTGGCGCGGTACGGATATCCACATCAAATTCGGTGTGATCAGGCACCGAATTGATATTCAGCCCGCCACGAATGCGCCCGACGTTCAGCGTCGGCTTTTTCATCAGCGGGTGAGCCGCGCCCGGTTCGAAATGCTGGATTTTCCCCAGCGCTTCGGTGGCGAGATAAATAGCGTTGATTCCCAGCTCAGGCATCGCGCCGTGCGCCGTTTTTCCGCGCGTTTCACACCGCAACCACAGCGCACCTTTATGGCCGATGACCGGATAGTTGGCCGTCGGTTCCCCGACGATCAGCGCGCCCACCGGCGGCAGTTCGCCCGCGTCGATCAGCGCTTTTGCGCCGTCACAGCCGGTTTCTTCTCCGCCGGTAATGATCATCACCACGCCCTTTCCTGCCCGGATGGCGGCCTGATGTGTCACGCAGGCCACAGCAAACGCGGCTACGGCGGCCTTCATATCGCTCGAACCGCGACCGTACAACCGGTCTGACGTCAGGTCAGAACCGAACGGATCGTACTGCCAGGTCTGATTACCTAACGGCACGGTATCCAGATGCCCGGTAAAAGCCAGCGGTTTGCCCGGTTTGCTGCCGTGAAGACGGGCGATCAGATTGAAACGTTTTTCGCCAAAGCTGCTGAGCGTAACGTCAAAACCCTGCACCTGTAGCCAGTCGGCAAAAAACGCCATGCAGGCCGCCTCATCGCCGGGTGGATTGATGGTGTTGAAACCGAGAAGTTGTTGTGTGAGTGACAAGGTAGCGCCGGTCATCACACTTTCTCCGTCAGCCAGTCCAGACAATTCACCCACAACTGGCGGTAGCCCGGCCAGGCAGCAAATTCAGCCGGCAGCCAGTGCGCGGACATATCACTGGTCCACACCAGCGATCTTCCCTGCTGATACTCCCGTATCGCGACCAGCGGATGCGGCGTCCCGGCCACGGTCGCCAGCAGTTTGCCTTCCGGGTGCATTTCGACTTCGTTGTAGCCCAGCAACCACGGCCAGTCACCGGCGATATCACTGAATACCGCGTGTGGTTCTTTGATCTCAGGATAGATGCCTTCCGGCGTCTCGATTCGGTCATCCCAGGCCAGACAGCGCACCGGTAAAACCTTTTCCACCGCCGTATTGTGATAACGCGCCCCGCCGTTGATCCCCTGGAAACTGTAATAGCCGCCGATCATCATCAGGCTGCCACCTGCGGCCACGTAATCGTGGATCAGCGTCAGGCGGTTGGCGGTGCGCTGGCTTTTAAGCCAGGTGTCCGGGTGCAGCAGCAACGTATTGGCACCGATATCCGAAAGAATGATCGCATCCCACTGCTGTAATTCCGCCAGCGTGAGCGGAAAACTGACCGGCGCTTCGTGGGCTGTCATGTGCGTGATGTCGTAGTGGCTGTCTGCCAGCGCGGCGAGAAAATCGGTCGCGCCGTTGTGCCAGGTTGCTGTAGCAAACTGGTCGAAACCTTTGATATGCGTGGATGTGCTGGTCCAGGATTCACCGACCAGCAGGATTTTCTTGTTCATCACCTTCTCCTTATTCTCCGCCAAAGACACGCTGCGGGTTATTAATCATTATGTTTTCAAGCTGCTCGCCGCTGACGCCATGCCGGCGCAAACGGGGAACAAAATGCTTCAGGATGTAGCCGTAACCGTGGCCGCCGTAGCGAGTCAGCATGGTTTTTAAAAACACGTCCTGCGACAGCAGAATTTGTCCGATGAAACCATCATCAATCAGCTCGCGGATCGCCCGCGCGTTCTCTTCGTCCGACGGCGACTGCGCAGATTCATCGGCGTAGTAGTAGCTCATGCCGATCATGTCGTACTCGAGGAACGCGCCGCGCTGCGCCAGTTCGCGCTGATAGCGTTTGTCGGCAAAGCTCGGGTTCATATGGCACAGCACGGTGTGGCGCAGATCCGCCCCTTCTTGCTCGAGGATATCCAGCACCTTGTGGCCGAGACGTTCCCAGCCCGGCAGATGCACTTCGATCGGCACGCCGGTAGCCGCGCTCGCCCTGCCTGCGGCGCGCAGCGATTTCTCCTCATCCGGCGTAAAGCGGCTGGAAACCCCGATTTCGCCAATAAGCCCGGCAATGACTTCCGGCTTATTCTCTGCGCCGCCGACGTCATAAATCAGCTTTTCGGTTAGCTGTTCCAGCGAGATGCTTTTCACCCATTCCGGGTGTGACGGCTCAAGATACAGGCCGGTGCCCATCACAATATTGAGGCCGGTGAGGCGCGAAATCCGTTGCAACGCTTTGGGGTCACGCCCGATGCCGATATTGGTGGGATCGACCACCGTTTGCCCGCCCAGCGCGCGGTACTTCATCAACTCCTCAATCGCCACATCCACATCAAACAGCTGACAGTTATCGCGGCTCATCAGCGGATTGAGCGACAGTTCGCCCAGATTCTCGATAGACACCGGCATTTCGGCGACGTGGCGATCGCTGCAACAGCACGGCGCGACCCACTTGCCCGAGGCATCAAGCAGAATATGTTCGTGCATCAGCGTGACGCCCATTTCGGCTAACGGGAGCGGCCCGAGTACGGTCATCACATGACCGCTGCCAATGCCGACCGGCAAGGGATCCGCATGGCGAAAAATAGACCCTTTCATTGGCTATCCTTTCGACGGCGTTCGCGCCGGGTTGAGAATGCGGGTGTTCAGCCAGATGGCCAGCAGGATGATCGTCCCGGTGGCGATTTGGGTGTAGAACGGGGAAATGTGCGACAAAATCAGGCCGTTCTGGATAATCGCAATCGACATCGCGCCCAGCAGCGTGCCGATGATGGTGCCGAAACCACCGAACAGACTGGTGCTGCCGAGAACAACGGCGGCGATCACTTGCAATTCAAACCCTTCGCCCTGATTCGACGATCCGCTGCCAAGACGTGCAGTAATAATCATCCCGGCCAGTGCGGCCGCCATGCCGCTGATGATATACACGCGCATCGTGACCGCCTTAGTGTTGATTCCGCTGCGGCGTGCGCCTTCGGCGTTAGCACCAATCGCTGTGACGTAGCGGCCAAAGCGCATGTGATTCAGCACGATATGTCCGATACCCAGAGCAAAAATGGCAATCAGCGCGGGCATCGGAATGCCGACCACCCAGGCGCGTCCCATAAAGGCGAACAGGCTGTCTTGCGGGATCGGTATGGAATAACCCTGGGTAATCAGCAGCGCAACACCGCGCACCACCGCCAGCATGGCGAGGGTCACGATAAACGCCGGAATTCCCTCGTAGGCGATGAAAAACCCGTTTATCGCCCCCACCAGCCCGCCGAGCACCAGTCCGCCGATTAACACAACCGGCCACGGCAACCCCCAGTAGTTCAGCGCAATCGCGGAGAGCGCGCCGACCAGCGCCAGCGTCGAGCCGACCGACAGATCGATTCCGCCGGTCGTGATCACCAGCGTCATGGCCGTCGCGACGATCAGCAGCGGTGCGCTCTGACGAACGATATTCAGCCAGTTAGCGCTGCTGAGAAAGTTGTTGGTGATAAGCGAAAACACCACGCAGCAGAAGATAAAAAACAGCGCAATGCTCACCACGCCTGAGTGGTTGTGCAGTATGCGGCGCGGCAGCGAGTGCCGGATAACACGTGAACCGCTTAAATTGATCATACTCATCCTGTTTACCTCAATGCGCGGCGGCAGATTGCGCGGTGAATTTCTCACCGACAATAAGATTGACGATGTCTCCCAGACTGGTGTCGGCCACCCTGCGGTCCGCGACGTTGGTACCTTCGTACATCACCATGATGCGGTCGCAGACCAGGAACAGATCCTGCAACCGGTGAGTGATTAAAATTACGCTAACGCCTCTGGCACTGACGCGGCGGATCAACTCCAGCACCGCTTCCACTTCGGCTACCGCAAGCGCAGCGGTCGGTTCATCCATGATCAGCACTTTCGGGTCGAACGCGGCAGCGCGGGCAATCGCAATCGCCTGTCGCTGTCCGCCGGAGAGATTGCGCACCAGCAGATGCGTATCAGGGATTGAAATTCCCAGCCCTTTCAGCATCTCGCGTGCATCAGCGTGCATTTTTGTCTGGTCAAGAAAGGGAATGCCGAGCACGTGTTTCAGCGGCTCGCGCCCCATGAATAAATTGCCGGCCACATCCACGGTGTCGCACAGCGACAGATCCTGATACACCATCTCGATATGGCAGCGGCGGGCATCCGCCGGATTGGTAAAGTGCATCACTTCGCCATCGACGCGGATAGCGCCACTGGTCGGTACAACCGCACCGGACAACACTTTGGTCAGCGTCGATTTCCCCGCGCCGTTATCCCCCACCAGCCCCAGCACTTCGCCCGGTTCCAGCTTGAGATTCACGCCGCGCAGTGAACGAATTGACCCGTAAGTCTTGGTGATATTGACCATTTCTACCCGCGGTATGCCGGGTTTAGCCTGTTGCATCTGGAACTCCTGTCACCCGATATCGGTTATTAGGGGTTGGATGGCGCGGAGAAAAAGGTTCTGTTATTCACGGCTTACACCCTTGTAAACCGGTTTACCTGAATAACAGAACTGTCTCCAGTGCCCGTGGGACAAAACGCTTCACTACTTGTTAGCCACAGTGAACTAAGCAGCTTCCATGCCAGAGCGCAGGTAAAGGGGAATCGAAGATTTTTAACTGTCTGTAATTGCGATGAATAAATTTTAATCGCGAGGTAAACCGGTTTACCCGATCAGGCTATGCGAACACTTCATGCGCTAAAATCGTGCGCAATTTGCGCTATTTTGGATCGGGTGAGCGCCGCTGGATGGAATCACGCCCTACCCAGCTAACGGGCAGACGGGTTTCAGCGGGGACATTTTCTTCGCCGTTGAGCAGCCGCAACATCAGGCTGACCGCCGTCCGCCCCAGTTCCCGTGCGGGCTGGCGGATGGTGGAGATCCGTGGCTGGGTGAAGTCGGCATAGCTGGCATCATCGAAACCCACCAGCGACAGCGCCTCCGGCGCGCGCAGACCCAAATCGCGCAAACCATCGAGCAGGCCGAGTACCAGAAAATCGCTGGCGGCGAACGCGGCGGTCGGGCGTTTTGTGTGGCTGAACAGCTTGTGCAAGGCGCGCTGACCGAATTCTCGCCGGTAGTCGCCATACATCACCCACTCAGGCGGACAGCTCAGACCGGCCTGCGCCAGCGCGGTGCAGAAGCCCTGATAACGTTCGCGCACGCTCATCAGTGCGTCCGGCCCGCCGATAAAGGCGATGTCGCGGTGCCCGGCGGCAATCAGTTCCTGAGTAGCGAGCATGCCACCCTGCACGTTGTCGGCAAAAACCTTCGGCGCAAAACTGCCGGGAATATCTTCATCGAGCAGGACAATGCGCTGATGGCGCTGGATTTCTTTGCATAGCGATCCGTTATCCGGTCGGTTAGTGGCAAACAGCAAACCATCGACCTGGCAGGTATCCAGCCAGCGAATAAACTGACTTTCTTTCTCGGGATTGTTGCGGGTGATACATAAAACCAGGCTGTAGCCGTGTTCGAATGCCGCCTCTTCGGCCGCATCCGCCAGTTCTGCGAAGAAGGGGTTGGTGATGTCCGACAGCACCAGACCGAGGGTTTCGCTTCCGCCCTTACTCAGGCGACGGGCAAGGCTGTTCCCCCGGTAATCAAGCTGTGCGATTGCGGATTCAATCCGGCTGACCGTGTTCTGAGGCAATACGATGCTGTTGTTCATGTAGCGCGACACGGTGGCCTTGGAAAGACCGGCAAGGTTTGCCACATCGGATAACAGCACGCGTTTTTTCATCATCAGGCCACGTTGGATAAAAGGTATCAGTAACATAATTGAGCGTGATTGTTATAGCATTTTCCGCCCTTAACGCGACGCAAAAAAATAGCACTTGACAAAAAATCCGAGTCAGAGAATTGTAATAGCCAGTTTACCTGCACCACCCGGGAAGCAATTCCCAACCGGTAAAGCGCATTTTATCCACGCACCGAAACGGACCGGTTGCTTAAATGCTTTTTTACCGGCCTCAGCAATCAGCCTGTTTTTTTAACAGGTTTACGACGATCACTTTGCTATTTGTCCTGCCAACACATTCTGTGCTCAGCGATTATTCGCCCGGGCAATGCTGGTTATATCTCAATCCCAATGAGGACAAAAACAATGATATTCAACACCGGAAAATTTCGTGTTTTAGCGCTCGTCACAGCATTATTTGCTTCAGGTACTTACATGTCTGGTGCAATAGCCGCGGAACCCACTTATGCCCTGGTGAAAATTAACCAACAGGCGTTATTCTTTAATCTCATGAATAAAGGCGCGACGGACGCAGCCAAGGCCAGCGGCAAAAATCTGGTAATTTTTAATGCCACGGATAATCCGGTGGCACAGAATGACGCTATCGAAAACTATATTCAGCAAGGTGTGAAAGGCATTCTGGTCGATGCCATCGACGTCAACGGTATTATGCCAGCCATTAAGGAAGCGGCGGCCGCGCACATTCCGGTGATCGCCATTGATGCCGTGCTGCCGGACGGGCCGCAGGCGGCGCAGGTCGGCGTGGATAATATCGAAGGCGGTAAGATCCTCGGTAAATACTTCCTTGAATACGTGAAAAAAAATATGAATGACAAAGCGCACGTCGGCATTGTGGGTGCGCTGAACTCTGCCATTCAAAACGATCGCCAGAAAGGTTTCACAGACACCCTCAAAGCTAACAAGAAGATCACCGTAGCTGATGTGGTGGATGGCCGCAACGTGCAGGACAGTGCGATGACCGCCGCGGAAAACCTCATCACGGCCAACCCTGACCTCACCGCCATTTACGCCACGGGTGAACCGGCATTGCTGGGCGCGATTGCTGCGGTGGAAAACCAGGGACGTCAGAAAGATATCAAGGTATTTGGCTGGGATCTGACGGCGAAAGCCATCAGTGGCATTGATGGCGGTTACGTCGCGGCAGTGCTGCAACAGGATCCTGAGCAGATGGGCGCTCAGGCACTGAAGGCGCTAAACGACATCACCGCCGGGAAAACCGTACCGAAGAAAATTCTGGTACCGGCCACCGTGGTCACCAAAACCAACGTTGATACCTATCGCTCACTGTTTAAATAACACCGGATACCGGCCCGCATTATGCGGGTCGGTGCTGGCGTTTCAGGGGGCAGGGTTCAGTAAGGTGTGCAGTTCGGCACAGGTGGGGAACGCGCTGTAGGTACCC
This sequence comes from Rahnella sp. PAMC25559, assembly GCF_050632365.1. GTDB lineage: Bacteria > Pseudomonadota > Gammaproteobacteria > Enterobacterales > Enterobacteriaceae > Rahnella > Rahnella rivi. The sequence goes on along the minus strand of NZ_CP192544.1, from coordinate 143,403 downwards.
CAACGGCTGACGGTAATGGCGGCGGCCTGACTGGCGTGTGTCAGGGCCAGTTCATCAATGCCGCTGTTGCGCAGCAGCGATGAGGCCAGCATCACGGCCAGAAAGGTATCCCCCGCACCGGTGGTATCCACCGCCTGAGTCACCGCGGCCGGACAAAACGTTTGCTGAGTATCCGTGAGCAGTGTGGCACCCTGCGCGCCCTGGGTTATCACCAGATTTGCGACGCCGGTGGGGTGTAATTCCTCCGCCTCCAGCTGGTTGAGCACCGCGATATCTACCCACGGCCAGAGGTGGCAAAAGTCAGGTTTCACCGGCGATGGGTTGAACACAGTGGTCATGCCGCGTGCTCTCGCCAGCCGGAACAGATGGCGGGTTTTCTCAAACGAGAAGTTACCCTGCATCAGCATCATGTCGCCGGGCACGGCATCTGCCAGCGCCAGAGTGATCGTTTCAGCGGTGAGGGAATCCGCTGCAGTGGTGGTAGTAATAATGGCATTGTCGCCATCGGCACAATTAAATATCAGCGACATATCGCTGTTACAGGGAGAAAAAGAGACGGGTAAATGACGCAGGGTTTCGTGACGAATTTTTTCCGCCATCCAGCGGCCATTGACGTCATTTCCCATAGCGGCAATTAATGTGGTGTTTATTCCACAGCGGGAAAGCAGGATGGCCTGATTAGCCCCCTTTCCGCCAATGTCTTGCGAGACTTTATTTCCATGAATGGATGAACCTTTTGTGGGGATATCGGCAATCGCCCAGTTTTCATCGACAGTAATATTACCGATAACATAAACACGCATAGTGTTTCCTTGAACAGGATGAATAAGATGGTTTCTATATCAGCAGAAAAAGTTAACGCAATACAAGCTATTTTTTCACGTAAGAAAGCCGTGATTGGTGTTATTCATTGCGACCCTTTCCCTGGTACACCAAAATACAGCGGCAAATCAATCAGTGATATTATTGAGCGCGCACTGCGAGATGCTGATAATTATATTTCCGGCGGTGTGCATGGTCTGATTATTGAAAACCACGGCGACATTCCTTTTTCCAAACCCGAAGATATCGGCCCTGAAACTTCTGCGCTGATGGCGGTAATCACCGACCGCATCCGCACCCGCTTTGATGTGCCGCTGGGCATCAACGTGCTGGCGAATGCCGCGATCCCTGCGCTGGCAACCGCGCTCTCCGGTGGAGCCGATTTTGTGCGCGTCAACCAGTGGGCAAACGCGTATATCGCCAACGAAGGTTTCATCGAAGGCGCAGCGGCAAAAGCGTTACGCTATCGCAGCCTGCTGCGTGCCGAGCATATCCGCGTTTTTGCTGACAGCCACGTCAAACACGGCAGCCACGCGATCGTCGCAGACCGCTCCATCAAAGAGCTGACGCGGGACGTTGATTTCTTCGAGGCGGATGCAGTGATCGCCACCGGCCAGCGCACCGGAGATACCGCCAGCCTGAGCGAGATCGACGAAATCCGCAGCGCGACCGAGTTGCCTCTGCTGGTGGGGTCGGGCGTTACGCCGGACAACGTCGGGGAAATCCTCACCCGCACTCAGGGCGTGATCGTCGCCAGCGCATTAAAAGTAGACGGCGTGTGGTGGAATGACGTCGAACTGGCACGGGTGAAACATTTCATGGAAGCCGCACGCGCCGTGCTGGAGGATGAGTGATGGAAACCTTCACCGACCGGCTTTTGCGCGACCATCACAATATGTGGCAAAGGATGCAGCAACATCCGTTTGTCTGCGACATTGAACGCGATACGCTGCCCGCCGGTGTGTTTAACCGTTATCTGGTTTTCGAAGGTCAGTTTGTCGCCACGGCGATCGCTATCTTTGCGCTGGGCATCAGTAAAGCACCGGATATCCGCCCGCAACGCTGGCTGATTGGAGTACTGAACGCGCTGGTGGATACGCAGATCGCCTGGTTTGAAACCGTACTGGCAAAGCGACAGGTGAACCCGGCAGAGTATCCCGACGATCTTCCCGGCGTGAGAAACTTCAGCGACAACATGCTCAGTGTGGCGCAGCGTGGCAGCTATGAAGAAATCATCGCGCTGATGTTTGGCGCGGAATGGATGTACTACGCCTGGTGCAAACGCGTGAGTGAGAAAACGCAGATTGATGAGGATCTCCGCCGCTGGGTCGAACTGCATGCCGAAGAGTCGTTTTATCAGCAGGCATGCTGGCTGAAAACGGAGCTGGACCGCTGTGCCGAAACGCTGAGTACCGCACAGCAGCATGCGCTTTCCGCGTTATACGGCCAGGTGCTGACGTGGGAGATTGATTTTCACAGTGCGGCGTATTGGGATAAACCCGCTGGTTAAGCTGAAACGAAAGCTTCTGTCGCAAAAAAGCCGCATGGATGCGGCCACATCATCGCCTTTAAGACTGATACTTCTTTTCAAAGACATCCGCGAACTAGTCGATAAATACCCGGACTTTCGGTGAAAGGTAGCGCCGGTCAGGGAACAAAATGGACACGGGAGTGGTCTTTAAGGATTTTTGCGCTTTATTCTCCGTCTCCGGCACAGTGCTCCAGCCCCTTCGTGAAGTGACTCATCTCCTCGTCTTCTCGCCCATTTTGGACAAAATTCCATCCTGTCTTAAAATAATAAGTGTGCGATCTATTACACCCGTGGACGTTACCGCACGTAAAACATTACGCCTTAGTAATCAAAGAGATTATTCAACATGCTAAAAAACATTAGCCAGATTTTCTGTTTGTTCTTACTGGTCGTTACCGTCGGGATCCACGCGGGCGAAATCAATTTATACTCTTTCAATACCGGTTCGTTCGTCTACCATCTGACCGGCAACTACGGGCAATACAATGAGTTTTTCGATAATAAATTCATGTCTGTTGAAAGAAAATTCTCAGAAGACTCCAAATACAGCGCCCTGCTGGGCACGATGGATAACAGTTTTGGCGATCGCTGTATCGCGATGGGGCTGAGAAGGGACTGGGCATCCGGGGAGTCGGGGTGGGTGTTCAAAGGCGTTTATGGTTATACCGGCGAATTCTTTTTTAATGCCTTCAAGGATTGCGGTGACCATGGCTCTTACAACGATTTTAAGAAAGTCACCGGCATTGGCTTCTCCCCTTACATCTATCACGCCATTCAATACAACTTCACCGACTATTTCGGCGTGGAAAGCGGGATCATTATTCCGTCTGTTTTTGTCATCAGCGTGCAGTGGAGTTTCAGGTAGGGGCTGGCCGGAAATGACTGAGGCAAATCTTTCGATCTGCCTCAGTGAAGGATTACCTTATTGAGCGGCTATTTGCGCGCAACAGCGTTTACGCCTCAGGCATGGCTGACAGGTTTTTGCTCGGTCTTAACGTCGGCATTTTCCAGCATCCGTCGCACAGGAATGATCAGCAGGAACAGCACGGCAGCGCAGATAAGCAATGCGATGGAACAACGCGCGAAGAGATTCGGCAGCATGTCCAGCTGATCGGCTTTGACGTGGCCGCCAATCAAACCGGCTGCGAGGTTACCCAGCGCGCTGGCGCAGAACCACAGCCCCATCATCTGACCACGCATTCTTTCCGGCGCCAGCAGCGTCATGGTCGCCAGCCCAATCGGGCTGAGACAGAGTTCACCCAGCGTCAGCATCAGAATACTGCCCACCAGCCACAACGGTGACACCCCTGCTCCGCCGTTGTTTAGCACGTTTTGCGCCGCCAGCATCATGATCCCAAAGCCCGCCGCCGCACACAGAATGCCGATGATGAACTTAGTGATGCTGCTTGGACGCACTTTTTTCCGTGCCAGCATCGGCCATGCCCAGCTAAATACCGGTGCCAGCAGAATGATAAACAGCGCATTGATTGACTGGAACCAGACGGCAGGGATCTCAAAATCGCCGATCATGCGGTTGGTATAGTCGTTCGCAAACAGGTTAAATGAGGTCGGTTTCTGCTCAAACGCAGACCAGAAGAAAGCGGCGGAAACCAGCAGGATGAAGCACACCAGCAGGCGCGCCCGCTCTTTGCGGTTAAGACCGGCAAACAAGAAAAGATAGACAAAATAGAGGATGACCGAAGCCGCGATCACGTACACCAGCGTACTGGCGACGGCGACCGGGTTGATCACAATCACGCCCTGCGCGATCAGCGTCACCACGACAACCACACCTGCCGCCAGTGCCAGCAGCCAGCCGCCAACACCCTTTTTCTTCGCCACCGGATTGTTCCAGGTGGAATCCAGCCCGACTTCGCTGTCGTAACGTTTCATTGCCGGAACGGCGTAAAAGCGGAAGATAATCAGGGCCACCAGCATACCGATACCGCCGATACCAAAGCCCCAGTGCCAGCCGTGGGTTTTAATCAGCCAGCCGGAAATCAGCGGCGCGATAAAGGAACCCATGTTGATGCCCATGTAGAACAGCGAAAAACCGCCGTCGCGACGCGCATCCCCTTTTTTATACAGCGTGCCGACCATGACCGAGATACAGGTCTTGAACAGACCGGAGCCGAGCACGATAAACATCAGGCCGATAAAGAACAGGTTGTCGCCCAGCACAGCGGATAACGCGATGGACAAGTGCCCGAGCGCGATAAGAATCGAACCGTACCAGACCGCTCTTTGCTGCCCGAGCCAGTTATCCGCCAGCCAGCCACCCGGTAACGCGGCGAGATACATACAGCCTGCAAAGATACCGACGATGGCCGACGCGCTTTCCCGCGCCAGCCCCATGCCGCCGTCGTAAACCGTGGCGGCCATAAACAGAATCAGTAAAGGGCGAATCCCGTAAAACGAGAACCGCTCCCACATCTCAGTGAAAAACAGTGAACCCAGCGGATATGGATGGCCGAAAAAGGTTCGGCTCTCGTTTTTGTTAACAGAGGAATGCATAAATTCTCCAGAGAAAGTCGGTCGGAATGTGTGTGCAAAGCGCCCTGTCCGGCGGCTGTCATGCAGCCGCTCTTGAAGACTCAGCAGGTTAAGATCATTGCTGAATACGGGTATTGTTTGGCGCTGAGGGCAGGACTTTAAGATGAAAAGTCGACGATTGTCCACTTTTAAAGACGTTACGGCGGTTATTTTGCGTACGGAATAGGTATAAATGCGATGAATAGTCTAATTATCACGTATTCATGTGGGTGATTTTCTTTCAGCGAGTGACTCTTCCTGAAAAACTGACACGCAAAAAGCAGCCACTCCGGTGGCTGCTTTCAATCTCACCACCCTCCGCTCAGGTTCAGCATCAGCGCAAACACCACAAGCGTGACGAGAATTGCCACAACGCTTTCCCCTAAAAGCTGGGTTCTGCCGTAGCCGCGTAGCAGTGTTGTTTTCGAGGGAGCCGCCCGCTGCGGGTCGCCGGGTCTGGCGCTCTTTAACCATTCCCGGGTGTGCCGGTAAAGCCGTATCCACAAAGTGGCGACAATCAGCAGCAACACCGCGAATACCACTATGCTATCCAGTTGAAACTGCGTTCCCCAATGCCAGCTCGTATTGTTCATGACGGTTGATCCTGTGTATTGACCGGCGCTTCGTCTTTTATGTCGTCAGCAAATCTGCGCATCAGTCGCGCCAGTCCGACAATATCCTCGTTTTCCCAGCGGGAGAAAATACCCTGAGCAATTCTGTTGCGCGCCTCATCGATGCGTGCGGTCATGGCTTTGCCTTGCGCAGTCACAACGGCTTCGCGCACGCGGCGGTCGCTGGCATTTGCCTGCCGGGTGATAAGCCCGAGCGTTTCCATTTTAGCCACCTGCCTGCTGACGGTGGTGTAGTCGCGCCCCACTCTGTCTGCCAGCTCGACAACGCCGATCGGGCCGAGCCGCTCCACCAGCACTAACAGCGGAAACAGTGCACGATCCAGCGCGATACCGGCTTCCCGGATCATGGCTTCGTCACGCTGCGGGCGGTTCATGACGCCGACGATTTCCAGTAACGCCCCGTGCAGTTCGCGGAGTGTTTCTTCAATATGTGTATTTTGCACGTTTTTAATTGACAATGGTCTTCCCCTCTGACTAATGTGTGCATATTACACATAAGAGGTGAGCGATGGAAAAAATATTCAAGACAGATGTGCTGATTTGCGGCGCGGGCGCGGCAGGTTTAACACTGGCTATCGAACTGGCGCGCCGGGGTATTGCCTTTCATCTGATAGAAAAGAGCCCGGCGCCGTTCGGTGGTTCCAGGGGCAAAGGCATTCAGCCACGTACCCTGGAGATATTCGAGGATCTGGGTATTCTCGAACAGATCGCGGCCGCCGGAGGCGTTTATCCGCCTATGCGCCATTACGCTGAAGGGGGCGGCTACCGCGATGAGGAGGTGATTGAGCACGCCCCGCCGACGCCTGCCGAGCCTTATCCGCACCCGCTGATGGTGCCGCAGTTTATGACCGAACGGATCATGCGCGAACGGTTACTCGGGCTGGGGCATCAGCCTGAATTTGGCTGCGAACTGCTCAGTGTTGAACAAAATGCACAGGGCGTAATTGCAAAAGTCATCAGCGATACGCAGGAAAGAACGCTGTCTGCACGCTGGCTGGTCGCGGCTGACGGTGGCCGCAGCAGGATACGGCAGGCGCTGGACATTCCCTTCCCCGGTAAAACGCTCGGGGTGCGGGCGATCGTCGCCGATGTCACGCTCAGCGGATTAACGCGCGATGCCTGGCACTGTTTTCATCAGGGCGATATGGCGCGACAAATAATGCTCTGCCCGCTCGCCGGCACCGACCTGTTTCAGGTGCAGGGGCCGGTAACTGCTCAGGGCGAGATTGATTTAACCGCCGAAGGGTTAGATGCCCTCGTCGCAGAACGCACCGGGCGCAGTGATATTCGTATCCGGTCAGTTTCCTGGGCATCGGCCTACAACATGAATGCGCGGCTGGCAGAGCAGTATCGCGTAGGCCGTATTTTACTGGTCGGCGATGCGGCTCACATTCACCCGCCAACCGGCGGACAGGGGCTTAATACCAGCGTGCAGGATGCTTATAATCTTGGCTGGAAACTGGCAGCCGTTGCCGGTGGCGCGCCGGATGCCCTGCTCGATACCTATGAGGAAGAACGCAGGCCTGTCGCGGCGGCGATGCTCGGGCTGGCGACCCACCTTCTGGAAGCGCAGAAACGCGGTGACATGCGGCGCGGTCGCGAAGTGCATCAGCTGGATATCGGCTACGCCGGTTCTTCCCTTGCGCAGGAAGACACGGGGCGTCAGCGTACCCTGCTCGCCGGTGACCGTGCGCCGGATGCGCGGGTTCGCCGTGCAGGCGGCGAAAGCGTACGGCTGTTTGATCTGCTAAAAGGAACCCACTGGACGTTATTCGGCGTGGAAATCCCGGCCGGGCAGATCGCCCCTCTCCCCGGCGTACACCTGCATATACTGGGCGCGGGGGGCGATCTGACGGATGAATGGGGGGAATTTAATCAGGCGTATGATCTTGTTGCGGGTGAGGTTTTGCTGGTGCGCCCTGACGGGTATATTGCCGCCATCGTGACGGCGAAAAATAGCGCGTTTCCCGAAGAGTATTTCGCTAAGTTTTTGACCCATCAGGGAAAGCATTAACAGACGGGTCGGCGGGCGTTTGCAAAATAAAAGTTAAGAAAATCTGATTGATCAAGAATTTTCCATAACAAAAATTTATCTGATATTGTGTCGCTTCTGAGAAGATTCACACTGGAAGATCGAATGCTGTTAACCCTCGTTTATCGCAGTCATGTCAGCGAGCATGTTCAGTCCGCCTCCCTTGCGGGGTTGGTGACACAAGCGAGTTTTAAGAATGAACTGTCAGGTATCACCGGTATCCTGCTTTTTGACGGAACGCATTTCTTCCAGTTGCTGGAAGGGCCCGAAGACGCGGTCGATGCGCTTTACTACACCATCAGTCAGGACCGCCGGCACCATAACGTCGTCGAACTGATGCGAGATTATGCGCATTCCCGGCGGTTCGGTAATGTCGGTATGGAACTTTTTGATCTGCGATCTCATCATGAAGATGTGGTGCTTCAGGCGGTGCTGGATAAGGGAACGTCGAAATATCAGCTGACCTATGATGACCGCGCATTGCAGTTCTTATGCACTTTTGTGCAGGCGCGTGAAAAGGAGAATTATCTCGAAATTCTTCCTGCGGGCACCTGGTCGTTTCTGCCTGAAGAACAGCCGGAAGCTGAAGTAGAATTTATCTTTCCGGAAATGCAGGACTACAGCTTTGCGTTCCAGCCGATTATTGATCCGCTGAGCCGTGAGATCATTTCGTACGAGGCGACCTTGCGCGGGCCGGACGGCGGTTCGCCGATGGGCTATTTCTCTAAGCTTTCGCGCATGACCATTTATGAAGCAGATCTTAAATCTAAAAAGCTGGCCTTCGCGCTGGCCAATCAGATGGGGCTGAACAGTAAAACGCTGACGGTCAAACTCCTGCCCATGACGCTGGTGATGGTGCCCGGTGCCGTTGAGTTTCTGATTCAGGAAATCACGGCAAACGGTCTGGTGCCGGAGCAGATTGTCGTTGCGATCACCGAGAACGGTGTGATTACCCGCGAAGACAAATTCAACGCAGCAATGAAACAGCTGAAAGCCTCGGGAATGCGTCTGGCGATTGATGATTTTGGTGCGGGATCGGCGGGGTTATTGCTGCTGACGCAGTGCCAGCCTGACAGCATCATGATTGACCGTAATATCATCTGCGACGTTCACACCAGCGGGCCGAAGCAAGCGGTTGTGCAGGCGATCATCAGGTTCTGTTCTTCACTCGAGATATCGGTGATTGCGACCGGTGTGGAAAAACCGGAAGAATGGATGTGGCTGGATGCCGCAGGGATATGTAATTTTCAGGGGGAGTTGTTTACCACGCCACGGGTTAATGCCCTGCCGCTGGTCGCCTGGCCTGAAATTTTGCAGGAAGATCAGTTACTCAATCAGAATTTTTAAGGCATGCAGGGTCGTGGAAACACGTCCCTGCATCAGGACTGACAAAACATGTCCGGGAACGCTTATTCAATATCATCGTCCGAGGTGCGGTAAACCACATATTCCAGCGCTTCTAAATAAACATCCTGCTTATCCGCGTCACTTTCCTGTTCAATCTTCTGAATCAGACAAAGAATAATATCTTTGTGGGTGACATGCCCTGTCTGGCTTTTTAACGTATTGTAGATACGGATGACTGTTTCATTACCCACCAGAAGCTCAGGATCTTCCGTCAGAATATAATCAGCCAATTTCACATGAGTATAAGACACGTCTTGCATTTTAGTACTCTCCGTCACTGAGTTTAATTAAAAGCCGGAATCATCAGGGGTGTATCCCACCACTAATTCCAGGGTTTTACGCAGAACATCCAGTTGCACGATATCGGATGTACTTTCGAGTTGATTAATCAGGTGCAAAATGATGGCTTTATTCGTCACCACACCGTTGCTTGCCAGAATAAGGCGAATTGCCGCACCCAGCACTTCGGTTTCGCTGGAGTAAAGTTCACCGGCTTTCTCGAAATGCTTATACATCACCGTATGACTGGCTGAATCAATCATCGAATGAGAGTGGTTTGAGGGCATCGTTTCGTTGTAATGAGTCATAACAGAATCAGATGGCTCAATGTTTTTTCTTGTCATCGGACGGCCCTTCAGCGTTGAAAAAGTGTCGAACATTGTCGACGTCACGAACCTCATAACTGATTTGCCCGCGCTTTTGCGCAATGTTATGGCGAATCTCGTTAATAACCTGTTCGCACGCGCTTTTTCGGTTAATGGAATCCGCACTTACAGCCATATACTGTAATTGCGCAATGAGTTTATCGGTCGATATTTGTTTTTTGCTTTTAAGCAAAGAAACAACGGCCTCACCTATCAGTTTGTCCGTCAATTTTTCTTCGTTACTTCTGTACATATTATCAGCCTCTGAATTTACGCCGGCCATAAGGCCTCGGCAGATTAGCTTCAGGTTCAGAGTTATTACCTTGCGCCGTAAGCGGTAAAGGGTTTTAAGGCGATGAATAAATCAGGCCCGCATAATATGTCGAACTGAATAGCTAATATAACCAATCTTTACTTAATAAAATAACTGCCCGGCATTAAGAATCACGTTCAAGTACCAGGTGGATAAGCTTCATATAATGCTTCTCCTCCGCTTCGCTTCCGGCCATTTCCACGCGGCTTAAAAGCTTGGAACATAAGGCTTTGCGATTCAGGTTTTTGCCTGCTTCCAAAATTTCAACGACAACGCGGCCCATCGTTTCTTCCTCAGAAAAAACCTGAGTGTACAGTGAAGAAAATGTGTCAGAAGACGATGGATTGAGTTTATTCTGTCGCATGATTAACCCTTATGTTAATACGTGTGTGAATAATAATTGCTGGTGTGACCATAAAGTTATACAAGATATGCAAAGTTGTACAGGTATTTTAGGAAAAAAAAGCTAGCAATGAAACTATCTGGCAACAGCATTGTCATAACTGACTGAAATTTATGTGTTTCTCGGGTTTTTCTGCAAAGCCGTTTCCGCGTAAAAAAGCGCCACCTGTCTTTGCTACGATCCTTGTATCGATTTAACCGCCTGACTGCCCTTTCGGCAGTGCGGCGAAAAAGTCTGCATGCGCGGGCGCGCGGGTTTGTTGCAGGATTTCCGCCAGCATCTCCAGCGGCGAATCCGACCAGTCGGCGCGCAAATCGACGCTGGCATACTGCCGGTCGCACCAGACTTTTAACGCAGCGGATTTCAGCCCGCGACGGTCACCGCCTGCTGCCGCCCCGGCGTTCATCGCCGCCAGCAGGCGATCGGCGAGAGGCAAGCCTTCACGGTCCTGATAAGTGGCCAGCATCGCCTCCAGCGTTTTCGCCCCCGTCAGTAAATTGCCACCGACCACGCACCCTGCTCCTTCAAGGCTTCCCGCCCAGCCGCCGCACTGGGCGCCGCTCCAGCGGGCACAGCGGCCCTGACTGTCGACGATCAGCACCTGCCTTTTGGCCGCGTCGGCATCGTTTTCAAGGATCATGTTCAGCGCACTGGCCGCGTCTTCACCTTGCTGCAACAGCGCCAGCCCCTGCCCGCCGTAGAGCGGGTTGGTCATAGCCTGGGTGGCGATCGCGCCGCACTGCGCCCGCCCGTGAACCACCAGCGCCCCCACTGCCGGACCGGCGGTGGCGGTAGCGACGCCCAGCGCCCCTGAGAGCGGATCGCGTGCGACGATCGAAAAGGTCATAAATACTCCGTGACGGTCTGGTTAAATTTATGCGTATAAATTATTGCAATTCAGTTTATTTATACGCATAAATAATAAACAGGACAACGCCTGATTTCCCAAAAAGGTGTTCATCACAGGCTTTACAACGCGACGAGGTCGATATGCTGCCAGCTTTGCGAACGTTAGTTATCCCGCTCTGTCTTTGTCTTGGCACACTGTCGTGGCAGGCTTCGGTGCAGGCGAAAACCCCGGCGGATGCGCTGTTAATCGGTCAGGTGGCGGAGCCGCAGTCTCTGGATCCGCAGGTCGCCACGGCGGCCAACGATTCCCGCATTCTGGTGAATATCTTCGACGGGCTGGTGCGTAACGGCGAAGGCAAGCTGGATATCGAACCGGCGCTCGCCACCCGCTGGGAAATCAGCCCCGATGGCCTGACGTACCATTTTCATCTGCGTGAAGGGGTTTCGTTTCAGGATGGCACACCGTTTAATGCCGCCGCGGTGAAATTCACCTTCGACAGGATGCTGGATGATAAAAATCCGTGGCACAACACCGGCCCGTTCCCGCTGTCGTTCTTCTTCTCGTCGATTAACTCCATTGACACACCCGACGAAAACACGGTGGTGTTCACGCTGAAAGAGCCCTTCTCGCCTTTTCTTTCCAACCTCGCCACGCCGACCGGCCTGATTGTTTCGCCGGAGGCGGTGAAAAAGTACGGTAAAGACGCAGGCCGCCATCCGGTGGGGACCGGTGCGTTTCGTTTTGCCGAGTGGAAAGCCAATCAGCGGGTGGTGCTGACGGCCAATGACGCGTACTGGGATGGCAAACCGGCAGTTAAAAACGTGGTGTTCAGGCCGATTACCGACGGCAATACGCGGGTGGCGGAAATGCTTTCCGGCGGCATTGACGCCATGGTGGAAGTGCCGCCCGATACGGTCAAACTGTTTGCGCAAAAAAGCAATCGCTTCCGTCTCTATCAGACCACCGGCCCGCACGTCTGGTACGTGATGCTCAATACGCAGGTACCGCCGTTTAACGATGTGCGCGTGCGTCAGGCGGTGAATTATGCGGTTAACAAACAGTCGCTGGCTGACAATATTTTGCAGGGGTCAGCCGACGTCGCCGACGGGCCGATCCCCCGCGCATTTAACTGGGCCGCCAACAAAGACGTTTCCCCTTATCCTTATGATCCCGCCAAAGCCCGCGCCCTGCTCAAAGCGGCCGGTGCCGAAGGCGCCTCGCTGACATTTTATGTGACCGAGGGCGGTTCGGGCATGCTGGATCCCATTCCGATGGCGACCGCCATTCAGGCGGATCTCAAAGCAGTCGGGCTGAAGGTGACCATCCAAACCTATGAGTGGAATACCTATCTGTCGAAGGTCAATGCCGGTCTGGATAACCATACCCAGATGGCAGAAATGGCGTGGATGACCAACGATCCGGACACCCTGCCGTTCCTGACCTTACGCACCGACGCCTGGCCGAAAAAAGGCGGTTTTAACTCCGGGTATTACAGCAATCCGCAGGTCGACATCCTGTTGCAGAAAGCCCGTCTGACCACGGACACCGCCGCCCGTGCCGCCCTATACCGCGAGGTACAGCAGCGCGTACACGACGATGCCCCCTGGATTTTTGTCGCTAACTGGAAGCAGAACGCCGTGACCTCCACGCGTATTCAGCATTTCGCGTTGCAACCTAATTTCAACCTGTTGCTCAACCGGGTAACCAAACAGTAATCGGAGATGTTTATGGGGAGTTACGTGCTTAAAAGGCTGTTCTCGACCATTCCGGTGTTTATCGGGTTGTCGTTAATTGTTTTTCTGATCATGGCGATGATTCCGGGGAACCCGGCGCAGGCGCTGTTGGGGGCCTGGGCAACGCCGGAAAACGTGGCGCGCATTAATCGCGAGCTGGGGCTGAACAAGCCGCTGTATCAGCAATATCTGATCTGGGCGGGCAATATTCTGCATGGCGACTTTGGCCGCTCCTACGTGCTGAACCGGCCAGTAATTGATGAAGTGATGGAGCGTTTCAGCGCAACGCTGCTGCTCGGCGGCTGCGCGCTGTTACTCAGCACCGTACTGGGACTGCTGGCAGGGATTTTCTCAGCGGTCAGGCAGTTCGGCTGGGGCGACCGCATCATCACGCTGCTGGTGCTGCTGGGCATTTCTATGCCGTCGTTCTGGATAGGCTTGCTGATGATCATGCTGTTCGCCGTGCAGCTGCAATGGTTCCCGGCGTCCGGGATGTATGCGGTCTGGGGCGGCGGTGACGTGGCGGATCTGCTGCACCATCTGGCGCTGCCCGCCGTGACGCTGGCGATAGTCGCCACCGGTGTGATCGCCCGTCTTACCCGCACCGCGATGCTGGAAGTGCTGCGTCAGGACTTTATCCGTACCGCCCGCGCCAAAGGGCTGTCTGAACGCAAAGTGATTTATAAGCATGCGTTCCGGATGGCGCTGGTGTCGGTTATCCCGGTGATCGGCATTCAGGCGGGCTTTGTGCTCGGCGGCGCAGTGTATATCGAGACGGTGTTCCAGTGGCCGGGGCTGGGCGCGATGATGGTGAAAGCCGTTGCCACCCGTGATCTGCTGCTGGTTCAGGGCGGCGTGCTGGTCGCTGCCGCAGCCTATGTGTTGATCAACCTTTGCGCAGACATTTTGCAGGCGCTTCTCGACCCGAGGTTAAAATCATGAGCCAGACCATCACTTCCCCCGCGCCGCGCTACCGCCAGTCTTTGTGGGCGCTGCTGCTGGCTAACCGCCTGGCAACGCTCGGCCTGACGCTGCTTGTTATTGCCGTGGCCGCCGCCCTCGCCGCCCCGCTGTTGCCGATACCTGATCCGGACGCAACGGATTTACTTAACCGGCTGTTGCCCCCGTTTTCGCCCGGCCACTGGCTGGGAACCGATCCGCTGGGGCGCGATTTGCTTTCACGTCTGCTGTGGGGAACGCGGGTGTCGCTGGCGGTCGGGATATGCGCCACGCTGCTGGCCGCGCTGCTGGGGACGCTGATCGGGCTGGTTGCCGGGTACGCCGGTGGCAAAACCGACAGCCTGCTGATGCGGCTGATCGACATGCTGATGGCTTTTCCCTACATCCTGCTGGCGCTGGTGATCGTCGCGGTGCTCGGCCCCGGCCTGCTGAATGCGCTGTACGCTATCGCCGTGGTCAATATTCCCTTCTTCGCCCGTAACATTCGCGGGCTGACCGTCGGCCTGCGGCAGCGTGACTTTATCCAGGCGGCGCGGCTGTCCGGTAAAAGTCATCTGCAAATTTTGCTCACCGAAGTGCTGCCCAACGTGATGCCCGTGGTGGTGGTCACCATGTCGACTACCGTCGGCTGGATGATTTTAGAAACCGCCGGGTTGTCATTCCTCGGGCTGGGCACGCAACCGCCAAATGCGGATCTCGGCTCGATGCTCGGTCAGGGACGCGCGCAAATGTTCAGTGCGCCGCACGTCTCCGTGGTGCCGGGATTGATGATTTTCCTGCTGGTGATGAGTTTTAACCTGCTCGGCGACGGCATCCGCGATCTGCTGGATCCGCGTCTTAAATCCGGTATTTTGCTGCGCGCCCGCGCGGTGACCACCGTAACGCGTTCCACCGTGCCGCCCGCCGTAAAGGGAAGCGACGCCCTGCTGGAAGTGGTGGATTTGCAGGTCAGCTTCCGCTCAGGCCGGCAGTCAGTGGCGGCGGTAAAAGGGGTCAGCTTCCACGTGGCAAAAGGCGAATGTCTGGGGCTGATTGGCGAAAGCGGCTCAGGTAAAAGCGTCACCGCGCTGTCGGTGATGGGGCTGGTCTCGTCACCGCCGGGTGAAATCACCGGGGGCGCCATCTATGTCGGCGCAGAAGAGGTGCTCGGGTTGTCGCAAGGCCAGCTGCAACAGCGGCGTGGCGCGCGCGTGGCCTACATTTTCCAGGATCCGCTGACCACGCTGCACCCGCAGTTCAGCATTGGTGCGCAGATCATCGAATCCATTCAGGCGCATCAGGCGATGCCAAACCGTGCAGCGAAAGACAAAGCGCTGTCGCTGCTGGTCAGCGTAGGCATTGAGGATGCCGCTGCGCGCTTTGATGCGTTTCCACACCAGTTGTCAGGCGGTCAGCGGCAACGCGTGGGTATCGCAATGGCGCTGGCGAATGACCCGGAAATCATCATTGCCGATGAACCGACCACCGCGCTGGATGTCACCGTGCAGGCACGTATTCTCGATTTGCTGCAACAGTTACGGCGCGAACGTGGCCTGACGTTGCTGTTCATTACTCACGATTTCGGCGTGATTGCGCAGATTTGTGACCGC
Organism: Rahnella sp. PAMC25559; assembly: GCF_050632365.1. GTDB lineage: Bacteria > Pseudomonadota > Gammaproteobacteria > Enterobacterales > Enterobacteriaceae > Rahnella > Rahnella rivi. Next base: position 127,955 of record NZ_CP192544.1, on the reverse strand, counting down.
GTGGCGGTGATGCGTCACGGCGAAATTGTGGAAAGCGGCGATACCCGTTCGGTGCTGCACGATCCCCAACATGATTACACCCGCAGACTGATCGCAAGCGTGCCCAAACTCGGCCAGGGGCGCGGTTTCCTCAAACAGGTCGGCGAACTGTATGCCACACAAAAACCGCAGCCGGAGGCACTATGAACAACGTCATTGAAGTCAGCGGATTGGTGAAAACTTTCGGCAGCCGTTCAGGCTGGTTTTCCGGTAAAAAACATCAGGTGGAAGCGGTTAAAGGTGTCTCTTTCCATCTTGCCGAAGGCGAGACGCTGGCGGTGGTGGGCGAAAGTGGCTCCGGGAAAAGCACGCTGGCGCGGATGCTGGTCGGGCTGGAGCGGCCAACCTCCGGCTCGGTGACACTGATGGGCGAAGAGATGTCGGCGCACAGTAAACGCGGCGATAAAGCCTTTGGCCGGATGATCCAGTATGTGTTTCAGGATCCGGTGGCCTCACTGAACCCGCGCAAAACCATCGCGGATACGCTGGACGTGCCGCTGCGTTATCTGTGCGGCTACCCTGCCGCGCGGCGACAGGCGCGGATGCGCGAGCTTATGGACGCGGTACAGATGCCTGCGGACGCCCTCACCGGTTATCCGCATGAGTTTTCCGGCGGACAGGCGCAGCGGCTGGCTATCGCCCGCGCACTGGCGGCGGAGGCGCGCATTCTGGTGCTCGACGAGCCGGTCAGCGCGCTGGATGTCTCGGTGCAGGCACAGGTGTTATTGCTGCTCGATCAGCTTAAACGTGATTTCGGCCTCTCCTATCTGTTTATCAGCCATGATTTAGCGGTGGTAGAGTCGATAGCCGATCGCGTGGCGGTGATGTATCACGGAGATTTGGTAGAATGCGCGGATAATGACATGCTGTTCAACGCGCCTCAGCACGACTATACCCAACGTCTGCTGGCCAGCGCGCCCAGGGTTTGAGCCAATGAAGGGATGTATGAGCACTGAAACGTCACACCAGCCCGAACCGGTACGCCGCAAGCGCACCGACGAAATCGTCGATGCCATTAAAGAGAGCATCATCAGCGAAAACCTGCTGCCGGGCGACCGTCTGCCGCAGGAAAAAGACCTGATCACCCGCTACGCGGCGGGCAAAGGCACGGTGCGCGAGGCGCTGAAATCCCTTGAAGTTCAGGGGCTGATCCGCACCAAAACCGGCCCCGGTGGCGGTGCGTTTATCGATTCGATGACCGAATCGCGCGCCATGAGTTTACTGTCCAATTATCTGTTTACGCGCCAGCTTTCCATCAGCAATATCTACGCGCTGCGTAAAGCGCTGGAGCCGCTGGTGGCAGTGAGCGCCATCGGCAACATCGACGCCAAAGGCTTTGAGCAGCTGCATCAGTTGATCGCGGTCTACGATCATGAACCCGCCGACGAAAACGAACGCTGGGAACAGCGTATGGCCGAACTCGATTTCCACGGGGTGGTCGCCAGCTACTCCGATAACGTCCTGCTGGCGTTTATCTGCCACTTCCTGCAACGCCTGCTCAAAGATCTGGCCGTTTGCAAAGACATCTACCAGCGCCCCGAACCGGTAGAGCGACGTGCCGGTATCGATTATCAGTACCGTCTGATCGACGCCATGCGCCGTCAGGACGCCGACGCAGTACAACAGATCATGACCGAACATATGCAACACGCCGAAGACGCCATGCTCGGTTTAGAAGCCACGCTGGAGGATCGTTTTTTGAGTGAGAGATGAGGCCGTCATCAGACGATTTCAGGCTGACATGCAGACACAAAAAAGCCGGCAGCATTTTCATGCTACCGGCTTTTTCATACGCTTTTACCGCGGAACTAAACCTTACGCGTTCAGCAGTTGCTGCGCCGTTTTCTCTACCAGCGCCAGCAGAACTTTGACGTCGTCCAGCGTGACGGTCGGGTTCAGCAGGGTCAGCTTCAGGCAGGTCACGCCGTTATGCTCGGTGACACCCACGTTGGCGCGGCCTGAATCCAGCAACGCATCGCCGATTTTCTGGTTCAGCAGTGCGACAGCGGCATCGCTGCTGTTTGCCAGTTGCTCAGGACGGTAGCGGAACAGCACGCTTGCCAGCTGTGGCTGCATGACCAGTTCCAGCGCGGCTTCAGACATCACGTACTGCGCGACGTCCTGTGCCAGCGTTACACCGTGATCGATGATCGCGGCGTACTGTTTCTGCCCTAACGCTTCCAGCCCCATCCACAGTTTCAGTGCATCGAAACGGCGGGTGGTTTGAAGTGATTTAGACACCAGGTTTGGCACGCCCGCCTCTTCGTCAAACTCAGAGTTCAGGTAAGCCGCCTGATAACGCATCAGCTCATAGTGACGCGCTTCTTTGAGCAGGAACGCGCCGCAGCTGATGGTCTGGAAGAACTGCTTGTGGAAGTCCAGCGTGATGGAATCCACTAACTCGATGCCATCCAGATAGTCGCGGTATTTTTCGGACAGCAACAGAGCACCGCCCCATGCCGCATCCACGTGAACCCAAATCTGATGCTCAGCCGCCAGTTCCGCGATAGCGCGCAGCGGGTCGATCGCACCGGCGTCGGTGGTACCGGCAGTCGCCACGATGGCCAGGATCTGATCGCCATTGGCTTGCGCCTGTGCCACTTTCTCGCGCAAATCGTTGAGATCCATACGGGCAAACTCATCGGTTTTCACCAGCGTCACGCACTGATAACCGAGGCCGAGCAATGCCATGTTCTTTTGCACGGAGAAGTGTGCATTTTCAGAACATAACACCTTAATTTTACGCAGGTTGCCGACCAGACCGTCCTGCTGCACGGAGTGTCCCTGACGGGCGAAGAAGGCGTCACGCGCCAGCATCAGCCCCATCAGGTTACTCTGGGTGCCGCCGCTGGTGAACACGCCCGCGTCGCCAGCCTGATAACCTACCTGAGTGCGCAGCCATTCGATCAGCTTCATCTCAATGATGGTGGCTGACGGGCTTTGGTCCCAGGAGTCCATGCTCTGGTTAGTGGCGTTGATCAGCACTTCCGCGGCCTGGCTTACCACCAGGCTCGGGCAATGCAAATGCGCAACACATTGCGGATGATGCACAGACAAGCTGTCTTTTAAAAAGTATTCAATGGCGCGTTCAATCGCGGCCTGGTTACCCAGGCCGTTTGGATTGAAGTCCAGTTTGATACGTTCACGCAGTTCAGCAACGGTTTTGCCCTGATACATCTCAGGTTGTTGCAGCCACTGCACAACAGCTTCACTGCTCTGTGCAATGGCCTGCTGGTAGGCTTCAGTGCTTTGCGCTGAGCCTGCCAGAATCGGGTTTAACTCGGACATCAGAATCTCTTACTCCGCTCAGACAGGTTTGACGCCAGCCGCTAACAGCGCCTGCTCAAACTTATCGAGGAAAATACCCAGCTCATCATTGGTGATCAGCAGAGAAGGCAACAGGCGCAGAACGCAACCGTTACGGCCACCGCGCTCGAGGATCAGGCCCGCTTCGAAGCATTTTTTCTGCAACAGGGCAGACAGATCGCCATCGGCCGGGTAACAACCCATGTGATCCTGCGCTTCGTCAGGTTTAACAATCTCGATACCGATCATCAAGCCCAGGCCGCGCACATTACCGATGACCGGGTAACGTTTTTGCATCTCGGCCAGTTTGCCTTTCAGCCATTCGCCTTGTTCAGCGACTTTGCCTGCAATGTTGTTATCTTTCAGGTGCTTCAGCGTAGTCAGGCCGGTCGCCATTGCCAGCTGGTTGCCACGGAACGTCCCGGTATGGTGACCCGGTGCCCATGCATCGAACTGTTTTTTGATCCCCAGAACAGCCAGTGGCAAGCCGCCGCCGACCGCTTTAGACATCACGATGATGTCCGGCTCAATGCCCGCGTGTTCGAAGGCAAATGGTTTGCCGGTACGGCAGAAACCCGCCTGCACTTCGTCGAGGATCAGCAGAATGCCGTGTTCCTGAGTGACTTTACGGATGCGCTGTAACCATTCGGCAGGAGCCGGGTTAACGCCGCCTTCACCCTGAACGGCTTCCAGAATGACGGCCGCAGGTTTGCGTACGCCACTTTCGACGTCATTGATCAGGTTATCGAAGTAATAGGTTAATGCTTTAACGCCAGCGTCACCGCCAATGCCCAGCGGGCAACGGTACTGGTGCGGATAAGGCATAAACTGCACTTCTGGCATCATGCCGTTGACGGCTTCTTTCGGAGACAGGTTACCTGTTACCGCCAGCGCGCCATGGGTCATGCCGTGATAGCCGCCGGAGAAGCTGATCACGCCGGAACGTCCGGTGTATTTTTTTGCCAGTTTCAGTGCAGCTTCCACCGCATCGGCGCCAGACGGGCCGGTGAACTGTAAGCAATACTCTTTGCCCTGTTGCGGCAATAAAGAAAGCAGATATTCAGAGAACTGATCTTTCAACGGGGTTGTCAGATCCAGTGTATGTAACGGCAAGCCGCTGGTAATGACATTTTGGATGCTTTGCAGCACGTCAGGGTGGTTGTGTCCAAGCGCTAACGTTCCTGCGCCTGCCAGACAGTCAAGATATTGATTATTCTCAACATCGGTGATCCACACGCCGTTGGCTTTAGCAATCGCTAACGGTAACTTACGTGGATAACTCCTGACATTCGATTCAAATTCAGCTTGTCTTGCCAAATAGGTTTCATTGTTTCCATTTAATGAATTCGCACCTAAATTATCAATACGGACTTTATCCGTCATCATATCTCTCCTACAACCGGGGGTTATCGCTAACGCCTAAGTTGAATAATTGAATAAAAGAAGTCACTACCGTGAAAAAACGCGGCCAATATATGGCTTTTTTGCCCCCGGCTCAATAACTTATTTTGTATAGAATTGTTTATTCTTTTTCATATGAATCAATAACATGCTGATTTTATGACCGATAATGCTGCCATAACTCTGTTACGCGGGCATTAATAAGGCACTAAATTGCTGTTAAATGGGCAGGCAGACACCGCCGGAGGGCGGTATTCAGAAGGCCTGATGACGATAAAAGGGGGGGGAACCCCCCTGTCTGTCAGGCGCGGAAAAAAACAAAAAATACGCTGTTTAAGAGCGCGTACAGCAGCAATATAAGCAGTATAACCCGTGTATCGATATTCATCCTGCGCTCTGTCCGGAGGGTTAAAAGGTGTAGAGCAGCGCCGCGGAGGCGGTGGCCTGATTGCGGCGAAACACGATCGGGCTGTCGGCGGCGTGATCGTCAAGCCAGGTATATCCGCCGATTAACACCGTCGCCCAGTGCGGTGAAAACTGATGGCTCCAGGTTAAATTCGTATTGATGCCGTAAAACCCGCCGCCCGGCTGATAGCGTGCATAACCGCTGCGTTCACTCTGGGCGCTGTTCACCCCGTAAAACGTCTGCATGTAACGGCTGTCACCAAACAGCGCCGCCGATTGCAGCGCCACGGTATCCGTCTCGTCCTGCCACGGCAGCACCGTCAGCGATGCCTGATATTGTCCGCCCTGCCCGTCGGTCAGCGGCAAGGTGGCTTTCCCCTCCATCGAAAACCAGCTGGTGGCCTGCCAGCCAACCGCCACGGAGGTGTTCATCACCGCTTTGATCGAGCCCATGCCCTTCAGCTCTTTTGAACCGTCTCGCCAGGTGGAGTCCTTTTCGGTTCGTCCGAGGCTGTAACCCAAAGTGTGCTCCAGATATAACCCGTTATCGCTTTGCAGGTCGTAGCCGATGCCTTTCAGGCCGTCGAAGAAAAACGCGCCGTCACGCGCCTGAATCACCGGGGCTATGAGCGTGTGGCGCTTGTCTGAACCGCTGTATTTCGGCGCGTTCTGCACGCCGACGCCCAGCGTGAAACTTGACGCCGGTGTAGTGCTGTCTTCTGCCCAGGCGACCGTTGCGGTGGTGGTGAATGCAACACATGTCATGTGCATGATCAGTTTTCTGGTTATCATGAATTCCTCGTTACCCGATGTTTGACGGCCAGGAAGGGGTTCAGGGCACGTCCGAAGCGGGAAGTATGGAGAGGCAGTGTCAATAAACTGCTTGGGAATTATGAAGAAACTGTCAAGGTCACCTCAATGCAGACTAAACGAGTGCTGGTTATAGAAGATGATGCCGATGCGGCGGGCGTTCTTGAGGCCTACCTGAAACGTGAAAATTATGAGGTGAAGGTGGCGGGCGACGGGTTGCTGGGGCTGGAGATGGTGAGCAGCTGGAAGCCTGATCTGATCCTGCTCGACGTGATGTTGCCCGGCATGAACGGGACTGAAGTGCTCTCGACCCTGCGCCGTACCCGTGATACGCCGGTGATTATGGTCACCGCCATGGGCGATGCGCCTGACCGTATTGGCGCGCTGCGTTACGGCGCGGATGATTATGTGGTGAAGCCTTATAATCCCGGCGAAGTGGTGGCGCGCGTTCAGGCCGTTCTGCGCCGTGCCGCACCGCAAACCCGCCAGGCCGAACTCCTGCGCTGGCAGGGGCTTGAGGTGGATACCGAATCGCTCACCACCACGGTGACTGACGCTGACGGCATGCCGAAAAGCCTCGAGCTGACGCCCACTGAGTTCGCGCTGTTAGTGATACTGATGGGCGCCCCCACGCGCCCCTTTACCCGTCAGCAACTGCTGGAACGCTGCCTGCCGGAAAGCGAAGCGCTGGAGCGCGTGGTGGATACCCACATCTATAACTTGCGTAAAAAACTTGAGCTGGCAGGCATTCTGAATGTCCTGATCAACGTGCGCGGTATCGGTTACAGGTTCAGACAGCCATGAAAAAGCCACAACATCAGTCTCTGTGGCGCTGGATCTGCCTGCGTGTTCTGACGCTGGCGATCGGATCCGTGGTGCTTATCGCCTTGTGCATGTGGCTGAGGTTTGTCATCCAGAATTTATGGATCCTCCACCATATGCCTGTCTCGATGAGAGAGGAGTTTGCCCTGTTGCGCGAACAGCCCGCGCTGAATCTGGCGCGTTTTCACCAGATTGTCGATGAGCGCTGGGGGATCCGCTACTCCGATCCCAGCATTGCGTCTTCGGACTGGATCACCGTCGGCGTGCTGGTGCTGACCGTCATCCCTTTTATCGTTGTACTCGGGTTGCGCGCTGCGCGTCCGCTTTCGGCGCAGGTGAGCAGGCTGGCGGCGGCGGCGGGATCGGTGGCGCGCGGGGAATTCAGCACGCGCGCTGAAAAGGTGGAAAAGGCACCGGCGGAGCTTATCCAGCTGACGGAAAACTTTAACGCCATGACCGGGCAGCTGGAACGTTACGATCGTGAACTGCGCGCCTCGCATGTGGCGATGGCGCATGAGTTACGCTCGCCGCTGACCGCCGCCATTGGCCGGTTGCAGGGCATGATCGACGGTGTGTTTGAGCCGGAACCTCAGCAGCTGAATATGGTGATGAAGCAGCTTCGCCACCTCAGCCGTCTGACGGACGAACTTCATCTGCTTTCGCTGGCTGACGCCGGACAACTCCAGCTGACGCCTGTCACGCTTAATCTCACCGATCTGCTGCTCGAACGCGCCGCCTGGCTTAAACCGCAGGCCGAAGCGGCGGGCATGGCGATTGAGATAAACCCGTCACGGCCTTATACCTGCGTCGGCGATCCGTTCCGCCTTGCCCAGGTGTTCACCATCCTGATGGAGAATGCCCTGCGCTACGCCGCAGAAGGCGAGCGTCTGGAAGTGAACGTCCGCAAGCTGGCGGGCGGGATAGAGATTGCGTTTCGTGACTTCGGGCCAGGCGTCACGGCGGGCTTTTTGCCTGACATGTTCGAGCGTTTCACCCGCGCAGAATCCTCGCGCGCCCGCGATTCCGGCGGCAGCGGGCTGGGGCTGTCAATCGCCAGGGCGATCTGCGTGGCGCACGGCGGCACCATCCGCGCTATCCTGCCGGACAGCGGCGGCCTGCAAATTTCAGTATTCCTTCCTGACGCGTAACGCGTTTTTAACAGGACGGGCAAATAAATTGCCCGTCTTGAATTTTCCTTGATGAAACATACAGGGAATCTGGACATAACCCGGTTTGAATAGCGCCATCTCAATTCAGGAACCGGGTCATGACAGACACATTCACCGATTACGCCAGCCGGGCCATTTGCCACCTCACCGGCTCACAACGCCTGCGCGCCCTGTGGCCTTTTTTGCTGCTGATCCCGCTCGGGTTAGCGCTCACCGCCTGCCATGATCAGAAGAAAAAATCTGAAGCCCCTGCGCGTCCGGTGCGGTTTATCATCGCGCCTGCTCCCTCGGGGGCCAGCACCCTGCTGCAAACCGGTGAAATCCGGGCCCATGACGACGTCACGCTGAGTTTCCGGCAAGACGGACGTCTGATCAGCCGCGCCGTTGACGTGGGTGATCACGTGCGCGCCGGGCAGTTACTGGCCACGCAGGAAAGCGATACCAGTCAGAATCAGCTCAGCAGCGCCAGGGCCGATCTGAACAGCGCGCGCGCCGCCGAACGGGTGGCGGCGCTGAACCTGCATCGGATGACACTGCTGATGCCGCAAGGGGCGATATCCCGCGCACAGTTTGATACTGCGCAGTCAGACTGGCAGGCCGCGTTGTCGCGCCGTCAGAGCAGCGAATCCAGCCTGAAAACGGCGCAGGATAATCTGGCGTGGACGCGGCTGACCGCCCCGGACGACGGCGTGATCACCGCCGTCAGCGCCTCTGCGGGCCAGGTGGTCAGCAGCGGTCAGGCGGTGGTAACAGTGGCAGGCAGCAACGCACGCGATGCGGTGTTTAATGTCGCCACACCGCAAGCCCTGACGCAACAGAGCGCGGTGTCCGTTTCCCTGCTCTCCGATCCCGCCGTTCGCACGTCCGGGCATCTGCGCGACATCAGCCCGCAGGCCGATCCACAAACCCGCACCTGGCGGGTGCGCGTGACGCTGGATAATCCGCCACCGGCCATGGCGCTGGGTGCCAGCGTTCAGGGGGCGTGGCAGCAATCCGGCCAGACGATGATTTCCCTGCCCGCCTCGGCCCTCACCCGCATTGGCAATAAACCGGCGGTGTTTGTGGTTGACCGCGCAAGCCAGCGTTTGCAGCTGCGCGAAGTGACTCTTGGCCGCTACACCACCGATGACATCTCTGTCTGCGCCGGGATCGTCGCCGGAGACGCGGTGGTCACCGCAGGCGTCAGCAAACTGCGTCAGGGTGAAAAAGTCATCGCTCAGGAGAGCAATCCATGAGCCCGCGTTCCCTTAAAGAGACGTTTAACCTTTCCGGCTGGGCGCTGGGGCATCAGCAACTGATGATCTTTTTCATGCTGATGATCATGGTGGCGGGCGTGCTCAGTTATGAGAATCTGCCGCGCAACGAAGATCCGGCGTTTACCATTAAAACGGCGGTGGTCTCGGCGCAGTGGCCGGGTGCCAGCGTCCATGACACGGTCAGCCTGCTCACCGATCTGCTGGAGAAAAAACTTCAGGAAACGCCGCATCTGGATTACGTGCAAAGCGAAACCCGCGCCGGGCAGACGATCATTATGGTCAATCTTCGCGACGACACGCCGCCCGCCGCGGTGGCAGATGTCTGGTATCAGGTCCGTAAAAAAATGCAGGATATCAGCCCGTCACTGCCGCAGGGCGTGCAGACCGTCGCGGTCAACGATGAGTTCGCCGACACCTTTGGCACCCTCTACGGGTTTACCGCGGAAGGTTACAGCATGCGGGAGTTGCGCGATCAGGTGGAAGGGATCCGCCGCAGCCTGATGTCCGTGCCGGACATCGGTAAAGTCAGTCTGCTCGGTGAACAGGAAGAGCAAATCGTCATCGCCTTTTCACCGCGTAAGCTGGCCGGAATGGGAATTGATTTACAGCAGGTCACCAGTGCGCTGAAAGCACAGAATGCGGTGGTGCCCGCCGGGACAATACACAGTGACAAAGAGAATATTTCGCTGCGGGTCAGCGGCGCGCTGAATTCGGAAGAAAATCTGCGCGATGTGACGCTGCATATCAACGACCGCTATATTCCGCTGACCGATATCGCCACCCTCAGCCGCCAGACTCAGTCTCCGCCTGCCCTCGCCTTTCGGGTGAACGGCCAGCCCGCCATTGGTCTGGCGATATCGATGGCCGCCAGCGGCAACATGACAGACTTCGGCCAGGCGGTTAACCAGCAGATGACCGATATCGGCAAACGCCTGCCGCACGGGATCGAAATGACCAAAGTCGCCGATCAGTCCGCCGTGGTGGCGCAGGCGGTGAGTGGATTTGTGCGGGTGCTGCTGGAGGCGATTGCCATCGTGCTGGCGGTGTCTTTTGTGTCGCTGGGCACCCGCGCCGGTCTGGTGGTGGCGGCGGCGATCCCGCTGGTGCTGGCGATGACCTTCACCGGCATGCTGCTGGCCAATATCGGCCTGCAACGCATCTCCCTCGGCGCGCTGATCATTGCGCTCGGCCTGCTGGTGGATGACGCGATGATCACCGTGGAGGCGATGGTGTCAAGGCTTGAAGCGGGCGACAGCCGCTGGCGCGCGGCCACCTATGCTTTCGAAACCACCGCATTCCCGATGCTGACCGGCACGCTGGTGATGATCGCCGGCTTTATTCCGGTGGGGTTTGCAGCCTCCAGCGCCGGAGAATATTGTTTATCGCTGTTTGCCGTGGTGCTGATTTCCCTGCTCAGCTCGTGGGTGGTGGCGATTCTGTTTTCGCCGCTGATGGGCACCTGGCTGCTTTCCTCGCAGGTAAAACATCCTCACGCCGGACCGGGCAGGCTGATGCGTTTTTATCAGCGGTTACTGCTTACTGCGCTGCGTCACCGCCTGCTGACCGTGGCGTGCGCGGTGGCGGCGCTGCTGATTGCCCTTTACGGCACGACGTTTATGCAGGGTGAATTCTTTCCGGCCTCCGATCGCCCTGAATTGCTGGTCAGCCTGACGTTACCGGCAAATGCGTCGCAGACAGAAACCGCGCGGCAGACCGAAAAACTGGAGCGCACCCTGCGCGGAAACCGCAACGTCGATCACTACTCCAGCTATGTGGGTGGCGGCGCGATTCGTTTTTATCTGCCGATGGATGTGCTGAGCGACAATGAAAATACGGCGCAGCTGGTGGTGGTCGCCAAAGATCTTGAGGCGCGTGACCGCCTGCGGCAACAACTGGAAACCGAGCTGGCGCGCCATTTCAGCGATCTGACCACCCGCGTTTCACCGCTGGAGCTGGGGCCGCCGGTTGGCTGGCCGCTGAGATATCGGGTCAGCGGCGCGGATTATGCCAAAGTCCAGAGCATCGCCCGCCAGCTGGCGACCCTGACCGGAAATAACCCCGGCGCGCGCGAGGTGAACCTCACCGCGGGCGAGCCGGAGCGCGCCATTACCCTGCGCGTCAATCAGACTGCCGCACGGGCTGCGGGCGTCTCTTCCGAATCGCTGGCAGAGACGCTCAACACCCTCTATTCCGGCAGCATCATCACCACGGTGCGGGATCGTAACCGGCTGGTGGACGTGATCATGCGCGGCAACGACGCAGAACGTCAGGACATCGACACGATTTCAGGCATGATGCTGACCACTTCCGGCGGAGCAAAAATCCCGCTGGCGCAGGTCGCTACGCCGGAATGGGGCATTGATGAACCGGTGATCTGGCGGCATCAGCTGCTGCCGTTCATCACGGTGCAAACCGATCTCGCGCCGGGCATGAGTGCCGAAACGCTCTCCCGGCAATTGTCTGCGCAGGTATCGCGCCTGCAGGCCTCACTGCCTGCCGGTTATCACATTGAGGAAGGCGGTACGGTGGCTGAATCGGACAAGGGCAACCGTTCGGTGTACGCCATGCTGCCGGTGACGTTGTGCGCAATGCTTATCTTGCTGATGATCCAGCTTCAGCGTTTTTCCCGCATGCTGCTGGCGTTGATGATGGCGCCATTTGGGCTGATCGGCATTGTGCTGGCGATGCTGCCGACCGGCACGCCGATGGGATTTGTCGCGCTGCTGGGGGTGATTGCTCTGGCGGGGATGATTATCCGCAATGCGGTGATCCTCATTAATGAAGTCGATCACAACAGCCGCAACGGCATGGAGAACAACGCCGCGATTATCGCCGCCGCCGCACACCGCGCCCGCCCTATCCTGCTGACCGCCTGCGCGGCGATCCTCGGGATGATCCCGATTTCCCACCAGGTATTCTGGGGGCCGATGGCCTTCGCGATCATTGGCGGACTGATGGTCGCCACGCTGGTAACGCTGACGGTGCTGCCTGCGGCAATGAGCCTGGTGATGGAAAAGGAAGGAAAGAATAAGCCATCGTGAAAGGAGCCGCCCCGCCTAAGGGGCTGCTGTGTCTACTCGCTTTCAGCCACGCAGGCGTTCACCATCTTCACAAAATTATCGCGAATGACATCCGTGGTCTGCGGGTCCCACGCGATACCCACTTCCCAGCAGGTTGCGCTGCCGGTCAGCGGCAGAATGTTCAGCCCCGGCGGTGCGATGTGCGTGACGCTGTGTGGTAGCAGCGCCACGCCAATGCCGGCAATCACCAGCGCCACCAGCGTCTGGATATCTTCCGCCTGCTGCGTGGCACATACCTCAAGCCGGTTTTCTTCAAGAAAGCGGTCGGTCTGTGCATTCAGACCGCGCCCGCGTTCATTGTAGAGCCGCAATAAAGGCAATTTTTTCAGCCACTCTGCGGCGCTCAAATCGTTTTTATGAGGTGTGATTAACACCAGCCGGTCTTCAAACAAGGTGTGATAGCTGAGTTGTGCGGGCGCCGGGGTGCGGACAAAGCCTGCCTGCAACTCGCCGGTTTGCAGCATTTCGTATTGCTTAGCGGAAGGCAGATCTTCCAGAGTGAACGCCACCCCCGGATATTCCGACCTGAATTTTGCAATGCACTGAGGCGCAAAGAGAAAGCTCGACAGCCCGAATCCGGCGGCAATCACCCCTTCGCGGCCTCTGGCGACCTGATCGGCGTGGTGTAAAAACACGGCGGTTTGCCTGAGGGCTTTCTGCGCTTGCGGGAGGAGTAATTTCCCTCCGGCGGTCAGGCATGTGCCGTGCCTACCGCGTGCAAACAGCGTCACACTGAGCATCGATTCCAGCAGATTTATTTGCTTGGTCAGCGCCGGTTGAGAGATGGAAAGTGCGTCGGCGGCGCTGGCGTAATTCTGTTTTTCAGCCAGAACCACAAAAGCGTTAAGTAAACGAAGGTTCATTTGTCATTCCGGTTGGTTATCAGGGATGGAAAATCATTCATTATAAAGTTATCAACGTCATTGCTGTAATACCAGCGTCAACAGATAAACCTGAAACGACCGGAGAACAGCGATGCATGAAAATCAGTTAATTAAGGCGGCAGTGATTCAGTTCCAGCATCAGGCGGGTGACAAGAAATATAACCTGATGATGATGGAGAAATTTATCGGCCAGGCGGCCATTGAAGGGGTGAAAATCCTCGCGTTTCCCGAGATGTGCATCACGGGCTACTGGCATGTGCCAAAACTCAGCGTGGCAGGCGTAGAAGCGCTGGCGGAACCGGTGGAAACCGGCCCGTCTGTCGGCCTTATCCGCGCCCTTGCCATGAAACATCAGATGCTGATTGGCGCGGGATTGATCGAGCGCGCCCCGGACGGGCATCTCTATAACGCCTACGTGGCCTGCATGCCGGACGGTTCGCTGCATACCCACCGCAAGCTGCACGCCTTTGAGCATCCGGCAATCAGCAGCGGCGAGGGCTTTACGGTATTTGATACGCCGCGGGGCGTGAAGGTGGGCATCCTGATCTGCTGGGATAATAATCTGGTGGAAAACGTGCGTGCCACCGCGCTGCTCGGCGCGGATATTCTGCTGGCTCCGCACCAGACCGGCGGAACGCATTCCCGCAGCCCGCATGGCATGAAGCCGATCCCTCTGGAACTTTGGGCGCAACGCGCTGAGCGCAAGGCCGAAATCACCGCAGCGTTTAAAGGCCCCAGCGGTCGTGAATGGCTGATGCGCTGGCTCCCTGCCCGCGCGCATGATAACGGGCTGTTTATTCTGTTCAGCAATGGCGTCGGGGCTGACGATGACGAAGTGCGCACCGGCAATGCGATGATCCTCGACCCGTATGGCCGCATTGTGCGGGAAACCTGGGCAGCGGCTGATGCGATGGTGTGTGCGGAGCTCGATCTCTCATTAATTCCCATGTGTACCGGTCGCCGCTGGCTGTCAGGACGCCGTCCCGAGCTGTATAAGATCCTGACTGAGCGTCAGGGCTATGAGCGGGATGCGATAACGGTGCGGTTCTCAGAGGCGCTGCCGGGAATAAAACAGCAGGACTGATAGTACGTTGATAATGATATTAATAAATTCTAATTTTTAAATTTATATCATTTTTAGGGCGCCCCTGAATTTTTTACATCGAATGGTGACTTTACTGTGTCAGCAACAAATGGATTCAATTCCATCGGGTTGTCTGATTATCCGCAGAGTTAAGTTTCTTTTTAAGTCATATTCATTTTTTGTGAATTCACTCCCTGAATACTCTTTCCGGGAGTGAAACGGTATTTATATCGTGCTTATCCTGCCGGTCCCCCGTTGCTGCGGCGGTTACTCGCCATTCTCGCCATACAAACCCATCCGTCGCCGAACCACGCCCTTCGTCCAGCCGAAGCCGCCTTGTAGCGGATATTCGCCACCGGCGCGAGCCTGTGTGGGTTTATGATGATTGACAGGACATTGCAATACCCTTTCTTTTTGCCGTGTCCGTCACATTATGACTCTATTTTATGTATAAATGATGCGTAAATCAGATCGTTGTTATTTTTTTTCATCGTGATTAATTCGGGATTAATTATTTTTAGTTTGATGATTATTTTTGTGTTGCGTAATCATTAGTTCTTAAACTTCTCCGGTAGTAATTTGCACCCATCAAATGTTGTGCCTGTTTCATTCCAATCTACTATTAACGCTACCAAAGGAAATACTATGTCCCGATCCACATGGTCTAAAGTTGAAGAATTTGCAGTAAGACTGCCTTCTGGTGAAAGTTCAACGACTGTCACGGCGAATGGAAATCAACAGATTGAAGTCATTGTCGATATTAAAGTTGTCGATGCTAAAGGCTATCCGGTTCAGCTGACAGAATTTGATATTAACCATCTGAATTTAATCGACTCTAATAAAAGCGACCGCTTTGTTTACGACTGGTCTTTTAGAAAATCAGCAAAACCGAATAATAATCCTGTCTCCCCTGCGACAGCCGTCTCGGGAGCCGGTCCATTGTCTGGCGTTCAGTCTTTCAGTTTTTGGGTGAGTACCGTGGTGGCGGAGCCTGTCTCTATCGGCGCCTCTGTTCTCATGCCTGATGAGTCGCTTGTCACCACTATTACAGACCCTTTTAGTAGTCACGTCAGTTGTCGTGGCACAGCGCCAATTTCCTATACTGTAGCGGATGTTAATTTCGTATATGAGAACACCTCTAACTCGAAGCCTTTAGCTGATGGCGTGACGATGGATCAGGATAATTACTATCTTACATTGAAAAATGGTAATCCGATTGTTTCTGTTGAGTGGAATTATGGTGTTCTGAATATGTTTGCACTTTTCAATGAGCCAGTCCGTTGCGTTCAGCAATTTGCCTGGCCGCTGGACAGTGCGGAAAAACAGACAATTACCTATCAGTCTGCAACGGCAACAGACAGTTATGAAATCAAGGTAAATAACCGCGCGGGCACGGTCTGTTTCACCCGGATGTCTATTAAAGACACGGCTAACCCTTCAGTGGAAACGTTTGAATATCCGGTCACATTCCGTATTATTGATGACCAAGGTAATTATGGTGATTTCACCGCGTCATCATCAGGTGACTTTAATAACATCAAGCTTTCTGATTATCCGCAGAGTTAAATTCTGTTCTGATTAATATTAAAATGTAATATTAATTTGTTACGTCAACTCACTCCCGGAATCATTATTTTCCGGGAGTGAAAGGTTTTTTAAATGTCGGTTGCTTTTTTGCAGCGGTTACTCGTAATTCTCGCCATACAAACCAATCAACCGCCGAACCACGCCATTCGTCCAGCCGAAGCCGTCCTGTAGCGGATATTCGCCGCCGCCGCCCGCCCGTGAGGCGTCGCCGGAGATATGGTATTTCTCGATCAGTTTATGATGCTGCTGATAATACTGGTTCACGGTTTTCAGCCAGCTGCGGGCAATCTGGTCGCCGAGCGCGTCATTGCCGTAAAGTTTAAAGCCCTGAATGGCCATCCATTGCAGCGGTGCCCAGCCATTGGGTTTATCCCATTGTTCGCCGGTGTCATATTCCGTCGCCAGAATACCGCCCGGCGTGAGCAGGCGTTCCTGCACCGCGGTCGCCAGCCTTTCCGCCTGAGCGTGGGTGGCAAGGCCGACGTAAAGCGGCACCACGCTTGCCGCAGAGAACAGTGCCATGTGCTGCTGGTGCCAGTCGTAATCGCGGAAGCACCCGCCGTCTTCATCCCACAGATAGCGGTTGATGGCCTCGCGGCGCACCTCGGCTTTTTCGCGAAAACGGACCTGCGTGGTTTTATCGCCCTTCAGCCCGGAAATATTGGCGATAGCGCTTTCCAGTTTGTACAGGAACGCATTGAGATCGACCGGAATAAACTGCGTAGTGCGGATACTGGCGAGGCGGTCGGCGTCGCGCAGCCAGCGAGAGGAGTAATCCCAGCCGGATTCTGCCCCTGCGCGCAGGTCGCGGTAGACTTCGTTCGCCGGGCGGCTCGACAGCCTGGCGGTTTCCACATCTTCCCGCCAGGATTCATCTCTCGGGGTATCACGGTCATCCCAGTAACGGTTGAGCAGCGTGCCATCCGGCAGGCAGACCACGTGACGATAGGCCTGATTCGGCGTCAGCGACTCGGCGCCGTCCATCCAGAATTCGTACTCCATCAGCAGATGATCGAGATAACGTTTTGCGCCGCGCACACCGTCTTCTTCAAACAGTTCCACCATTAGCGCAAAAATCGGGGGCTGCGAGCGGCTGAGGTAATAGGTGCGGTTACCGTTAGGGATGTGGCCATAAATCTCGATCATCCAGGCGAAGTTATCCGCCATGGTGCGCAGCAGATCGTTACGTCCGCTTTCCGCCAGACCGAGCATGGTGAAGTAGGAATCCCAGTAATAGGTTTCACTGAAACGCCCGCCCGGCACGACATACGCCTGCGGCAGTGGCAGCAGCGAGGACCAGGGCACATGATCTTCCGGCTGACGGGTGAGTACCGGCCAGAGTTTGTCGATGTGCTCTTTCAGGGAATCGCCCGGATCGCTGACATACTCGTCGCTGTGGTTGGCGGGCAGCGAAAAGTGGGCATCCACGAAACGCTGTAAATTGAATCCGGGATGGTTTTTAATCCGGCGGTAGCGCAATAAAATGTCCAGCGGATCCATTTTCGGCGGGCAGTCGGGGAAGGTTTTGCTGTCTTCAAACAGGTGCGAGGACTGTACCGCCACAAACAGTTCGAGATAACGGTCAGCGGGCGTCAGCGCATCCGAGTGCGGCAAGCCTTCGATCATTTCCGGTTCCGGCTCGGCGTCCATCATCCTTTCGAGGATCAGTTCAATGGGTTCAAGCTCAGTCAGGCGATCGTCTGCCACCTCAGTTTCATTCGCTTCCTTCATCGGAAATTGTGTATTTTCCATATGCTACAAGCCTCTGCATTGCTGAAAAGAATACAGCCCGGACTCAGGGCTGTATCAAAAGGGTGAATGCGACGAAAACCTTACGCCACAGCGTCATGACCGATGCTGTGAGCGGAAATGGCGTTCAAATCTTTCAGATAGGTGTCGCCCCAGTTCGCGATGTCGTTTTTGCGCAAAACGTCCATCATGTCGTTGTAACGTTCAATACGCTCTTCCAGCGGCATGGTCAGCGCTTTATCCAGCGCCGCCGCCACATCGTCACGGTCGTAAGGGTTGACGATGAGTGCTGCGGTCAGTTCAGTCGCCGCACCGGCAAACTGTGAAAGTACCAGCACACCAGGGTCTTTCGGATCCTGCGCGGCCACATACTCTTTCGCCACCAGATTCATGCCATCGCGCAGCGGCGTCACCAGCCCGACGTCAGTCAGGCGGA
The DNA here is from genome assembly GCF_050632365.1 of Rahnella sp. PAMC25559. Taxonomy (GTDB): domain Bacteria; phylum Pseudomonadota; class Gammaproteobacteria; order Enterobacterales; family Enterobacteriaceae; genus Rahnella; species Rahnella rivi. Next base: position 109,927 of record NZ_CP192544.1, on the reverse strand, counting down.
ACAGTTTCATCAGTAAACTGCGCTGGAAATGCTGGTTGAGATAGAACAGCGGCGTCTGGTTCAGGCTGCCGTACTTGCCGTTGATGCGCCCCACTTCTGTCTCCAGCTGATGACGCAGATCCTGATAGGCCTGCACATCACCGCGCGACGTCGGGGCGATTTGCGAATAACGCACTTTGCCGCGGTGCTGCGGGAATTTCTCCAGCAACGCTTCGAACGCCAGAAAACGCTCCGGCAACCCTTTGGTGTAATCAAGGCGTTCACAGGAAATGATGTTCTGGGCTTCGCGCAGCTCCTGCTCCATCGCTGCCAGTTTTGAAGGCAGCGGCCCTTCGGCCATCTCTTTGATGCTGTCCGGCGCGATGCTTATCGGGTACACGCCGGTGCTGAACGTGTTGCCAAACGCCTGATGCATGTAAGTGCCGGTAGGCTGCAAGGTGGTCAGTTCACCCAGGTTATCCAGAAATGCCAGGCGGTCGCCTTCGGTCTGGAAACCGAGCAGATCATACTGGGACATCATTTCCAGCAGTTCATTGTGCGGCGGCACGGCGTTGAAAATTTCCGGCGTCGGGAACGGAATGTGCAGGAAAAACCCGATGCGGTTAGTCACGCCCAGTTTGCGAAGCGCGGCGGCAAACGGCAGTAAATGATAATCGTGGATCCACAGAATATCGTCCGGTTTCAGCAGCGGCAGTAATCTTCTCGCCAGCAGGTCATTGACCCGGCAATAGCCTTCCCAGGCTTCACGCTGGTAATCCACCAGATCGATACGGTAATGCAGCGCGGGCCACAGAACGGCATTGGAGAACTGGCAGTAATAGAGATCGTAATCGTTTTGATTGAGCGGAACGGAGGCATAAGTAATGCCGTCGTCTTCCACCACGCTCATGTCATCGTCTTCGTTCTCAGAAATTTCGCTGATCTCACCGTTCCAGCCAAACCACAGACCTGAGGTATTTTTCAACGCATCCACAATACCTACGGCCAGACCCCCCGCAGATTTTGACCCATCAGGGATAGCAATACGGTTAGAAACAACAACCAGGCGGCTCATAAACTGGACTCCTTTTCTTGTTCATTATTTTCATTATTGAGGGTGTGACGTTGTAACGTTGCCTGTTCAAGGATCTGTGCAATCCACGCGTGAACATCTGCAACCCGGCTGAGGCGATAACGCGCATGGCTTTGCCCTTCACCGACTTTTACCGTAATACCGTGCAAGGCACTCACGGCCTGAAAACCTTTTTCGTCCGTCAGGTCATCCCCGACAAAAACCGGGGTACGCCCGGCGAAAGGTGCCTGCTGCATAAAGGCAGCGATGGCCGCACCTTTGTCATTGCCACGCGGCTTGATTTCAGCCACGCATTTTCCACGCTGAAGCATCAGCTCAGGAAACTTCGCCACCGCGGCTTCTGCCAGCTGCAACACCTGCTGCTGATAGTTTTCCGCCTGACGGTAATGCAGTGCGAACGCCATGCCTTTGGCTTCGAGCAGCGTGCCCGGCATGGCGGCCATGCCCTGCTCCAGCATCTGTTCCAGCGGTCCGGCGACGCCCTCGGGCAGGCTGACGCGGTGGAAATTCCCCGCGCTGTCGCGCATTTCTGCGCCATGTACACCGGCTGCCGGGAAAATCAACGGCGCGGCGAGCTGATCCAGTTGCTCAATCGGGCGACCGGAAATCAGCGCGACTGCGCCGCCACAGGCCGCCGAGAGGCTGTGCAGATTGTTTCGTACGCTGACCGGGATCGTAACGGCGTCAGGCTCGGGGCAAATTTCAGCCAGGGTGCCATCGACATCGAAGAAGAAAGCATAATCCCCGCCGCAAATGGCGGGATTGGGGGGTGTTTCCGCGGTGGTGTCCTGCGTGATAGTCGTCAAAGTAATGCTCCTGTTTGTGAGGCCGGGCACAATCAGATGCTGTGCCTCTTGCTTTTTGCAATCCATTAACTATAGCCCCTTATGACCGCCTCACCGGGATTATCAGATTATTCCAGACAGGAGCACCGGGGCTTTCAGACCTGAAAAGCCCCGCGCATGGCATCTCAGGGTTTACAGGGCATCGTCCATTTCCATCACTTTTATCCCGGCCTGACGGGCAAGCTTTATGCATTCTGCCGTATCCTCTCCGCCGGAAAACGCCAGGATAATATCTGGCCGGCTGTCTTCAATCATGAAAAGGTTACGGCGGATTTCTGCATATTTGCCGTGTAACGCCCAGTTAGCGGGGTAACGCACCACGTGCACGTCTGCATCGCGCGCCCAGCGTTCAATCATTGCGCCGAGCGACTGATGCCCGCCGTGGATCAGCACGCGGATGTGCTGGCTGTGGGCATAAAGCTCCAGCACCCGTTCGACAGTATGAATATCAGCGTAAAAACGCCCGGCGCAGATAAGCACTCTCATCGGTGAACTCCTTTATTTTTATTGTTGTTATCAGGCGTGCGGGAGTGTGTCTGCCCTGCCGTTCTCATCACTCAGACGATCAATGACCGGGTAGGCCACGGCGGCGATATGGTGATGCACGCGGCGGTAATCGCGCAGCACACGCTGGAAAATATCGCCGGATTCCGCCCAGGCACTTTTATCATCACGCAGCTTTTTAAAATGCTCACGGCTGGCGGTGGCCTCGATCTGGCGGATAACGTCTTTACGCCTGACCAGCTGATGTGCCGCCGCCAGGTCCTCGCCCAGAAATGCGGTAACCGCCAGACGCAGGCTGGTGAGCATTTCCGTGTGCAGCAGACCGATGTTGTGCAATTCGAACTCGCTGAACAGCTCACCGCGCAGGGAGCGGCGCGTGGCTAACTGCGCCAGGCTGCTGGAAAGAATGTCGCCCGCGTGCTCCACGTTGATCACAAACATCAGGATTTCCTGCGCGCGGTCAGCGTCGGCGTCACTCAGGCCGTCGTGCCCCAGATCGGCGAGATAAGCGCGGATCGCCGCGCTCAGACCATCGAGCTGGTGATCCAGCTGGCGGATTTCCGCCGCTGAATGTCTGTGAGGTGCGTTAAACAGCGCACGAAGCCGGTCGAGCATGGTATTGAGCATGTCAGCGGCGCGCAGGGATTCCCGCACCGAATTGGACAGCCCGATGTAGGCGATATCCAGCCCGGCTTCATCGAGATACATCGGCATGGCGGCGCTGCCGGTGCGCTCAGCCTCGGGCAGTAAACGTTCGAGCAGGCGTGCCATCGGGGCGGTCAGGCCGATAAAGGCCACTGCCAGCACCGCGCTGAAGGCCGTGTGGAACCACACCACCAGCTGCGGCGTGGTCAGCGCCAGACGCCCGGCGAGCTGGCTGAGCAGCGGCATCATCGCCAGCGCCACCACGCAGCCTGCGCCGCGGATCAGCAGATTGCCTACCGGCAGACGGCGTGCGACGGCAGACCCGGCATTGAGCACCGGCGGAAGTGCACCGCCGATATTCGCGCCGAGCACCAGCACCATGGCGGTGACCGGGGTCATGACGCCGGTGGCGGCAAGGGACGCAATCAGCAAAATCACCGCCACGCTCGAATGGCAAATCAGGGTGAGAATGATCGCCACCAGCAGCGCAATCAGCGTATCGCCCTCCAGCCCCTGCATCACGGCATGGAAAACCGGGGTGGTTTCGATGTGGCCGAGGGTCGCACCGAGCAGGCTGAGCGCCATCAGCATCAGGCCGAGGCCAATCAGCGCACAACCGGCGCTTTCAAAACCGGTGTGATCGCGCATTTTGAACACCATAAATCCGCACAGCATCAGCAGTGGAATGGCAATCGCGGTGTTGAAACTCATCAGCTGAACGACCAGCGTGGAGCCGACGTTAGCGCCGAGCATCACCGCCAGCGCCGGGGCCAGGCTCAGCGTACCGGCGGCGGTAAAAGAGGTCGCCATCAGGCTGACCGCCGTGCTGCTTTGCAGCAAACCGGTGATGCCGATCCCTGCCAGCAGCGCCATCCAGCGGTGCGTCAGGTGACGGCCCATCCAGTTGCGCAGCGGTGTGCCAAACCCGCGTTGCAGCGCGGTTGAAATCATATGGGACCCCCAAAGCAGCAGCGCAATTGCGCCCGCCAGATTGATCAGCAGCGTGGTGCCGGATTGGGTGGTCATTGTGGTAACGGTATGGGTCATGGACATCGCAGTCCCCTTTTTCAGGGTTGTCATTGTTATTCACTGACAGCAAATAAAGTGTTAAAGCAGGTGCCGCGATGGGCTGCGGCACCTTGTTCAGCGGATCAGAACCACTGTTTGAAACGACGGATATAAAGGGTTTTCATGCCCTGCGCCACGCAGCAGTAGGCCAGCAGCGTACCGGCCAGCCACGGGAAGTATTCCCACGGCAGCGCCTGCAATCCGACAATCGGGCCAAGCGGTGAGAACGGCACGTAAATACCAAACGCCATCACCAGGCAGGTCATCATCATGACCGGCCATGCCGCAGTGCTCTGAATGAACGGGATTTTCTGGGTACGCAGCATGTGCACCACCAGCGTCTGTGACAGCAGACCTTCGACGAACCAGCCGGACTGGAACAGGGTCTGCATCGATTCGCTGTTGGCGCTGAACACGTACCACATGACCGCAAACGTCGTCATATCGAAAATCGAGGACGTCGGGCCAATCCACACCATGAAGCGGCCGATGTTTTTGGCATCCCACTTACGCGGTTTTTTCAGGAACTCTTTATCGATTTTGTCCCATGGCAGCGCGAGCTGAGAAATGTCGTACATCAGGTTTTGCAGCAGAAGCTGAATCGCCAGCATCGGCAGGAACGGGATAAACGCACTGGCGACCAGCACCGAGAACACGTTGCCGAAGTTGGAACTGGCGGTCATGTTCAGGTACTTCATGATGTTGCCGAACGTCTCGCGTCCTTTCAGTACACCCTCTTCCAGCACCATCAGGCTCTTTTCCAGCAGGATAATATCGGCCGATTCTTTGGCGATATCCGTGCCGCTGTCGACGGAAATCCCGACGTCCGCATCCCGCAGCGCAGGCGCATCGTTGATGCCGTCGCCAAGGAAGCCCACGGTGTGGCCGTTGGCCTGCAGGGCTTTCAGCACGCGCGATTTCTGTAACGGCGTCAGTTTGGCAAACACCGTCCGTTCTTCGGCCAGCTGTTGCAGCGTGGCGTCGTCGAGGCGTTCAATCTGCGGCCCGAGCAGCGGTTCGCCCGGCTCCAGCCCGACCTGACGGCAGATCCGCTGGGTGACCACCGCGTTATCGCCGGTCAGCACTTTTACGGCCACGCCGATTTCGCGCAGCGCTGCAATGGCCGGGCCTGCGGACTCTTTTGGCGGATCGAGGAAGGTCAGGAACCCGCTGATGATCAGGTCATGCTCATCGTCGGTGCCGTACTGTTTTTTCGTTTCTGCCGCAGGAAGGGTGCGGGTGGCGACCAGCAGCACGCGAAAACCGTCTTTGTTGTAGTCATTCGCCATGGCCAGCAGCGCCTGACGACGGGAATCACTCAGCGCCACAACCTTGCCGTTTTCCTGCATGTGGGTGGAAATGCTGAGCATCTCTTCCACGGCACCTTTACACACCAGCAGATGATTTTGTTGCGGATCCTTCACCACAATCGACAGACGGCGGCGGATAAAGTCGAACGGCATTTCATCGACTTTGCTGTAGCCCTGTGGTTTGACGAAGCCAGGCGTGGTGTCTGAGAAATAGATCACGGCCTGATCCATCAGGTTTTTGATGCCGCTCTGATGGAAACTGTTCAGCCACGCCAGTTGCAGCACGGCGTCATTCTTTTGCCCGTGGGTATCCATGTGGTGCTCAAGAATGATTTTGTCCTGCGTCAGCGTGCCGGTTTTGTCGGTACACAATACGTCCATCGCGCCGAGATTCTGGATAGCGTTCAGACGTTTGACCACCACCTTGCGCTTCGCCATCGCCACGGCACCTTTCGCCAGATTGGCGCTGACGATCATCGGCAGCATTTCCGGTGTCAGACCGACCGCGACCGCCACGGCAAACAGCATGGCATCCCACCATTCGCCTTTCATGATGCCGTTAATGAGGAATACCACCGGCACCATCACCAGCATGAATCGGATCAGCAGCCAGCTGACGCTGTTGACTCCCCGGTCAAACGCTGTCTGGACGCGGGTGCCGACAATGGCTTTTGCCAGCGAACCGAAATAGGTGCGCGGACCGGTCGCCACCACCACGGCCTGCGCCGTGCCGCTGACCACGTTGGTACCCATAAAGCAGATATTCGGGATATCCAGCAGATTCTCGTTTTCCGCCGCAACGTCGCTGGCAGATTTCTGCGCGACGTTGCCGAGCGTGTCATATTTTTCCACCGGCAGGGCTTCACCGGTCAGTACCGCCTGGCTGATAAACAGATCCCGGGATTCGATCAGCCGCACGTCGGCCGGGATCATGTCCCCGGCGTAGAGCTGCACGATGTCTCCCACAACCAGTTCGCGCATCGGGATTTCACGCAGTTTGCCCTGCTGCCCGGCCGCATTGCGGCGCAACACGCTGGCGGTGGTGCGTACCATGGCTTTCAGCGCTTCCGCGGATTTTGCCGAGCGATGCTCCTGCCAGAAACGCACCAGCCCACTGATGGCAACCATCGCGCTGATGATATAGACCGACACCAGATCCGTTTCCTCACCGGCGCGCAGCGGGAACCAGAAATCAGTGAAAAAACTGATGATGGCGAGCACCGCTAACACATAAATAAACGGGTTGTTGAACGCCCTGATCAGCTGGATCAGCGCGTGAGGCGGTTTGTCGTGGGCCACTTCGTTGTAGCCCTGTTTCTCCAGACGCTGGGCGGCGGCGGATTCCGTCAGCCCTTCGCGGGTGGCATTGACGTTAATCAGCGTCACGTCCACGCCGTTTCTGGCTTCCATCGCAGCACGCATGGAAAGCGCCGGCTTTTTTTTGTCCTGATTTTTCAGGGGAGTTGCTGTTTTGTTTTGTACAGTCATGGTGGTGCTCCTGTCGCTGGTAACGCGTCCGTTGTATGGCTGTCTTATATTTCGGGCAGCCGAAGACATTCGCGTTATTTAAGCGATCGGTGTTTACGTCTTTATTGCACAAGATCTCCCGCCGTTTATTATTTCTCTTACGTTGAGAAAGAAAATAAACAGAGTGAAATCGATAATGAGTCTTTTATTTCGGCATGGCTTCGCCGTTCTCTTTATTCATTCCATAAAGGAAAATAATAAAAAGACGTCGCGGTCAGGCGTCAATAAGGACGAAATTCAGCGCAGCAGATGCCACGGGCTGAATCAGGCGGGGGAAAGCCGACTTTGAGGTTCTTCGTTGTCAGAAAAAACACAACGCTGCTCCAGCTGGCCGGTCACGGGACTGACGCGCCAGGTGGTCACAGAGTGATTCATTCTGTTGATTTTAGAAGAAAAAAGAGATGACGAGTCTTTATTGCGGGCAGCCAGCGTCCTGTCGCGAGACGGGCGGACACGCAAAGTGGATGTCAGCGTTTTGACATCAGCAAAAAAGGGGAATTTGAACTTCATAACACACCTCGGGACCGTGACCTTCAGGTTGAGGTGGGATTACACGAGAGCATCAGGCTCTGGCGAGGCACACCCAAACGATGAAATGATCACAATCGATTTCATGTTTAATATTCCGGCGGGCTATATCAGCGTCGTCCGGTGAGTTTCGCAATACTGTGTCCATTAGTCTCTTATGTATTAGTGGATAAAGGCCGCTACTTCTGGCTCGTGCAATTTACCCATGCCGTATATTATTGTCAACCCGCAAAAGCAGTTTAAAATGTTTCGTTTATATTTCAGTGAGGAAATAGCCGGTCAGCCATCACTGACCGGCAAGACGTCTGTCACACCCTGATCAAGCGATATCAGAAATTATATTGGATCCCCAAACGGAAACGGGTTTGTCTTTCGTCCGTGGTTTTTCTCACCGACACATCACCGATTTGTGCATAAGGCGTCCATTGCTTATTAATATTATAAGCCACTTTTAAATCCTGCTCATAATCCCACTTGTCATTGTCATACAGAATCTGATCGCTGTGTTTATAAATATAGTTATATTCGAAACGCCAGTCGGCAAGACGATAACCCAGCCAGATTTCGCCACGGTTTGTTTTGCGGTCTTCGGTATTCTCTTTGGTATAACGGGTATATTCGTAACGATAGCGGGCATTGAAATAGATGCCGCTGTCGAAGGTATATCCGGCGGTTAAAAACGGCTTATAGATACTGTTGTCCGAACTGGACTCCAGGGTAAAACCGGGTTGCAGGAAAAATGCCGGTGTCACTTTATACTGATAGCTGATGGTGCTTTCAGTACCGTTATCTACCAGATTATTAAAGGGTTTATTCGGGTTGTCTCCGCCGGATTTCCACTTGGCTTCCAGTGAAAAACCAAAGCCGTTGGCAAACCGGTGAGACACCATGGCCCGGTCTTTATGTTGTTTACTGTCGTCCAGCCATTCGTGGCGAAGATCAATAGTGACAGCCTGACTACCGGCGCTGGCCAGCAGCAGACCGCAGAGCAGCAGTCTGTTATTTTTCATGTTGTTATTAATCCCAGAGATATTGAGTAGTATTTTTATGTTTGTATTTACGACACGTACTTATTCTGACTTCTTTTATTTCTTTTCTAAAAAATGCTGATAATTAAAGGCGCCGTCCGCATGACGGGTTACAGGCTCAGGCAGTTTCAGCGAGAGATAATTATCCGGTGTGATGATTTCCCCTGCTCTGTTTACGCTGTGATGACCGGTGTAGAAATAATTACTGTCATCGACATTGCCGCTCACCGCATCGTCATACTTGCCGGGCGTGGTGCGCAGTGACAGGTTATCTCTGAAGCTTCCCTGCTTGTCCGCGGTGGTGTAGGGCGAAGGACGGAACAGGAAATTGAAGCGTTTGTTGTCCACCGCGCGGTTGCTTTCAATCACCAGCGCACCCGGATTGAAGTTGTCGGTAAAGCCGTCCATGCCGTTTTCGACTGCCACGTTATGGCGGACAACGTGTGCCACCGGTAACCCTTCGCCACCCAGTTTGAAACCGTTGCTGCCGTTGTGCACAGACAGGCTGTTTTCGATGGTCACGCTGCCGTTCGGGCCGTCCTCAATTTTGTTGAACAGGTCAAAGCCGTCGTCAATGTTGTCATGGGAATAACAATTCACCAGCCGGTTGCCCTCACCCACGCGCATTTTCACCGCAAATCCGTCCGCATTTTTACGCCCCGGATCCTGATTCCCCCAGGATTCCGAATTGCTGATCAGGTTATGGCTGGCCCAGAGCGCCCGTCCTATGCCGTCCGGCGAAGCCACCCAGATACCGGTGTCATCGGCATGGTGGGCCTTGATCCGGTCGAGATGGTTATAGCTGCCGGAGATGTGGAAGCTTTTCCCGGTGACGGTAATCCCCTGCACATTCCAGTAGCTGGCTTCCAGTTTCAGCCCGCTGAACACCACGTTATCGCCCTCCGCACGCAGCGTTTTCATGGCTTTTTCCCTGCCGCTGGCGGTGGCCGGTATGACGCTGACCGGATATTCGCCGTCTGCCAGCCACAGCGTACCGCCTGGTGCTAACAAATTGACCGCACTGGAGAAATCCAGCGGATGTGCGCGTGAACCGTCACTGCCCGCCACGCCCTGCGGCGAGACATAAAGTTCATCAGGATTATTCACCAGCGCCATACTGACCGGGAATTCCTGCGTGAGCGGCTGGCCGTTATCCGGTGTAAAGGTCACGCTGAGGGCGGTTGAGGGCTTATCGGCGTGAAAAGGTACGCTGATGATTTCTCCGCCCCGCACCGTTTTCTGGCGCAGCAAAGGTTTTTTCTCCTGCATAATCTGCAACTGACCGTCGCCGTTGGTGCGCAGCTGGAAGACACCGTCACGACGGGCCATCACCGGTGAAGACATCACCTCAATGCGCGCTTTAAGTGACGGCGTCACGTAAGGCGCGGAAGGCAAGGTCTGCGCGGCGGACAGCGTCAGCGTGGCGTGATTCACGGTGATGCTGGCATTGCGCGAGGCGAAGAAGCCGACGTAGTACCCGGTTTTATCAAGCTGGGTGATGCGGTCGGCACCTTCCACCGTGCGGGTGGTCCACTGGTCGCTGCCCTGCGGGGCATAAGCGACCTCAAAACCCGAATCCGTACGTGTCAGGCGCAGCGAGAAATGCGCAGGCGTATTCAGCGGATGATAGCTTTCACGCACCATGCCAATCCCGGTATTGCCCCAGGGTTGCTGCACGCCCTGCCGGGCGAGAAGTGCCACCACCGGCGGTTTATCGCCGGTCGCCATGACGCTGTTCATCACCATATTGGAGGCGGCCGGTAACTCCTCGATGCCCGGTTTAGTGACAGGTTCACGGGGGTTGCCGAGAATGTCGCGTACCAGTAACCCCGCGCCTTCCTGGCCCGCTGGTTTCGCACCGTTTTCAGGGCCAAACTGATTGAGGGTAATGTCTGCTTCCAGCCGGAAATTCGCCTGTGCCGGTAAGCGGGTATAGAAATAGGTCAGCCCGTCGTGGCTGTTGCCCACTTTGCCGCCACGGCTTTCCAGGGTAAATGGCGTGGTCAGCAAGGTGCCGTCTGACGGGATGATTTTTCCGTCGGCCAGACGGGTTTCATTCATGCCGATTTTTTCCGGCAATACGTTGGTGGCAAAGTTGATATCGGTAGACTGACCAAACGTGATGCTGTGCCAGACCAGTTTGCTGGCATCAGGCAATGCAGCGGCCATGCCTTGTGCGCTTGCTGCGAGAGTCAGCGCGACAATAAACAGATGTCGTTCCCACATAGTCGTTCTCATCCTAAAAACGTAAGGCGTCGCTGGCCGGATTTCCCGGCCAGTCGGTAAGGTGATTGATGTCAATCTGCGTGGTAAAACTGAGGTATTACGGGTGTTGCGTGGTGCTCACCATCGGTTTCGGATCGGTTAACTCAACGGCGGGCGTATCGAAGATTTTGCGGCACACTTCACTGTTGCCCCAGCATTGTTCATACGGATAACCAATCAGATTTTCCATTACCAGGCGAACGTCCGGCTGAATATCGCTGATTTCGCCGCCCGCTTTGATGCGCGCCACTTCGCCCAATACCACCAGGTGCGTTTTGCGGTTAAGTTTCATCTGGTTACTGAACACCATTGCCATCAGTGCCAGCGCAATGACCCCGATGCAGAACACCAGCGCAATCGCCGTTACGGCACTTTCCGGTTGGGTGTGAGATTTGGACTGGAAGCCGTAGAAGCTGAGGATAGCGCCCATCACGAAGACGATCACCGAGCGCATCAGCTTGCCGGAGAACGTCATCGCACCGGCATAAATACCTTCGCGACGTCTCCCTGTGAAAGCTTCGTCAATGTCGGCCAGGAAGGTGTACACCGTCCACGGGATGTAATACACACCGCCGGTCCCGATACCGAAAATCACGGTAATGGTCAACATGGCGACCGTGGCGTACTGCTGCGGAAGGTGCATAAAATGCAGCAGGCTGTAACAGGCGACCGAGAACACCACAATGCCCAGCGCCAGAATGTAAGGCTTGCTGAAGCCGTGCTTCACACAGATGCCGATGAAAATGGCGGTGGAGAACAGTTGCAGAATAGAGTTCAGGCTGCTCAGCCCGGCCACCATGGTCGGGTCATATTGCAGTACGAAAATGATGAAATACGTGAAGACCGACGCGAACAGCCATTCCGCCCCAAAGCCGCACAGATACATGCCCAGATGTTTACGGAACACGCGCAGGTGGAATGTGGATTTCATGTCGCGAAGCAGCGTGAGCATGGTTTTGCCCAGCGTCATTTTCTTCTCATCCACCGGCGTGGTTTCTTCAACCGGACGTTCCCAGGAGGAGAGATACAACATGCCGATCGCCACACATAAGATCACACCGTAAGTCAGGGCCGTGAAAAAGAACGGCTCGGCGGAGTCTTTGCCGTAGATCAGAATGAACTGACCAGGAATGAAGGCGGCGAGGAAGTTAGCCACTTTACCGAAGATCGCTTTGTAGCCGGTCAGCTTGGAGCGTGCGGAGAAGTCAGTGGTCATTTCCGTGGCGAGGGTTTCGTAAGGCACCATCACCGAGGTGTAAATCAGCTCGAACACCACGTAAGTGGAAAGGTAATACCAGAAGCCGAAGCCTTCCACCCACAGCAGCGGGTAGAACATCATCAGCGGGATGCCCAGTAAAATGAAGAAGCGACGGCGGCCAAAACGTTTGCCGAGGCGCGTTTTGCCAAAGTTATCGGAAAGATAACCCATCAGCGGGTTGCTGATCGCATCGATGATGCTGGCGACCGAGAAGATGGCCGAAGCTTGCAACAGCGTCAGGCCACAAAAGGTCGTGTAGAAGTACAGCAGCCAGATACCGGCAATGGCCAGCGCGCCGCTGCCCAACAGGTTGCCGCCACCATAGGCCAGCTGATGTCTGAATAAAATTGGTTTTTCTGCGTTCATCGTGTTTCCCGCCCAGAGAGATATTTTATATTTATGAACCGGTGTTTTGTTTTTTTAGAGATATCGTTTTATATAGGCGAGCATGATGAATAGATGTGAATTAGTTCACATTTGATATACCAGACGAAGGGAAGAACGTGGATTTTGCGATGCAGTTATCATTCTTCTCCATAAATAACACACATTTGGCGCGATTATTTACGTTGAATTAATTCACAGTTGAATGATTTCAGACAGGCAGCCTGCGGTGAAATAACCTGAGGGTTCATCACCTTACAGGCATGTCATACGGCAGGTTTTTTAAGAGGAAAGGCCAATCCCTGGCCCTGGTGCTTGCTACAGCGAGTGATTCAAAAGAGGCGCAAAGGTTCAGGCCTTCAGCAATGACGCTTTGCTTTCCTGTAATTCATCAAGCAATGTGTAACGTTTACGGTATTCAGAACGTTTTTTGCTGGGTAACTCTTCCATGGTTTTGCGCGGCAGCGTCAGCGGAACGTCATATAAGGAAGAAGAATATGGCGTGGCGCTGATGGAATCCCAGAATTCGTTATAGCTGGCGACGAATACGTTCTTTTTACGGTGACGGTAACGCAGGCTGCGGAAAACATGGCCGGTGTCGCTGACCGCCAGGATCCGCTGAACGCCGGTATGCGCGGCAATGCGTTGCAGGCTTTCCAGCAGCAGACGTTTCGGGAACAGCCCGTAGCAGGCTTTGGTCGCCTGTTTGATCACCTCATGCGGCGTCGAGCGGTGCGCTCCCTGGAATCCCCCCACGATTATCGTCAGGCCTTCAGGGCGTTGCACAACGCTGAACGTCAGCGCGGCCAGCAGCGTTTCTTCCATATACAGGAACATGTTAGCCTCGCCTTCCCGCTCGGATTTACCGATCGATCCCAGCACGACCCTGAAGGTTTCACCGTCTTTGCCGGTGAACTGTGTGACGGTGTCACCGTTTGCGCTGAGGAAAGTATTGCGCAGCGGCGCGCTTTCAATGTTACTGACGAAGGCGTAATGATCCACCAGCGCAGAAGCGCGTCCGGCGGACGGCAATCCGAGGTGCAGATAGGGTTTGTGGATTTTGCTCGGCAATTTCGTCTGAACGGTGAACGCCTCCTGCCAGACGGGTTCTGCGGCCATCTTGTTAAGGACTTTCAGGGTATCCAGCGGATGCAGCAACGTGCGGACGGCGTATTTGACACGGAACATCCGGTCGCGCCACAGGTTATCCGGTACACAGGCACCGCTCAGCAAATCCATGAACAGACTGAATCCGCTGACTTTTTTGTTGAGAGTAGGGTCAGTGGACTGTGGTCCGCTGAGGGATTCGATGTCGTTAAGTGGTGAGTGTTCCATGACTTATTTCCGCTGCCTGAAATAATCACGGTATCACCCGATTTTTAAACAACTTTACAACGCTTCCTTAAAGAAAACCGCGCCCGACCGGTAGATGAATCCTGTTGAGGCGCCGTTTACATTATCTTTACGTAAGGGGGATAATTAAGGGTTTGCGCCCTGTTTAAGCATCCCCCGTTCGCTCAGCGTTATTCTCCACAAACTGTTCTTCGACAAATTCAAACGCCCGCCGCAGTTGTGCAGCGTCGGGGTGGCCCGGCAGCAGATGGATGGATTCTCCGGGCTGGAGCGTGCGTTCAATCAGACGCGACATCTGCTTTTCATCCGTGATATCCACCTGCAATTGGGCCAGGCTTACCGGCAGATCAAGCACCTTATACAGTGCGGTCAGTTGCACCACCACGTCCGGCTGATTCAGCAACGCGCTTTGCACCAGAATACCGTAGGCCACTTTGGTGCCGTGCAGGAAGGCATCAGTCTGCGGCAGAGCGGTCAGGCCGTTGTGCACGGAATGCGCCGCCGCGATGCGCGTGTACCGGTCGCCCAGCCCGCCCACTAATCCGCCGCCCGCGATGATTGCATCCAGCACATTCAGGAACGGCTGAGTCAGCTGATGATCATCCTGCGCCTGTAAGGCGGCTTCGCTTTCATTGAGCAACACGTCGCGCAGCGTCAGCGCGGTATTGAGGCCGAGCTGAACCGTCAGGGGCAGCGTTTGTGGCTGCGGGCTGAGCACCACGGCTTCGTACCATTTCGCCAGCGTGTCGCCGATCCCTGCCAGCAGATACTCCTTTGGCGCGGCGAGAATAATGCGCGGTTCGACCAGCACCAGATGGTTGGCATCCCTGAAGATTTCGTAACGCAGCGCCTGGCCTTCGTCGTTATACCAGACCGAGAGCGGCGTCCAGGCCGCGCAGGTGGCGGCGATGGTTGGGATCGCCACCACCGGCAGCCCGAGACGGCGCGCCACGACTTTCGCCGTATCCAGCACCGCCCCGCCGCCAATGCCGATCACCACCTGACGATCCGGCCCGCCGATCTCTGCAATCCGCTGCACTTCTGTTTCGCTGCAATGTGCGTTAAACAGCACGTGCCTGGCCTGTGAGGCGGTAAAGGCTTCCGGCAGATAATCCTGCGCAGCCAGCAGCGCCCGCTCGCCGTAAATCCACAGCGCTTTATCCAGTTGCGCCGGGGTATAAAACTCAGCAAGACGCTCAATGGCGCCGGGGAAAGAAAAATAGTTGGCAGGGCCGGCGACCACGCGGATATCGGTATTACTCATCGGGAATTCCTTAATATAGAAGCTGTTAACATCCTACCCCTGGACATCCGGATGGCTAATACTCTTTGGCATTAACTTATACGTTTTAGTTCGTTGCCAACGGCTGCGCCGTCATCAAAACTCGGACAATCAATTCATTAACTCACTATAAAAGCCTGCACAAAAGCTCAGATGAATTGTCCTCCCGTTTTAATGATGATTAACCACACAGGGTAATAAAAATGAAACTGCTCTCCACCTCATTGCTGGCGTTAAGTTTATTCACCGTCCTGCCGTCGTTTGCTGCACAAACCGCTGCGGTACCGCAAGCGATTGCCGGGCATCAGGGGCCCATCCGCATCGCGGTGATCCGTAATCTGGGGTCGGACGACAACACCACCCAGTTTGTCTCCGGTGTGATTCAGGAAGGCCGCAAACTCGGTTTTCAGGTCAGCACTTTTCTGAGTAACGGCGACGACGCGAAATTCCAGGATTTCGTCAATCAGGCCATCAGCCAGAAATATGACGGCATTATTTTATCGCAGGGGCGTGACCCCTATTCCACCGGGCTGGTCAAACGTATCACCGCCAGCGGCATCGCGGTGTCGGTCTTTGATACCGCGGTAAATGGCGAGATCCCCGGCGTGACCGTCACGCAGCAGGACGACGCTTCGCTTACCGATCTCTCTTTCGGCCAGTTGGTGAAGGATTTCAACGGCAAAGCCAATATCGTCAAACTGTGGGTGGCCGGCTTCCCGCCGATGGAGCGCCGCCAGACGCAGTACAAAAAACTGTTGCAGGATCAGCCCGGCATTCATGAACTGGAATCGATTGGTGCGGTGTCTTCTGACGTTCAGGGGGATACGGCAAATAAAGTGGGCGCGATCCTGGCGAAATATCCGAAGGGTAAAATCGACGCCATCTGGGGAACCTGGGATGCGTTCAGTCAGGGCGCGTATAAAGCCCTGAAAGAGAATGGCCGCACTGAGATCAAACTCTACAGCATTGATATTTCCAATCAGGATCTGGCGCTGATGCGCGAACCGAACAGCCCGTGGAAAGTCAGCGTGGCGGTAGATCCTAAACTGATCGGCGCCATCAACCTGCGTCTGGTCGCCAACAAAATCGCCGGTGAAAAAACGCCTGCCACTTATGAGTTTAAAGCGGCGGCCATTCCGCAGGCGTTGCTGTCCGGCAATCCTGATGCGGTCAACGTGGCGTCGCTGGCAAAAGTGATCCCCGGCTGGGGAAAATCCGATGACTTCATCGCCCCCTGGTTCGCTACCCTCGAAGCGCAGCATAAAAAATAAGGCCGGATCATGACGACGTATTCTCTCCCACAACCGGAGTACAGCCGCAATATGCTGCTGATCGGCCACAGCGATCAGGGCGGTAAACCTGATGGCGTGCAGGTGATGGTTCACCGTGGCTACGCCTATATCGGGCATATGGTGTCGCAGGGGTTTTCGATCGTGGACGTGCGCGACCCGAAAAACCCGCGCCCTGCCGGTTTCGTCGCCGCGCCGCCGGGCACCTGGAATGTGCATTTACAGGCGCACGACGATTTACTGCTGGTGATCAACGCCCGTGATTTGTTTGCTGACGTGCGTTTCGCCGATGAAAAAGTCTATTACACCCGTTCCGTCAGCGAGACGGTGCAAGGCACGCAGCAACGCGGATGGAGCGCGGGCGTGCGGATTTTTGATATTTCGGTGCCCGATCAGCCAAAAGAGATCGGCTTTCTCGGGCTGGAAGGTATTGGCGTGCACCGCATCTGGTACGTCGGCGGCCGCTGGGCATACGTTTCAGCGCTGATTGACGGTTACAGTGATTATATATTTCTGACAATCGATCTGGCCGACCCGCGTAATCCGCAGGTTGCCGGGCGCTGGTGGTTACCGGGAATGCACACCGCAGGCGGCGAAACGCCGGACTGGCCGGAAGGCAAACGTTACGCGCTGCACCATGCGATCATCAGCGGGGATACGGCTTATGCCAGCTGGCGCGACGGCGGCCTGACCTTGCTGGATATCAAAGACCGCAGTGCGCCCCAGCTGATTTCGCACCGAAACTGGAGCCCGCCCTTTGGCGGCGGCACGCACACGGCACTGCCGTTGCCCGACCGCGATCTGCTGGTGGTGCTCGACGAAGCCGTTCTCGACAATCAGGAAGACGGCGAGAAACTGATCTGGCTGTTTGACGTGCGCGAACCCTCGAATCCGGTGAGTATTTCCACCTTTCCGCAGCCGGACGAACGGGATTACGTCAGCAAAGGCGCGCATTTCGGACCGCACAACCTGCATGAAAACCGGCCTGGCAGCTTCATCAGTTCCACGCTGATTTTCGCCACCTATCAGAACGCCGGTGTGCGCGCATACGACATCAGCAACCCCTATCAGCCAAAAGAAACCGGTGCGCTGGTGCCCGCTGCGCCTGAAAGGATGATCGATAAACGTCCCGGCAGACCGCAGGTGATCCAGTCCTGCGACGTGTTTGTCGATGCTCAGGGGATCATTTACAGCACCGACTACAACGGCGGCCTGTCGATTATCGAGTATCTGGGGTAATGCATTGCGCCTGAGATTGATGATGTCAGGCGCTTTTAACGCAAAGTCTCTGATGACTTCCTGACGCCCCTCCCTTATAAGATTTATAGTAGGCGAGTACCGCCCCGGCTACTTTTACTTCTCAATGTAAGGAAACCCTGCAAGTGACTGCTTTCAAAAATCTGTCAATCCCCTGTATCAGACCCGCAACGCCAGCAGACGTTGGTGCGATTTTTGATATCCGCACCCGTGTGAAGGAGAACCCGCTTTCCCGCGAGCAACTCACAGAAATGGGTATCACGGATGAGACGATCCTTGAAGCTATGCTGGCAGCGCCCTGTCTGTGGATCGCCGAAGTGGATGGCGCCCCGGTGGGATTTTCGATGGCCGACCTGGAAGAAGCCAGCGTTTTCGCGATGTTCATCCTTCCCGGTTTTGAAGACAGAGGAATTGGCCGGAGCCTGATGGCAAGAGCTGAAGAGGCGCTGTTTGACCTTCATTCTACTCTCTGGCTTGAAACCAGTGCTGAGAGCCGCGCTTTCGGGTTTTATCAGAAACTCGGCTGGCAGCAGGTTGAGCGGTTTGAGGACGGCGATGTCAGACTGGAGAAAACGAAGCCAGTCGCCCGTGCACACCGGTAAAATCGCTCTTTTTGCCCCTCGCCTGATCTATAACCCAGCCAAAGGTGTGTGATAGGTTTAATACTTATCATCTATCTTTTGCTGTTTCAGGACAGACCATGAACCAAAGTAAACCGGATGTCGCAGAACATCCGTCGCAGGACAGTGCCGAACGTTCAGGGATCTCCGTGATTGCTTTACTGGTTGCCGCGGCTTTCTTCATGGAGTTTATCGATGGCACGGTGATCGCCACCGCACTCCCGCAAATGGCGATATCTTTCGGGGTGTCTGCGGTGGATCTCAATGCCGGGATGAGCGCGTATATGCTGACGCTGGCGGTGTTGATCCCGGCCAGCGGCTGGGCGGCGGAACGGTTTGGGGCGCGGAATGTATTCACCTTTGCCCTCGCCGTGTTTACGCTTGCCTCCCTGTTCTGCGCGATGGCGACAGGCGTCGGGGAATTTATCCTTCTGCGCATTATTCAGGGCGTCGGGGGAGCGCTGATGGTGCCGGTCGGGCGGCTGACCGTGCTGAAAACCACGCCAAAACCTCAGCTGATTAAAGCCATCGCCACCCTCACCTGGCCCGCGCTGGTCGCGCCGATCCTCGGGCCGCCGCTGGGTGGATTTATCACCCACTACGCCTCCTGGCACTGGATTTTCTACATCAACGTGCCGCTCGGGATTATCGCCATGATCCTCGCGTGGCGGCTGTTTCCGCAACAACCCGCCGACCAGCCCAAGCATTTCGACAAGCCGGGCTTCGTGCTGACCGGGCTGGCGATGCTGGCGCTGGTGACCGGTCTGGAGCTTATCAGTCAGGATCATATCTTGTGGGCCACCGCCGTGCTGCTGCTGGCGGCGGGCGCGGCGATGTCCGTGCTGGCGGTGCGTCATTTGTCCCGAGCTGCTGCGCCGATGGTGCACCTCGGATCGCTGGTGATTCCGACCTTTCGTATCAGTATGGGCGGCGGTTCGCTGTTTCGTATCACCATCAGCGCCGTGCCGTTTTTACTGCCGCTGATGTTGCAGGTCGGGTTCGGTATGGATCCCTTCCACGCCGGGCTGCTGGTACTGGCGGTGTTCGCCGGAAATCTGGCGATGAAACCGGCTACCACGCCGCTTATCCGCCGCTTTGGTTTTCGGCCTGTGCTGGTGGTGAACGGCCTGCTGAGCGTTTTCTCGCTGCTGTTTTGCGCTTTCCTGACACCCGGCACGCCAGACTGGCTGATCATGCTGCTGCTGTTTCTCGGGGGCCTGAGCCGTTCGATGCAGTTCACCGGCATCAGTACGCTGGCATTTTCGGATGTGCCCGCCAGCCACATGGCGGATGCCAATACGCTGTTCAGCACTGCGCTGCAACTCTCGGTCGGGCTGGGCATCACGGTTGGCGCGCTGGGCACCCGTTTCGGGGAGCAAGTGGTGGAGCGGATGCAATGGCAGGCGGTGCCGGGAATGAGTTTTAAAATCGCGTTTGTGGTGATCGCTGTGATAACGCTTTTCGGCTGGCTGGATATGCTGCGCCTGAAACCTGATGCAGGGGCAACAGTTTCCGGCAAACAGTAAACTTTACTCTATGATTAATCGTGTT
Organism: Rahnella sp. PAMC25559; assembly: GCF_050632365.1. Classification (GTDB taxonomy): domain Bacteria; phylum Pseudomonadota; class Gammaproteobacteria; order Enterobacterales; family Enterobacteriaceae; genus Rahnella; species Rahnella rivi. The sequence goes on along the minus strand of NZ_CP192544.1, from coordinate 90,141 downwards.
AATTCACCTGAACCGGAGAAACCGATGTTTGCAGGATTAAGTGCTTTTCCCCTCACGCCGCTCAATCATAATGGTGTCGATGAACGGGCGTTTGTGCGGTTGATTGATAGAAGTGTCAGTGCAGGCGTGGATTCGATCGGTGCGCTGGGGTCAACCGGGAGCTATGCCTACCTCAGCCGCGATGAGCGCGCGAAAGTGGCCCGTCTGGCCGTAGAACATGCAGACCGGGTGCCGGTGATGGTGAGCATCGGTGCGACCAGCACCGCTGAGGTGTTGCATCTGGCGGAAGATGCCCAGCAGGCGGGCGTCAGTGCAGTGCTGCTGGCACCGGTGTCCTATCAGAAACTGACCGCTGACGAAGTGTTTACGCTGTATGAAACGGTATCGCGCCATCTTTCGGTGCCGATGTGCGTTTACGACAATCCTAACACCACGCACTTTGAGTTCAGCGATGACCTGTATGTCCGCGTGGCGCAGTTGCCGCACGTTGCCAGCATCAAAATTCCGAATCTTTCTGCCGATCCGCAGACAACCCGCGCGCGGCTGGAGACGATCCGTGGCCTGCTTCCTGCCCATATCACCCTGGGCGCCGCGGGCGATCTGGCGGCTGCCACGGTGCTGACTCAGGGCGGTGATGTGTGGTATTCGGTGATTGCCGGTTTATTCCCGCAAATCCCGGTGGCGATCACCCGTGCAGCGCAAAACGGCAATGTGGCCGAAGCGCAGGCGCTGTCCGCCGGACTTGAGCCTTTATGGGTCTTCTTCAGAAAACACGGCAGTGTGCGGGTAGTCGCGGCGGCCGCTGAATTGCTCGGTCTGGCGAGTGCGCCTTGCCTGCCATTGCCGCTGCACGCGCTGGCCGGTGACGAACGGCAGCAACTGGCTGGCGTACTCGACAGGCTCGGTCTGCACGCCTGATCTTCACGGCGGGAGCCCTTCCCGCCGTATTTCCCTTTCGCCACGGCACAAACAGCCACCCTTTTAGTCGCTTATTCCACCGTTTGATTTCCCTTAAATCATCCATACTGTCAGCATCATGCACCTTTTTCGGGTGCACTTTTTGCAGAGCAAAACCTACAAGGGCTATTCAGGCGTGGCAAAATCATTTTTACGCAGTGGCAGTCTCAACGACATCCTTGCGCTGGGCGAAAACGGACAACCGGTTTATGCCTCAGCCCTGCAATTACGGGAAACCTTACGTCTGCGTAAACAACCGTCGATTGCCGATTGTCTGGCTATTCCACAGCTTAATGAGTCGGGCGATCGTCTCGACTGGTACTCCCCGCGCGAGGGTAAAGTGATCTCCTGGGCTGCCGCGACCGATGCGGCGCGGGCGTCGGCATTGCGTCACCTCGAAAACTGCCTCGACACCGTTGCGCACATCAGCGCTGCGGCGAAATCTTCAGAAAAATCAGCCTTGCAGTTTTTCGGCGCGTTGCTGGAAAAAGCTTTCCGTTTTCCGGATCAAAACCACGTTTATCTGGTGGGCGGCCAGCCGGTACTGACTTTCTGGGGGTTTGTGAGCCTGGATAACAGCAGCAATGCCGATGCGTTCGCCTGTCTGCGTGAGACGGTGAAAGCCGATGAACCTTTACCCGCCCTCGCCATAGCCGCCGACGATGCAGCGGCTGATATGCCACCTGCTGAGCCGGTTCGCGTGGTGAAAACCATTGAAGCGCGCGCCGCCGAGCAGGATGTGCCGGAGCCTGTGCCTGTCGTCACGCGCCGTAAAATTTCGCCTTTGATGTGGGCGCTGCCCGCCGTTGCCCTGGTGATTGCCGGTTCTGCTGCCGGCTGGCTTTATTCCCGTACGCCCGCCGCGCCTGTGGCCGTCGCTCAGGCACAACCAAAACCTGCGCCGCAGACCATTGAGCCGCGCGCCATTGCGCCGACGCCGGTGGTGGCTGAACCCGTGGCTAAAGCAGAGGCCGTTAACCTGCCGCAAGTGAAAGCGCCACAAACTCCGGCGGCGCTGCCCGTCGCACCTGCTGCGGTGGTGGTGGCCTCGCCTGAACCGGTTTCGGACGTCGAGAAAAACCCTGTCGTGGCGGAGCCTGCGCCCGTCCCAGTCAGTAAGAACGCGCTGGTGATGCCACCGGACGCGGTGAAAATCGGTTCGACCAAATTCCTCAACGGTAACTGGAATGTGATTGTCGATATTAAGGATCCGGTGACCGGCAAGCCGCCGGTGCTGCGTTATCAAATCAAACAAGGTCAGGGCACGGTGAAAATCAGCTACGGCGCAGGCATTACCTGCCGGGCTGCCATCAATGCCGGGCTGATGCAGTCGGGAAATCTGGTGATCAACAGCCGCTACCGCGCCAAATGCAGCGACGGTTCCCGCTATCAGATGCCGGAAATCAGCTGTACTCAGGCCGCGACCGGCGCCGCTGTGTGTCAGGGGCGCTACAACGGTGACACGGTTTATCCCATGACGATAAAGCGCGAAGGTAAATAACAGCATGCTGGCAACGATTACTGATTTTAAACAAAAAATTACCCTGATTCAGGACAGCGGGATCCAGTTCCTCGACTTCGCGCTAAAACCCGTCTGGGATGAGGCTCTGCCCGCGAAATTCGTGCGTAAAAGCGCGAACGGCCCGCTGCTGCGTCTGGAGTATAACGCGCAAAGTGGCCGTCATTTTCTGCCGGGGCTGGACGGCGGCGCGCCTGAAGTGGTGCGTCCGGAGTTCAGTTTTCCGCTGGAGCAGTCTCTGCAATTGCTGGATCAGATCTGGCTTCCGCTGCCGTTTCTGCGCTTCAATCCGCCGCGCACCTTTATGGCGGGTCCGGATAACTGGGCGCGGGTGCAGATCCGCGCACTTGATACGCCGGAAGCCGATGGCAGTACGCACCGCGTGGTGATCGCATTTGATACCCGTGTGGCGGAAGGTGATGACGAACAGTCGCTGCTCGCGCCGACGCCGGACGATGTGAAGAATGGTATTCATTTTGCGCTGGCATGGCACAACGAAGAGTTGCTCGATTTTCTCGACCAGACCTGGGTGGACGGCTGGCTGCGTGAAGTGTTCACCGAACAGGTGGCGATCCGTGAGCTGCGTGAAGTGCGCAATATCAAAGTGGCGCTGCGCGAGTTTGAATATCAGGCGCATTACCTCAATCTGCTGGGCATGCTTGGCAGCCAGCTGGGTATCCCTGAACTGAAGATCAATGGCGCAACGTTGCAGGAACCCTCGATCAACGTCGATCTGATTCTGGACGTCGGCAACTCGCACACCTGCGGCATTCTGGTGGAAGATCACGTCGGTGAAACCGATGGCCTGAAACAAACCAGCGAACTGCAACTGCGGGACCTGTCGCAGCCGCATTATCTCTATAACGAGCTGTTTGAAAGCCGGGTGGAATTCTCACAGGCGCGTTTTGGAAAGCCGAATTTCTCAGTCGAAAGTGGCCGTGATGACGCTTTTATCTGGCCGTCCATTTTGCGCGCCGGCCGCGAAGCCAGCCGACTGGCACAGCTGCGTGAAGGAACAGAAGGATCCACCGGACTTTCCAGCCCGCGCCGCTATTTGTGGGATGAAGACAGTTACACGCCAGGCTGGCGTTTCAGCCAGGGCGGCCACGGCGCGGTGCAGGAGCCGGTGGCTGCCGCCATGCCGCTGACGTTTCTGATCAACGACGAAGGCCAGCCGCTGTCCGATCTGGCACCGGAGGAACGTCTGCCGGTGTTTTCCGCGCACTACAGCCGCAGTTCCGTGATGACGCTGATGCTCTCTGAGCTGCTGGCGCAGGCGCTGATGCAAATCAACAGCCCTGCCCAGCGCGCCAAAATGCTGCGTTCTTCCGCGCCGCGCCAGCTGCGAAACATCATTCTGACCCTGCCTTCGGCAATGCCGAAACCGGAGCGCGAGATCTTCCGCCGCCGCATGCAGGAGGCCATCGGTCTGGTGTGGAAATCCATGGGCTGGCATCCTTCGGACGACGGATTCAAAACCCAGAGCGATAAGGCCAAAAGCCGCATGCCGGTGCCGGATGTGCAGATGGAGTGGGATGAGGCCACCTGCGGGCAAATGGTCTATCTGTATAACGAAACGCAGGTGAATTTCGGCGGCCATACCGGCGAGTTTTTTGCCAGCATGGCACGCCCCGATCGTGAACTGGCCGATGACGAACCGGTGGGCAAAACCCTGCGTATCGCCTCGATTGATATCGGCGGTGGCACCACCGATTTAGCCATTACGCAATACTGGCTCGACGACGGCATGGGCAATAACGTCAAAATCACCCCGCGCCTGCTGTTCCGTGAAGGGTTTAAAGTGGCGGGCGATGACATCCTGCTGGACGTGATCCAGCTGTATATTTTGCCTGCCCTGCACGCCACGCTGAAAAAAGCCGGTCTGGCGAACCCTGACAGCCTGATGACGCGGCTGTTCGGCAGCGAAGGCCGCATGGACGGCCACGCCACGCTGCGTCAGCAAAGCACGTTGCAGATTTTTATTCCGCTGGCCCGCGCCGTGCTGGAAGTGTACGAAGGCTTTGATCCGCTGGACACGCATGCCGAAATCGACGCGCCGTTCGCGGAACTTCTTGAACAGCGCCCGACGCAAAAAGTGCTCGATTATCTGCACGGCGAGATCCAGCGCGCGCTGCCTGCCGGTTCGGAGATGTTCGACATCATGCAGGCGCCGCTGGTGCTGAAACTGAGCAAGCTGCACAGCGAGTTTTTATCCAACCGCATGAGCATCACGCAGAATCTGCGTTCGCTGTGCGAAGTGGTGTCGCTGCACGATTGCGACGTGTTGCTGCTGACCGGGCGTCCTTCGCGCTTCCCCGGTATTCAGGCGCTGTTCCGCCACCTGCAACCGCTACCGATTAACCGCATGCTGTCGCTGGATGGCTATCACACCAGCGGCTGGTATCCGTTCAATAAACTGGGCCGCATTGATAACCCGAAATCCACTGCCGCCGTCGGCGCGATGCTGTGCCTGCTGGCGCTGGATCTCCGCCTGCCGGGCTTTTATTTCAAGGCCGGGGATTTTCAGCCTTATTCCACCGTGCGCTATCTCGGGATGCTCGACGGCAATCAGGCGCTCACCGACGATAACGTCTGCTACAGCGATATCGACCTCGATGCCCACGATTATAAACTCGACGGCGCGGCCAACTTCCGCATCCGCGGGGCGATCTGTCTGGGCTTCCGTCAGCTTGAAAATGAGCGCTGGCCCGCATCACCGCTGTATACCCTGTCTATCGCCGAACCGGAGCTGGCGCGTAAAGTCGCCGGTGACAGCGTACTGCGCGTGAAACTGGCGGTGAAAAAAGGGGAAGATCACCCGACGCCGGAATATTTCGACATCGCCAGCGCAGTGCTGGATAACGGCACCAAAGTGCCGTCTCACCATCTGCGACTTCGGCTGAACACACTGGGCGAGAACTATTACTGGATCGACAGTGGGAGCGTATTTGTTTCATGACCACAACAACGTTAAGCACAGACCTGCTGCAACAGCAATTCGCGCACCTCGATGACACCATCGGCGACGCGCTGGAATGGGTGGAACAGACCCGCGAACAGGCACCGCGTCTGGATCTGGAAGCGGATCGCCTGAATCTGCAACTTAAACGCTGCCGCGACAAAGCCCGCCGTCTGACGCAGGCGACACAACTGCCGCAGACGCTGGGCTTTTACGGCCATTCTCAGGCCGGAAAATCTTATCTGATTTGCGCACTGGCCGCCGGCAACTACGGACGTCTCGAAACGCGCCTGGGCGGCGTCACGCTCGATTACCTGACGCAGATTAACCCGGGTAACCGCGCTGCGCGTCTGGCGACCCGCTTTACCCGTCAGACTGAGGTGAAAGACCGCGCGTTTCCGGTGCGGGTGCTGCTGCTCAACGAGGCCGATCTGGCCCGCATTATGGTGCGCGCCTTCCAGCCGGATGCGCACTACCACGTCCCGGATACGCAGCAGATCACCGAACATCTGAACAAGCTGATGATGCACCGTCAGCCGCTGCCGGTGCCAGGATTCCGGAGTGAGGAGATGATGGGATTATGGGATTCCATGATTCGTCTCGACGCGCGCCGCTTCCGTCACCTGAATGCTCACTACTGGCCGGTTGCAGTGCAGCTCGCGCCGTACCTGAATATCGACGATCGCGCACGCCTGTTCTCCCTGCTGTGGGGCAACGTCCCCGCGCTGACGACGGCGTATCGCCATTACGCGCACACGCTGCAACATCTGGGCGGCGCGCAGAGTCTGCTCGCACCGCTGAGCGTGTTAGTGGATGACGCAATGCAACCGGCCGACGGCATTTTCAGTCAGTCCCCGGCTTATGATATTGAGATTTCTGTTTGCCCGGAATTCGCCGGTGAAAGCCATGCGCCGGTGACGTTGTCACTGGAAGAGCTGACGATGCTGGCCGCCGAAGTGCAGATCCCCCTGCTTTCTCCTCCGCGTGAAGCGCTGTTTGAAGAGATCGATCTGCTGGATCTGCCGGGCTACGGCGCGGCGGAAGAAGAGGTTGACGGCGAGGACGACATCACTCCGCTGTTTCGCGCCAAGATCGCCTGTCTGCCGGAGCGTTATACCGATCGTCATGAAATGAACATGCTGATGGTGTGCACCGCCGCTGACCGCCGTGACGATGTGGTCGCCGTTGGCCGCACGCTGGAACACTGGGTCAAAGAGATGCACGGCGAGAATCCGCAGGTGCGCAGCCGCCGCAAACCGGGTCTGGTCTGGGTGCTGACGCCGTTCGATCGCCGTATGACCGAATCGGTACATTACGATGAAGCGGTACAGCGCCATGTGGGGAATCCGGGCGATGCCTGGGGCGCATTGCTGGCCATGGACGACCGCGGGTTACAGCGTATGGCTGATTATCTGGTGGTGGAAATTCGCCCTGAAATCCGGCTCAACCGTCTGGCCGAACAGCGCGATGAGTTACGCCGCGAACTGGCCGATAACCTGCTGGGCAGCTGGTATCAGGAAGGTGAAACGGCGGATCCGGCACAGAAACAGCGCACCGTACAGACCGTGATCAAGGCGCTGCAAACCCGAACCGGCGTTCACGGCGAACTGCTGGAAAAACTGTTGCCGGGACGGGATGAGCTGCACCGTATTTACCGGGAACTGTCCGAACAGCCCGACGACGCCCGCGTGCAGGATGAGGCAGGCGTGGAAAGTTTTGGTATCGGCATCAATATCGATCTGTTTGCTGAACAACAGGATACGCAGGTCTGGCAGGAAAAAGCCGATGACGGCACCGCGTTTGCGCGGCAGGTACAGCGTTACTGGGTCAACCATTTACGCAGTTTGCCGGAAAACGAACCGCTGATCGCGCTGATTGGCGTGGCCAAACCCACCGTCGAATTACTGATGGAAGAGCTGATTACCGCCAGTTTCCGTCTGGAAATGGGCGATGCGCTGATCCGCACGCTGGGCGGCGCTCTGCCCGCCGGTACGCGTGAACACGAGCATCACGCTGACCGTCAGGTTTCCCGCGCGCTGACCGTGTTAGGCGATTTTGTCGCCTGGCTGGGTTTTGAAAAACTGAGCGAGGCGCAACGTCCGGAAAGCCGCATCAATAAAGGCAGCAAGATTTTCGCCAAACCGCAGAAAAGCGTAGCCAGCTGGAAATCGACCCAGCGCCTGACCAAACTCTCCGCTGCGCCAGCCAATGCCACCGCGTTTTATATTTACGATTGGCTGGTCGGTTTACAGGAAAGCATCATGCGCAATGCGGGCTATGCCGCCGGCGGGGAAATTCCGTTGTCGCAGCGTGAAGGTCTGGAGCGTTTGCTGAAGGCGTTAAAAACCGCGGAGTGATAAATACATAAACCGGAACATCAGCGTGATGTTCCGGTTTTATTTTATGGCGCGTGCGGCCATGTTTGTTGCAGCGGATTATTTGTTCAGTTGATCAACCAGCAGTACCGCGGCTTCCGCAGAAGAACCCGGGTTTTGTCCGGTGATCAGCAGGCCTTCACGTACCACGTAAGAACCCCAGTCAGCGCCTTTGGAATAGACACCCCCCAGTTTTTTCAGCTCATCTTCCACCAGGAAAGGCACCACGTCGGTCAGGCCAACCGCTTCTTCTTCGGTATTGGTAAAACCGGTGACTTTTTTACCCTGAACCAGCGGATTGCCCTGCTCATCTTTCACGTGACGCAGCACGCCCGGCGCGTGGCACACCAGCGCAACAGGTTTACTGGCAGCGATGAACGATTCGATCAGTTTAATTGAGTGCTTATCTTCCGCCAGATCCCACAATGGACCGTGGCCGCCAGGGTAGAATACGGCGTCGAAATCAGCCTGCGAAACGCTGTCCAGACGCACTGTCTCTGCCAGCTGGGCGTTAGTCTGCGCATCGGCTTCAAAGCGGTGGGTTTGTTCTGTCTGGAAATCCGGCTCATTGCTTTTCGGATCCAGCGGTGGCTGGCCGCCAGCCGGTGAGGCCAGCACAATGTCTGCGCCTGCATCTTTGAACGCGTAGTAAGGCGCTGCCAGCTCTTCCAGCCAGAAACCGGTTTTGCGGCCAGTGTTACCCAGTGTGTCGTGTGAAGTCAGAACCATCAGAATTTTCATGTTGTGTATCCCGTTTGTGATGTTGCAGGTTGTCTTTAATAGTAGACCAGTAATAGTAGACCAGTCGTCTTGTAATTGCTTTCAAAAAAACACCTCAGCGCGAGGTGTATTTTCTGACCATCCGTTTAGCGAGGTGGATGGATAATCTGTTGTGTCATTGCCATGGCAGCGTCAAAAGGTTGCGTATTGCGCACAATTTTCACCATCACGCTCGAGCCCAGCCACAGCTGATACAGCCCTTGTGCGGCCATCAGCGGTTTATCAGTGACGGTCATCGACCCTTCTTCAACGCCGGTTTCAATCACTTTCGCGATGCGGCTGATAATGCCGGAGGTGCCTGCATCAAGCGCCTGACGCATCGATTCAGAGAGATCCGCCACTTCTGCGCCCAGTTTGACGGCGAGGCATTTTCCCTGACAATCGTAAAAAGACTGACTCTCCTGCCACTGCTGCCAGTAATTCATCAGCCGCTGCGCCATGGTCAGGCCGGGCTGTGAAAACGTGGCATCCATTTCAGCGTGGTAATCCTGAAAATAGCTTTTCAGCAGTTCTTCGCCAAACGCATCTTTCGAACTGAAGTAATGGTAAAAAGAACCCTTCGGAACGGATGCCGTGGTCAGAATTTCATTCAGGCCGACGGCCGAGAAGCCTTTCTTCGCCATGAGTGACTGCCCCACATCGAGAATGTGCTTACGGTGATCGGTCTTGCCTGTGTCAGATGCTTTTGTCGTGTTCATGGGCTCAATCTATATTGAATTAGACCAGTCGTCTAGTGGTTATTTGAAAAAAGTCGCTGCTGAGATTCTGTATTGAGGCTAAACGTCAGTTTTTCGTCAAGATTTCATCGCGCAATCTACAAAATTATCTCAACTTTCTGTAAATTTGGCCGATGAAACTTCTTTCAGTTGTATTCAGCTTACGCCTCTGGGGTCATACGGATGTTGATTGGGATTGATTTAGGCACGTCAAACTGCGCGGTGGCTCTCTGGCAGGACGGTGGTTCCGTTCTGATCCCTAACGTTTATGGAAAAAATCTGACGCCTTCGGTGGTCGGGCTGGACGATGACGGCCACATATTGGTCGGCGCGCCCGCCCATGCACGATTGTTCACGCATCCTCATCTCACCCTTTCAAGTTTTAAGCGCTTCATGGGGACCGATCATCAGTTCCGTCTCGGTAAGCAATATTTTCGTGCGGAAGAGCTCTCCGCCCTGCTGCTGCGCAGCCTGAAAGCCGATGTGGAGCAGCATTGCGGGTGTGAGATCACCCGGGCGATTATCACCGTTCCCGCTTATTTCAACGATATTCAGCGTAAAGCGGTGAAAGCGGCCGGTGAACTGGCGGGGTTACATGTCGAACGCCTGCTGAACGAACCGACGGCGGCGTCGCTGGCATACGGGCTGGTGAATCAGCAGGAACAGAAATTCCTGGTGTTCGATCTGGGTGGCGGCACTTTTGATGTTTCGATCATCGATATGTTCGAAGGTGTCATTGAAGTGCGCGCCAGCAGCGGTGATGTATTCCTCGGTGGCGATGATTTCACCCGCAGCCTGGTCGGCTGGATGCTGGCGCAATATCCGCAGCTGGATAAAGAGGACACCGCGCTCTTCGGCCAACTGATTACGCTGGCAGAAAAGGCTAAGTGCCAGCTGACCACCGAAGACAGCGCGACGCTGAGATATCAGTGGAAAGATCTCTCGCTGAACTGGACGCTGACCCCGGATATTTTGGCGCAATGCTGTGAAAGCACGCTGGAGCGCATGAAAAAACCGGTGATTCAGGCGCTGCGCGATGCCAAATTCTCCGCCGATGAAGTGGACCACGTGGTGCTGGTGGGCGGCGCAACCCGTATGCCGCTGGTTCGTCAGGCGGTGGCGCGTCTGTTCGGTCGCTTCCCACGCAGTGAACTGCAACCGGACGAAGCCGTGGCGCTGGGTGCCGGTATTCAGGCCGGGCTGGCGATGCAGGATCAGGCGCTCGATGACATCGTGCTGACCGATGTCATGCCCTTTACGCTCGGTATCGGCATTTCGCGCCCTAAAGGCGACGGCTATGAAGGCGGCCATTTCCTGCCGCTGATCGAACGAAATAGCTTTGTGCCGGTCAGCCGGGTGGAAACCATCACGACGATTTCCGATCAGCAAAAACAGCTGGATGTGTCGATTTATCAGGGCGAAGCGCGCCGGGTAACGGACAATATTTTGCTCGGTTCGCTGCAGGTGGATGTGCCTGCGCGTCCGGCGGGTGAAATGACCGCTGACGTGCGTTTCACTTATACGCTCGACGGCATTCTTGAAGTGGAATGCCTGATCTCCGGCACCGGTAAACTGGAAAAGCTGGTGATTGAAAAGGCGCCCGGCAGCCTGACGCCGGCACAAATAACCGAAAGTTTGTTGAAGCTGGAAAGCATCAAACAGCATCCGCGTGAGCAACTGGTCAATCGCCAGCTGGTGGCCGAAGCCAACGCGTATTATGAGCAGAGTCTCGGTGAGCAGCGCCAGTTCATTGCCACTCAGCTTTATCATTTTGAGCATGTTCTCGATTCGCAGGATGCGCGGCGGATTGCCGAAGCCCGCAAGGAGTTTGAAGCGCTGCTGGTACATTTACGCCGGAACTGGGAATAACCCGGTGGAGATCTGGTCCGTTCTTGGCATAGAACCCACCCAGGACATCACGGTGATCAAACGGGCGTATGCCCTTCAGCTGAAAAAAACGCGGCCTGATCAGGATCCCGACGCTTATCAGCAGTTGCGCGAGGCGTTTGAATCGGCCAGACGTGGCGAATATTTTTGGGCGGAAAGTGACATTGTCACCTGCCCGTTGCCTCTGATGGCACTTACCGATGAATCCCTGATCCGCCAGATGCAGGTGCACGCCCTGGTGTGCGACGCCGTTACCCTGCTGCTGTCAAATGAACAAGCCGGTCTGGTGGAGCTGTTTGCCTGCCTGTCGGACGATTTGCTGCAAAACCTTCAGATGCGCGAAATGTTCAGTCAGCAACTGGCATGGGATTTGGCGGAACGTGAAGGACTGACACCGTCTGTGCTTGAGCAGGTGGCGGCGATGATGGAATGGGAAATCGACCATTATCAGCCGGTCGGGATTTCAATTTATCAGCTTCAGGCGCTGTACCAGCAGATTGAAAAGACCACCGGGCGCCGTTATCAGGCGGATTCGGGCATGCTGTGGAGTGACGACTGATGCTCTTTTTCTATTCAGGATTAGCGACGTGGGTGATTCGATGAGCAGCCAGGGAATATGGTCGGTATTAGGCATTGAGCCGACTCAGGATCTCAGTGAGATTAAACGGGCTTATGCCCGCCAGCTGAAAAATACGCGACCGGATCAGGATCCGCAGGGCTATCAGCGCCTGCGTGAAGCCTTCGATGCCGCGAAGAATCAGGGAAATGAGGACGTTTTAAGTGACGTTGTCACGAAAAGCGCGCGTCCTGACGATAACCTTACCGCTCCCCTGACGGACAGATTCATCCCGTACGAAATGGTCGATGAATTGCCGCCAGAACCCGACAATGTCTATCTGTTACGCAGCCAGGTGCTTGAGCAAATCCCTCAGATCATTGATGCAATGATGGATGACGAAATCACGGGTTTGAACCGGCTGGAAAGTTATTTGCAGAGTGATTTACTGCAAAATCTCGAACTGCGGGAGATGTTCAGTCAGGAAATTGCCGGGCAACTCAGCGAGCGCGAAGGATTGTATTCGACGTTACTGAGCCAGGTTTCCGCCATCATGGGCTGGGAGATCGACAATTATCAGCCTGCGGGTATTTCCGCCCGACGGCTGCAGGCGCTTCAGGCACAGATTGAAATGACCGGTGCGAATCATTACTGGTCGGTGATGATGCGTGAATATCAGGGGTCTGCGTTGAACCGGCTGCGTCTGAGGTTACTGACCGTGGAAGGTGCCAACGTCCCCTGGTGGGCAAAACTGGTGCCTGATTTTATGTCGTCTCTGAGTCAAAAACTCAGGGAAATCAGGATGCATTATCCGGCGTTGTTACCGCGCCTGAATTCGGTTTTGCTCAATACCCTGGCTGAAACCCGGCTGATGCTGCGCTGGGGAACGGTGTTCCTGAGCGGTTTCTGGCTTTTGCTGATCATGCTGGCGACGCGTGAGCATCCTCAGCCGTGGCGCTCTCGCCTGTTGCTTATCGCGATCATTGGCTTATATCTTCACGGTTACCCTTATCTGGAGCGAAAATTACGCTACCGGGCGCGCGGGCTGTGTGTGGCCCAATGTCTGCTGTCGCTGCTCTCAATCGCGATCATCGTAAAAATAATGCTCGGCTTCTTCAGGGTATTTGCTCCGGATGCAGGAAACCTGGTCATGGCAGTCACCCATTACGGTGTCCTCAGCGCCAGCAGTTTTTGTGTTCTCTGGATGATGGCACCCAAAACCTGGAAGTGGTACGGCGTGCCGTTAAACGCGATGACATTACTGATGATATTGCCGTGGGAAGTGGTGAGGAAAAGCCGCGGGACCGTCAGTGTCGTGGCCTTTATCATGCTGCTGTTTGTCTATTCGCTGCTGATTGCCGTGGGGTTTCGTTAAGAATGCGGGCAGCGCGCGCTGCCCGCCAGGTTGTCACTCTGCCAGGATCCACACGCTCACACTGCCCGCTTCGCAGTAGAATTGCGCCGTGCCGTGCTCGTCGGTTTCAATAATGTCGTCGCGATGTTCCAGTAAGTCACGCCATTTTCGGTGCGCGAGATTTTCTCCCATGTCGATGGTTTTCTCCCCCGCTTCACTGTTGGACATCACCACCACGCAGCCCGGATGTTCTTCGGTGCCACTGCGTGAAAACGCAATGCAGTTCGGATGGTCGAAATAGTCCGTCTGCACACCCCATGCATGGGTTTGCCGGGCTTTGATTAATGTTTCGAGCCCTGGGATCGCAGGCATGTCGATGGTGTAATTGTTGCCGTCATCCCCCTCATCTTCGTAGGTCGCGCCCAGTAAATCCGGATAGAACACAATCGGCACGCCCTGCTCACGCAGCAGGATGAGGGCGTAGGCCAGCGGTTTGAACCAGGGCTCGATCGGCGCTTCCAGCGACTGCAACGGCTGGGTGTCGTGGTTAGCCACCAGCGTTACAGCGTGTGCCGGGTCTGCGGCCACCAGCGTGTTATCGAAAATCTGGGTGAAGTTGAAATCCGCACCCTGTTTTGACGCATGGTGGAAATTCAGCTGCAACGGCGCATCGAACAGCATGGTTTTGCCGTCGACCTGATCGATGTAATTTTGCAGCGTCGGCACATCATGCGACCAGTATTCCGCCACGATATACATAGGTTGATCGGCTTCAGCCTGAATATGGTCAATCCAGTCTTTGTAAAACCACGCCGGAATGTGTTTTACGGCATCCAGACGAAAGCCGGTGCATTGGGTTTGATCCATCAGCCAGCGCGCCCAGAACTTCAGCTCTTCGTTGACCGCATTGTTACGAAAATCAACGTTGGCACCCATCAGATAATCGTAATTGCCGAATTCATCATCGACCTGATCGTTCCAGCCACCGGCGGTATAATCGTTGACGATTTTGAAGATACCGTTTTCATCCGGGTTTTCGATGTGGTCGACACCGCTGAAACAGTGGAAATCCCAGATAAATTTCGAGTACTGGCCCTGTCGTGCGGGAAACGTGAAACGCGTCCAGGCATCCGCTTCGATGATGTCATCGCTGATCTCTTCGCGGTTATCAATATTCACCCGGTTAACCTGTACACGCTCTTTCTCGTCAGCCCCCATTTTGTGGTTGAGCACCACGTCGAGGATAACGCCCAGCTGATGCGCTTTCAGCGCTGCAATGGCCGCCATAAGCGCTTCTTTATCGCCGTATTTGGTGCCACGCGTGCCCTTCTGGTCGAACTCACCGAGATCGAACAGATCATAGGTGTCGTACCCGACCGAATATCCACCGGAATCCCCTTTATAGGCAGGCGGTAACCAGGCTGCGGTAATGCCGATTTCGGCCAGCCATGCGGCCTTTTCTGCCACTTCCGGCCACAGTTTGCCACCGTCCGGGTAATACCAGTGAAAGAACTGAAACAACGTAGGATTCTGCATTCATGATTTCCATTCAGATGACCGGGAAATGAAGTATGGAGCAGGATTGGGAAAAATGCGGCGGAAGGAAAAAAAAAGCCGGTCAGCAATGCTGACCGGCCCGGAACGGCATCAGATCGGGATCAGTTGATTTCAGGATGCTGATCGATCAGGTTCTTTCTTTTCGCCTGAAGTTCAGCAATCTGTGCATCAATATCTTCGATCTTGTGTTCGATATTGTCATGGTGCTCTTGCAGAATTTCTTTCGCTTCTGCACGGTCAGAGGCCGCTGGCGTAGCGCCTTTCAGCGGACGGTTTGCGGTTTCTTTCATGAAGATACCGGTGATCAGACCAATCACTGCCACCACCATCAGATAATACGCGGGCATGTACAGGTTATTGGTGGATTCTACCAGCCAGGCGACGATGGTCGGCGTCAGACCGGCTATCAGCACTGACACGTTAAAGGCAATCGCCAGCGCACTGTAACGGATGTGCGTCGGGAACATGGCCGGTAATGTCGAAGCCATCACACCGATGAAGCAGTTGAGCAACACCGCAAGGATCAGCAGACCTAAGAAGATCAGGCCAATCACGCCGCTGTTAATCAGGATGAAGCACGGGATGGACAGAATAAACAGCCCCACGCTGCCGATCAGAATAAACGGCTTACGGCCAAAACGGTCACTCAGCATGCCCATGAACGGCTGGACAAACAGCATACCGACCATAATGGCAATAATGATCAGCACACCGTGGTCTTCTGAATAGTGCAGGCTGTGCGACAGGTAGCTCGGCATGTACGTCAGCAACATGTAGTAAGTGACGTTAGTGGCGATAACCATACCGACGCAGACGATTAACGGTTTCCACTGTTTGGTCAGGATCTCGCGGAAAGAAACTCTCGGCGGCTCTGCAATGTCTTTACGTGAATCGCTGTCGATTTTATCCACGTGCTGCTGGAAGGTCGGGGTTTCTTCCAGCGCATGACGCAGGTAGATACCGATCAGGCCCAGCGGTGCGGCGATGAAGAACGGAATACGCCAGCCCCACTCGAGGAAGTTTGCTTCACCCACAATGCTGGAGATCAATACGACGACGCCCGCACCCAGGATGAAACCGGCGATCGAGCCGAAGTCCAGCCAGCTGCCGAGGAAGCCACGTTTTCTGTCCGGCGAGTATTCGGCGACAAAAATCGCGGCACCGGTGTATTCACCGCCCACAGAGAAGCCCTGCGCCAGTTTTGCCAGCAACAGAAGGATCGGAGCCCAGATACCGATGGTAGCGTAACCGGGGATCAACCCGATACAGAAGGTACTGACCGACATGATAATGATCGTGACGGACAAGACTTTTTGACGACCAAACTTATCACCCAGCGCACCAAAGAACAGACCGCCCAGAGGCCTGACCAGGAACGGAACCGAGAATGTTGCCAGTGCGGCAATCATCTGAATACCGGGATCTGCACCAGGGAAGAACACCTGGCCCAGCGCAAATGCCACAAAACCGTACACACCGAAGTCAAACCACTCCATGGCATTTCCCAACGCAGCCGCCGTGATCGCCTTCTTGAGTTTGGTGTCGTCAATGATGGTGATATCGTTGATTTGCATCGGTTTAACGCGTTTCTTTCTCAATCTAATCATGTACATCCCTTTTTCAAATATCTCCACTGTTTCAAGCGAGAGGTATTCTGTTCAGTACCCTTAATGTATTTCGGGTATCAATTGTTATTTGCCAAACCATGACATTATAGAATGTTTTTTACAGAAGGGAAAAATGTGATCAACCTTACATTTTCAACAGCGTCTGCCATCATGTGACTGTGCTAAGTGGTAATGTGTTTTCAATTTAATGAAATATCATTTCAATTAATAAAATAAAGCCAACCACACGGCTGATTTTGTTGCCACTTACGAGGTGAATCATGGCGAAAGGTTCTCAGATTCAATTCAGTTTTCACACGGTTCAGGATCCACAGACCGGTGCCCGCGTCACGCGACTGACGCCGCCGGATGTTCTGTGTCATCGCAACTATTTTTATCAGAAATGTTTTACCCGCGATGGCTCTAAGGTTTTGTTTGCAGGGGAATTTGACGGGCACCGTAACTATTATCTTCTGGATCTCAGCAGCCAGAAAGCGGTGCAACTGACCGAAGGTCAGGGGGATAACACCTTTGGCGGATTCCTTTCTCCGGACGATCAATACCTGTATTACGTCAAGAATGAGCGTCGTTTACAACGGGTGAAACTGGATGATTTCAGTGAAACCACGGTGTATCAGGTGCCGGAAGAATGGGTTGGTTACGGGACATGGGTGGCTAACAGTGAATGCACCAGCCTGGTGGGCATTGAAATCAGTCGCGAAGACTGGACGCCGTTGTCAGACTGGAAAATCTTCCAGGAGTTCTACCACAGCAATCCGCACTGCCGGTTGTTGCGTGTCGATTTATTGAACGGTAAATCCCGCGTGATTCATGAGAAAAATGAATGGCTCGGTCATCCTATTTATCGTCCTTATGATGATAGTACCGTCGCGTTTTGCCACGAAGGGCCGCACGATCTGGTGGATGCGCGGATGTGGCTGGTGAATGAAGACGGCACCCAGGTACGCAAGGTGAAAGAACATGCGCCGGGGGAAAGCTGCACGCATGAGTTTTGGGTGCCGGACGGATCGGCGCTGATGTATGTGTCGTATCTGAAAGGCCAGCACGATCGTCATATCCGTCGCTTTGATCCGCAGACCGGGGAAGACATCTCCCTGATGACCATGCCTGCCTGTTCGCATCTGATGAGCAACGAAAACGGCACGCTGCTGGTGGGCGACGGTTCCGGCACGCCGGTGGATGTAAAAGACACCGCCAGCCATACGATTGAAAACGATCCGTGGTTGTATATTTTTGATGCCAAAACCCGTCAGCATGCTCCGCTTGCGGCACACAACAGTTCATGGCGCGTGCTGGATGGCGACCGTCAGGTCACGCATCCGCACCCCTCTTTTTCACCAGACGATCGCCATGTGTTATTCACTACCGATTCTGAAGGATTGCCTGCCCTGTATCTGGCGGAAATTCCTGACGCCCTGCTCAGTTCATTACGTAAGGACTAAACGATGTTCATTTTTAGAAAAGATATTCCTCTGCAGGACCTGGGCGACGGTGTGAGCCGTCGCGTTCTGGCGCATGACGGCACCATGATGGCGGTTGAAGTATATTTCGAAGAAGGTGCCGTCGGCCCGATGCACAATCACGTGCATGAGCAACTGACTTACGTGCTGTCGGGGCGTTTTAAATTCACGATCGGCGAAGAGACGCTGGAAGTGTCGGCGGGCGATACGCTGTATAAAAAACCTTATATTATGCACGGCTGCGTATGCCTGGAGAAAGGCGTGCTGTTAGATACCTTTACACCGCAGAGACAAGACTTCCTCTGACCGGCTGGCCTTCAGGAAAATAAAAAACCGGTGCTGATTTCAGCACCGGTTTTTTTGATCTCAAATAAAGGGATAGCTTATGCGAGGATTTCACGCACGAAGTTTTCGATCTCTTTATTCTGACCATTTTCGAAGAAGCATTTCTGGAAGCGTTCGCCGCTGACAGCGGTTTTCACCAGTTCTTTATCGATAGCGCGCAGGGTATCAAGGTAGTTTTCTTTTACCACCGCCGCTTTGACCTGATTCAGAATGCCCGCGTTACGCACCTGCGGTTCTTTACGGTCCGCCGGATAGCCCTGACCTTTCACGCCGGTGAAGGCTTTTTCGAAGATGAAACGCACATTCAGCTCTGCGCCCCAGCCAAAACCTTTGGCGAAAGGCAGCGACAGCGCGTTACCGTTGTTGATTTGGGCAAACAGGAACGCATCTGCCGGATCAATACAGTAACCGCAGTTAACGCCCGGATGTATGTTCAGTGACATCAGTGCGCCCTGCCCGGTGCCGCAGCCCGCGACCACGAAATCGACCGCTTTTGAGTTCAGCAGAATGCTGGCCATGATGCCCAGATGGATGTAAGTCAGGTGATGATCCTGCTCGTCAGACATGCCGACGTTGTACACCGGATACTCTTTTTCGGACGCAACCGCGTTCAGTTCTTTAAGAATGATCGCGTTTTTCGCGGCCTGACTGTTTTCCATCATCAATGCAATTTTCATGAGATTTCCTCTTTAGGCAGCGGTTTTATCCGCTGCTGTCTGTGAATGCTTCTATGGATGAATGAGGTTTGGCGGGATTAACGCGCCAGCCAGCCGCCATCGACGGCAATCGTGTAGCCATTAATGTAGTCGGATGCCGTGGAAGACAGAAAGACAACCGGCCCCATCACGTCAGACGGTAAACCCCAGCGCCCGGCCGGAATGCGGCTGAGAATTTCTTCGCTGCGGGCTTCATCGGCGCGCAGTTGCTGGGTATTGTTGGTCGCCATGTAACCCGGTGCGATCGCGTTGACGTTGATGTTGTGTTTCGCCCACTCGTTCGCCAGCAGACGGGTTACACCCATCACGGCACTTTTCGATGCGGTATAAGAAGGTACACGGATACCGCCCTGGTAGGAAAGCATCGACGCAATATTGATGATTTTACCGCCGGTGCCCTGCGCAATGAATTGCTTCGCTACCGCCTGAGACATGAAGAACACGGATTTGATGTTCAGGTTCATGACGTCGTCCCAGTTCTTTTCACTGAAGTCGATGGCGTCTTCACGGCGAATAATCCCGGCGTTGTTCACCAGAATATCCAGATGACCCATCTCGGCAACGGCACGCTCCAGCAACGCCGGGATCACTTTGGTGTCGCTGAGATCGGCGGTCAGGCTGAGAAAACGACGGCCAGTCGCCGCAATTCTTTCAATGGTTTCGGCAGGCTCAACGATGTTGATCCCCACGATGTCACAGCCGGCTTCCGCCAGACCGATGGCCATACCCTGGCCCAGACCGGTGTCGCACCCGGTCACCACGGCGACTTTTCCCTTCAGTGAAAAATTATCCAGAATCATGATGTTTCCTTTTTCCATAAAACGGAGGCGAATGCGCTTTTCCGTCACACAAGAATGAGTCGGGCAATGCCCGGCTACGAACTGATGGGGAGAAGTTTAGCGATAAAATTCGCGCAACTCAAGAAAATGAAACATCATTTCAATTTAGATGAACTTTGATGTCGTTTTTTGTTGGGTTGATCACGTCCTGAAAGAATGCACAGTGCAAACGCATGACAGTAAAACCGCGCAGGCTGGAAATTAAGCAGAAGAGTGTGCAAAGGCGTGTTAACGAAGGTGTTGAACGAAGGTGGAACGAAGGATAACGCAAAATCACTGCCCGGCGGGAGCCGGGCCAGCGGTACTGAAATCGGTAACGGGCGGCGCGCTTAGTGCATCGACCCCTGGCACTCGGTGGCCATGGTCAGACCGCGACGCCAGTCACCCGGAGTCTGTCCAAACTGACGTTTGAAACTGCGGGTAAAGGATTGCTGAGAATCAAAGCCCAGCGAGATCGCCACGCTGACGATAGGCTCACGGCTGCTTGCCAGCATATCGGCAGATTTCTTGAGCTTTTTCTCACGGATGAATTCACCCATCGGCAGGCCGGTATGTTCTTTAAACATGCGTTGCAGGTACCAGCGCGAATACCCTGCCCGTTTTGCGACGGTCTTAATATCCAGTCGCTCTTCCAGATTGTGATCGATCCAGTCGATCAGGTCGTGAATGAAATCCTCGGTTCTCATGGGCTTTCTCCTGTCTCTTATTCAGTTTGTTGCCGCCCCCCGAGGGCGTCTTTTTCTAAACTGACGCACTTTGCGATTAAATGCAAGTTTTACTATTGCATTTAATGTGTCGGTACGGGATAGTCACGCTCCCTGAAGTAAACGTTCTGTAAAACAGCACAGAAAGTGTAACAGTATTTCTTGCACTTTAGTAGCGGCGTCCCTACAATTCCCTCGAATCAATTGTATCAGACATTGATACATAATTGTGCTGATGAACGGCACAAGTCCCAAAAAAGTCAGATCAGGCAAAGGACGTTACCCGGAGGACAGACCGGTTGTATTGCCTGACAGCACTTACTCACTGGAAATAAAAATAATGAAAAACCTGCAAAAACCGTTGGTTGTTGCACGCGACCGCTTGCGCGGTACGCCTTTGACTTTGCGCCTTTCAGGGGTTGCGTTCATGGTCGCCCTGCTCGCCGGGTGTGATAACAGCGTGGCACAAAACGCCGCGCCCCCAGCCCCTCAGGTCAGTGCGGCCGACGTGCTGATTAAACAAATCAGTCAGTGGGATGCATTTAACGGACGTGTGGAAGCGGTGCAAAGTGTTCAGCTTCGCCCGCGTGTGTCCGGCTATATCGATAAAGTGAATTATCAGGAAGGCCAGGAAGTGAAGAAAGGTCAGGTGCTGTTTACCATTGATGACCGCACCTACCGCGCGGCTCAGGAGCAGGCACAGGCTGAACTGGTGCGTGCCCGCAATCAGGCCAGCCTGACCCGCAGCGAGTCCTCCCGCACAGAAAAACTGATTGGCACGCAGGCCATTTCCACTGAAATCGCCGAGCAGCGTCGTTCGGCAGCATCTCAGGCACAGTCTGATGTGCTCGCCGCTCAGGCACAGCTGGACATGGCGCAGCTGAATCTGGATTTCACCCGTGTGACCTCTCCGATTGATGGCCGCGCCAGCCGCGCGATGATCACCACCGGCAATCTGGTGACCGCAGGCGACACCGCCAGCGTACTGACCACGCTGGTGTCGCTGGACACGGTGTATGTCTATTTTGATGTCGATGAAGGTACTTTCCTGCGCTATCAGGCGATGGCGCGTGATGGCCAGCGCAATGACACCCCGCAGTCCCGTTTGCCGGTGCACGTCGGTCTGGTGGGTGAAGACGGCTATCCGCATCAGGGCGTGGTCGACTTTACGGATAATCAGCTCAACTCAGGTACCGGCACCATCCGTATGCGCGCCCTGCTGGATAACCGTGATCGCACCTTTACGCCGGGCCTGTTCGCCCGCGTGCAGTTACCGGGCAGCGCGGAATTCAGCGCCGTGCTGGTGGACGATAAAGCCGTTCTGACCGATCAGGATCGTAAATTTGTTTACGTGGTTGATAAAGACGGTAAAGCACAGCGTCGCGATGTGGAAGTTGGCCGGATTTCCGGTGGTTTACGTATTGTGCAGAAAGGTCTGGAAGCGGGTGACCGCGTGATTATTGACGGCGTTCAGAAAGTCTTTATGCCGGGTATGCCCGTTAACGCCAAAACCGTCAGCATGGCGGCCAACAGCGTCACTCCTGCCGCCGCTAAATAAAAGAGAATTCTGACTCATGGACTTTTCCCGCTTTTTCATCGACCGGCCGATTTTCGCCGCCGTTTTGTCGATTCTGATTTTAGTCACCGGGGCGATTGCCATTCCCCTGCTGCCGGTCAGCGAATACCCGAACGTGGTCCCGCCGAGCGTACAGGTACGCGCGGAATATCCGGGTGCCAACCCGAAAGTGATTGCAGAAACCGTGGCGACGCCGCTGGAAGAAGCCATCAACGGCGTTGAAAACATGGTGTACATGAAATCGGTCGCCGGTTCCGACGGCGTGCTGGTGACCACCGTGACGTTCCGTCCGGGTACCGATCCGGATCAGGCACAGGTTCAGGTGCAGAACCGCGTGGCGCAGGCCGAAGCGCGTCTGCCGGAAGATGTACGCCGTCAGGGGGTAACGACGCAGAAGCAATCACCGACCTTAACGCTGGTGGTGCATCTGGTGTCGCCTTCCGGTAAGTACGATTCGTTATACCTGAGCAACTACGCCACGCTGAAGGTGAAGGACGAACTGGCGCGTTTGCCGGGGGTCGGCCAGATTCAGATTTTTGGTGCGGGCGAATACGCAATGCGTGTCTGGCTCGATCCCAACAAAGTGGCGGCGCGTGGGCTGACAGCCAGTGACGTTGTCACGGCAATGCGTGAGCAAAACGTTCAGGTGTCTGCCGGTCAGCTCGGTGCAGAACCGCTGCCAAAAGACAGCGACTATCTGTTGTCGATCAACGCCCAGGGGCGGCTCAAGAACGAAGAAGAGTTCGGCAATATCATCCTGAAAAGCGGTGATAACGGCGAAATCGTTCGTTTGCGCGACGTTGCGCGTATTGAAATGGGCTCCGGAAGTTACGCCCTGCGCTCGCAGCTGAACAATAAAGATGCGGTCGGTATCGGTATCTTCCAGTCACCGGGCGCTAACGCGATTGATCTTTCTGATGCCGTTCGCGCCAAAATGGCCGAGCTGGCGACCCGCTTCCCGGAAGGCATGACCTGGCGGGCGCCGTATGACCCGACGGTGTTTGTGCGTGATTCTATCAGTGCTGTGGTGCATACGCTGCTGGAAGCCGTCGTGCTGGTTGTGCTGGTGGTGATCCTGTTCCTGCAAACCTGGCGTGCGTCGATTATCCCGTTACTCGCGGTACCGATTTCGGTTATCGGCACATTCAGCATTCTGTATTTGCTCGGTTTCTCGCTCAACACGCTCAGTCTTTTCGGGCTGGTGCTGGCGATAGGCATCGTGGTCGATGACGCCATTGTGGTGGTGGAAAACGTCGAGCGAAATATCGAGGAAGGTCTGGCACCAAGGGAGGCGGCACATCAGGCAATGCGGGAAGTGTCCGGGCCAATCATTGCGATCGCGCTGGTGCTGTGTGCGGTCTTTGTGCCGATGGCGTTCCTTTCCGGCGTCACCGGTCAGTTCTACAAACAGTTTGCGGTCACCATTGCCATCTCCACCGTGATTTCGGCGATTAACTCCCTGACGCTCTCCCCTGCTCTGGCAGCCCTGTTGCTGAAGCCGCACGGCGCGCCAAAGGACATGCCATCAAGACTGATCGACCGTCTGTTCGGCTGGATTTTCCGTCCGTTTAACCGCTTCTTTAACGCCAGTTCACACGGTTATCAGAATGCGGTGTCAAAAACGCTCGGACGACGTGGTGCCGTCTTTGCGGTTTACGTTCTGCTGCTGTGCGGCGCTGCGCTGATGTTCAAAATGGTGCCGGGCGGCTTTATACCGACGCAGGATAAGTTGTACCTGATTGCCGGGGTGAAAATGCCGGAAGGGGCATCGCTGTCACGTACGGATGCCGTGATTCGCAAGATCAGTGCGCTGGGGCTGAGCACCGACGGCGTCAGTGATGCTGTGGCATTTCCGGGGCTGAACGCCTTGCAGTTCACCAATACGCCAAATACCGGCACGGTGTTCTTTGCGCTGAAACCGCTGGGCGAACGTACCCGCACGGCGGCGGAAATTAACGCCGAAATCAACGCCAAGATCTCGCAGATTCAGGAAGGTTTCGCCTTCTCGATTATGCCACCGCCAATTCTCGGATTAGGTCAGGGTTCCGGCTACTCGCTGTACATTCAGGATCGTGCAGGTCTGGGCTACGGCGCGTTGCAGACGGCGATCAACACGATGTCCGGTTCGATTATGCAAACGCCGGGGATGGGCTTCCCTATCTCCTCTTATCAGGCCAACGTGCCGCAGCTGGATGCGCATATTGACCGTGATAAAGCCAAAGCGCAGGGCGTTTCTCTCGATGATTTGTTCAGTACCTTGCAGGTGTATCTTGGTTCGTCATACATCAATGACTTCAACCGGTTCGGACGCACCTGGAAAGTGATGGCGCAGGCTGACGGCCAGTTCCGCGACAGCGTGGAAGACATCGCCAACCTGCGTACCCGAAATGACAAAGGTGAAATGGTGCCGATCGGCAGTATGCTGAACATCACCACCACTTACGGGCCTGATCCGGTTATCCGCTATAACGGTTATCCGGCGGCAGATTTGATTGGTGATGCTGATCCGCGCATTTTGTCTTCGACACAAGCCATGACCGAGCTGACAGAAATGTCCAAAAACCTCCTGCCAAATGGCATGAATATCGAATGGACAGATCTGAGCTATCAGCAATCTACACAGGGTAACGCCGCGCTGATTGTCTTCCCGATGTCGGTTCTGCTGGCGTTTCTGGTACTGGCTGCACTTTATGAGAGCTGGACGCTGCCGCTGGCGGTGATCCTGATTGTGCCGATGACCATGCTTTCAGCGCTGTTTGGCGTGTGGCTGACAGGGGGTGATAACAACGTCTTTGTTCAGGTCGGGCTGGTGGTGCTGATGGGGCTGGCATGTAAAAACGCCATCCTGATTGTCGAATTCGCCCGCGAGCTGGAGATGCAGGGCAAAGGGATTGTGGAATCGGCGCTCGAAGCCTGTCGCCTGCGTCTGCGCCCTATCGTCATGACGTCCATTGCCTTTATTGCCGGGACAATCCCGCTGATCCTCGGTCACGGCGCTGGTGCAGAAGTGCGCGGCGTCACGGGCATCACCGTTTTCTCCGGAATGCTGGGGGTAACGCTGTTCGGGTTGTTCCTGACGCCGGTATTTTATGTGGCACTGCGCAAGCTGGTGACGCGTAAGCATGCGGTGCAGGAGACGCAGACAGTCTGATTGGTTATGACAGAAAGCAAAAAGCCGGGAAATTATCCCGGCTTTTTTACGTCTGAATGTCGCGAAGTGAGTATCAGATGGCTGATGTTTATTTCGTGCAGAGCGACTTATCTGCGTATTCCGCAGCCAGGTCTTTGGTGCATTTGTACTTGCCGCCACGCTCAAACTCGGCCAGCGCATCGGCTACCGTATGGCGACCCAGCACCTGCAACGACGCCTCTTCAGCCTCATTCACGATATTTTTAAAATAGGTACAGGCATTGGCGCTGACAACACAGCGGGCAGGCACATCGGGACGTGCGGCCCACAGGCGTTTATCTTCAATCACGGCGCAGTAAATATCACGCAGCGTAATGTCTTCCGCCGGGCGGCCAAGATGAATCGAGCCGGTACGGCCAAGCGTTGAGACGATAATGCCATGCTGAGTCAGTGGCACCATCAGTTTGCGGATGAAGCTGGAGTTGGCTTCCAGACCTGTAGCTAAGATCGCACTGGTGCAGCGCTGTTCAGCCTTTTGGGACTGAGCGATACAAAACACCATCTGCATGGCTGTCGGAAAGCGATAATCTAACATTTCATTGTCCTGAGAAACCAAGTCTTAGGTTAAGCACCGTATCACAGAGGAATAACCCTGTACGTGAGCTGGTCAATAATATAACAAAGACTGTTGCATTATTGAAGGCGGGGACGGCGTTAACGCACAGAAAGTCACGTTTTGGGCACAAAAAAACCCATCCGGAGATGGGTTTTCTTTAGGCTATTTCTAAGACTTTTGGTCAGGAAATTAGAACTGGTAGATCATGCCAACGCCAACAACATCATCGGTAGAGATACCGTTGTTTTCGTAGAAATCATCATCGTTGTCCAGCAGGTTGATTTTGTAATCAACGTAGGTGGACATATTTTTGTTGAAGTAATAGTTCGCGCCAACAGAAACGTATTTAACCAGATCTTTGTCGTTGTCTTTTCCGCCATTGCCGTTGTTCAGGTCTTTACCTTTAGACTGCAGGTAAGAAACTTCCGGACGCAGACCGAAGTCGAATTGATATTGTGCCGTGACTTCAAAGTTCTGCGTTTTATTTGCAATGCCGTCATCGCCGTACATGGTCATATTACGGGTTTCAGCATACATGGTCGCCAGGTAGACATTATTTGCGTCGTATTTCGCGCCAATTGTCCAGACGTCAGCTTTGTCACCACGGTTATCAGCAGTTTGATCATTAGTACGGTCAGAAGAGGCATAAGCTGCACCTGCACTGATACCCATACCGAAATCCTAGGTAATTAAAGGCATGCTAAATGATTGTTTTATATGGGAAATGTGAGCGAATTAACAAGTTTTTTGGTTTGCATATCACTCTTCCTATCCCTATATGTTTCAACGAATTAAAACTAGTTTTGCAGAAGGGTTTTATTTTATTAAAACAAATATCACTGTATGTATAGCCAGTTAATTTGTTTGGGCGATTTTATGTTTGTTGAGCTGATTTACGACAAAAGAAATATGGCCGGTGTACCGAACGCCAACGCATTGATCCTGGCGGAACTTACCAAGCGCGTGCATGGCACCTTCCCTGATACTGACGTGAAGGTTAAACTGATGGTGACGCTCAGCGGCATCAACACGGACGCCAGCAAGGCACAGAGGGCAGTTCTGGCGGGGATTGTTGAGGAGATGTTTGATGATGCCGGTAACTGGCTCGGTGTGGAGTAAGGGGGCATTATGCACGTTGAATTGCTGATCAGTAAATTTTGAAATATAACCCGGCCACTGCGCCGGGTTTTTTGTGCCTGTGATTCAATAGACTCTTAGGTGCTCTATCGCCAGCCGTAATGCGTCGTCTTGACTTCCATTTGATTCAACGACCTCTTCCTGAGTTCGTTCAAGCCATAAGGCAATCCGGCTCCTACTCACACACGCATCATCTTTAGAAAGCATGAGGTAACACTCACCAATTAATGTACATGCCTCTCTAAATAAAGAATTGGTCCCAGGCATAGAAACTCCAATCAATCTGATAGTGTCATGTGCAATCCTAAATGGAAATTTAGTGTGAAGTTTATACAAAGCCTAAACTTTCTCCAAAATTCATCTAGAATGAGAATAGCTGACACAAGATCAGCAAGCCTGCCAAGGCCATGAGTCCCCTACCTTCTGATAGCCCGTCGTTAACACGGGCTTTTTTTTACGGAAAAATGACAGATTTACTTAAACCATGCTAATACTTTAAATGGGTGGATTAATCACCATCCTGAGCGTAAGTAATATTGATAACTTTGATTTTAGCCCGCCGACCGAGCGGGCTTTTTTTTACACGTGAAAGGACACTGAACTTTCTTTAATTTCAAAACTCAATTCAGTAAGCCAAATTTTCAATAGCTACTAATATGCTTTCGGGAGCATTGCTCTCGTTCCAAAACTAAATTTAGTGGCGATTCACTGGCCTTCGTTCGCGGGGGCTTTTTTACGCCCTAACATTCCCATTGAGCGAACACAGCCACTTATGGCTAGTTATCCTATAGATTGGATAATTATTACCACGCTATGATTATCCCGTTCTACCCGAACAGATTACTAATGTAGAAACTGATGTTTATTGCCCGCCTTTAGCGGGCTTTTTTTATGCATCAGAAAGCTTATTGATAATAGACTGGTAACACTCAGCCTCTCGATCATTAGTGCAATGCATACGCTTATTAGCGAAAAACTTTATCAAGTTCTCGCGGCTGATTTCGTAACCACTTTTTCGCAAGCCAAAGACAACATCCCCAAGAATCACACACATCTTGGCGTACATTTTTGATTCGTCCATATGTTCCCTCATTACGGATTTTCCTAACCTTATTAATGGTTTAGCTAAATATGTAATGATCGACAAGAGAAGGGGTTTATATACAGGGCGTACCGTCGAAAACGATCTGTTTTCAATTATTTTTCGCTGTTATAAAAAGCAAGAGTAAGCTTGAAGAGAAGCTTACCAGCCATTTTAGGTCATAGATTTCGTGAAAATTATGCTGATAGTACTCATCGTTCTGGAGATCTTAGTCGTGCTGATTTGGTGGGTGGTTAAGTAGCGGATGACGATGTGGATAAAAATTACTAATTAGAAAATATCAATATGTAAAAACCCTCCAAAGAGGGTTCTATTTCTAGCATGTGCCAATCTAAAAAATTAGTTAGCTGCTATCACTTTCATATCGTCTGACTTATCGACAGTATTGATCATCAAAAAGCTCAGCAACCCTTCGCCCGATGCCTTTCTCGCAGCTTCATTTCTTGCTACCAGATAGAATGGCGTCGCTACATCATAAGGCGCCTTTTCTGCAGGCTGCACGGAGAAGCTTAAAGCAGTTGGAGTATACGCTGAACTGCAAGCGATATCCCATTTCACTTCATCATGCTGAACGGACTTACACTTTGAAATCCCGAATGAGTAGGACATTTTGTTGCTGACCGCGCTCATTGCATCCAACACATAATCTGGCTCACTGCCACCATTGAAATTACCGTATGCAATCCCTGCAACTAACAAGAGAGGCGCTGCACACAAAAATATCTTACTGATTTTCACTTTAAGGCACTCCGTTAACATGAATCATCATTCACACGCCTTAAGATACTCCTAACTGCATTGCAAAGAAATGTCAGATGATGAAAATATTTACAGAAAACTTACATTAGTCACTCAAGGGAATTATTAGCGGGGGGTGTCGGCCATTCGATACTACCAGGCTGTGTTATGTCTACCGCCTGAATTTCCTTGATATAGGAGATCCATAACTTCAGAGAAGTTTTATCTGCATCACTGATCTCATCCATTAACAGTTCTGATTGCCAAATGCTGATGGCTTGTTTTGCAGATGAAATTAATTGGGCTTTAGTCTCTTTCGCCTGAGCCACAGATTCATCGTGGGTTAAGGCTGACACATCCCCCCATGCCGGTAATTTGTCATCTCCGGCGACTCTAACCTTGCCTGTAGGAACATCTGCGGTGAAGTCTTGAAATAGTGATTCTTCTACGTCAATCCCATCTTCCGGCCATGAGCCAGCTGCCTTGTATTCATCTTCAAGTGAGTAAGGATAAAAAGCGTTGTCCACTGCGCTATATAAATACTTTTCCATCTATTAATCCCCTATCGCTATATATGCAACCGACGTTCCTGATACGGCTCCGCCATTGTAATTCCAGGTGGTCGTCCTGAACTGAGTCGTTCCTAACGGTATGCAACCAATGATGTTCGGGAAGGTTGTATCCTGCTGAGTTGCAACAATTGACCGGCATGCAGTTGGGAATGGAACAGGAAAATTAATTATCGTATTCCCTGAAGTGGTGGTAGAAAAAACACCCGTCTGAACAATTTTGCCTGAAGGCAATTTGAACCAGGTTGTTGATGATGTGAACGAGTTCATGTCCGGGATTTGGTTTGCCCCCGTGCCTACCGTTTTTGTTGACGCATTCCCGAGAGATAAAGCTGAAATCGCATTGTTGAGTTGCAAAAGATTCACAGCATGCGCATTCGCTGTAGCTGTCGACACTGAAAACACTTGTGTGGCTAGGCCCGCCAACGCCGCGGCTGCAATATTTGCACGAGCTGATAACTGAGCTGCTGTACCTGCAGTTTTAATCTCCGATAAATTATTCGAGGTCTGCAAAAATAGCTTTTTCAGAGAATTAATTACTTGCCCATCATTTAAGGGGTCAGTAGCAATCGCTGCTGCGCTCAAAATAGCAATGAGTTCACGCTGAACCGAGTTTAACCATGCAGCATCAAGCATCGTGGGTGCCGCTCCCGCAGCAACGTTCCCGTTAGTCCATTCGCCGTTGATGTCAGCCGTTGGCGTCACATCCCCAATTTTTTGCATAAAAAATCCCTCACCGTTAGGTGCTAAACGTTCGCCAGTAGGTTGATTGTTAGTTGGTGTAACCGAATTTAACTATCGTATGAGAAGGTGCTAATTTACTTAAACGACATTCCAAACGTCTGTTCCCCCATGATCTAAGGGGGTCGCCGGCATAGGACTGCCCGGCCTGTGCGTAGGTCATCGTCGTTTGGGGGGCAGTTACCAACCAGGTAGAAGGCCAGTCTTCACCGTTTAACGGATCGCCACACACCGACATGCCAGCGCGGGCCTGCCGGTAGACCTGAATGGTAATGTCATACCCCAACGCTTTCGCGACCCCAATGAAATAGTTGGCTGACTGTCCACCCGTGCTGAAAAGCTTGGATAGGATCGCTTTTTGCCTTATTGCAATACTGTCATTTTCTCCAATCGCGCAATCATCGGGAAGGCCAAGTGTCTTTTCCCAGTCGGTTAACATGATGGTTGCTGTTGCAGGAAAAGCGCCCTCCAGCAGCGCTAACGCGGAATCATCACTTTTCTGATAAGACCGCGCCAACGCCCGAAGTACCGCAGACTGAACGCCGTCATTTTTTCGCGGCCAAACTAATCCCGTGGGCAATAATCCCTGCAATGCAGACGTATAGTCCGCGACTGAATATCGGCTCATGTGTAAGTTACCGTTCCGCGGACGGGGAGTTCCCCTGTCGTAGTCATTATGTTCGCGGCGGGTGAGGTCAGAATAAATCCGCTGGTGCCGCTCACGTTACTCAAAGCAATAACCAAATCGGAAAGCAGGACCTTTCCTCCCGTCGGATCCCCTGACTCGAAAAACACACCGTCTATCGCCGCGTTAATCGCCGCCGTCGTCGTACTGTCGGCCGTCGAAATTCCATCAATGATAAAATTGACCGTTTTCTTAATTGGGGAGCAGACGTATACCAGGGCGGTGACAGGCTGGCGTGGGTAAATATAGTTGGCCACGCGCCCCTGCTCCCCGGTGGCTTTTACCGCTGACCAATTTTCCAGTTCGGAAATGCCATCCGTACCAACGGGAAATCCGTTGTTTGAGGTATCAGTGCCATCGGTCATGATATATACCCCGACCGTTCCGGCCCCCATAAGCCGTCGGGCGGTCCATGCCCGTGTTACCCCGGAGACGGCGAGCGCCCACGATTCATAATCATCGTGATTCCCACCCTGAGGGGTATTCTGGTAGGCCAGCAGCATGCGGGTGCGGAAAGCCTCTTCGCTTTCAATGTCTGCGCCGTCGGTGACCGCCGTGATGAGCGTCACAACGGAGTCAATGCCGGAGATAGCGGTGTCGAGTGACAGTTGCGTCCCAGCTGGGGTGTTACCCTCCGCGCCCCCACCTGTCGGATCCTCGCTAGGATCAGGGAGCACGGCGGTGACAATAGCGGTGGCCGTTCCATCAGGACCTATAATCACCTGCCCGCTCGTCGTGTACTGATACCCATCTCCTCGGTTAAGCACCGTGCCTGCTGGTATCGATTTCCCAACCGATCCGGTAAACAATGCCCCATTGCTGGTTCCCGCATGGGCGGCTTTTTGCGTCACGCTTTTCAGCGCCGCCCAACCTGCCAGATTCTCGTCCGTTGCGCTCCAGGGTACCGACTGTTTGGCTATCCAATCGAGATAGCCGTAGTGAAGATACGCAAGGCCCGCGTCTGCGGTGCCGAGGATGCTGAGGTTAGAAAATCTTAAGGGGGTGCCTACCCCTTTTAATTCTGACTCGATCGCGGCGAGATTGCGCGCACGCAGCTCGCTGAGTGTAGGCCGATTGTAGGGCATTATTTAGACTCCCAGACCCAGAAATAGCGCTTTGTAACAGCACTGAATCCCGGCTTTTGATATGTAATAACAAGGTTGAGTCTGTTCGGATACACTATCTGGGTGACAGGCGTAATACTGGCGACTACGCCATCATCGATGAGCCACTTCAGAGCCTCGGAAGCATAATTCTCGGCCTTGTTGGCCGTGGACACCGTGAGCTTTTGCCGGCGAAGAAGCCAGAGGCGCGAACCCACCGGGTAATCCTGATCGACATCTCCCCACCAACCCCGGCGATCCTCCCCGTCAAAATCATCATCGACACGCGCCAGCCGGTCAGTGAAAAGGCTGATCAGGATGGCCGTATGGAGATCGTCACCCTCCTGAAGGTCGCCGGATGCTTCAACCCAATCCCCCGCGGATTGTTCCGCATTCCAGAGCGTTGTAATGTCGGTCATTCGACTTTTTCTCCCGGTTTTTCACTGGTCGGGGATGAGCCGCCGCTCTGCACGTTTCTTACAACGTGATCGTGCTCGTTGTAGGTGTCGCGCAAATTTTTCAGGGTGGTGGTATTGCTGCCTGCATTATCAATGATGTCGCCCGCGCACTTCAGCACTGGCGTATCGGCATAGATTTCTTCTGAAGCAACAATGGTCACTTTCGTCGAATTTATCACCGTCACTGGCTGTCCGACTGCATCTACCTCAAGTCCTGTTTCCGTCAACTTCACGTGCATCCCCCACAGGTTGTAAAGAATGGTTTCCCCTGAATTGAGTCCTGTTTTTCGGCTACCCTTATGCCCGGAGGCAATGACTACGGCGTTTGAGCGGTCACCGGAAAGATAGGCGATAAGCACGTCAGCATCAGGCGGAAGCGATGATGAAAACCCAAACTCCATCAGCCGCGGGGTATTGTTTTTAACCTCAAGGGGCGTCTCATACTGAATCTGTTGAACACCGCCGGCGTCGTTGGTCAGCGTGGCCCGCCCTACCCCCAACATCATCATGGCCCTGCGGTATAGCGTGCTGATTGCTGTCATCGGTTCAACTCCGGGATCAGGCTGTAGAAACGGTAAGGCTGTACGGAGAACGCCGCCGGCGGCATCAGCACCATTTGCGCCGCGGTACCGCGATCGTCTTTGAGAAAGGTCACCTCGGCCAGCAGCCACAGCGCGTCATTGATCCCCATTTTTGGAATGTTGACCGGGATCAGCGTATTCGGTTCCCAAAGCTTACCGGCGCTGTCGCGCCAGTTATCAATGGTGACCTGCAGTGTTTTAGAACGGCCGTAACGGCGGTTCATCTCCCAGTCAATCGCCTGCTGCGCCAGCTCGGTGGTGTTCATCGTGCTTTCGACGATGATGATGCGATTTCGATAACGCATCTTTACCACGTCCGGATCGTTGGCCGTGGCCTTCGTGACCGCACCATACCCGCTATCGTCGACCAGTGGATTGATAGACATCGAAACGCCGGTATATTCGGAAAACCGCTCATCTATTGAAGCCTCATAGGCGGCAGCCTCAATATTGACGCCCTGAGATACGCCGCTGGCCGCTTTTTTTGTGCCAACGCGCGTCAGGTAAAGACTGCCGTCTGGCAGATCGTAATAAAGGAGTGCGGCCCAGCGTGTGATGCGGTCGATAATTTCCTGAGAACTTTCTCCCCAGTTAAGCGTGAACTGCGGGACATTTTCCATGTCTGTCACGTCGCTCGACACCGTAATGCCGTAGGGTGCCGCCAGACGCTGAGCGATTTGCAGCGGTGTTGCGCCGGTGATCACGTTGTTGTTCCATTTAGCTGAACAGTCCACGAGATCCTGACACTTGCTTCTTCCGGTCGCCCTGACCTCATGCCGCGTGGCTGAAATCATCGGTGCCCACCGGTCGATATATCCCGTGATAACCGTATCATCGCCCAGCTTTACTACGCACGGATCGCCCTCTTTCACCAGCTGCTTTTCATCACTTCCGGGGAATTCATCCATCAGCGACAGATCAAAATCGCTCGGCATGCGCTCAATGCTGCGGGTTATCCGTACCTGATCCCAGCCGGAAAGTATTTTCCCGCCGATAGTTAACGTCATTTCGTCATTCATGATGTCAGCGCCCTAAAAGAAAGCGGCATAAATGCCGGATGAACCGGATCGGCCATTTTAACCAACCCCTCGGTGCGGGCAGCATCCTGATAAAATTTGTTAGCCAGGTTCAATGCAGGTAATGACTTTGCCTGCGTAACGGTTGATACATTGGCCAGAAGAGCTCCCTTTTCTTTCAACGTGGTGTTGACAGTCGTTTTAAGCACGGTCAGTTCACTGAATACCGCGTCATAGCCCGCATCAGCCGCTGCAAGAGATACCGTGTCGATCACAGACACCGTCCGCTGAAGTAATACCGTTGCCTCGTCATAGCTTGCCGGTTCATATTGAGAAGCGGCATAGGCCATCGCCCCCGCGGACAGCGTGATCAGGTAAATCTGTGTTGACCGGGTGATACTACTGTCGCTGTTGTCAGGTCGGTAAGTTGTGTCAGAAAAACCCGAAAGCGTTTCCAGCATGCGAACCAGATCCAGTCCTTTTACCTCACTGGCTAATAACGCGTTAATCACGTCCAGCGCACCGTCGGCGTAGGCCGCGATGCTGGTTGAGGCAAGCAGGCTGGCAGTTGATGCCTGCGTTAGTGCCCTGTCCTCGACTGAAGCGGCCATTTTTTGTGAAACCAACAGCTCATAATCATCGGTGTCTGCATCTGATGACGCGGTGGTGGTTGCACCCGACGCGCTGCCGCCCACCGTCCCGGTGTTATAACGCCCATATCGGGTGCTGCCGAACGTCGATTTCAGGGTGTTACTGAGGTTTGTCGCTTCATTGGCGGTACGCGTTACCATGCTGGTCCAGAAGGAAACCGTACTTTTGAGCGTTTTTATTGCCTGATTTACCGTGCGAATATCAGAGTTAACCTCGGCTATGAAGGTGGCCGCTGATTTGGCAGCCAGCGCCAGCCAGGACGTTTGTACAGTCGAGGCCGCAGAAACCGCGCCGGTCACCGCGAACACCCGCAGCCCTGACTCAATAACGGTCAGCGAAAATTCAAACACGCGCTCTGAGTCTTTGCTTTCTCGCAGCCGCAGTCCGCCTTCGGGAATGCTGACCGTCAGCTCGCCCAGCGTCGGATGGACCAACGTACCGGCGCCCAGGCTTTCGCAGGCGGCAATCAAATTGTCGCGTTGGGTCATCACGTCCGGCGCGCTGTAAACCAGGCTGCTTTGAATAATAAAGCCGGAGAGCGTCAGGCGGCGGGTAGAGCGCCCCATATCTTCCACCCAGACCGAATCACGATAAGGGTACTCATGCACGGCCTGCCGGCGGCCAAAGCTTCCGTCACCGTCCACGACCGCGAAAGGCACGCCGCGAAATGAGGCGGGATGAATATGATCTCGCCAGTGCCACGTGTCGCCTGAAAAACCCAACAGTGAAGACAGAGCATCTTGAATCAGTGGCATCCTATCCCCCAAAAAAGGAAAACCCGCTGAAGCGGGTCAGGTTGATGGTTTCATGGTGGCGACATCGCCGTAGTGACTTTTCCGCCAGATCCGGAAACTTTTTTTCGCTCTCCGGTTCGTCCGTTGATAAGCGTTACTTCTATCTCACTTTTACTGTCTTTCAGCGCGGTAGAAATAACTTCTCCCAGTTTCTGGGTATCCAGTACAGCCCCATTCGGAGAGCCGGTAGCAGGAGCGTTGATGTTGGTACCATCTGCTTTTGCTGGCTGATTAATGGAGGCAGACTCGGGAGATGAAGGACCATTAATTAACCAGTCAGAATACTGATCGCGCTGGTAAGCAAGGCGAGTCGGGTCGCGAAGCCCCTGCCACTTCGGGTCCGTCATTGACTGATTTATGCCGCTGTCGATGTCCTTTTCGCTGTATGGCTGGCTCCCATTCTCATGACGGATCATGGCGGCCATCATACGCTTAAGGGTAGCGGGGTCACTTAGGTCAAGTTGCTCATGAGCACCATATCCCGTATCACCAGTAATGGCGTTGATATATGCCTGCGTATTGTTTTCGCTACTGGGGGCGTAAGTATGAATAATACCGTAGGGCGTATTATTCCCGCGATCGCCATAAAGCTGTAACTGCCGGCTCATGGCTGCTAAGCCATCATCCGGCTTATCAAAAACGGCAAAGGCGCCATCATTTCCGACCGCGTTCGGGGCAACCCGCAAGTTACCGGGATTGTTGTTTCGAATACCGCGAGCATTGCCACCACCGGACTGGTTATAGGACATGGGTGGTGAGTTTGTGTCTGGTGAATACGGGGATTGTACGTAAAGGCCTTTCACATCCTGCTGAAGCAGCTTTGCTTTATCCGTAGGCCCATAAAAACTATTCAGTTTCTTTACCAAATCCCCGGACGCATAACCCATGTTCAGGTCTAACTTTTCATCCCACGATAACGTTTTCTTGAATTTTTCATCCTTTAAAGCTTCCCTGATACGGTCTGCCTGCTTTCCTCCGGAGTTGAAATCCATCAACGATCCCACTGTGGCAGTATCAAACCCGTGTTGCATAACTTGGGAGGCACTATCAAAAACTCCTTGAATGGTAGGGTCCTTGCCCAGATTAACCTGTGCTTTCATCAGTAATCCGTCCCAAGAAGCAGATATGTGATTTAGCTGGTTACGAAACGCCAGCGCGTTTTGCACATCTTTATCAGAAAAAATCAGCCCATCTCGCTGGGCCTGATCTTTCAACTTTTGCACCTGGTCAGTACTTTGACGCAAAAAACTTAACAGCTCGGGCGAGAAGCCCCCCACCTGTGCAATCAGCGCCTGTCTTGCCGGGGACTGCTGAAGCATGACCTTATTCAGGTCATCCATCAGCTTTGCAACATCCGCGACCCCTTCCTTTGTTTTGCTGATCTTGATACCCAGCTGCGAAGTCAGCGCCAGAAAGCCGTCATCGCGCATATTCAGCGCATCGTTTGCGCGCTGATAAAGTCCAGAAACTGACCCTTCTGCCGCATCGCGCGCAGACCCGTTCTCGATCATTGCCCCGGTCAGTTCCTGATAGGCGCGGGTCGTTGTGCTGATATTTTTGGCCGTCGTGTCAATTTTATAACCGGCATTTGCATAACCCTGAATGCCTGACTTCACCGCGTTAAAAACGCTGGCTAACCCTCCCAGCCCCAGTGTCAGGCCTCCGACCATTTTCAGAGGAGGCACAAGATCGCCGATAAACTGCACGCCATCTTTGGCATTTTTTGCCAAATCCCCCAGCCTTTCGCTGATCTCGTCAACACCTTCAGAGGACTGCCGACCACCAAGCTGTAATCCTGTCCGCGCATTATTCAGCTGTGGGAGCAGTTTTTTTACTGCATCATCAATGCTCTGAATTGACTCAGAAACCCGGTCGTCCGCCGTCAGCTGGAAATCAAACGCCTTAGCCATGTTTATTTTTCCTTCACGCGGTTAATTCGCTGCGCCTGAGTTTTCCACCAAAGTAAACGGCTCCAGGTTAAGCGCCAGCCATCAGCTGGCCCCCACCCGTAGTAGTAAGAAACGTCAGCAATCAGATCCCGCCAGCGTCCTGCGTCGGGGAGTAGTTTAAAAAACCCAGCAGATAGGCCTCGCAGCTTTTGTAATCGGTATAGGGCAGCCGATTAATAACTTCGGGAGCAATGCCGGAAAGTTCTGCGATCAAGGCCGACATTGCAGGCAGACCTCCCTTCGCTGTCTGGGTTTTATAAAACTGGTCGACCTGCTCAAGATTGGGTTCAGACAGGTCAACGCTGTTCCAGCTACTTTTCCCCGCACTGTCCTGAAGCTGATTGGCCAGCACAATGATCGTGCTGCTTTTCGGCTGACTCTCTGCATAGCCGATTTCTGGCTTGTAATTCAAAAAAGTGAGCAGAAAGGATTCGCAGCGCTTGTAGGCAGTAAAAGGCAGCTGCTTAATTACCTGCGGGGGTATCCCGGACAGCAGTGAAATAAGGTGACCCATTCCGGCAAGGGCGCCGTTGGTTTTCTGTTTATCGAGAAACTGATTTACCTCGATGACAGCAGGTTCATGCAGCTCAATATTTTCCCAGATGATTTTACCGCTGGCATCAGCCAGCGGTTTTTCCAGTGGGATAAGAATGGTTTTATCCTGTTCTTCCACGATCAGCTCTCCACCACGTCAAAGCCTTCCCAGCGGACGTCGAAGACTGCGTCTTCGCTGTCCACTTCCTGCGACTCTACCGTCCACATGCCGGTGCCAATGACGGTTTTACCGTTTGCCAGCTCTGCCACGACGGTCACATTGGTCATATCGGTAAAATCTGCAACCGTCGTGCCGCCGCTGTCGCGAACCTGACAGGAGATGAACGGCGCAGACGGTTTCTCTTTGTAGCCGTGCACATAGTCCATGCCGGTCAGGGTTTCACGCTTGAGCTTTGAAGGGCTGTATTTGAACTGGCCGGCGACCATGATGGAGACGCCGTTAGTCGTCACAAACGCTGTCCCCGCGAGGCGGTTAGATGTATCTGCCATGATGATTCCTTACGCCGCGGCTTGCAGGCGGAACTGGTTGAGGAGAGCGAACACGCGCAGCTGGTTGATCAGAACACCATCCCACAGCACGTCAACCCGGTTAGGGTTAGAGGTGCTTTTCGTCACCACTAAACCGGCGGCGAAGGCTTTGGAATCTTGCACATAACCGTTGTATTCCAGCTGAGTGTACTGGGCGATGAGCTCCGCGCGGATAATGTTCGGCGTCACGATAGCCGACCCCGGTGCAAAGCGCGTGCCGTCGGCCGCCAGCTTCATGCGGGCAAACTTCGACGTCACCTGCGTCCTGATAAAGCGTGTCACAAACATCAGCAGAAACAGCGTTTCGACCTGCAGATAACTGTCGTCTGCGTCGCCGTATTTGTTGGTCTGATACGTGGTGATCAGGTTTTCAACCTGCACCGTATTGTCATCGGCGACGCTAAAGGTCGAGATCCCGCTGTAAAGCAGGTTGTTACGCTCGGTCAGTTCAAAGCGGGATGCTAACGGCGGCGCTAAAACACCACTGACGGTCAGCGTTTGCAGCGGACGACCGGGATCGTTACGCAAGCTGCCTGCCACAGCGCCAGTAACCGCCGCTGCCCAGACATACGCCGGGGTCGGAGAGTCATTGACGCCCAGTAACGTAGCATGCTGATCGTTGCGGGCTTCACCGACGGTGGTCAGTTGACCGTACGTGCCTGATGCCGCGCCGAAGACGTGGCCATAAAGTTGCTGCGCGTAGCTCCAGCGGCCGGTGCTGTCGGAAAGCAGCCCTTTAAGGGCATCAAGAGACGTCGTATCCGTATAAGGCGTGACGATGAAATCAAAAGTGCGATCGCCCAGGTTAGCCAGCGCAGTGGCCATATCCGGTGCGCCCGCGCCGCCGGTCATGGCGGTGAGAGTAATACCCAGCCCCGCAGGCGTACTTTCGCCACCCGCACTGCCCTGATAATTAAGACGCAAATCAATGCCGTTGCCGTGCGCGCCTTTATTTTTAGCGGTCAACGTTACCACGCCGGCGGCGGCGGCGGCCGTAACAGGTAGTGATGTTTTCGCAGTGATTGCCGCGACCAGCGACGCCGCCATTACGGTCACGGTGTCCGTGCTCATCACCGTGGCCTGCACCCGCTGCCCTGCAATGTATAACGAGATCACTCCGGTTTCCGATGGCGCAGTTGTTAAGGTCATCTTTCCGGTTGCTGCCGTCTGGGCAACGCCGTCAGCCAGCGGCAGTAAATAGATTTCACCAGCCACGTCGTTCGCCAGATACGCGACCATCTGGTTGTGGAGCATTGAGCCCGCACCGTAAATCCCAGCCGTATTGGACGCGGAGGATTCAATAACAGGAACATTGAGCTGCACGCCTGCGCTTGTTAACGCCTGACCGATGATCAGCGTGCGCTGTGTTGCTGTCGCCGTGTTCGCCTGAGAATTATCAAACTCGGCAAAGAAAAGCGGCGTGCGAAGATTGGAAGGGATATTTTGAAAATCCATTAGCGGGCACTCCCCGTATCTGTTGTAGCGGTAGTTTTATCGCTGTCTGTGGTGGTATCCGTCACTTTTGCCGTGGGCACAGGCTTAGCCTGCGGCACAGCATCTGCATTGACGACGTCACCGTCGCGAAGCCGGCGATCCCAGAAGGTGCTTTTCTGCACTTCTGCCCCTTCTTCGGGCAATAGGGTGCCTTTAACCGGATCGCGCACTGTGCGCCCGGCGGTCGGTTTTAGAAACATGGGTGACTCCAGAATGTTATTGAGGCAGATCGAAGGTCGCGTAGACTTCAGGTGTACCGTCGGGCTGTTTAATCGTGACGTCGATACCCTCAAGCGGAGTGGTGTCGATAGGGTAGAAATCTTCCGGGCCCTGGTAATACTCGATATCCAGTTCCATCAGCAACTGGGCCGTATGCCCTTCACCACCGGCGTTGACGTCAATAGTGGAGCGCACCTGTAAAAACTGCTGAGTCTGACGGGTGAGCTCATAGCTGTTGATCACAGCACGCTCAATTTGTTCGCGCAGGTTCTCGAGCGCCACCTCCGCTTTCTCGGCCCCGTTGTCCTGATCAACCTCATCAAGCTCCTGCAGGCGGCCGGTAATTCGAACGGTGGTCACCGTCGTAAATTGTGGAACATTGCGCCCGAGGGAGTTTTTGAGATCGAAAGGAGTTTGTACGAGAATAGCCGGGTACATATCTTCCGACGTCGGCCAGTCCCGCGGTGAATAAACGCGCCCGGCGGCGTCCGTTTTGCCGGTCAGCGCGCCGATAATCAGTACCCGCAATGCTGCAGCATTCATACTTTCACCCTGTTAAGAATGAGCTTTGAGCCACCGTGGCTGTCCGGCTGAATATCAGAAATGGTAAACAAGGTATTCACCTGCTCACCGCCGACCAGGCCAATAAACACCCGATCGCCCCTTTTCGGCGGGATTAAAAACTCGCTGTCGAGCACGCCAAGCACAGGTGACGTGGTGTTGATGGTGCTGCCGTCTTCCAGTGGTTCCACGTCCTGCGTATACGCACGGTCGAAAATCCCGCTGATGGTATAGGCCGCTCCACCCGCGGGACGGAAATCAACCGGGTCACCAAATACGCCGTGTAACGGCCTGAGCAAATGCCGATCCCAGTTGACCCCCATTATCAGGCTTCCCCGCTCTCGGTTTTAACGGCAGAAGGCGCATCCGAGGTGATCGTGGACTGCCCGTCTTCTTTAGAGATGCTGACCTCCTGACCGGACGCCGCTTCCATTTCCTGTTTCACCGCCTCCAGCGTTTTCACAAAGCCGGACGCGATAAGCCGATTGGCGTCACTCTCTGAGAGTTCAACGCGCGAATTTTGCGTGTAGCTCTCCCCGTCGTGACGAACGCTTTTCTCTTTGAGCACCACCACGGTGATCAGATCAGCGGCCTCAGAGGCCGTGTCGGTTGCTTTATCTCTTGCCATAATCAGACCACCTTCGCGCAAAGGGCCGCGTTAACCCGGCTCGGGATAACAATCGGGGAAGACTGCATCATCAGGAAACGCTGCGCCGGGTCATGCTGCAGCCAGCTTTTTGGTGCATACGCCATCGGCCCGTAATTGAAGGCAGGATCGATGATTGCGCCAAACGCACGGGTACCCATCAGATCCGGACCCGACATAACCACTGAACCGTCAGCGATCATCGGATTTTCGATGCCGGTGTCCGGATCAATGAACCAGTCGTTGTAAAGCCAGAGCGTGTACTGGCCCCAGTAACCTTTACACACCGCACCCTTCGCAATCTGCGCACCTGGGTTAATGATGTTGCCGGACGGATTTTGCGCCGGCAGGATAATGGCACCTTTCAGCGACGTATCCAGCTTGAACGCGCGCCATGAGGCGTTGGTGAAGATAATGTCAGTCGCCTGGGCGCCAGATTTTTGTAGGATCAGCGCCTGCCATTCTTCAATGTCGTCCGTTGGCTGGGTGTTAGTTGCCCCCACAGCAACGCTGGTCGGCCATTTGTCGGCACCGCTGAGCGCAATGGTTAAGGCCGGATCGCGACCAAAATCAACGACGGTGGTTGGGAAACCGTCACCTTTGATGGTGACGGTACCGGTGGCAATCGCGCTGCAGCCCATCCACTCGAGGCGACGATTCAAAATATCAATCTGGTCGCTCATCTCGAACTGGATATTCAACATTTCACGTTCGGCGGCGGTGTATTCGCCACCAATGCGCTCACCAATCTGGCGGCGGATCGGTTTACGCAGGTCAGGAGCCCGCTTGTCTTTGATGTAGGCAGGCTTGAACTTGTCGGTCTGGTAACGACGGCTTTCCACCAATTTACCTTCGACCAGCGGTGAGCAGAACGGCGCCATGCGGCGCAGA
The DNA here is from genome assembly GCF_050632365.1 of Rahnella sp. PAMC25559. Lineage (GTDB taxonomy): Bacteria > Pseudomonadota > Gammaproteobacteria > Enterobacterales > Enterobacteriaceae > Rahnella > Rahnella rivi. The sequence continues at coordinate 48,049 of NZ_CP192544.1, read as the reverse complement.
CCGATGTCTACGTCGATCGCCACATACTCATCGTCACTGGTCACGATGTTCGGGAAAAAACGGTCGAGGATGAAGTTTTGAGACGTCATCAGATTGGGGACTAACCCGACCAGCGACACGGTATCGTAAATAGTTTGGGACATGGCTTATTCTCTCTGTGTCCCGACCTGTTGGCCGGGATAAATATAAGACGCACAACGCCCTGCCCGGTGAAGGGCATGCGAAGAAGGTGATGAAATTAAAACGGGTGTTTAGCTGGCAGGTGCCTGAACGCTGTCGCGCAGGAAGATACCAAACGGACGGAGCGCAGGTTTGAGCGTAGCGAGCGTCCAGCTCGGATCGAAGGTAATGCGGTTCTTGTTAATTTCGGCCATCAGATATACGCCGGCTAACGTGTCCGCCGCGGTGGCATTCACATCATCAGCCAAAATGGCTTGCGGTACCTGGCTGCCGTCGGTTGCTGTCGCCACGCTCAGGGTGTATTTCCCGGAGGCGGTGATCACACCCAGTACGGTACCGCGTTTATAGGTTGCCGTAGAACCGGTCAGGATAGTCACCGTATCGGATACCACCTGCAGAGGACCGGACAACAACTGATCCGGGATGAAGGTGTCATGCTGTACGCCCGGCACCCAGGCATTTTGCCCCACTGAAGTCACAGTCATTATTTTTTACCCTTAACCTGGTTATAGAGAGCGGCCGCACGGGTGACCACTGTGTTTGCATTACCTGACGGCCCCGCATCATCATTGCCCAACTGATGGTTTTCTACTTTGGACATGCGCTCGTCCAGAGATAGACGACGAGACTGCTGCGGTGCCTGCATCGGGCCGGAGCTTGCCAGAACGCGGATAGCGGCGGCCGAGCTCATGCCGGTGGTGATGGCCAGCGAAACGGCCAGCGGACCTTTACCCGCGGCATATTTGCTGCCGAGAATGCGGGAGATACGGTTACGCTCGGCGCGGCGGCCTTTTTTGACGTCACGATCGTCTTCATCATCGTCACCGTCACCGTCATCGTCGTCGCCTTCGTCAGCATCCGCATCGTCATCGTCATCTTCCGCACCGCGACCTTTGGCTTTTTTAGACTTTTCCTTGTCGTTATCATCTTCGTCGTCAGAATCATCCTCTTCTTCTGCACGCTTAGATTTTTTTGACTTGCCCTTGTCTTCCTTGTCTTTCTCGTCGTCGTTTTCATCCTCTTCAGCACGACGGCCTTTTGCCTTTTTGGACTTTTCTTTCTCGTCTTCATCTTCTTCTGAAGATTTAGCAGAATGACCAAACAGGTGCGCAAAACCCTTAATTTTCATTGACATCTTCACTCTCCAACCAATTGTAATAAATCGCGGAATGCCGCATCCGGTGAGGACACCTTATCGGCCAGTCCCAGTTGCACACCGTCGCTGCCCAGAAAACAGGCGGCTTCGGTATCACGGACGGTTCTTTCTGCTATCCCGCGATTGCGGGAGACGGTACTCACGAACAGGCGCCCCATTTCATCAATATCTGACTGAATGGCTTTGCGCGCCGTGTCGCTTAATGGCTCATACGGATTGGACTCAGCCTTACGGTCCCCGTAGGTGATGATCGTGACCTGCAGTCCGTCACTTTTAATCTTCTGCGACCAGTCAACGTGCATGACGATGACACCCACCGATCCCACACCGCCGGTACGCGGAACGATAATTTTGTCGGCGGCGCTTGCCAGCGCGTAGGCTGCTGAGTAAGCGCTTTCCGACAGGATGGCCCAGATGGGTTTACTGCCGCGTGAGGCATAAATGACGTCGGCCAGATCAAAACACCCGGCCACTTCACCGCCCGGCGAGTCGATATCAAGGCAAATGGCTTTAACATCGCTGTCGTTAAGCGCCTGAAGAAAACAAGCCCGGATCCCGTCATATCCGGTCATGCCGCTGTAGGGCCTAAGCGTGCCCAGCTTCTGCACCAGCGTGCCCTGAATCGGGATCACCGCAACGCCCTCTACCACGTCATAGCCCGTATCACGGGCCTGTCGGGTAAATGCTCTGTCATCGTCGTCATCCCAGTCAGACATTGACTGAATGCGCGTCAGGCCGAAACGATCAGTCAGCGCGGCCATCACAACTTCGGCTTTGCGGGGATGCAGCGCCAGCGGGGTGTTAAACAAGCGCTGCGCTAAATGGGGTAAATTCACTGTGCCTCCGGATCTTTAATGGTTTGAGGGGCAAAGGTGTCAGCCTGTGCCCATGAAGGCACCGGCAAACCGCGCTCTTTAAACGCTTCGACTTCACGCGCTCGCTGATCGAGAAGCTCTTCCCAGTCTTCGCCGACGTTCTCTGATACTTCCATTTCCAGCGTTGACATGCCGGAGTCCATACCAAGGATTGCGCCTTTTTTCTCAGCAACGGGGTCAACCCAACCGCGGCCCGGTCCCATCCACTGCGCGCGGCAATAGGCCGCTTTGGCTGCCAAAAATTCCGGCGCGCCAGCAGGAAGTGGAACCTCACCGAGATCGTGAAGCTCTTCGATAAAGCTGCTGAAGATGGGTTGAGCAAAACCGCTGGCGAAATCATCACGTCTGCGGGTCAGGGTTTTCCACGCTTCCAGCATCGCGGAGCGAGCTGAGCTGTAATTCACATCAGACCAGTCCTGCGTCAGCTGCTGGGTGGAAATACCCAGTGCAGCGGCCACGTTGCGCAATGCTGCGCTTTCGAACGCCGCAAAATTGCTTGTTGGCCGAGCGGCATTAACGGTGGCAACCTCTTCACCAGGAGCCAAAATAGGCATACGTGCACCGCTTTGCAGTGAAATACGATTGTCTTTATGAAAATCGGTACGCATATCCTGATATTCGAGAACGTCATCCGTTTTGAGGCCGTCTTCGAACAGTCGGGGGTCGTATGGCGAAGTAATGTATGCCCCAAATATGGCATTCAGGATGGATGCCTGAAGTTCTACTTCGTCATATTTGATCAGCATTTTCAGACGCTGAACGATAGGCGTGAAAACGCTGGTACCGCGGTGCTGCCCTGCTCTTTCACTGTCAAAATCATGAACAACTATTGGTCGTCCCCATGCTGTTTCGCGCTTGATGCGTTCCCACGTCATAGTTTTTTCAGCGCTCCACCAGTCGCCCATGTGTGCTTTTCGAATGTGATATGCCACTGGCACACCGTCATCATCGATTTCGACGCCACCGCGAATGTTCAGCATGTCAAAAACCTGCTGGGGATTGCTCAGGCGATCTGGATCAACAATTTGCACCGTTGTGGCATAGCGCGCGCGTCCATGCCCTAGCCGGTCGGTTCGGTATTGCAGGACGCCCAACGCATCCCCGTCCACTAACTTGTGGCGGAACGCCAGACGCAGCATCTGGGACACCGTTTTTTTTCGCTCAACGTCGCAATAACAGTTAGGGTCTTTCGCCCACGTGCGCCAGGCAGCCTCAACCGCTCGCCCATATTCATCCGCCCATTTGGCATCGAAAGCTTTAATGCCGGTTTGCATGGCCAGAGCGCGATAATCTACTTTGGCAATCGGACGGAAGTTTGCGCCGACGGCGTTATCAAGAATGCGTGTGACGCTGCCTGATGCCCATCCGTCATTGCGTGCCATGTCGCGAACGCGGGAAACAATGCGGTCACGGTAGATGTTAACTTCGTTATCCGGCGACCAAAGGGCTGGTTGCCAGTTAGCCATAGAATCGCTGAAGGAATCCGCTGCGTCATAAGGCACGCGGCCTGAGCCGTTGAGCATCGATGCACGGCTATTTGAAGGCGGTAGTGGTCGGCCGTTGGGGCCAAGTATCCTGACTTCACCGGTTTTCATCACCACCTGAACCTTAACGTCCTGCGCGGACGCGGCACGATGCCCAACTGGGCCTGCAGAAGTTGAATAAGCGCGGTGAGCTGACCGATGTCGGTTTGCTGATAGCTCACCGACCGGGTACCGTCGCCCTGCGCATACGAGAATGAAACACCTTTGGCGCCGGACGACAGTTCAAGATAGGCCTGTTGGGCAGCTGTTAACGCCGCCGTCAGCTGGTCACGGGTCAGCGCACCAGCCAATAAACTGGAGTTGGGATCGAACATAGGATTCCTTTTTAATTAGCCAGGCGTTTGTGCAGTGGTTTGCGCTGAGGTTTTTCAGGTTCGGTAATGATGACACCGGGTAAACGCAGATCCTGCTTTTCTTCAGGCTCCGGTGCCGGAGGCAGTAAGGTGTCAGGGTTATTTTCCAAGGCTATCGCTTTGGCGTTTAATTTAAGACCCGCATGGAACAAACCGCACAGGGCGGAGTAAGCGTAAACACGACAGTCTAACGCTTCGTTAGCTTTGCCCGGCGGCAATTCCCACACGCTGTAGCGCTGGCCGGCGGCTTCCTTCATGACTAACCGTTCCGCTGTGAGCTGCGTGAAATACCCCATATCCCGATCGGTTGAAAAGTGCATGTAACCGGGACCGGGCTGCTCTATGTGTAATCGTGAGCGAATGGAATCTTTTGCAGAGTTGACGCCAAGAATGATCGGACGGAATTTCGCACGGGTTTTCGACGTCGGACGCTTATTAGGCCAGATGGGTGAACGTTTACCCCCCGTGGCAGATTCGCCCTTAATCGCCCAAATCCTTCGCCCCAGTCTTTCCTGAGAAAACTCATACACTTTTTGCGTATGGTTACCGCCGGAGTCATGGCAGGCGGCCATGATGGTAAAACCCCGACCGTCTGCGCGGCGCCATACCTGTTTAAGATAGGCGTCCAGCCTCAGCCAGGGTTCAGCCGTTTCAAGATCACCCTCGATCACGTCGAAAGCTACAGACCAGCTTTCCTCGTCTTTGCCCCACCCCACCACCTCGACCTCGAGTCTGTCATTCTGGGTATCGATACCCGCCGTCAGAACAGCCACGCCGTCCGGCACCTCGGCGCTGAATACTTCGCGCCGCGCAAGCAGCACGTCAACAGGAAGGCGCTTTCCATAGTTTGGCCGGTGAGGCAGGCCCATCTGGGTATTCCACCAGGCCAGCTCTTTATCGGGGTCGCCTTTGGCTTTGAGATACTTTTCTGCGATATCCGCCGGCTTATCTTTTTGCCACGGGCTGAATAACTTCGACGCCTGAAAACCGGCGTGGATATTATCGACCCCATGCTTTCCACAGTCCGGACAAATGACCCGGTGAACGGCGTGCCGCTCTGACGCAGACCACTGCCAGACCTTACTGACAGCAGTAACATCATCGGCATGCCATGCCTGATCGTAAAGATTGAGCGGAACATGTCGGGTACCGCAGCATTCGAAAGGTTTTGTCTGATGCCACTGAATTGTTCTCAGCGACCGCAGCCTGTCACCCTCAGACCATCCCGTGCCACAGCTTTCGCAGTGGATCATGGCCTGTTTGGTATGGTGTTTATCGCCGTCTGACGGCCAGTGAATGTGCTTAAAAAAATCTGGGAACTGACGGTGACCGCAGTGCGGGCAGGCCACCGACGCGCGGCGCTGATCGGAATCTTCATAGCTTGCCGCGATCCGGCTTTCGTCTTCCACCGTCGGTGAGCAAGCGCGAACGGATAGCCAGTTCAACCCGAAGGTTGCGGTGCGCTCCTCGGCGAGTGTTATCGGATCACCTTCTCGGGTAATGGGGTATTTATCCACCTCATCGGCCAGCAGCACGCGGATCGGGCGGCGCGCAAGGTTATCAGGACTACCCGCGCCAGCCAGCGCCAGAAAGCCGCCGGTAAAGGATTTATAGAGCAGCGTTTCTTTCGAATTCTTCTGTTTATTGCCGCCGATCAGGTCACGCAGCACTGGGGTTACGCGCACCAGCGGCGTTATGCGCTCTTTTGAAAACTGCTCCGCCGCGTCTTCTTTTGGTTGCAGGAGCAACATCGGGCAAGGATCGAGATGCGCAAAATAACCGAACAGGTTTTCAAGCAACGCCGTCTTCATCAGCTGAGTGCAGCACATCACCGTAATGATATGAACGCCTGACTCTGTCGCGGCAAGCATCGGGCCGCGGGCTATTTCTACGGTTTCGGTTTCCCAGTTGCCGGAGGTGCTGCCCGCTTCTTTCGCGAGTTTACGATAACGGTCTGCCCAGTCCGGCACGCTGATACGCGGCGGTGGCGTCCAGCCCTTCCTGATACTGCTTAAAAGTCTGTCACGTTTCGTCTGTGTTAAATTCAGGTTCGCCGAGTCCGGAGATGTGTTTATGGACATGTTCGATTAACACCTCGGTCATTCTGTCGGCTGGGACATCCAGGTCAGCCGCCATCAGGGGAGCCACCCTTGACGGCCAGTTCATCCAGGCGTCGCGCTGCTGGCGAAACGCCGCGAATAACACAGCTTCAGCAACAGAGAGCTCGACCAGTTGACCATCCTCTTTCTCAAACTCGAGCTTTGTTAAAAGTGCCAGATAGTTTTCTTTTACCCTGCTGGCTTCTTCTCGCGTCATCTCTGCACCGGTCGCCAGCATGATTTCTTTTACCGCCTGCGCAGTGGTTGAGTCGTCTTTTGCTTCGGCGCCAGGCTTGGCAGTTTTCTTTTTCGCCGCGTTCTGAGTGCGCGGATCTTTTCCATCACGCAGAGTTGCCAGAGCTTTATCACTGGCTTCAACATCAATGAGATTTCCCTCGAGCACGATGTATTTGCCCGCTTTAACCCACCGGCCAATCGTCTTGCGATCGACACCGGCATGCTTCGCATATTCAACTTGGGTCATCGTTGTCATGGGACATTTACCTCGATGGGACAGTGGGACATTCAAATGGGACATTATTTTTTGTGTCCCACCCAATGTCCCATGCAAATGTCCCACGTATAAATATCAACAAAGCCACGTGGCGTAAGGGCTGGCAACAGTCATTGCATAAATATGCACGTGGGACATGGGACACAAAATGAAAAATTTATAGCTGGTGAAACTGTGCCGCGCGCAATGCCCGTGCAATAGAAAGGACCGGGGAAGGACCCATTTTTTTCTGAGAGCTTGGGGCTAGCGCACCGTGGGATTTGAGGCATTAAAAAAGCCGCTTCTGCGACTCGGTGTTGAAAAGTGTGGTGGCCGGTGCTGATCTCCGGCTTCATCTCGTTAAGCGTATACCAGACAGGATGCAGTAGGCTCTTAATTTCCCGCGCATCAGCCTGCGCATTCACCACAAACTGATTGTATTACTTTGCTGTCTTCAGTGCCTCATCAAGCGCTTTGCTGATAGTGCTAGGCATCAGTGCTGCTGCCATCTTCTCAGCTCTGTCCATATATCCCAGCGTGGGTTTAACGGGCAGCGCATCCCCGAACCTGATGAGCAGCTTAGGCATGGGGTTCTTTTCGCGGGCGCGGCGCGTGCCGTTGGCCGACCGCTTCTGGCGCTTCTTACCTTTACGTCCCTTCTTCGCCTTGACCCGCTGCCATACGCCGTTGATGCCATCGACATCACCAATGAAGACGTTTGACTTAGCTTTGAGTTGAGAGAGTTTATTGCGTGACAGGTTGCCGTACTTGTTCAGCTTAATGTCTTTGGGGTTAAGCAGCGCCTGGCCATTGAGCTTGTGCACACCGCCAAACTCAAACGGTTCGAGATAACCGGCAGCAATGTCACGAACATAAACTTTCGCTGTCAGGCTATCCCTGCGTGCCCCAACAGAGCCCACGGAATTGACCGTAAATGGTGTGGGATTTTCCAGTTTGCGCTGAAAGGCTGTTTTCTCAGCGGCGGCTATTTGCCTTGCTACACTAGTCAGGGCCTGCGATGTTGCAAACGGTATTTGTTTTTTTAGAGATTGAAGAGCAACAGATAGGTCTTTAAAACCTGCCATCTCATCTCCTTAATAGAAGTGTACAATTAACCATTATCAGTTAATTTTGCATCGCTTCTGGGCTTCAGCGGCATAGCCCTGAAGGTATTGGATCACTTGGTCGTCTTTGATGGCGCTGGCTCGGAGATCGAGAACAGCCCGCCCACCAGCGCCAGAGAGTTCGACTTGTACTGCATCGCCCACGCCGCCGGTTCCGGTAGTGCTGTTCCCGACGAGCTCGCAGGTGGCAAGGTTTGCTGCCGCGATCCGCACCCGGCGAGTGCCGTCAGCAACATCAGCACGCAACCGGTCATTTTTGGCCTGTTCATCGGCTAATTCCTTCGTATGTTTGGCATCCAGTTCCGACAGCGCGGTTTGTGCCGCTTCGGTGCGCTTCTTCTGGTTGGTCAGGTCAATCACTGCCTGATCACTGATTTTCTTCAGCTCTGCGGTGTGGGATTCATTCAACTTAGATACGTCAGTGTCCCAGCGTATTCCTTCAATCCACCAGGTCAGCGCCACGCCGGCCACGAAAGCCAGCACGATCGATAAATTGTTATTCATCCAGCCCCCAGCAGCTCAGTTCGCTTTCCTGATCACGCCTAATGACCTGCCCCGCGCAGTTGTTCGCCCGAATTCGGCAATCTTTCCCATCGTCCCAGATCCAGCGTTTAATCTCTGCGCAAGCACCAAGGCGGTCACCGGCGTTAATTTTTCGGTAGAACGTAGAAGGAAAGCATTTGCTCGGCCCGATGTTCCAAGGGCAGAACGAGGCGATCCCTACCTTCTGGGGAGGAGTAAGCGGAACGTGAATGTTTTTATCTACCCACGACAGCGCTTTGGCCTGTTCGGCTTTGTCGATAGCATCGCACTGTGACCGCGTTAGCTTCATGCCTTTAAGTACATGCTTGCCATTCACATACGTCACGCCGCCGCAGATTGTCCAGATGCCACCTTGATCAGGGTAGGCAATGAGGCTTGTGCCTTCTTTCTCATCCTGAAATTGCCCCATCAGAGCCGGGGCCGAGGCGCCAGCAGCAATCAGCGCCAGCATTGCTGCACTGAGTTTTGTCTTAAGCTTTGCCAAATCAGACCTCGCTGGTTTTCTGTGCGAGATCATTCACCAGCTGAACCGTTGCTGATGGGTTTTTGGCATCAACCTTATCGGCGATTTCTTGGAGTATCCGGGTGCGCTTCATCTGTTCGCGACGATTCAGGAAATACGTCAAAGCAGTAAAGAGCGCCCCGATCAGCACGCCAGCGATAAAGCCCCAATCCTGAAGGGATAAGCTTGCAAAGAAGGCCGTAATTCCAGCACCACCATATGTAGCGTTACTGTATTTTTCGTCCATTTTCATAGTCTCCCCCTCCGGTTTGCCGGTTGGGTGCGTAGTCGAGGGTAATTTAGCGGCGCAGTCCTTTTGCGAAAGGATGAGTGGTTAGCTGATTGACTGGCCGCCAAAACGAGAAAAGGCCGCCAATTTGGCAGCCTTACGTAAGTCATTTATATTGACGTTCATAATCTATATATGGATATCAAATGAAGAAAATTATCTTTGTGGCACTAATGATAGCCAGCTTCTCATGCGCGGCTGCCTATGAAAATTGCAGAGTGGCTAACGGATCTGTAATGAGCTGTGCCGGCTGGGCTCAGTCAGGCTCTGAACCAGTGCTACAAGCTGATGGCTCTTATCACGAATGCACTATAAGTAATGGGCAAGTAACCAGTTGCAGAGGATGGTATCAGGGATCAGCCGCCATTATGCGAGAGGGTAGCTACCGCAGTTGTTCGATATCAAACGGACAAGTAATGAGTTGCGGTTCCTGGTATCAGGGTGAGGCAATCATCGGACGGTGAAACGAACAAACCTTATCGCTGTTGGTGTCCTCACAACGGAATTGAGGGCATAAAAAAGCCACGCAAAAGCGCAGCCCTAAATTTTTTGCCACTTTTCGCAGTGGCCGCGCTCATGCCCTTGAGTCTGTGTCGCTCCTCGCCGCTAATAACCGGTGCTCGCTTGGCGTTCGAGATGCTCTACCGGTATGCCTTTTTCGTTATTAACCCTCACCAGCGCATATTGCAGTTCGGATCTGCATCTGGCTCCCACTATGGGGACTCGGAGTAGCGTCACTACTGTTGCGTTGGCTGATGCCTGCGGTCTATCCATTTACTGGTGTATTTCTAACCTTCAGAAAGCAAAAAACGCATTTCTTCGAGGTTTTGTATTGATTTTAAATATTTCAATGTCTTACGGCTATTTCATCCATTTTTTCACTAATATGTTCGTCAGGCGTCTCTGAGGTGTCAATAATGTTGAAATGGGGCACGGCACCATGTGCAAGCTTTAGGTCTATGGGGTGAACGCCTTCCGCATACCCACCAAAAGATGCCAACATAAATAGCCAAACGAACCAAACCCTTCTCTTCACAGCGCCTCCAATGATTTAATTACCAAGAGAAATCTATATTAGAGGGCATAACGTAATGAAGTGTCTCCTTTATCTAAAGTTGATGATGAGTTTGTTTCGGCAGGCTTGCATTCTTGGTGAATATAACCATATGAGGCATTACAGCAGATTTTTACGGCAATGCTCGTGCGAATGTGCTTTCCAGACACTCCGGTTAATCCCATCTTCGCAGACTGAAAAGCATTGTTTGGTTGTTGCAGTGCCGGGTGCCTCCCGGTGAACCGTTGATAAGCTAACCGTGGTCCGCTGTCTTCACTACGAGGGCTCAGCTTATTAGCCCTACCGCTTAGGTAGGATTCACCGCAACGACACAAACTTATCATATGTGCCGATAAGACTAAAACAGCTTGGAATTCTTAGACTGTACAAATAGTCTCTGACTGATACCGGCTCGGGTATTAATAAACTCCTTATCGCTTTTGCTGTCCTCACAACCGAATTGAGGGCAATAAAAAATCCCGTCCGCAGACAGTCTTCCGAAAGTTCTATAATACTATGAAGTTACTGAACTCATGAGTTGCGACCACTCTTCTATCTGAGGACGATAAATGAATTTAGCCTCATCAGGTTCGAAAAGGCTTGGACCTTTAACTATGCATGCTATGCAGGGAAACTGCTCAGGCATTTGAGCTAATAGCTCCCGCTCAAGTAAGTTGGGATCAAATAATGGACTCAACCCTTCATCTAAACGCAGAAAATCATGTGTCATCCACAATTTGTATTCAAGTTCGTTTTTTAACAGTTTCATAGCCCCTCCTTTTTTTCTAAAAAGGATAGCAATGATTCTGCTAAAGGGTAATGAATTGACACATTTTTGACAGGATACCTGCGGCAGCCATTGAGCCTTGACTGTTCTAGTCGAAGATCCCGAATAGCCTGGCCCACTCTACAACCTGAGAACGGTAGACAAATTGCAAAGCTTCAGGCTCTAAAGGGCTTGGACCTTTTACTACGAAAACAATGCATGGAAATTGATCGGGCATCTGATGCAAAAGTTCTCTTTCTAACTCATCGGGCTCGAAAACGGATGGGTATTTCTCATCAAGATGAAAGTAATCTTTCTCCATCCATTGTCTATATTCAAACTCAGTATTTAGTAGCTTCATGCAAATCACCCCACGCTAATGTCTATGAACAGGATAGCAGGCATCAGGCTACTGAACGATGATTTAGATCCACACTCTCGCAGTGTTAGATTGAGTAACGGGCATTGGTAAACCATGAATAGACCCTAGTTTCCTAGACTGTTCCGTGCCTCATGAACCAGGCACTTTCATAAACTGCAGGGGCTTGATCCTCACAGGCACTGTGGCGGCGTTTAGCATTATAAAACATCTCGACATAATCGAAGATATCCGCCTTCGCTTCTTCCCTATTTTTATAGATCCGTTTCTTTATGCGTTCCCGTTTTAGCAACTGGAAAAAGCTTTCTGCCACTGCGTTGTCATGGCAATTACCCCGACGACTCATGCTGCTTTTTAAATTGTGAGCTGTCATAAAATGCTGACATCTTTCGCTCGTATATTGAGAGCCCTGATCTGAATGGATTAATACTTCTGCCGTTGGTTTACGTCGCCATACCGCCATCAATAATGCATCCATTACTAACTCAGCGGTCATTCGTGCGCCCATGCTCCAGCCGATAACCCGGCGTGAGAAGAGATCAAGAACAACAGCCAGATACAGCCAACCCTCATGCGTCCTTATATAAGTCATGTCACTCACCCAATGCGTATTTGGGGTTGGGACAACGAACTGGCGTTCAAGGTAATTTGGACTGGCAAAAGAAGGCTTTCCGCCACCGTAATAGAGTCGTTTTCGGTATCCAGTCTGAGATGCTAGTTCAGCGAGCCTCATCAGGCGCGCGATCCTGTTACGTCCGACGCATTCACCCAGATCTTTCATATCGAGCCAGATTTTTCGATAGCCGTAAACCGTACCGCTTTCAAGCCACAGTTGTTTAATCAAGCCTGTTTGCCGTTCATCTTGCCGGGTACGCAAAGATTTAGGCCGCTTTAGCCACTGGTAATAACCGCTGTGATGGAGGCCAAGAACCAGGCATAACCTGCGTACAGCATAAAAGGACGACATTTTTTTAATGAAGGCGTACTTCAGCCTGACGTTCTTGCAAAGTACGCGGCGGCCTTTTTTAAGATATCCCGCTCTTCAGTTACTCGCTTAAGTTCTTGCCTGAGGCGCTTTACTTCATGCTGAAGTGCATCGTCCTGCTTACGCTGCGGCTCGGGCTTCTGGTAGCGCTTAACCCAGGCGTAAAGACTATTAGTGGATACACCAAGTCGAGAGGAGACCTCAGATACAGGGTACCCCTGCTCAGTGATCTGTTTTACGGCTTCAATTTTGAATTCTTCAGTGAACGTTTTGACTGACATAAACACTCCTTCATTAGGCCTCCATTATGAGGCAAAAAAGTGTCTACGAAACCCGGGTCTATTCAGTCCTCCGCGAATAGAGGGCATAAAAAAGCCCCAGAAAATGTCGGGGCCGTAATGTGTTATGAGGTATTCGACTGTTCAGGGAATACTTCTCCCAACGTCTGGGTATAACGTTCCTCTTCTAGTTCCACGCCCAGCGCGAAACGTCCCAGCTTGATGGCCTCTTTTATCGTGGAACCTGATCCCATGAAAAAATCAGCCACTACATCACCCGGTCGGCTGCTGGCGTTGATGATGTCTCTCATCATCTCGGCTGGCTTTTCGCAAGGATGTTTACCGGGATAATAAGGAACTGACTTATACGTCCACACGTCAGTAAACGGTACGAGACTCGTCACTGTGAAAGGCCGCCGCAATCGCTTTAGCTCATCCACCAGATCCGCATAACGTCGGGATAACGAATTATATTCAACGACCAACTGATGATGAGGAAGTTCCAGCTCTTGCCGGGCATGCTTTTCGCGGGCTACGCGATCAAATAAGCCTTGAAGCGCCAGATAGTCTTTCTCGCTGGGTAATTGCCACTGACTCTCACTGAACCAATGCGAAGCCATTTGCTTACCAGTTGCCTGATGAATTTCTTTAGCACTGATCCCCAACGCTTTGCGGGCATCACTAAAATAATCAACCAGAGGCTTGAGCGTATTTTTACGTTGTTCCTTGCACTGCGTGGAATAATTTGATGCCTTACCTCTATGTGGCCCGCTGTAATGCTCAGCAAAGAGGATCCGCTCAGTGGCTGGGAAATACGACCTCAAGTCTTCTTTGTGCTGCCTGTTCCACTGCCCAGAAGGTTTGGCCCAGATGATGTGGTTCAGAATTTTGAACCGCTCACGCATCAGTAACTCAGTGTCAGCAGCCAAATGCGAACCGCAAAAGACGTACAGGCTGCCAGATGGCTTTAGTACGCGCCAGAACTCCGCAAACATCTCGTCAAGCCATGCCAGATAAGCTGACTCGTCAGGCCATTGATTGTCCCATTTACATGATTTAACCCTGAAGTACGGAGGATCCGTGGCTATCAGGTCAATGCAGTTATCAGGTAAGGTTATGATGTATTGGAGTGAGTCAGCACAAATAATATTTATACTGTTTAAATTCACAGTGTTTTTCATGGATCAGAGACGCCCTTTTTGATAGGCTCCATTTGCTGTGTGCACATCAGCAATGGGCCTAGGTTCGCTCGTGACCAACTAACGGGCGAATGGCGTTCACGATGTTATCAGCATCATGTACGCCGCCCATTCCACAAACAAATAAGCCCCGGCAAATGCCGGGGCTTTTCTTTGGAATAAAAAAGGCCGCCAACTGGCAGCCATTAATACGAGAAAACCGCATGAGGCGGGCTTGGGTTTACATTCGGCTGAGCGCTGAGAGTGTGAAGGGGATCGATAGTGCGTATCGTTTACCCAGCGCTCATGCGGATATATTTTTCAAATTTAAGGAGTATTCAGATAATTCTCCTTTGTCGGAAGACTCCGATCGAACTAAGTAAGCTCCCCCCAAGTCATTCACTTATTTCATTTTGCAAAGCCTCGCCAGATAAGAGTATCAACCACATTCGACTGAGCGCTGAAACGGTGCGGTCACAACGTGATGTTGATGAAATCCCAACGCTCATGCGAAAGCACTTTCCAACCACTCCGGGTTATCCCTTCTTCGCAGATTGAAAAGCATTGTTTGGAGCGGGCAGTGGGAATCGAACCCACATCATCAGCTTGGAAGGCTGAGGTAATAGCCATTATACGATGCCCGCAAATTTTGCGGCCGACACTTAAGCCTAGGACCTATATCAATAAAATTGCTACATGGTCCATCGGCCTGACTTACTGAGCTAAAGAGCCTAGTGGCGCATTCTATACACCTGAAAATACACGCACAATACTTAAGGCAAACTTTAGGATAGTCCTCAGTCTTTTCTAAATAAAAAACCGCTGGAGCGAGACTCTGTGATTCCCTAAGCTTTGAGACTAAGTGACCACTCTTAACAAGTTACAAGAGTTTTTGCGTAGCGCACTAGAACTATTTTAAGCGACTTCAGCTACCCTGATTTTCTGAGTGTAAGCGTCCATCTCCAGCACCGCGCCGGTCATCGCCAGACAGCCATCGATAAACCCTTCAGCTACCTGCAACTGTTGTCGAATTAGCCCCTCGCTAACTTTTCGCATCTTCGCTATTTTTCGTTTCGACAGGCCACTGCGATAATGAAGCATGATCAGGTCCACCTCTTCCGGTTTCCGAACTGCGGCCAGGCGCCCCACAGCGGCATCCACAATCAGGCCATCATTATCACAGCAAGATTCTACCTTGCTGGATTCGGCGGGAAGCAGGCCTTTGAAACCAGCGGAAATCGGTGACCAACTCACGCCAGAGTTATCTCGAGCCCACACACCGTAACGAGCCAGTACCAGTTGAATATCACGCATTATTCTCTCCACACTCTTATTTTGCTTTGCCGGTAGCGATAACACCCATCGCCAGCGCGCGGTCTAATGTCGTCAGTAACAGATGTTCCTGTGTACCGTGTTCTCTTTCCCAATCCTGGGTATTCGCATGAAGTGAGTCGTGACACCGTCTGCACAGAGGGATCACGAACAGGTCATGCGCTTTTGTCGCCATACCGCCAAAGCCATTTCCGGTGATGTGATGCGGATCATCAGATCCGTTACCACAGGCACAGCAGGGCTGGCGCTTTACCCACTGGGTGTATTTTGTGTTCTCATACCGGCGGCGCTTCGGGCGAAGCAAATAGGACTCAGGCGTCTCCGGATCGATTGCCAGCGCCAGCACCGGTTTGATGTTTTCCGCCAGCACTTCACCAGGCTGTTTCGCCCATGGGTTCACGTCCGCCTCTTTACGCTGTCCACCAGGTACGTCGTAAGGAATCCCCATGGCTTCACTGATAATTTTCTGCGGTAACTTGTCAGCTATGCCCTTTCCGACCGCCCACCAGCACAACTCGCCCAGTGATATTTTGTGACCAACAGGCTCGCCCAGCCAGCGGCGGATCCTTTCAGTGACAAATTCCATGGTGTTCGCCAGAGCTAAGTCATCCAGATCGACTGATTCTTTGTTCCGTAACTGAGTGTCGTGATACCAGCATAGGGATATAACTCCGCGCTTCCGGCGCGCATGCGTCATTTCGTGGTGGTGATATCCAGCATGATCGGAGCATTGGCAACCGCGATTGTGTTTAACCCAGTTAGTCATCTCCTCCCAGCCGCCAGCAGCATAAAGAACGGGCTCTGACGCAAGAAAACTGATTATCAGTGGGTGTTTGGCGATCGGCTGCACTTCTGGAAGAACAAGCCCATCTGGCGCATTACGCAAATCAGCGGGCTCGTCGGTGATCAGCAGACGTTTCCCTGTGAAGTGCTGCAGCATGTCGCCCGGCGGCCGCAACAGCACGATCCCCAAATCCCTCTGTGGGTATGGCTTCAATAATGCCCTCATTTTGCGCCCTCCCCAGCCTTGACTAGGCTATTCAGTACAGCATCAGCATGTTCCCGCGCCGCTGTGTAATCAGTGGGATGCAGCTCCCCCTCCGGGGAGACTGCTTTTAACCAACCGCGATAGGCATCCAGCCAAATGCTTTGAAGTTCGTTCACGCAGCCACCTCATTCTCAGCGCCGCACATTTCTGGCAGATTGACGCGTACCAGGGCTTCAGCGAACGGCGGCGGTACCGCATTGCCACAGCGCGCAACCTGTTTATCTTTCGCATATTTGGTGCCGCGGTAGTCCTGATCGATGATGTACCAACTCGGGAAGCCCTGTGCCGCGTAAAGCTCATGCGGCTGAAGCATGCGCATTCCGATATCAACGATTTGGTAATCCACACCTTCCACTGTTACAAGGCCGAACCGATCATTCGTGGTAACGGTGTGCAGCGATTCGTTAAGGCTGACACCTTCTTTCTCATTGCCGTAATACTTAAGCATGAAGGCGCGTACCTCCCCGATATGTAGGCCGCCAGCCGTAATTGTTGGCGCTGGCTCAGTTACTGGCTGGCCGTCTTTGCAGGTGCCGCGCAGTTTAATCAGATTGGAGGTAACCAGCGCGTGATGGTCTGTAGTAGTGACGGTGTGCGCCGGTGCATCCATCGCGGTGCCAGCGCCGGTGTAATTTCCGCCGAAATGCTTCGCGAGGAACGCAGCACATAACTGGCTTTTACCGCCGCCGCCCGCCGTAATGGTGGCATTTGGCTCGTCCGCAGCATGACCAACGCTATTTCCGAACTGACGTAATACAAGGGGAATCATTTTTGCTTCAACCATACCGAGTGCATGCCCATTTCCGCCCGGACGTTCTGAACTACCAGCAGTAATGGTTGGCAGCGGTTCATCACATTCCTGACCTGTTGCGCCGGTGCGGAACTTGGTGATATGAGGTGTAACGACCGCATAACCGTGAGTTTTTGTGATCGTCTGAAGTGGCTCATCCAGCGCCTGACCACGGAAGCAGTTATAAAAGGATTTAGTGCTGGTGTGATTGCACTTCACGATAAACGGCGTCGGGTTGTCGATCACGAAGCGCTGAATGCCACGCGCTATACGCTTCAGCGTGTTCTCAGCCAGCGGCTTTTTGCGTTCGAAGATGCTCGGGCACGGAATGGACCAGTCAATGCACTCAGCGGCGGTGCGGTAGGGCGCCAGCTTGCCGCTCTGCACATCGAGAGACTTGGGATCGCCGTGGCTGGCCACTGGCCACTGAACTGGCTGGCCGTCGCAGCGCATCACCATGAAGAACCTGCGGCGGATGGTCGGCGCGCCGAAGTCACAGGCACGTAACTCGCGGTGATCGACAACATAGCCCAGCCCGGCTACCAGACGGCGGACATCGTCGCTGTTCACATCGATGTTCAGCACTTCACAGCACTCGGCAATCGCTGGATGATCAGCGGCAATGCCGATTGTCAGCATTCCAATGAACGCGGCAAATGTTTCGCCAGTGCGCGCCGGATCCGGATGTTCTGTGCCGTCTTCTGCGGTCAGCAGCGGCCCCCACGTTTTAAACTCTTCAACGTTCTCCAACATCATGACGCGCGGACGCTTCGCAAGTGCCCAGCGGATCACAATCCAGGCCAAACCACGGATTTCTTTCTTAACCGGTTTGCTGCCCTTCGCTTTGCTGAAATGACGGCAATCCGGGCTGAACCACGCCAGACCAACCGGGCGGCCAGCGGTCGCTGCAACAGGGTCAACATCAAACACCGATTCGCAATAGTGCAGCGTTTCAGGGTGATTGGTGCTGTGCATGGCGATCGCGTTCTCGTCATGGTTGATCGCAATATCAACGCTACGGCCAGTTGCCATCTCAATACCGGTGCTCGCACCGCCGCCGCCTGCAAAATTGTCTACGATAATTTCTTTCACGCTGTTGCTCCCATTTTGCGGGCAAGTGTGCCGGCGGTATCAATGATCTGGTCTACCGGCATTCCGTCCATTTTCAGGCGGTTGATGTGGTGACGAAGTTTGTTCTGCAGGCGCGCGTCGAGATTTGAAGACTCGGTGACCTGGTCAAAGAGATGGTTAACTTCGGCTGGCCATACGCGATTATTGGTTTCCGGTACCGGAGTAATTTCAGGAATATTTTGTTGCTGGGTTTGCTGTAATGCGCCAGCAATAGCCTGGTAATAACCTGTCTGAGCTTTTACGCGTGAGTTGCGCGCAGCAGGCATGGCTGTGAACGTGGCCGGGACCAGATCAATATCGTTGAAAGGGTTTTCGTTGCCCCAGTGATGCCAGCCAGCAGCGTCACCACGGCTGAACAGTTCAATGCGGGATACTGACCCGTAAAGCTCTTCTAATCGCAGGCGCACCTCTGCTGGTTTTTCGCTGTGTTCACCGCGGCAGCTGTGAACAACCTGTTTAACGCTGGCGCTGACGCGCTCGAGCCCGGCGCCGCGGGTAGCGATCAGAACATCTTCGCTATTGCCGCGCGTATAGTTGCCGCCGTTCATCACCGTTTCGGCGCTGAGCGCATCCAGAAAGTCTTCAAAGTCGATCATGGTTTGCTCTGCAAGTGCCCGCTCAATACGCCCGCGCGCCTGCTCATAAAGCTTGATCCACGTGAAACCTTTCATCGTCTTGACTTTAAAGCCCCATGCCTGAGCCAGCTCGACAGCTTCTTCTGCGAAATTGCCGGTGTACCACATTGCCAACACTGCGCTTTCAGCGGCGATTGACCAGACCGGGAGGCGTTTGATGTCTTCCAGCGTCATGGTGCTATAATGATCGCCCGCTGCACCGTTGCTGATTTTGTTGCTGTACTGCCAAGGCGGATCCGCATATATCAGTTGATAGCTCATGCCTGCCCCCTTCCCTGACGTACTGCCCACAAATTACGCTCAAACTCAGCATTGATTTCAGCCTGCGTTTTCACTGCCTCGGATGCCGCGATGAGTCGATATTTACTCGGCGATTTTTCGGTCATGGTGATTGTGATTTTTGGTCGGCGGCGCAGCGCGTTGAGGGCGCCATGAACTGCCGTAGGGTGCGGCGTAAGCCCAGTGTTAACCACGATTACGGCCTCGATTACTGCCGCGGTGCGCGGGGTGTTATCGCTCTCCAGCACTTCAAGAACTAATTCTGGATATGATTTCATGCTGCTTTCACTCCCTGCTGGCTCTGGGTGCACTCTTTCCAAATCTTGGCCCATGTGGTGATGGCGAAATCACTGCGCATGCTGCGGACGCTGGCTTTGCTGGCCTCGGTGCATACCAATTTTTCCAACTCGCTCGGAGCCTTGGTTGCCGCTACACCGCTGATGAACCGGCGGTATGCCGCGTCGCGTTCGGCGGTATCAACTGCAACGTCACCGTCAGCTGTCCACTTGCCATTCACACAGACCGGGCGGCCACTCTTCGCCCATTTGGTCGCGCTGAGCAGGTAGCCTTCGAATTTTGCTGGCTGGAACAACGTTGCCGGGCGCAGATACTCGGCCATCTTCGGAGAGTCGCCCCAGTGAACCTGCTTGTATTCGATAACCAGCTGCAGTTCTTCCAGGGTGTGGCCTTCTCGCAGACGGGCACGCATGTTTTCCAGCGAGCTGTTGGCAGGCTGATAACGTGATCCGGTGATTTGGTTCAGGTGTTTCAGTGCCTGTTTAGCCTGATCAGTAATTTCAACCTCGGCGTCGGTCTGCGCAGCAGGCTGACAAAGGGTTTTTATATCTGATGGATCTTGTTTTGAATTTACTAACGGATCCCCCCCAGATTCTGGCGGGTGAAAACCGGTATTCGTGTTGGATTTTGATGCGTCAAATTTTGACCGGTCAGAATTTGAGGTGTCAGATTTTGATGCGTCAGAATCTGACGGTTCAGCAGCAGCACGAAGCTTCGCAATATTCAGCTGGTACATGTTCGACGTATTGCGGTTTCCCTTGCGGCGCTGGGTACTGGTGATCCAGCCGTCAGCCTCAAGTTTGCCCAACGTAGTGCGCACAGTGCTTTCACCGGCACCCAGCTGGCGGGCAATGGTGGTAATCGACGGCCAGCACAGGCCTTCGTCAGAACTGAAGTCAGCGAGGCGCGCCATAATGGCAACCGCCGATATTTTTAAACCGGCAGCAGCGCAACCATCCCAGACGTATGCGGATAACTTAACGCTCATAAGACCCTCTTAAACTTTCGCCGGAATTGTTC
Organism: Rahnella sp. PAMC25559; assembly: GCF_050632365.1. GTDB lineage: Bacteria > Pseudomonadota > Gammaproteobacteria > Enterobacterales > Enterobacteriaceae > Rahnella > Rahnella rivi. The sequence continues at coordinate 27,719 of NZ_CP192544.1, read as the reverse complement.
AGTAGACTGGGCGCACTCATGCGGGTAACCGGCGCGCATGAAGATGACGCGATCCCCTGCTCTGTCGAAGCCCACGACGTGTACCACAATGCCCCGCCAATCCTTGTAACGCCTGTCCAGCTTTTGGATTTCTTCAGACATGCCGTCACCTTCTGGCTGCTCTGGCGGACGTAACCTACCCACCACTCCGCGAACTGGTAGTTGCACGGCATCCAGCGGTTACCTATCATCACTTCATACGAAAGAGAGCCAGCGGCCCCGCCTGTCGCAACACAGCGGATTTGCGGAACGCCAGCTTTTATGAGTAGACTGTTCATGCGTTAATCACTCCACACACGTTTTTAATGCGCCGACGCCTCGGGACTGCACTCCTGAGGCGTCAACCCTTTCATGCAAAGCCACCACTGACTTCACGTACTCATCGCGGGCAGCTAAATGCTTACGATGAAGAGCCATAATTTCTGCCTTCTCGCCTTCATCAATCACCCCGTCGTCTGCAATCGAAATATTTATCTGCTGATCGACCTTCCCACTCTTAGCGGCAACCTTTACCCCTTTGATAAACAGGTCAACATGGTCCAGTTCGTCACGATTGGGGATTTCAACGAAAAAACCGCCGCGGCGCTGGGCGAAGTAATCCGCCAGATGATTAGTGCCGCTGATGTCTTCCATCGCTTCCAGCTCGGCAATTTCGAAGAACCGGCAGCCGTTCTTTTCGTACAAATTGTTGTTGAACTGCGTTTCAGTCATGCCCAGAGCGCCAGCCATAGCAGACCGACCGCTGGGATAGGCTTTGCACATCGTTTTAACTACTGATTTCAGGTCTACCATGTTGTTTTCCCTTTGGTAGTTATGGTTGTTCACCACTGGTGATAGCCTTTTTGTAAAGTGTTGGGTCGTATTTCAGTTCACCTTTGGTTCTATATGCAGCCTCGGCAGCTCGGCCTTTCGGGATCAGTTGGCCAGGGCGCTTTCTCCACAAATAAAATGCTTCAGGGGATATCCCAAAAAACTCAGCGACTTTACCGGGTTCGCCAAAATATTTTTCAAGGTCACTCGTCGTCATAACACCTCCGGTTTCTAAATTAATTTAGATAGTATTATTTAATTTTATTTTGATCAATAAAAACTAAAATAACTTAGGTTCATTAAGAGGATGGAAAATGCTTACCCAAGGGCAGCGGATAAAAAACCTTCGTAAAGACAGGAAACTGACTCAAGCTCAGGTCGCAAAGGCGCTAGGTGTTAGTGATGTGACTATTGGCTACTGGGAACGTGACCTGAATGAACCGGGTGGGAAGTCTTTGAGTAATTTGGCGGCTTTTTTCGGTGTTTCTGAGGCTTTCATTCTTTACGGTAAAGAAGAAATTTCTAACATCATTCCCGCATCTTTTGGGACACGCCAGATCCCCATTATCAGTTACGTTCAGGCTGGTATCTGGACATCCGCGTCGGACGCAAGCAACCTTGAAGGTAATATTGACTATATCCTAACTGACATAGGACTATCACCCCGTTCTTTTGCCTTAAAAATCAAAGGAAAGTCAATGGAGCCAGAGTTTACTGAAGGTGATCTAATTATCGTTGATCCGGACATAGGTCCGCTGCCTGGTGATTACGTTGTAGCGAAGAATGGTGAACATGAAGCAACATTCAAAAAATACAGAGCACGTGGCAGAGATGCTGGGGGTAATGAGATTTTTTCCCTTGTGCCTCTAAATCAAGATTTCCCAACAAAACATTCTGACCAAGAACCCATATCAATAATTGGCGTAATGGTAGAGCACCGAAAATTCAGACGGCGTTGATCCCCCCTTCCTACTAGCCCTACTTCATTCAAAACACCTTTCAGTTATAAATCTAAATATTTTTAGTTTTCACTGTTGCATTAAAAACTAAATTATTTTAGATTTACGCCATCAGCAGTGATCAACGTGGATGCCCACGCAGTAGTTGCAGGTGGCAAAGAAGCATCGAATGATTCTCTCAGGTATCAGCAGCACGACGGCAAGAACAGAGCAGCTTAATGAAGTATCGGGATGGATAAGCAAGAACCGAAAACTGTTGGTCTGGCATCTTCGAATGAAGAGTTCATCGAAGAAACGGATCCTGAAAGCTTGCAAGAGCAAGCACAGGGAGTAGCCGCCTTTATAGAAGACGGCGAGATTACCAAAATTAATCTCTTATCTTCGGATTGAAAGCTTCAATTCGGTTAATGAGCAACTTGGTTGCCGAGGCAACGGCAGGATCCTTACCTTTATAAGCTTGAGCATGACGATTTAGATTTTCAATGACGTCGCTCTTTACTGTGGGTAAGACGGTTGAAACGGAATGAAGCGCTACCGTGAATGCGTTCTCAAGAGATTCAATCCTACGGGCTAAAGTGACTAAATTAGTCGAAGCGTTTTCCACCTTCATTTCCTTCTTGGTTGTGTGAGAACTACCAAGATAACACCGCCGCCTGAGGTGGAGAAGTGACCAGGCACACAACAGAAAGAACACTGTAGCTTAATGGCAGTTTGAATAATTCAACCCTGGCGGCTGGATTCAATATGGTGAAAGAGGTGGTCGGGCAGAGGCGGAACGAGGGCGATATAGGGAGTGTCCCTGAATGTGACTACTGAGCTCACATCTACTGGGTGGTGGCAAAGAGCGCAGACGAGCGAGGAAACTATGTCAGAGCTGGGGTAATTGGAAGAGGCAACAAAACGTTCAGAAGTACATTTCTCACAAGAGAGTTTTATGTCAGGCATTTTTACAACTCGGGGGATAGGTGCGGGACTTAATTAGAATTATTAAGAATTTTCCTATTCAGGTTTTAGTGTAGCAGGTTTCTCGGTTTTCGCCGAATTAGCACAACGATAAGAGTATTGGTTGTTGAGCGTCTCACTAACAATCAACTTCTGAACCACAGAATCAGTGCTCTTAACGTTGTGGCAAGCATCAGGTGATGGCCGGGCCTATCCCGCCCGGTTGCGGTTTCGACTACCGCCGCCCTATCAGATCGACGTGGAACTCGATAATTGCTGTGTGTACGTGTCTTTCGGCGGTGGCATGACTCTTCAACCTACCCAAGGGGGAGCGAAGATAATGTTCTGATCATGACCACCGCCAATTTTTTCGCAAATATAGACAAGGGTTCGCTGGCCCCGCCAGTACTAAGCCAGAGGCTCTTGTCTATGTCTGAGTAAATTAAATTAATTGCCATCACTGGCAAGGGATTCGCTCACGCCGAAATCAGCTAAAGGGGTATTTCATGAAAACTGATATCGCTTTTTATCTGACCCTCGGCGTGGTTATGGCAATCACTTATTTAGGAATGCAGCCATGAAAGTGTACATCGCAGGGCCGATGACCGGCCTACCGCAATTTAACCGCCCTGCTTTCATCCGGGCAGCGATGAATCTGTCATTCGAAAAGCATGTCCCGCTTAATCCAGCGATCCTGCCGGACGGCCTGACAGAAGCTGATTACATGGCCGTCGGCCTGACAATGCTTCAGCGCGCAGATGCTATCTACCTGCTGACCGGCTGGCAGTTCAGCGCAGGCGCCAGAGCTGAACATGCGCTGGCCTTGAAGTTAGGTTTGGAAGTAATCGAACAAAGGGTTAGCAGCCATGACTGAGGCAACCAAAGACTTCCAAATCTTCAGCGCTATGAAAGCCCGTGTTGAGAATGCAATTAATCAAGGGCATGACCAAATGGCAATCCCTGTTGAAGCCCTCAAAATAATCCTCGATCAGCTCGAAGTTATCAGAAAATCGGAGTGGAAGCTGGCTGGTGAATTGACCGAACTGCAAATGAATTACAACGCGATTCAGATGAAAGGTGATCAGGTCCCGGTGGCTTGGTTAAACGACGCGCATCTTGCGCGCGGCCACATCGTAGGTGAGGCGGGTGAAGAGGATGCCGGTCCAGGTATGATTCCCGTTTACCGAGAAAAATACCTTCCGCCGCAAAAGCCCGCCATCAGCAAAGAAAAACTGTGTGACTGGTTAGAAGATAATTTTGATATCGATGATAGCCAGCGCGACGCATTCGCTAATTGTTTTGCTCATCACTGCAAGTGCATCGTTAAAAAGGAAAATGAATAATGAAGAATTTAACCAACGAACGTCTGAAGGAAATCATAGCGCATCGCTCCCCTTCTCTGCGCTGGGGAGAGGCTGAAGCAATGGCAAGAGAGCTTTTAGTTTTGCGTCCTGGTGAAGTGGCCGCGGTTACTGCTGAATCCGCGCCAGCATATCTTCTGGGTTTAATGGAACAGGTTAAAGCCTGCAACACCCCGGAAGAGCTCAGAGAACTGAGGAGCCGGGTTAGCCTGTCTGATCTGAATACAGCGATCGGTTCTATCGACCAAGCAATCGAAAAACTTTCAAATCTGTAAGCCGATGTGCAGCCAGCTATAACTTAAACGTGTGGGGTGATTTATGGCGAGAACATTAACGTTAGATGAATGGGCTCTCGATGAGTTTTCAGCACCAATACCCAGCAGAGCAACGCTGATGAGGTATGCCAAAAACGGAATGATTTACCCCCTTCCCTTTAAGGCTGGACGTTGCTGGCGTGTTGAAGCGACAGCGCGTTTTATTGGCATGGCCGAGAAGCCCGAGATCAGCAAGGACTTAGATCCACGTTTAATGAGGATTCTCGAAGATGGCACGTCCACGTAAATACAACGTGAATATCCCAGGTCTTTCCTGCTACACCGACGCCAGAACCAAAAAGGTTTACTGGCGTTATAAACATCCAGGAACAGGAAAATTTCACGGGCTTGGAGACAATGAAGAGGAAGCAAAAGCAATCGCAATAGATGCAAATATGCAATTAAACCAGCGGAAAATGGCAAATCTTCTCCGGGTAAGAAATGAAATTAGCCGTGAGGTAAGCAAAGGGATTACCACAAATGCATGGGTTGATAAGTACAGACTAATTCAATTAGACAGAGTTAAAGCCGGTGAGATCAAAGCTGATACTGCAAAGCTTCGTGAACCATCATTAAGAGCTTTGGTTTCTCACTGTGGCATAAAAACCTTATCAGATGTAGGTGCCAGAGATATCGCCGGAATTCTGGATCTATATATAGAAAAAGGCCAAGGCCGAATGGCGCAAATGGTACGTTCCACACTGAGTGATGTTTTTAAGGAAGCCCAGCATGCTGGGGAGGTTCCTGCTGGATATAATCCGGCGAAAGCAACTAAGCAACCAAGAGCGAAAGTTACAAGGCAAAGGCTTTCATTGGATGAGTGGAAGGAAATATATAAAGAGGCTTTGAAGATGCCAGTACACATTCCCCGTGCAATGTTGTTGGCAATTATTACCGGACAGCGAATTGGAGATATTTCAAAATTAAAATTCGCGGATATTTGGGATAACAAGCTTCATATAGTACAACAAAAAACCGGGGCAAAAGTTGCCATTCCGCTTTCTTTAAAATGTGAAGCGTTGGGCATTACACTTCAGGATGTCATTGCTGAATGTCGTGATTCAGTTTTGAGCCAATGGATCTTGCATCATCACAGAGCGAGAAGAAATTGTACGCGTGGCGGGCAGATCACTAAGAGCACACTTTCAAAGGGATTTGCAGAAGCGCGAGATAACTGCGGCCTAAAATGGACGGGGGAAAGTCCCCCCACCTTTCACGAGCAGCGTTCTCTGTCAGAACGGCTTTTCAGTGAACAGGGTGTGAACACACAGGTTTTACTCGGACACAAAAATAGCCAGATGACTGAGAAATATCACGACGATCGGGGTAAAGACTGGAAGGAGGTTATCGTTTAATTCGTTGGTGGTTTTGCAGAAGAATTTTGCAGGAGTTTTGCAGGGATGCACATTTATCTTGTAATAATATGAAGTTAGCAGTTGATACCCATGCCGAAATCATAGGTGGTGGACAAACCGTAGCCGTCACCGTTCTGATGACCGACATCGCGATGATTGTTTGTGCCTTCAGTATCGTTGGTGCCATCGTTAGCACCCTGATATTGCAGTGCAAAGTTCAGGCCTTTCACTTCGCCGAAGAAGTCAGTGTTACGGTAAGTTGCAACGCCGTTGGTACGGCCAACCATGAAGTTATCGGTGGTAGTGTAGGTATCGCCACCGAACACTGGCAGCATATCGGTCCAGGCTTCAACGTCATACACTACGCCGTAGTTACGGCCATAATCGAAAGAACCGTAGTTATCGAATTTCAGACCTGCAAAGCCCAGACGGGTCGCATTGCCAGAATTGCTACCTTCGGTGTTGTTTGCCTGAACGTTGTATTCCCACTGGCCGTAACCGGTCAGTTGGTCAGAAATTTGGGTTTCACCTTTAAAGCCAACGCGGACGTAGGTTTCATCACCATCGTCACCCACGTTGTCAGAGAACTGATGACGGGCATCCACTTTACCGTACAGGTCAAGTTTGTTGCCGTCTTTATTATAAACTTCCGCGGAGTGTGCTGCGCCAGCAACTAATAAGGCTGGAACAATCAGGGCCAATGCTTTTAATTTCATGACGTCATTCCTTTATCATTTAATTGAATACTTAATTTTTTTATATATACTTTATTTATGAGTCAGAGCTCGCAGTAATACTAACCAACTAGTTCCCTTGTTATGTAGGGAAATTATCGCGTTTGTTTTTATTATTTATTGCTAAGTATTTCAATGCTATTGACATATATTTGGTGTGAATGAATTAAAATTAAATATATATAAATTGTATTTATTTTTAGCTTTTATCTTGTGGTAATTTACTTTCCGGATTGTGGCATCATCACTGCAATTCATTTTTACCCTTCCTTGGTTTTATTGTTTATATTTATCCGTCGCGATCCCCCTGTCCGCGACCGCAATGATTACCCCGCCTGACTGCGGGGTTTTTTTTTGCATAAAAAAACCCATAACCGGCGAAAGTTATGGGCTCTGCAAATGAGAGAGAACTAAGAAATACGACGAGGTCAGAGAAACGTTAAACGTCCACAACAACCTGCATATCTGATGCTGGGATTGCGCATCCGCAAGGCCAACACCCGCTATTCAGGCACAACGGCTACTCTCAGGAGAAGAGTTTGTTAAACGCACAGTTCGTTCCAGTAACTGATGCGCATTAAACGGGTATACCGGTCAGGAGCGGCGAAACCACGCCGGGTCACTGTTCCCCACATCAATGCCATACAGACACCCGGTCGCCAGAAAACTTTCCAGCAAACGCGTTGTATCCTGCGTTTTATCTTCTGTGTGCGCGCTCACCTTGCGGCGAGTCAGGCGTTGCCAGAATGAGCGTGGCGCAGCAGCTGGTGCAATCGTTGACATACGGGCCTCCGGGTATTCACTGTAAGTTCATCACTGATCAGCGCAGACATTGTCTTTCGCTGGAATGACGTCAGTTAACCGTTTCTGCGCCCTGAACTGAACCAACCATTTTTGCTTTGCAAAGCGATAAATCGACTAAGCCGCGCCCGGCCAGATACCTTCACAGAATAATTTTGCACAGGCGACGCTGTATTGGTGGCGTAACGCCGGATCACCGCTGTTCTGTGCCAGTTGTACCAGCATGCCGGTAAAACACTGACCGAGCAGTGTCGCAGGGATATCGTCACGAAACAGGCCATGCTGCTGACTGTGTGCCAGATTTTCAGCGATCAGTTGTGACAGTAGCGCCTGGGTCCCGGCGCTGTGCGGTGGCAGGAGAAAAGCGCGCTGCGTGAGGCTGGCATCTTCAGCCAGAAAATTAAGCAGTTTGCGAAAACTCAGTGCCATGCGATCCAATACCTGATTTTCAGCAACCTGCGGTGAAATTTGTAATGAGCGCGTCAGCGTGGTGAGACGCTCGTGAAACAGAGTGAGGCTGTTATCGGTCATGGTGTTGCCCTGTTTATTCCTATTAATCCCCTATTCTACCCGAGTGCGGCCTTGTTTCGCGGCCAATCTGTACCTTCCTACTTATTCGAATCGATACAGTTAGTGACGGTGGTTAACAATTGCACATGCCGTCTCAGGGGCGTAAACCAGTAAGCAGCTCACGTAACGGTACGGAGACGGTATTTCCGTGCGTTGCGCGCAGCACCTGAAGAAGATACCGAATACATAGAGGATGGTTGTATGTCTAAAAATGGAAAAGTGGCTTTAGTGACAGGTGGCGGTCAGGGGATTGGCCGTGCAATTGCCCTGCGTCTTGCCAAAGATGGTTTTGCCGTGGCTGTTGTGGATTTTAATCATGAAACGGCGAAGAAAGTGGCTGAAGAAATTAATCATGCTGGCGGCAAGGCCATTGCCCAGCTGGCCGATGTGTCAGACCGCGATCAGGTGTTTGCTGCGGTCGAAGCCGCCACCACGCAACTCGGTGGTTTTGATGTCATCGTCAATAACGCCGGTATTGCGCCAACCACGCTGATTGAAGACATCACCCCTGAGATTGTCGATAAAGTCTATAACATCAACGTAAAAGGCGTTATCTGGGGCATTCAGGCGGCGATCAAAGCTTTTAAATCGCAGGGACACGGCGGGAAAATTATTAATGCCTGTTCTCAGGCCGGGCATGTCGGTAACCCGGAGCTGGCGATTTACAGCTCAAGTAAATTCGCGGTCCGCGGCCTGACTCAGACGGCTGCACGCGATTTAGCGCCGCTGGGCATCACCGTGAACGCGTATTGCCCGGGGATTGTGAAAACGCCTATGTGGGAAGAGATTGACCGACAGGTGTCTGCAGCAGCAGGCAAGCCGGTGGGTTATGGTACCCAGGAGTTTGCGAAAAACATTACCCTGAAACGCCTCTCAGAACCGGAAGATGTCGCTGGCTGCGTCTCTTACCTTGCAGGCCCGGATTCTGATTATATGACCGGTCAGTCATTGTTAATCGACGGCGGCATGGTCTTTAACTGAGTGCGTGTGCGTCAATCAGGCCTCTCATAATGAGAGGCTTTTTTTATGCCTGACGGTTAACCGTCAGGCGTTCGCCAGCGGTATGTAATACTCGCAGGTCACGCCGTTAAGTGCGGATTCCCGTGAGTATTTTTCGAGATCGGGCTGCATGATAAATTCCAGGCCGAGGGTGGGTAAAAATACCGAGTACATGTAGAGAATGAAATCATTCAGGCGGCTGAGATCATAAGGGTAATTGATCTTCAGATAACGACTGGCGGGCACAAAAATGTCGTGACTGGCACCGATCCTGACTTCATGGGCCACGGTATATTCCATCTGTAACGCATTCGCCACTTCATCGTGAGTATCAGGGCGGCAATCAGACAGCCCCCACACCGGCGCGAGCAATGATTCCGGGGTGGCCAGATAACGCAGCAGTTCAGCCCGGTGAACGTGGTTTTTACTGTTGAAAAGCGCTTCGATCGGATAAGAATGCGTGGTGGTTTCGCCTTCAAAGGCCATTTCCGGCAACTCAACAATTTCGTATTCCGGCTGTGGAAATTCGTCAACGGTCAATGGTGCGGTGATGCCATTCATGGTCCATGAGGCGTTGCGACGGTACATTCCCGGCGTTTCTGCAAAGTTCTTTTTGAATGAGCGGGTAAACGTCTGCTGCGAATCATAAGAATAATACAGTGAGATATCGAGGATCGGCATATTGGTCAGACGCAAAGCAATCGCCGCCATCGTCAGACGACGGTCACGGATGTATTTGCCCAGCGCGTGGCCCGTTTTGCTTTTAAATAATCGCTGTAGATACCACGGAGAATAGCCGGTTTTTTTCGAGGCTTTTTCCATCGTCAGACGATCACTTAAGTTGACTTCGATCCAGTAGAGAAGCTCTTTGATCAAGTCGTCATGAAAATCAGGTTTTTGTTCGCTCTGCAAGATGGACTCCCGGTGCTGCTATAACGTCGCGCGCTTAGTGCGCAACAGATTTTGAAAACACGTTCACAACGATCACGCCGGCGATGATAAGTCCGAGGCCAATGACGGCGGGCGTATCAAGCTTTTGACCGTAACCAAACCACCCTATCGCTGAGACAAGAACGATACCGACACCGGACCAGATGGCGTAAGCAATCCCGGTGGGCAGCGTTTTCAGCGTCAGCGACAGCAAAAATATCGCAATGGTGTAACCCAGTAATGTGACCACACTGGGCCATAAACGGGTAAACCCTTCCGAGCTCTTCAGGCTGCTGGTGGCGATGACTTCGGCCACAATGGCGAGTCCGAGGATCAGGTAGGTTTTAAACATCAGAAGTTTCCTTGCGGTAAAGCTCGTTTTGGATGGCGCGGTTAAGGTTGTATTCGGCGCAGACGCTGGTCAGCCCGAGAGATTCAAGACGCGACATGGCATCCATGCTGCTGCTCAGGCCAATCAGGCGCCAGGCAATGTGCGCGGCGGACTCCCCTGCGATAAATTCGCGGGTATCCCTGCCGTATTCAATGGCCGATGAAACCAACTGATGCCAGTCGGCAACAGACGCCGCAAAAGCGGATTTCATCAGCGGTTCCTGTTCAGTCAGCAGCATTGCCTCGTGCCACAACGGGATCGCCATCAGCGATTCCTGATCCTGCGGGCTTATCAGAAACAGTGTTAAACGTTCACGCGCACTCAGGGACTGACAATCATTATCCAGTTGCTCCTTGAGGATCTTCATTACCCGCGCATACGCCTGGGCACGCAATTCAGCTGCGCTGGAAAAATGATGGTGAACCTGCCCGACCGCAACGCCGGCTACCTGAGCGACACGCCGGACGGTGGTCGCCGCCAGACCTTCCTGACGTGCGATGCATGCGGCAGCTTCCAGAAGCGAGGCGCGACGTTCTTTTTTACACAGATAAGCCAACGAAGGATCCAAAATGAGGGACGGACAGCGGACGATAATGCCAAGACTTGAACGGATGTTCAAGTTTTTTGAGAACGTTCATTCACATAGGGATATATACAGTTAATAATACGAAAATAACTTGCAATCGAATTGAAAAAGGTACCCGCCAGACTTAACAGGCCGATCGATTATTAAATCAAATTATTCACTTGCGCACACAAAACTGCTCGCCGCGTGTGTATCACCCTGACCTTTATACTTCGGAAACAACGGATAATCACAAAGCGGCATTTCTCGCCCGGCAGTGCCTTTATTGGTGTCGATCATGACTTGCTGACCGGGGTCAATTCCGTGATCTACCCATTTATCCAGCGTGCCCAGAGAATCCCAGCTGACACGAAACGCCCCGCTGCTGTGGGTGAATCCCGGCGCCAGATACAGGCGGGCAAACTGACGCACGGTTTTTTCACCAAACTGCGCCTGAAGTTTCTCGTAATACGCCACGGTATTTCCCGGCGGTACGGCCATATCAGCAGTGCCGTGCATCAGCAGGAGTTTGCCCCCGTGCTGCACAAATGCGCGGATATCCGCTTCATTGTTATCGACCTGCGAAGCCAGTTCCTGCAGACGCTGCTTATGGGCTGCCGGGTCGAAAGTCAGCGAATCGTATTGCGGCGAGCGCATCACTTCATAACGCACCGCCTGATCGCCCATCATGTAGGGAAAGGAGATGATCAGATTTGAGGCTTCAGGTTTGGGTTTATCTGCACCAGAACCAAACACGCTGACAATGGACGGCGCATCAGCGCCCTGCAATATCGGCCACGGCGCAAAACTGTCGCCCGAAGGCAAACTGACCCCGAGTGACACCGGCTTACTCAGCATGTGTACCATCGTAATTTGGGTGTCGGACAGGCAACCCGCGCCCTCATCTTTACCGTCTTTGCAACGCAGATGCGCAAGTTTGAAGGTAGCATCGCAGGCTTTGATATTGGCAACCACGCCATCGGCCAGACCGTCAAGCTTGTCACACGCGCCATTGACCGCGTTGGCGATCAGGGCTGACTTCGCGGGAGATATCCACGCGCCCGGTGTGTTGTAAATGGCCTGACCAATGCGGATGCCCGCCATATGTAATTCGACCACGTTGTAAACCGGGTGGATGGCGATGGCACCATCGTAGTCAAGGGGAAAGCGCTGAATGGCGGCCAGCGCTTCATGACCGCCCTGCGAGTTGCCCTGAAAATACATCCGCGAAGGTTTACGTCCGTAAGCTTGCTGAATCAGCGCAACTGCCACATCGTGAGTTTTCTTTATTTGCGCACCGGCGAAGTTTTGCCAGGCTTCATCATTAAGAGTAAATGAGGCATCAGACACGCCGCCCTGATGTCCGGAATCACTTCCAAACGTTGCGTAGCCCTGCTTTAACGCGCCGGGTGTGGCCGCCGGAGCCAGACGCGCTGTATCTGCGCCTTTTACAGAACCATCGAAACCGCCACCGCCAAGTTGCAACGCTTTACCATTCCACATGAGCGGTAAATACAGCTGAAATTCAATATCGGGGGATTTCAGATCTACAGGTTTAATCTGCCCTTCCAGCTTACAGTGCGGTTCATTCGGCTGCCCGGCCATCGCCACGGCGGTGATCACTGCACCGCGCGTAGGCAGCCCGATACTGGCAGCATCAATGCGGGCGGTTTTCAGGCCTATGCACTGTGCCTGAGTCAATTGCTTTTGCGGTGCTGCGAGTACAGCAGTGCTGATCACCAATAACAAACCCGTAAGGAGGGACGCTTTCATCAGGCTGTGTTCATTCCGTCAAATGAGTTGCCGCAGTGTGTCATTAAAAAGGGAACGAAAAAAGCGCTGCCTGACCGCTTTCGTGACCTTTTTGAATAAGTTTTGCTCGTTAATATATGTCTTTTCTATGTGTTTATAATGACCATATAGGTCATGAATATTTATAAATGATATATATCTTGAATGATTTACTTAGCGAAATTATTAATAAAAATAAAATTTAGAAATAATAACTTTTAATTTGTTTACGTGCTGTATGTCAGAGTATATTGCTGCAGGCATTTGATAGCAGATGCCCACTAAGTGCTACTAACATAATATTTTAAAAGGATTTTTCATGAAAAACGTAATTAAAGTTGTACTTCTTGGTGCGGTTATTTCCACCCTTTCAGGTTGCACAGGCAGCGTGTCTAACAAAGATAAAAACTGCAGCTATGATTATTTACTGACACCAAGCCTGTCTATTTCCAAATGGATTGGTGGTTGCGGCCCGACTGATAAATAAGTCAATAATCACGCCACTCGCGTGATGGTCCGGCATTCATCATACCCGGATCTTTATACAGGGAGAGTGATCTCCCTTTTTAAAAACCCATTTTTAGTTACAACATTCTAATGGTTTGACTTTAAAACCAACGGAGTAAAACTTTAGCACTTGCATCTTTTGAGTCTGTCAGGAAGGAAAAAAGGTAAACTTTTTCTGCAGGTGACCAGATGTAAACAGAACGGGCATGTTTAACGCCTTCCATCTTAAAAGGCGCTGTAACATCTGTGTCAGGCATATGGGCCACCCGGAGAGTGGCTATCAGGATACTTTACAAAGTATTTTAGCCATGAGGTCCCTGAATGCAGGCACATCCCGGCTGAATGAGAAATCGGGATTGATTGCCTTGCGGGCTATCAGGCCGTCGATAAACGCAAACAAAATGATTGTGACTTCTTCGGGATTAAGCTCACACGGAAACTCACCTGCCCCTATCCCCTTCTCAATAATTCCCGCGATACCCTGACGCATGATTTTGTCGCTGGAAACGAACGTTTTCTGCAAATGCGGGTTCCTGGCAGACTCGGCCATTATTTCAACCCAAAGACGATGAGTTACCGGGTAACCCACATCGCTGATACAGGAGGCCACCTGTATGCAAAGTCGATCGAAATGCGAACCGGTGTAGGGCTCATCATGCATCATCAGGGCAGAATTCTGCTCTTCGAGAACAATAGCGCGTATGAGCTCATCCTTGCTTTTGAAATAGGTGTACATAGCCCCCTGACTAATACCGGCGCACGTGGAGATTTCACGCACGCTGGTTGCGCTGAATCCTTTATTAGCAAAACAGGCGGCGGCAGCAGTAATGAGCTTATGGTAGGTTGCAGTGTCCTTTAACATAGCGGCCTTCAATAGTGAATTAAGAGCGGCACTTTAACGTGCTTTTATGCTACAGACCAGAGTCACTGCGGGTCAGGCCGCTATCCATGCCGATGGAAAAGTTTATTTCAAAAGGGGCAGCTCGCTGAGCAAATGCTTAAGGTTGACCATGTCCCAGGGCATGTGTTCCGCGATGGTGAGGCCGACAGCCTCGGCTTGCGAAGTGGCCTGATTAATTAACGTAATCACATCCTGAATGGTCAGTTTCCCTTCTGCAGCATCACCAAAATCATGCTCACCTCGGCCGGGTTTTGCGAACAGAACCGAGCGGAACAGTGCCGGATCCAGTACGTCAAGATCAAGGTGGATGGCCAGATATTCGATTTTCTCTTTTGCAATCCACTCCATAACCTCAGCAGCTCCGGTTTTGACCTGCTGCGGGCCGCAGGTTGCCACCTTATGGCTGGCAAGGTAGTCACGCTCATAATCCAGCGGGTCATGAATGCCGGCGATCATGATTTTCGACGGGGATAATTTGTGCCGAACATGACCGACTAAATCTTTGTCCCCGGTGCCTGTCAATGCCCCCAAGACATGCGCATGGGCATTTGAATACTGCTCTGCCGTTTGCACGTCGGGATGAGCGTCAACCCAGAGCACACCGAGTTTTTCACCGTATTTATTCAGCAGGTGCGCAAAAGGTGCGAGAGAAACCAGGCAGTCTCCGCCTAAAACAACAATGGCCCCAGGGTCGTGCTTTTCAATCAGGGCCGCTGCATCGCCAAGTTGCCTGAGGAGCTGAGGTTTGGCGGTTATACCGTCCACCTCTTTCAGCGGTTCAGCACCCGGTAAAGCGACAGGAACTGTTTCGACCGGTCCTTTCGCTTCCGGCGAAAGAAAGGAGAGCAGAAGGGAGCCAAGGTGATAAGGAGGGTTGTTTCCGCCCTGCCACTGGGGGAAAGAGAGCCGTAAAGTCTTTTTGTTCATATCTCACCTGCTGTTGGTTTTCACTAAATCTGCCGTTATTAAACGGTTCGGTCTTTCTTACGAAATGTACCCGTGCCGTCGGCAAATCACAAAATGAATGATCGTTCATTCATTTTGAATGACCCATGGCTCTGATGCAAGCGGAGAGTCTGATATGTCTGCCTGAATGGACATAAGCGACTGGAAGAAAGTGCAGACGAAAAAAAACGGCCATCATGATAATGGCCGTTTCAAGAGTCAGTTCGCGAAACGTTTAGCGTTTACGCCAGATCGTTAATTCTGCGACGGTATGCTGGAATTTTCGTGCGGTTTCGCGGATCACGAAGGGCACATCCTGCGGACCCTGCACTTCCTCAAATTCACTGGCTAAGAGACGTCGCAATGCCTGATGAGTGGTCACTGCCTCACCGTTTTCGCGGAATCCACCCAACCAGTTTTGCTTCGGCGTGTATTCTTCCATCCAGGTGTAAGGTGATGACAGCATCAGTAACCCGCCGGAGCGGATCATCGGCGCTATATCTTTCAGAAAACTTGCCGGTTCACGCAGACGATCCAGAAGATTGGCTGCAAGCACCAAATCATACAATTCAGCCTGCGGTTTAAGATTACAGGCATCCCCCTGAACGAAACTCACCCGCTCCGTTTGTTCGGCACTGATTTCTGCCTCACTGAGTGCGGCCTGACAATAATCGACCAGCTCCCCCTCTTCCGGGATCACATACCGGCAGGCTTCTCCACGGGCCAGTGCCAAAGCCACATCGATAAAGCGCGCGGAATAATCCATCCCAACAACGGTATCGAAATGACGGGCCAGCTCGAAACTCGCACGTCCTGTCGCACAACCTATATCCAGTGCCCTGCTGCGCCCTGATACATGTTTTACGGCAATATCCACCAGTTGAGTGGCGTAATTTGGAACATCAAAATGACGCGGCCCGTACTGGAAATCCAGATATTGCGCGACCAGTCCGTCCGTCTCATACGGATTTACTGTCTGCACATCCTGATGACTGGACACCACATATCGGAAACCGGCATGCTGGAAAAAGTGACGGCGGAAGGCGTAACGTGCAGATTTCAGCGCTTCATTGCCCGTAGAAATCCAGCTGCCGCCTTTAATCATCGAATGCTTGCCATCAAAAGTTGGCGTCGAGAAATCATCATATAAAGGGTGCACGCGGAAACCGTTATAACCGCCGATTGGCGTGGATGACCATTGCCAGACATTGCCGATCACATCGTAAAAATCACCCTGCGCGAAGTGATCCACCGGACAAGATGAGGCCCAGTATTCCAGATTGATATTACCCGGCGCCCTGTCCCAGTCAGGCTGATCGCCCTGCACCTGTTCACGCAAAATCATCCACTCTGCCTCGGTCGGCAACTGTACCGATTCACCGGTCTGCGCTGCCTTCCAGCGACAAAAAGCAGCCGCTTCAAGCTGATTAACTTCCGCTGGCCAGTCCCACGGCATCGGAATTTCTTCTGCCATCAGGCGCAGTTTCAATTGGTCAGGTTCACGAGGCGAACCGACCCAAAACGTCGGCATTTCTGCTTGAGTAAAGTCACGCCAGCCGGCACCTTCGTCATCCCACCACTGGGTATCGCGATAACCACCGGCCTGCATAAAGGTATAAAATTCCGCGTTACTGACCAGCATCTTACTGGCGCTAAATGCCTGAATGTTATGCTCTGACGTGCCGTATTCATTATCCCAGCCGTAAGTATCGTCTTGCTTACCCAGCGTGACAACGTCACCTTTAACGGCCACCATGTCATTTTCGGGGACGGTTTTACGATCCGCACGTGCTTCCTGACAGGCAGGCCAGTGTGGCTGGGGAGTCACCCACTCCACCGGTAACTGACGGATCAGCACGCTGGAGGTTTCAAGATGAATACGCTCATGCTCGATGCCCATCAGGATCACCCAGGCCGGGCTGTTCCAGTCCACAGGCAACGTCAGCGGCATTGTGTCGATGATGCCCAGCACTTCTTCACGCACGCGATGGCGGTATTCACGCAAATTTGCGACGGAAGGCCAGTTGTAGTTTTGATCGTCGAGATCGTCCCAGCTCATCTCATCGACGCCGATTGCCAGCATCGATTCAATTTGCGAATCGATGCGCTGCGGGAGTTGCCCCGCCGCCATCAGCTTATTGATGAAAAACGTCGCCGTGTGACCGAAATAGAAAATCAGCGGATGACGCAGGGAAATCGCTTTGTTGTGATACGCCCGTTCATCCGACAGGCAGTCAAACAGGCTTTCATACAGTTCCCAGGTCTGAATAAAGTATTCACGAATTTCCTGACGTTTTTCCTCTGCAGTGCCATGACTCAGCAGCAGAGTTTTTGTCGCTTCTGGCAGCCCGACAGCGCGCGAGTGTTGTGGATGCATCATTTATTCCTCAGTCTTCTGGCATTGCCAAATCAATACACAAGTGTAGCAGCTCATTTCCGCTGCCTTTTCCCAACGCATCCCTGACGGGTTTATCGTTATATCCATCTGCAAAATATAAAAAACCTCAATGCGGCTAAAAGCGCTTAATTCTCCATATAAAGCAGCGATATTTGAGGAATCTGCAAGAATTCGCCATCAAATTTGTGCCGCAATGATAAGTAATCCGGGGCATTAATAATGTCATGAATATTGTCAGAAAATGCGTCGAGCGCCTGCTTCATCTGGGGTAAATAATCATGCGTATCATAAACACGGTCGATACCTTCCAGTGAGTGGTTCATGATTTTACGGGCGACGTCATTAGAAACATCCAGAGCCGATAATTTTGAACGTGCCGTTCGGCGCAAATCTCGGGTGGTAAAGGGGGCAATTCCAAGCCCCCTTTCCGCACGCATCATCCGGCGAATAACCTGCGTAATCGCGCCCCGCGACAGCGGTTTGCCTGGATCCTTCGGCGAAGGCACCAGCCACGGGCTGTTTTTTGGACTGGCGGCGATCAGCGCATTGATGCAAACAAGCATCAGTGGCGTCAGCGGCAGGCTGTGATCGCGTGCTGACTTATTACGCTTGCCCTGCCGCCAGACACTGATGCGCAGATTGAATTCATCTTTGCGCGCCCGCACCACTTCATCCGGACGGCGCGCAGTCAGCAGACATAATCGCAACGCCCAGCGGCATTGTTCTGAAATATCCCACAAATCAAGACCATGCCAGAATATCCAGATTTCCGCATCGGTCAGCGTACGTTCGCGCGGCGGCGTATTACGCCCACCGACATCACGTCTTTTCATGGCGCCGAGCGGAGAATGAGGAAGATAACCCTGTATTTCTGCCCAGCTGAAAAATTGCTTACACAACGCAAAAACCCTTTTCGCTTCCGAAATTTTTCCCTCGGCCAGCAATACGTTAAATAAACGGTTAAGGCGCAGGCGGGTAATCTTGTTCAACGGAACGTCGCCGATCACCGGCAAAACGTGTTTCATTATGGAGGAAACCGCAATTTCAGGCCGACGACGTGTCAGGATCAGCGAAAGCCGGATCCACACGTTGATCACCTGCCCGACCGTGGCATTCCCCTCTTCATCAAAATCGTCCAGTTTTGCCAGCGGCGTTGCTTTTATCTGTTGCAGATAGACCAGCACGTGACGCCCTACATTTTCAGCAGCAAAGTCGGTTTCGGTTTCAGATATCTGCTCAGTCATCAGCTAAATTTCACAACAAAGAACGCGGGCGGCAGTTATAACAAGCCTGAAGATCATAGGCAAAAGGTTTATGACTCCAGACCTATTAAGTCTGGAGTCACAATGGCAGCGAAGTGTGAAAAATAAGAGACTTAGCTGAGGGTTTATGAAGTGCTGATCTGACGCGTTTATGAACAAACAGGGGCGTGCAGGGACATTTATTTGAACATCCGAAAGTGATCCCTAAAGAAAATTTTTTTCATGCCGACATACTAAGTGTTAAGGAACTTAATCTAAATTCAACCGCAGCCTGACCAGGGAATATGTCACTATGCGCAATAACCAGCCTGTCACTCAGCAGGAATATCAGTACCCGGACTACGCCACCTTGATGTCCACGACCGATGTAAACAGTCACATTACCTACGCTAACGATGCTTTTATCGAAGTGAGCGGTTTTGCCAGCGAAGACATTATCGGCCACCCGCACAATATTGTCCGCCATCCCGATATGCCTCCTCAGGCCTTTAAAGATATGTGGGCCACATTGCAGCAAGGTTTCTCGTGGACAGCGCTGGTCAAAAACCGCCGACGCAACGGCGATCACTATTGGGTTCGCGCTAACGTGGTACCGATCATTCGCGGCGGCAAAACGCGGGGTTATCTTTCCGTACGAACGAAACCGACCGCGACAGAAATTACTGAGACGCAGTTGCTGTACGATAAAATCAATCGCGGCGAACTGAACAACCGGCGTCTTCACAAAGGCTTGCTGATCCGAACGGGTCTTACCCGCGGACTTTCTGTGTTGAAAACTCTTTCCGTCCGCTGGCGGATCCGTAGCGGATTATTCGCTGTGTTGCTGGCGGGTACCCTGCTTATGTCAACGCTCTTTGCCTTACCTTCAATGCAAATGATTTCCGCACTGGTGGGGAACGCCGTGCTGATATTTTTCCTTGGCCTTTGGCTTGAGTGGCAGATCACCCGTCCGCTCGAACAGTTGTGCAAACAGACATTACAGGTGGCGAGCGGCGCCAGCCACACCATCACGCCGATGGCGCGGACGGATGAAATTGGTATGACGCTGCGTTCGGTCGGGCAGCTTGGATTGATCTGCCGCTGGATGGTCGATGATGTACACAGCCAGGCGCAGAAAGTAAAACAGGCCAGCGAATCACTGGCACAGGGCAACGATTTACTTAGCCGTCGAACAGAACAGACGGCAGCCAATGTGGGGGAAACCGCTGCGGCCATGAATGAAATGAACGCGACGGTTGAAAGCAACACTCAGACGGCGGCCGAGGCAGACTCGTTATCTCTTAGCGCCAGCCAGGCGGCAGAGAAAGGCAGCCATGCCATGCAAGGTGTTGTCGGCACAATGCAGCAAATTACCGACAGTTCAAAGCAGATCGCCACTATTACATCGGTGATTGATGGCATCGCATTCCAGACCAATATTCTCGCGCTGAACGCTGCCGTTGAAGCGGCACGCGCCGGGGAACAAGGCAAAGGGTTCGCCGTGGTGGCCGGGGAAGTTCGCAGTCTTGCACAACGCAGCGCGTCAGCCGCCAGTGAAATTAAGCGGTTGATCGATGCCAGCGCCGACACGGTGATTTCGGGATCAAAACAGGTCGCTCAGGCAGGAAAGACGATGGATGATATTGTCACCCAGGTGCAAAACGTTTCTGCGTTGATTGCGCAGATCAGAACAGCAACCGGCGAACAAAATCTTGGTCTGCTGGATGTCGCCAAAGCCATCGAAGAGCTGGATCGCATCACCCATCAGAATTCAGTTCAGGTGCAGGAAGGCGCAATGGCCTCATCGGGTTTAAAGAAACAGGCGGAAAGGTTAGTGGATGCCGTGGGCGTCTTCCGCTAAACCGTTAAATACAAGGCCAGTGAAACAGGCACTGGCCGGGTTCATCTACTGTGAGCGGCGCCGTTCAGCAATCCAATCCTGCACTTCAATGGCAAAAGTGTCCGGCGCCTTGCGAAATGTTTTTCTCGCCAGATCTAAAATGCTGTGGCGGGCTAACTCTTCTTCCATACGTTGTTGCGCGCTGTCCATCACCGCGCGGATCCCGCAAGGCCCTTCGCACGCCCAGGCCGGCGGACTTTCTTCAAAAACAGCCAGCCGTTGTCTGATCTCTTTGCATTCAAAAATCCCTTTCTCCCCATCGATGGCCTGAACCACATCCAGCATGGTGATCAGTGCCGCGGAGCGTGCCAGACGGAAACCGCCGCCCTTCCCCTCACTGCTCACTACCAGTCCCCCGCGCGAAAGACGGGTGAAGATTTTCGCCAGATAATCATAGGGAACGCCCTGCAACTCTGCCATTTCGCGGACATTCATTTCACGATCGTCGCCTCTGATATCGACCATGCACACCAGACTATGAATGCCATATTCCACGCCAGAACTGTAAAACGCCATGATGAACTCCGTTAAACTTGATCTGAGTCATTATACAGAGATTGTCCGCACCTGAAAGACGCGCTTTTGAGCCTGTAATTCCCTTTGACGATTTTACAATTAATCAATCAGTTGAATATCCTCTTTTATCCTTACCCTTTTAACTCCGAAAAATATTGTCGCAGTTAACTACGACAAGTATAGTGGTAGTCAGATTATTAACGCGTTCTGAACATTTAAGGGTTGAACACATGAAAAAGCATATTCTGATCCTCGGTAGCGGTTTTGCAGGTATGTGGGCCGCAGTGAGTGCAGCACGGCTGGCGTATATAAATGGCGGCGATGACATCAACATCAGCGTTCTGGCACCTCATCCTGAGCTGCGTGTGCGCCCGAGATTTTATGAAAATAATGTTGCCTCTCTGGTTTCTCCGCTGGCACCGCTGTTTACAGCCCTGAACATTCACTTCATTCAGGGAAACGCAAAACGCATTGATAATAAGACAAAAAACGTATGGTATTCCGATGCGAAGGGTCAACTGGCATCGGCGAGTTATGACCGGCTGGTGCTGGCCACAGGCAGCAATGCAAGACAGGCCACTGTTCCCGGTGCCGATCAATACACGTTCAATATCGATCAGCTGGAATCGGCACTCGTTTTTGAAAAACATCTGACCGGGCTGGCAAACCAAGCGCCAACCCCGGCACGCAACACGGTGGTGGTGTGTGGCGGGGGTTTTACCGGAATCGAACTGGCGACTGAATTACCTTCCCGCCTGCGCGATCTCTTCGGCCCGAAAACCAAGACTAAAGTTATCGTAGTTGAGCGTGGTGACGTTATCGGTGGGCGTTACAGTGAAGCGCTGCGCGACGTCATTGAACAAGCCTCCAGGGAAATCGGCATCGAGTGGCGTTTACAGACAGACATCACCGCCATTGACGCAACCGGTGTGACATTGAGTGATGGAAGCCACATTGCCTCCTCAGCCGTGGTATGGACCGCCGGCGTGCAGGCCAATGCGCTGACTGAACAGTTTGCAGCGGAGCGTGACAGTGTCGGGCGTTTGTATGTCGATGATAATCTGCAAATTCGTGGTGTCTCTGATGTCTTCGCCACCGGGGATGTTGCTCATGCCGCCACCGATGATGTCGGCAATACGGCGCTGATGTCCTGTCAGCATGCGATTCAGTTAGGTAAATTTGCCGGAAATAATGTCGCGGCAAGCATCCTGGGCCTGCCGCCCATTCCTTATCGTCAGGTGAATTACGTCACCTGTCTTGATCTGGGCAGTTGGGGGGCAGTGTTTACGGAAGGCTGGGATCAAAAAGTACAATCGGTACGTGAGGAGGCGAAAAAAATCAAAATCGCCATTACAAATGAGCTGATTTACCCGCCTCGGGCAGAGCGTGATATTGCCTTTGCGGCAGCGGATCCTCTGGCTAAATTCGTCTGATAAAAACCCAAAATAAATGCTCCCGGCACTTTCGTCGCCGGGAGTTGGGTCTTACTTTATACCGCTGCTAACCTGAACGCCGAAACCGAATGCGTCAGATGATGCACCTGCTCTTCCAGCGAAGCGGCCGCCGCCGCAGACTCCTGAACCAGCGCCGCATTTTGTTGCGTCACTCCGTCAATTTCCGTCACCGCCTGTTCAATCTGGCTGATCCCACGACTTTGTTCATCCGACGCCGTCGATATATGCTCCATCAGGACATCCACCTGAGTCACCGATGTAATGATCGCACTAATGGAATCGCCGGTGCGGGAAACCTGATCTGACCCTTCTTTTATATTGGCGACAGATTCTGAAATCAGGCTTTCGATCTCCTTCGCTGCCACCGCGCTGCGCTGCGCCAGATTACGTACTTCGCTCGCCACCACGGCAAATCCACGCCCCTGCTCGCCTGCCCGTGCCGCTTCAACGGCAGCATTCAGCGCCAGTATATTGGTCTGGAAAGCGATGCTGTTAATCACACCGGTGATGTCTTCGATTTTTTTAGAGCTGCTGTTGATGCGCCCCATGGTCTGGATCACTTCCTGCGCCACTTTCTCACCGGCACGGGCATTTTTCACGGCTTCGCGGGTCAGGCTGCTGGCGCGAACGACATTTTCAGTATTCTGTTTTACCGTCGCCCCCAGTTCTTCCATGCTGGCCGCCGTTTCTGTCAGCGCTGCCGCCTGTTGTTCAGTGCGCGAGGCAAGATCGATATTCCCGGCAGTAATTTCTTGTGAAGCATGCGCTACCGTGTGGCTGGTATCGCGCACCTGACTGATAATCTGCGTCAGTGCCAGTCGCATATGTTCCATCGACTGCATCAGTTGTTCGATTTCACTGCGCGAATTCATCTTCACTGGCACCGGTGTATCCAGATATCCTTCGGCGATCTGACGGCAGTGATAACGGGAACTCAGCAACGGGTTCAGCACGTAACGTTTCATGAAGATGAGCACCGCAAGGATCACCACCAGGAATAATACGCAGAACGCGATGGTCAGCCCGATGCCAAAACTGAAGTTGTTTTGCGCTTCGCTGTTGAGGTTTTTGGCGTATTTCTCATGCAACGCCAGCACCTGATCCAGCACAATTTCATACTGGCGATCCAGTTTTATCACTGCCGGAATACGCGCTTTAAACTGCTGTTGATCGCCTAAACGGGCAGCGTCAACCAGCGGCTGAATACCATTCTGACGGTAATCAAGATAGGTGGCGCGGTAGGCCTCGGCCAGGGCTGCTTCGCCCGGCAGCTTGGGTGCACTCAGATAGGCCTGGAATGCTGCGTCCGCTTTACCGGTGGCTTCATCCACACCTTCGAGTGCCGGTTTCAACTGGCTGTTATCCCCGCTCTCGATCTGTTTCATCAGTTCCATCACCCGTACGCGAGAAGTACGGCTGTGGTTAATCGGGTCAATAATGGAAAGCACCACGCGGATTTCTTTATTCACATCATCCAGTGAATGATTACTGCGTGTCAGCAACCAGACGTTAGACATCATACTGGCGAAAAAGAGAGCAAAAAGAACAATTAAAACAAGCAGAGAAGACTTTTTTAGGGACATGTGCGGCTCTTATACATCGGATCAGGAGTCTATTTATCGGCATATCCCTGCGAATGTTTAGCCTTACACCCGTACTATCACAAATTTTTGGCAGGATGATCGATCTGCCTAACGTGGCTCAAGGGCATTAACGCCTGAATGTCGCCAGTACTCATTTTTCTTACGCGGGATAAATCTCATACTTTAACTTTTTTTTCACGTTAACGTGAAGTGACTCGCAATAAGTATTATAACTTTCATTATCAGAACGAGATACTCACCCGACTTATTCCGGCCCACTTTAAAATGGCTCTAAGATATTTCCCTCATAAAATGCAATCAAATAAAACTCTCAAATCATTTGTTATGTGAATATTCCTAATAATTACCGAGGAAAAATCTTATGAATTAAAGCTACCTGCTTAACGACCATGATTTATTTTTTCATTAATTAATGAGAATATTCCCTAACTCAAATCCCTCTTAATACGAAAACTCTTAGTTATTTTTACGCCGGGTAGAAAGGTACAATTCAGCGCAAGCCCTTGCGCTGTGGCACTTAAAGAGACTCATAAAGAAAAATCTTACTTATCAATGAAATATTCTTTCATGTATATAAGCTTAACCAGTAACATTCAGTAACACATTTTAGTTTTCAATATAAACATCAATGTTTCTAAAATACCGGCCACAGGTACTTATGTGGAATTTTTTCACATAAACTCAAAACACACTGCGGAATGTTTCTCAAAATATTTTGTCTTGATTGTGACCCTGATTTATCTCACCCCACCAGGTGCAGAAATGGATATCGTTTTATGGCAGGGTTGCCAACCTTTCATTTATTCATGAGTTCATTGGCAGCGTTTATCACTCATCAATAAGGGATAGGCATGTCTAATAGCTTTCAGGAAGAAATACCCAAGGCTCGCGTCAATATTAAACTCGATTTACATACAGGCGGCGCGCAGAAAAAAGTCGAATTACCTTTAAAATTAATGGTAATGGGTGACTACAGCAATGGTAAAGAGACGCGTCCTTTGTCAGAGCGTGAAAAAGTCAATATTAATAAAAATAACTTTAACAGTGTACTCGCTGATTTTAGCCCGTCGCTGAACCTGACCGTTGAAAACACACTGTCAGGCGATCGAAGCGAAGAAAGCATCAAGCTTAACTTCAAAGAAATGAAGGATTTCGAGCCAGAACAAGTGGCACGTCAGATCCCACAGCTTCGCGCGATGCTCGCGATGCGTAATCTTTTACGCGATCTCAAATCCAATCTGCTCGACAACGCGACCTTCCGCAAAGAGCTCGAAACCATTCTTAAAGATCCGTCTCTGAGCAATGAACTGCGCAGCGAACTGAATGCCCTGGCGCCAAAGGCCTGATTGCCTCCACTTAACGGATTAATGCGAGATAATGCTTATGTCAGTCAATAACGAAAACGCCTCTTCTTCAAACAGTCAGACGACCGTGCTCGAGAACCCGGAAGCCAGCCCTATTTATGCCTCCCTGTTCGACAAAATTAATCTTACACCGGTTTCCTCACTGGGCGACCTGAACGATTTCCAGGATACCTCAGCGCTGGCTGATGTCACTGCCGACCAGCGTGTCACTGCGGCCGTTCAGGTTTTCCTGGAACGCCTGAAGCTGTCGGGTCAGACTGTTGAACGTCTGGATAAAACGCTGCTCGATCACCACATCGCCGAACTCGACAGCCAGATCAGCCGTCAGCTGGACGAAGTCATGCATCACCCTGAATTCCAGCGCGTGGAATCCGGCTGGCGTGGCCTGAAGTTTCTGGTTGACCGCACTGATTTCCGCCAGAACGTGAAAATCGAACTGCTGGACGTGTCTAAAGATGACCTGCGTCAGGACTTCGAAGATTGTCCCGAGATCATTCAGAGCGGCCTGTACCGCCATACCTACATTCAGGAATATGACACACCAGGCGGCGAGCCAATTGGTTCCGTCATTTCTAACTACGAGTTTGACGCCTCTGCGCAAGACGTCGCGCTGCTGCGTAACATCTCTAAAGTCTCTGCTGCCGCGCACATGCCGTTCGTCGGTGCCGTCGGTCCAAAATTCTTCCTGAAAGATTCCATGGAAGAAGTTGCCGCGATTAAAGACATCGGTAACTACTTCGATCGCGCCGAATACATCAAATGGAAATCCTTCCGCGATTCCGACGATTCCCGCTATATCGGTCTGACCATGCCGCGCGTGCTGGGTCGTCTGCCGTATGGCCCGGATACCGTGCCGGTTCGCAGTTTCAACTACGTAGAAGAAGTGAAAGGCCCGGATCACGAGAAATATCTGTGGACCAACGCCGCGTTCGCCTTTGCTGCCAACATGGTGAAAAGCTTCATCAAAAACGGCTGGTGCGTACAAATCCGTGGTCCGCAGGCAGGCGGCGCAGTGACTGATCTGCCGATCCACCTGTACGACCTGGGTACCGGTAATCAGGTGAAAATTCCGTCTGAGGTGATGATCCCGGAAACCCGCGAGTTTGAGTTTGCCAACCTGGGCTTCATCCCGTTGTCTTACTACAAAAACCGCGATTACTCCTGCTTCTTCTCTGCCAACTCTGCGCAGAAACCGGCGCTGTACGACACCGCGGATGCCACTGCTAACAGCCGCATCAATGCGCGTTTGCCTTACATCTTCCTGCTGTCACGCATCGCGCATTACCTGAAGCTTATCCAGCGTGAAAACATCGGTACCACCAAAGACCGCCGTCTGCTGGAACTGGAACTGAACACCTGGGTACGTACGCTGGTCACCGAAATGACCGATCCGGGCGACGATCTGCAGGCTTCTCACCCGCTGCGTGATGCCAAAGTGACCGTTGAAGATATCGAAGACAACCCTGGCTTCTTCCGCGTGAAACTCTACGCCGTACCGCACTTCCAGGTAGAAGGCATGGACGTGAATCTGTCATTAGTTTCTCAGATGCCTAAAGCGAAAGCGTAAGAGGCCGGAGTGGTAATGAAAATTTATCGACCACTATGGAGTGAGGGGGCATTGCTGTCCCCTCAGCAGTTCCAGCAGCAGGCTTTGTGGGAAGCACATAGTAATCAATGTGTTGCCCACCTGTCCGTTGTTAATCCCTGGGGCGTAGCCACAGCTGAATTTGATGAAGGCTTGCTAAGTGTCAGACGCCTGCAAGCACTACAGCTAACCGTGCGTCTGCCTGACGGTTCTCTGATAGATACCGGGAGCAGCGATCTCCCCCCCCCTGCCCGGGATTTATCTCAGGATATTCCGGCACAAATCAATGAGCTTACGGTGATGCTGGCGATGCCGTTATTGCAGGCCAACAGCAGCAACGTACAACTCACTGACAATGCGGGGGATCGCCCGCTTCGTTATCGTCAGGAATGGGTAAATGTTCAGGATGCATTCGGTCAGGAAGAAGAGTCCATGGCTGTGGCCCGTTATGCTTTGTCTCTGCGTTTTGACACAGAACAAAACGAAGAATACCTGATCTGTCCTGTATTACGTCTGGTTCGCGACGGTCAAGGCGGCTGGAGAAATGACAGTACTTTTATTCCTCCGTTGCTGGCAATGTCCGCTCATCACGGGCTGGTCCTGGACATGGAGCAAATTCTCACACAATTGCAGGCTAAACGCCGCCGCCTGATGGGGATGCGTCGTGAGAGCAATCAGCGTATGGCCGATTTCGCCGTCGCAGATGTGTCATTGTTCTGGCTGCTTAATGCCCTCAATACGCA